>DATNDR010000105.1:0-25581 GCA_035606945.1 Pseudonocardiaceae bacterium
GATCATCGATTGCCTGATCGGCGAGATACTTCAGACGGCTTTCAGCGTACTTCCGGTTCTCCTGACCGCGGGCGATCCAGCCGATGGCAAACCACCCCATCGCGATCAGTATGCCCGCCATCCAGAGCAACCCGACGACCATCACGGACCTCCAGTCACCACATCCAGCGCCTCACCGTGACCCTAGTTCGCTGACTGCTGGTTCGGGGCCACCGAGTTCATCGCTAGTTCCGGGGCGCTAAGAATGCGTCAAGATCGGTGCTGGGGCAGCGCCGGGCTGTCAGGCTCGGGGATGTGCTCAAGCGACTGCTGGTGGGCCGGCCGCGGCGCAGCGCGCGACTGGGCGAGACGCTGCTACCGAAGTGGCTGGCACTACCGGTGTTCTGCAGCGACCCGTTCTCCTCGGTCGCTTACGCCACTGAACAGATCGTGCTGGTGCTCGCCGCCGGTGGGCTGGCGGCCTTGACACTCACCCCGTGGGTGGCGCTGGCCGTGGTGGTGCTTTTGGTAGTCGTGGTCGCCTCCTACCGCCAGACCTGCTACGCCTACCCCGACGGTGGCGGCGCGTTCGTGGTCAGCAGGGAAAACCTCGGCGAAACCGCGTCGCTGGTCGCGGCCAGCGCACTGCTGGTCGACTACGTGATGACGGTGGCGGTGTCGATCGTGTCCGGGGTAGTGGCCATCACCTCAGCGGTCCGGTCGTTGGTGCCGCACGCGGTGGCGCTGTCGGTGGCGTTCGTGGTGGTGCTCGCGCTGGCAAACCTGCGCGGGACCAAGGAATCGGGGCGGGCGTTCGCAGTGCCCACCTATTCGTTCATCGGTTTGACATTCCTGATGTTCACCGTTGCGGCCGTGCGGAGCCTGAGCGGCGGTCTGCCGCCGGCCGAGACCGCGGCGGCGCCGGTGGCGCAGACCGCCACGGCTAGCGGGGTGTTCACGGCGTTCCTGCTGCTCCGGGCATTCTCCTCGGGGTGTACCGCGCTGACCGGGGTCGAGGCGATCAGCAATGGAGTTCCGGCGTTTCGCAAACCTAAAGGCCGCAACGCCGCGATCACCCTGACCGTGATGGGAGTTCTCGCGATCACGATGTTCGGCGGGATCACCGTGCTCGCGGTCGCTCTGCATGCCCGCGCGAATCCCGACGGCAACCCGTCGGTGATCTCACAGATCGCCGCGTCGGTCTTCGGCGGCGGCTCGGTGCTGTTCTACCTGTACCAGGCAGCCACCGCGGGCATCCTCGTGCTGGCCGCGAACACCGCGTTCAACGGCTTCCCGGTGCTCGCGTCCATCCTGGGCCAGTACCGCTACCTGCCCCGGCAACTGCACAACCGGGGCGACCGGCTGGTGTTCTCCAACGGCATCCTGCTGCTCGCGGCCTTCGCCGCCGCCTTGATCATCGGGTTCGACGCTAATATCGACAAGCTGATCCAGCTCTACATCATCGGGGTGTTCACCAGCTTCACCCTCAGCCAGTTCGGCATGGTCCGGCACTGGAGCCGTGAGCTCGCCGGCGCCGGCGCGGCCTCGAGCAGGCGGGTGATCCGCCGGTCGCAGGTGATCAACCTGGTCGGCGCGCTGTGCACGGCGGTCGTGCTGGTGGTGGTGTTCGCCACCAAGATCGAGCACGGTGCGTGGCTCGCGGTGGCCGCGATGATCGTGCTGTTCTTCCTGATGCGCGCCATCAACCGGTACTACGCCCGGGTTACCGCCGAGGTGGCACCGGACCAGACGCCGCCGACGCTGCCGGCCAGCGTGCACGCTGTGGTGCTGGTTTCCCGGCTGCACAAGCCCGCGTTGCGGGCGCTGGCCTTCGCTCGGGCCAATCGCCCGGACGTCCTGGAGGCGGTCACGATGGCCACCGATGAGCAGGAGACCCGCGAGCTGGCCGACGCCTGGCAGCAGCATGGCATCCCGGTGCCGCTCAAGGTGCTGGAAGCGCCTTACCGCGATCTGCTGAGGCCGCTGACCGAATACCTCCAGCGGCTGCGGCGGGAGGAACCGCGCGCGGTGATCGCGGTATACATCCCGGAGTACGTCACGAAGCGCTGGTGGCACAACCTGTTGCACAACCAGAGTGCGCTGCGTATCAAGGCGCGGCTGCTGTTCACCCCAGGGGTGGTCGTGATCAACGTGCCGTATCTGCTCGGGGTGGCGTCGTGAGTGGCGCCCTGCGCCTGTACCTGGGTGCCGCGCCCGGGGTCGGCAAGACCTACGCCGCCCTGAGCGAGGCCCGGCGGCGCGCCGAGCGAGGGACCGACGTGGTCGTCGGGTTCGTCGAGACCTACGGCCGGCCCAAGACCGAGGAGCTGCTCGACGGCCTGGAGGTCGTGCCCCGCCGGCGGATGACCAGTGAAGTCACCGAGATGGACGTCGATGCGGTGCTGGCACGTCACCCGGCGGTGGTGGTGGTCGACGAGCTGGCCCACACCAACTCCCCCGGTGCCCGCCACGCCAAGCGGTGGCAAGACGTCGAGGAGCTGCTCGCCGCCGGGATCACCGTGCTGTCCACGGTGAATGTCCAGCATCTCGAGTCGCTGCACGACGTGATCGAGCGGATCACCGGTGTCGCCCAACGCGAGACGGTGCCCGACGGGGTGGTGCGCCGCGCCGAGCAGATCGAGCTGGTCGACATCACCCCCGAGGCGCTGCTGCGCCGGATGGCGCACGGCAACATCTACGGCTCGGAAAGAGCCGACGCCGCGCTGGCCAACTACTTCCGCCCGGCCAACCTGACCGCGCTGCGCGAGCTGGCCCTGCTGTGGTTGGCCGATCAGGTCGATGTGGTGCTGCATCGCTACCGGACCGAGCAGGACGTCACCGATGTCTGGGAGATCAGGGAACGCGTGGTGGTGGCCATCACCGGCGGCCCGGAGAGCGAGACGCTGGTGCGCCGGGCCCGGCGGATCGCCGCCCGCGCCGGCGCCGAGCTGCTGGTGGTGCACATCCTTCGCGGCGACGGGCTGACCGGTGCGAACCCGGCCGTGCTGGCGCGCTGCCGTGCGCTGGCCGACGGGATGGGTGCGAGTTTCCACACCGTGGTCGGCGACGACATCCCCACCGCGCTGCTGGACTTCGCCCGCGGCGTCAATGCCACCCAGCTGGTGCTGGGCACCTCCCGGCGCTCCCGGCTGGCCCGGCTGTTCAAGGCCGGCATCGGCGCCACCGTGGTGCAGCGATCGGGGTCCATCGA
Source organism: Pseudonocardiaceae bacterium (assembly GCA_035606945.1). Classification (GTDB taxonomy): domain Bacteria; phylum Actinomycetota; class Actinomycetes; order Mycobacteriales; family Pseudonocardiaceae. The sequence continues at coordinate 3,191 of DATNDR010000105.1, forward strand.
CGTGCACCTGGTGACCCACGAACAGGCCGGCAGCGGAGTTCGGGTGACCGCCGCGCGGGGTGCGTTGCCGCCCTGGCGCAAGCGGCTGGGCGGGGCCGGCGCAGTGCTGCTACCGGCAGCGGCCACCGCTATCGGGGTGAGCGGTGCGCACCTGTTCGGCCTGTCCACCGACGTGGTGGTGTTCCTGCTCGCGGTGGTGACCGTGGCGCTGGTCGGTGGCCTGGGACCGGCGCTGCTGGCCGCGCTGCTCGGTGGGTTGCTGCTGAACTTCTTCCTCACCCCGCCGCTGCACACGCTGACCATCGCCGACCGGGCCAACGTGATCACGCTAGTGTTGATGCTGCTGGTGGCGGTGCTGGTGGCGATGGTGGTCGACCGCGCCGCCCGGCGAGCCGAGCAGGCCGCCCGGGCCCGCACCGAAGCGTCCCTGCTGGCCTCCTATGCCCGGACCGTGCTCACCGATCCCGACCCGCTGCCCAGGCTGTTGGACAAGATCCGGGAGAACTTCGCGCTCACCTCGGTAGCCCTGCTGGAACGCCACGACGGCCGGTGGCAGCTGGCCGCCGCCAGCGGACCGGACCCGTGCCTGCGCCCGGAGCAGGCCGATACTGATATCACTGTGACCGGCAGTGATATCGGAGTCCGGCTCGCCCTGGCCGGCCGCGCCGTGACCGCGGCTGATCAGCTGATTCTGGAAGCCGCCGCCGGCCAGGCGCTGCTCGCGCTGCGCCAGCAACGGATGGCCGCCGAGGCCGCGCAGGCGCAGCGCCAGGCGCACGCCGCGGCACTGCGCACCGCGTTGCTGTCCGCCGTCGGCCATGATCTGCGCACCCCGTTGACCTCGATCAAAGCCGCTATCGGCAGCCTGCGCGACCCCGAGCTGACGTTGTCGGCAGCCGACTCCGAGGAGCTGCTGGCCACCGTCGAGGAATCCACCGACCGGCTGCACGCGCTGGTGGACAACCTGCTCGACTCCTCCCGGCTGGCCACCGGTGCCATCACCCCGGCGCTGCAGCCGGTCGGCTATGACGAGGTGGTGCTGCGCGCGCTGTCCGGGCTCGACGGCGCCCGCGCGGTCGAGGTGGACATCGACGAGTCACTGCCGCACGTACTCGCCGACGCCGGACTGCTCGAACGCGTCGTCGCCAACATCGTCGACAACGCGCTACGCCACGGCGCGGGTTCACCGGTTGCGATCCGCGCCAGCGCTCACGCCGATCACGTCGAATTGCGAGTGGTCGACCACGGACCCGGCATCCCGCCGGGGTCGGCGTCCAGCATGTTCACCCCGTTCCAGCGGTTGGGCGACCGCGACACCACCACCGGCATCGGGCTCGGGCTCAGCGTCGCTCAGGGGTTCACCGACGCGATGGGCGGCTCGCTGGCCGTCGAGGACACCCCCGGCGGCGGGTTGACCCTCGTCATCAGCTTGCCCACCGCGCCGAGGATGGCCCAGCGCGGGAACCAGGCCGTCGGATGACCCGCGTACTGGTAGTCGACGACGACCCCCAGCTCCGGCGAGCCCTGAAGATCAACCTGGCCGCCCGCGGCTACACCGTGCTGACCGCCCCCGACGGCACCAGGGCGCTGCACGTCGCAGCCCACGATCACCCGGACGTCATCGTGCTCGACCTCGGGCTGCCCGACCTGAACGGAGCCGACGTGATCACCAGACTGCGCGGCTGGAGCACGACCCCCATCATCGTGCTGTCCGCCCGCACCGACTCCGGCGACAAGGTCGAGGCGCTCGACGCCGGCGCCGACGACTACGTCACCAAACCCTTCGGCATGGACGAGCTGCTGGCCCGGTTGCGCGCCGCGGTCCGCCGGGCCACCACGCATCCCACCGGCGGTGGGGCCGTCGTGCATGCCGGCGCGCTGGATATCGATCTGGCCGCCAAGCAGGTCACCCGCGACGGCGTGGTCGTCCATCTCACCCCCACCGAGTGGGGCATTCTCGAACTTCTCGCCCGCCACCAGGGCAAGCTCGTCACCCAACGTCAACTACTCGCCGAGGTCTGGGGTCCGCACTATCGGAGCGAGACCCACTACCTGCGCGTCTACCTGGCCCAGCTACGGCGCAAACTCGAACTCGACGCCTCGCATCCCCGCCACCTGATCACCGAACCCGGTATGGGTTACCGCTTTCAGGCCTGACTTGTCAGCGCGCCGGTGGAGTAGTCGGGTTCGGTGGCGAGCCGGCTGCGCCTGGCGCCGTAGGCGAAGTACACGATGAAGCCGACGACCATCCAGACGATGAACCGGATCCAGGTTGCTCCAGGCAGGTTGAGCATCAGATAGAACGAGGCGAGTACCGCGAGGATGGGCACCAGGGGCACGCCAGGGCAGCGGAACGCGCGCGGTAGGTCCGGACGGGTGCGGCGCAGCACCATCACTCCGATGGCGACGAGCAGGAAGGCGAACAGGGTGCCGATGTTCACCAGCTCGGCGAGCTCGGTGAGCGGCACGAATGTCGAGAGTAGGGCGACGACGACACCCGTCGCGATTGTCGTCCGGACTGGTGTACCGAACCGCTGGCTGACTGCGGCGAACGCAGGCGGGAGCAAACGGTCCCGGCTCATCGCGAAGAAAACCCGGCTCTGGCCCAGCATCAGGATCAGCATCACGGTGGTCAGACCGAGCAGCGCCCCTACCGAGATCACCGTCGCAAAACCCGGTTTGTCCACCGAGCGAAACGCCTCAGCCAGCGGCGCATTGATCTTGATGTCGGTGTATTTCACCATCCCGGTGACCACGAGGGATACCGCGACGTAGAGCGCTGTGCAGATGCCCAGGGAGGCGAGGATGCCGATGGGCATATCCCGCTGCGGTTTCCTGGTCTCCTCCGCGGCGGTCGCGACGATGTCGAAGCCGATGAACGCGAAGAACACCAGTGCAGCGCCGGTGAAGATGCCACTGACGCCGAACGAACCGGGGGCGACACCGAGGTCCTGTAGCAGCGACGGGGTGCTTTGCGCGCCCCCGGCAGCCGGGGATCCGGACGGCGGGATGAACGGCGAATAGTTGGCGGCCTTGAGGTAGAAGCATCCCGCGATGATGACGAACAGCACGATGCCGACCTTGACAGCGACTATCACCATGTTGACTTGCGAAGATATCTTGATTCCAAGGCAGATCACCGCGGTGAGGATGAGGACGATTGCGGCCGCGACGACGTTGTGTGATCCGCCATATGCCCAAGCCGGGATAGTGATGCCGGCGGATTTCATCACATCGGCGAAGTATGACGACCATCCGACCGCCACCGTGCTGGCACCGAGGGCAAGTTCGAGGATGAGGTCCCAGCCGATGATCCAGGCCACGAACTCGCCGAGACTGGCGTAGGAGAAGGTGTAGGCCGAGCCGGCCACCGGCACGGTGCTCGCGAACTCGGCGTAGCACAGGGCGGCGAGCGCGCAGGCGATAGCTGCGAACACGAACGACAGTGCAACCGCCGGACCCGCTTGCACCCCGGCGGCCTTGCCGGTGAGGACGAAGATGCCGGTGCCGATGATCACGCCGACCCCGAACAGGGTGAGCTCGACGGGGCCGAGCCGTTTGCGGAGCTGGTGGGTCGGCTCCTCGGTATCCGCTATGGACTGCTCGATGCTCTTCGTTCGCCCGAGGTTCACGACTACCTCCACACCGGGTAGCACACGCGGCGGACGGTATCCGCGCACGTCCATGTGGCGCCGTGAATTGTACGGCGCAAACATCGATTCCGCGGCACCCGCCGAGCGGAATGGCTGACGTGCGTGGCGGTTAGCCAGCGTTGATGAGGGGAACACTGGGATGGCGGAGATTCTGCCGACGATGGTGCCAGCGTGTTTGCTGTAGGGCTCGGCTAGCTGGGGGACCACTCGCTACACCTCATCGCAGCTCCGGAGGTGCGGGTATGGACTGCTGCCGACGACCCGCAGCGACAGCGCGTCGTTCCCAATCAGGGCCGGCTCTCCGTTGACCTGCGGCCGGCGCGGCGCGGGTGGTGACCCACCGCACGAGGCTTGTTGCGGCAGAGGAAAGGAGTACCGGCTATGACGCGGTTCGGACACCGCCGCGGTGAGCGGGCCCAGGATCGCTCGGCAACCGCGGTCCGGATCGACCGGGTGCATCGGGGTGGGGCTGCCGCGCTGGGCGGCTTCCTGTGGGTGTTCCCAACGGCAGATCAGCCAGTACGACCGAGCGTGGGAGACCTTCCACCGCGACCACCGCCAGGAGGAGATCACTGCGATGCGCGAGGATGAGCAGAGGGAGTCCGCGTATCCCGAGCGTTATGGCGATCAGCGGCGATCCCGGTAAATGCGGCCAGCTACTCCGGCGCTGCTAGGACCACGGTATGCCTGGACGAACACGCTCGACGACCAGCGCCAGGCGTAGCGCCATGGCACCAACTCGGGAGCACACCACCAGAGCGGCGGTGCCTACTCGACTGGGGCGCCGGATTGTTCTTCGCCGGCGATCCAGACGGTCTTGGCGTTGACGAACGAGCGGGGCCCGAAGTGGCCGAGTTCGCGGCCGTATCCGGAATTTCGGACTCCGCCGAAGGGCACCGCAGGTGTGGATTCGCTGGACTTGTTGATGTACATCATGCCTGTCTGCACCTCGGTGACGAACCGCTGCTGCTCGTCGGGATCCCGGGTCCAGGCGCTGCCGCCGAGGCCGAATGTGGAGTCGTTGGCGATCCGGATAGCCGTGTCGATATCGGGAGCCGTCCACAGCAAAGCGACCGGCCCGAAGAACTCCTCATGGGCGCCGGGAGAACCGTCCGGGATGTCGGTGAGCACGGTTGGCGGGTAGTAGAAGCCCGGCCGGTCCAGCGGCTTGCCACCGGTCAGCAGCCGCGCACCGGCCGCGACGGTATCGCGCACCTGCTGATCGATGATCTTTACCGCGTCGCCTGAGGACAGCGGCCCCAGGTCGGTGCCGGGATCGGCGGGATCGCCGATGGTGAGCGCCTGCATCTTCTCGACCATCCGGCCAGTGAACTCCTCGGCGATGTCGTCGTGGAGGATGAAGCGCTTGGCGTTGATGCAGGACTGGCCGTTGTTGAGCATCCGGGAGACGACCGCGTTGTCCACGGCATCGGCAAGATCCGCGGAGGGCATGACGATGAACGCGTCGCTGCCTCCCAGCTCCAGCACACTGATCTTGATGTTGCGGCCGGCGGCGGCGGCCACTGCGCGGCCCGCGGCCTCGCTGCCGGTCAACGTCGCCGCGCGGACCCGATCATCGTCGATGATCTTTTCGACGGTCGAGGACGGCACGAGCAGTGTCTGGAACACGCCGTCGGCGAACCCGGCGCGACGCAGCACGTCCTCGATCGCCAGCGCGACCTGCGGCACGTTCGAGGCGTGCTTGAGCAGCCCGACGTTACCGGCCATCAGCGCGGGTGCGGCGAACCGGAACACCTGCCAGAACGGGAAATTCCACGGCATGATCGCCAGCACCGGGCCGAGTGGCTCATAACGGGTGAACACCCGGGCACCCTCGACCGGCCAGGGCTCGTCGGCGAGCATCGCTTCCGCATGATCGGCGAAGTAGCGGCACCCGGCGGCGCACTTGTGCACCTCGGCCACCGACGAGGCCAGGGTCTTGCCCATCTCCAGGGTCGCCAACCGGGCCAGCTCGTCGGCCTCATCCTCCAGGATCTGCCCGGCCCGGCGCAGCAGGGCTGCTCGCTGCGCGAACGACGTCCGCCGGTATTCGCCGAACGCCTCGGCGGCCCGGGTCAACTTGCGATCCAGTTCCTCGTCGGTGAGAGCATCGAACGAGCGCAGCTGCTGGCCCGTCGCCGGGTTGACCGTCGCAATAGCCACGCGAATCTCCTCTCCGCAGGTACCTGTTCCCGGTGGACTACCCCGTTTGGCGGGCGCCCAGTGAGGGTACGCACCGGTACGGGTATCCAGGGTGGACAGCGAGGACGTTAGGGCGGCCCTGCGTTGATCAGCAAGCACCGCATTCGCCGCTGGGCGTCGGTGATCCTGCTGCTGGCCGTGCTGGCCGGTCTGGCCGGCTGCGGCATCTGGGTCCAGCAGCCGAACGCTTTCGGTGTGTCGTGCGCCAGATCGAGCACGGCCACCGACGCCGCGGCCCTGACGATCCCGGCGCGTGTCGTGCACACGGCCACCGGCACGCTCGCCTTGATACCGGTATGCCTGTCCGGGCAGGGCCCATATCCCTTCATCCTGGATACCGGCGCAGCGCACTCGCTGGTGGACCGGAGTGTGGCCGACCGGCTGCACCTGGCGGTGACCGGCGAAAAGGCGCACGCGACTGGTGTGGCGTGCACTGCGGTGGCCGGGCGCGTGCAGGTGGCGAACTGGTCGGTGGGGCAGGTCCCGCTGCTTGGGCAGACGTTGACGTCGCTGTCCATGGTGGGCTCCCCCGGTGGCCCGGGCATTGCCGGCCTGCTCGGTTCGGATGTATGGAGCCACTTCGGGCGATTCCGGCTCGACTACCGGGCCGGTCGGTTGACGCTGCCCGGGCCGGAGCAAGCGGTCGCGCCAACGGCGGTTGCGGTACCGGCTGAGGTTTCGGATCCGGCGACCGGGGCGGTATCGATGAAAATCGTCCACTCTGATACGGAGACGCTGGCTCTGGTGCCGGTCACTTTCGGCGGCCACGACCCGATGATGTTCGTGCTGGACACCGGCGCATCGTCTTCGGTGGTGGATCGGGCCGTGGCGCAGCGGCTCTCGCTGCCCCCGATCGGGCAGGCGCAGCACGTGGCCGGCGTTTCTTGCGGCACCACCACGCAACCCGTCCACGTCGACTCCTGGCGGGTGGGTGCGGTATCGCTGCCGGCGCAGAACCTGGACGGTATCGCGCTGGCGATACCCGGTCTGGCCGGCCTGCTGGGCTCGGATGTCCTCTACCGCTTCGGCACCATCACCGTGGACTACGCGGGTGGTCGCCTGATTCTGAAGGGTACGGGTTGATCTATGGCTACTTCCCTCATCTGGATTTCTGGGGCGTCGGCTGGGATCGGGCAGGCGCTGGCCAGGACCGTCCCCTGGGACGGTGCCCGAGTGATCGGCATCAACCGGCAGCCTCCCCAGGGCTCGATCGAGCACCTTGAAGCGGACCTCGCCGATCCGTCGACCTGGCCTGCGATCGGTGAATCCTTCCGCCGGGAATTGAAAGGATTCGACGGTGAGACGGTGGTGTTCATCCATGCGGCCGGCACTGTCGAGCCGATGGGCTTCGCCGCTGACGTCGACAGCGACGCCTACCTGCGCAATGTGCTGCTCAACAGCGCATCCCCGCAGGTTCTCGGTCAGCTGTTCCTCGCGGCGGCCCGATCGGTCGATGCCCGCCGTTACCTGGTCATGCTGACCTCCGGTGCGGCCCGGACGGTCTATCCCGGCTGGTCGTCCTACGGGGCCGGCAAGGCTGCGGTCGACCAATGGGTGCGCAACGCGGGCGCCGAGCAGGACCAGCGCGGCGGTGTGTCGGTGTTGTCGGTCGCCCCCGGGACGGTCGGCACCGCCATGCAGCAGCGCCTGCGCGACACGTCAGAAGAGGATTTCCCGAGCCGGGGCAAGTTCGTGGATCTGCATGCCCAGGGAAAGCTCAGCGATCCGGAGCAGATAGCCGGCCAGATCTGGGCCCTGCTCGATCGGGACCTCGACAACGGCAGCGTGGTGGATCTGCGCAAGCTGGACTCGACGTCGTAGCGTGGCTCAAGCTGCCGCACTGTCGCCGGCGGAGGTGGCATCCAGGGCGGCCAGGTAGCCGTCGCGGTAACCCTGCTGGGTGGGGTGATACGGCCCGACGAAGGTGGGCACGCTCGGACCGTTGATCCACGGGTCGGGCGAGCACACGCCATGGCCGGCGAACTCATCCCGAACGTCGACGAAGCCGAACCCGGGCTGGGAGACCACGGCCTTGTAGATGACGCTGTCGATCACGTCGGCACCTTCGTTGAGCTTCTGCCGCCGGGTCAGATTCGGTGCCAACGGATCAGCACAGCCCGGGGTCAGCTCGAACAGCCTGGGATAGTCGAGCACAATCACCTGGGCGCGCGGTGCGGCGCCACGGATCGCGGTGTACGCCTGGGCCAGGCGACCGGGCAGCTGCGTACGGGCGAATTCCTCGGCCGCGTCCACTGCGGCGATGCAGATGCTGTCGGTCGCGGCGACCGTGCAGGTCCGCAGGACATCCGCGAATCCGGCGTCATTACCGCCGATAGTGATCGTCACCAGGTCGGTACCCGGATCAAGCGCAGTGATCTGGTCACCGCGTACATCACCGGTGGTGGCTCCGGAGCAGGCGACGAACCGGAAGCCGGCCGGGTTGTGCTCGGCGGCCCACAGCGGCGGGTAGGACAGTGGGCTGCGGGCGCAGTCGCCGCTTGCCGGGTCGTAGACACCCGTTCCGACTCCGGAGGAGTAGGAGTCTCCCAGAGCCGCGTAGTTCACCGTGCTGGGCACCGGGGGGCCTTGCCAGCGCTCGCCGGTGCTCGCAGCGGCCGTCGATGTGGCGGCGGTCAGCACCCCCGCCACGGCCGCTAGCAGCGCGGTCACCTGCCGCAGCCGACTGCGCCGCCCCACTACCCTCCGCAACGTCGTGGTGTTGCTCATGACACCTTTCCCACCGCCTCGGCGCGAACGTGCCTGACCGGGAGGTGCTTCGCGGGGCAGGATAAGCATTCAGTCGGTAGCTGTCAGTCACCATCGCGGCGAGTCTTCGAGTTGATGACGGTGGATCGGCGCATCACCGTTGCGCGCCGCGCGCGTTGAATTGATCAACTGTGGCTGCTGCGGATGTTTCCGGCAATGGAGGTCTCGGCACCGTGCCCTTCAACCGGCCCTTCAATCGGCCCTTCAACCGGCGAGCGTTTCTGCATGCCACCGGCCTTGGCGCGGCATCGGCCGCGCTGGCCGGTTGCGGTGGCGCCCGCCCCACGTCGCGGGCATTTCCGGGCCTGGCCGGTAAGCTCTCTGGGCCGTTGATCACCCCGGATCAGCCGGGCTATCAGCTGGCCCGCCAGTCGTTCAACCTGCTGTTCGACGATCGGACGCCGGCCGCGATCGCGCAGTGCCGGCGGATCGAGGACGTGCAGGCGTGCGTGTCAGCCGCTGCGGCGGCCAGGGCGCCGATCGCGGCTCGCAGCGGCGGGCACAGCTACGCCGGCTACTCGACTCCGGATAACGCCCTGGTTGTCGATGTATCGGGCCTGTCGGCCGTAAAGGTCAACGCCGATGGCACAGCGGAGATCGGGGCCGGTGCCCGGCTGATCGACGTCTACACCGCGCTGGCCGGTGCTGGGCGGTGCTTGCCGGCCGGCAGCTGCCCGTCCGTCGGCATTGCCGGTCTCACCCTCGGCGGGGGATTCGGCGTGCTGTCCCGCAAGTACGGGCTGAGCTGCGATCGACTGCTGGCGGCGCGGGTGATCACGGCCGACGGCATGTCCCACCCGGTGTCCGCGTCGGCGCAGCCGGACCTGTTCTGGGCGTTGCGGGGCGGCGGTGGCGGGAACTTCGGCATCGTCACGTCGTTCACCTTCGACACGGTGGTGGCGCCGCCGCAGCTGACCGCGTTCCAGCTCGATTTCCCGGCCGGCTCGATGCCCGACGTGCTCGGCGGCTGGCAGCACTGGATGATCAGCATGCCGCACGAGTTGTCGGCGAACTGCCACATCAGCGGCGGCAGCCCATCGACGTGCACGGTCGTCGGCTGCTATATCGGGCGGTCGAGCGCGCTGGATTCCCTGTTGAACGATCTGATTCGCCGGATCGGCAGCCAGCCGGCCACACGCACCGTCGCCGAGTACGGCTTTCTCGACGCGATGCGTCACTTCGCCGGTTGCACGTCGGGGGCCGAATGCCGGGAAGCGTTCGTGGCCGCCTCGCGGATGCTGACCGCACCGGTGGCCGACCCCGCGCAGATCGCCTCGGTGTTCGACGGCCACACCGTTTTCGTCATCATCGACGGGCTGGGCGGCGCGATCAGCGAAGTCGGGCCGGCCGACACCGCGTTCCCGCACCGAACAGCGCTCGGGGCCATGCAGATCTACCTCCGCACCTCTCCGGTGCAGCGGGCCGCCGCAGCCAGCTCGGTGGCCGCAATGCGCGACCGGCTGACCGGCGTGCTCGGTGCAAGCGGGTACGTCAATTACATCGACGCCGGCATGCCGAACTGGGCGCAGGCCTACTACGGCGACAATCTCACCCGGTTACGCCAGGTCGCGCAGCGCTACGACCCCGATCGGTTGTTCACCTTCCCGCAGGCCATCATCAACGCATGACCATGTGGATCGTGACACGCAGTGCTCGCGTCGCTCTCGCAGGCGTCGCTGTTGCGGTAGCGGCGCTGTGTCCCGCCTGCGCGGCGCCCAGCCGGCCGGTCGATACCGCGGTCGACCCGCTGGTGGGTCGGGGCGCGGTGGAGAAGGTCGGTGGCGGGTTCACGTTCACCGAAGGTCCGGTGTGGATCCCATCGAAGGGCGTGCTGCTGTTCACCGACGTCGGGGCCGACACCATCCACCAGCTGCAACCACCCGCCACGATCACGGTCTTCCGGACGCCGACCGGCAGGGCCAACGGCCTCGGGCTCGACCCGCAGGGCCGGCTCATCGCCAGCGAGGGCGACGACCGGCGGGTGTCGCGCACGCTGGCCGACGGCACCGTCGCAACGGTGGCCGACCGCTGGCAGGGCAAGCGACTCAACTCGCCTAACGACAACATCACTCGAAGTGACGGCACCATCTACTTCACCGATCCGCCCTACGGCCTGCCACCCGGGCAGGCCCGCGAGCTCGACTTCCAGGGCGTGTTCCGGGTCGATCCGGCGGGCACGCTGCACGTGGAGTCGAGGGACTTCAACCGCCCCAACGGGGTGGCGCTGTCGCCGGATGAGAAGACGCTGTACATCGATGACACTGCCGACGCCGTGGTGCGCAAATTCCCCGTCCAGCCGGACGGTTCGCTGGGACCGCCCATGATGTTCGTGGCGTCCACCGGCGGCGGCGGTGACGGGATCGCGATCGATGACGCCGGCAACGTGTACGTGGCCACCGACGGCGGCGTGAAGGTGTACCGGCCCAGCGGGACGCTCTGGGGCGTCATCGCCGTGCCCGAGGTGCCGTCGAACTGCACGTTCGGTGGCGCCGACCGCAAGACGCTGTACATCACGGCCAAGACGTCGCTGTACCGCGTGGCACTCAAGATTCCCGGGCTGCCGTAGCGCAGTCACGCTACTGTGCGGGGGGCCATCTCGGCGCAGGTGCGGGGTTGTCGGCGGAGACTTGCTCAATACAGGCCGAACAGTCGCCCTAGTCGGGCACGTCCGCGGCCACCGGGTCGGTCGGGTGGGACGGTGACCGGTGCCTGCACCTGTTGTACCAGCTGCGCGCAACGGGGACATAACGGACCGGCGGAACTGACCAGCGCGGCGACGTATACCAGATGTCCGCACATCGCGGTGTAGGTACCTCGTCGGGCGGCAATGCCGAGCGTCGCGGCGTCGTCACTGACCAAGTGGTCAAACCCATCCATGGTGCAGGTGAAAGACGAGGTCATGCAGGCCGACCCAGCAGGCTTCACCGCGCCACCTTCCTTGTCTGCTGAGGGCGGGTCGCGGGCGATGTGATAAGAGGTCGCCAACCCGCATCGTCTCATTAACTGTGAAGCACTGTCCCAGCCGTCGTAGGCTCGCGCAAAAAAAGAGCAGAACGTCTGTACGTACGTCGCAGTGGCCGGCCGGTGTCGATCCTGAGAGCAGCGTCCAATGAGAGACGCCTCTACGTAATTCGAGGAGCTTGATGACTCTGGGTCACAGCGAAGCACCAGGAACATCGTATATGTCCTGCTTTGAACAGCGCCAAGAGACGAGCAGTTACGACGTATTGGTGAACGTGGACGACAGGAGGGGTAGATCACTCAACGAGGTGAGGAGTGTGTACCGCCAGATCTTGCCATGGTATAGATCGTCGTGAACGGGCCCTGCTCAATGCCAGTCGAGAGGCTGGGCAGCGGCGTGTCACCTGAGAGTCTATTAGCTGCGACTAAGCTCGCTAGCTGTATTCATTTCCTCAGCTACCGATCCCACAATGACCGACCAATCGAGTGCGATTACCGCCCACAGCGGCATGCTGGATCGATCCGGTGGGTAACCTAGAGCATGACCGAGCTGGTAGCAGTTGTTTTCGATGTGGACGGCACTCTCATCGACACTAATTACCTTCACGCCGTGACCTGGTGGGAGGCGTTTCGGCAGTACGGTCACCACGTCCCGATGACGCGCATCCACCGCACCATCGGGATGGGCTCGGACAAGCTGCTTGATCACCTTCTGCCGGGTGACCGTGACCGGTCGGTCGACGACGAGCTCCGAGCTGCGCACACGGCCCTGTATGCCCCGTACTGGCCGCGGTTGAGAGCCTTCGACGGCGCAGCGGATCTGCTGCGGGCTTGCGCCCATCGCGGCCTGCGGGTGGTGCTGGCGAGCTCAGCAAGCGAACGTGAAATGCGGGCCCTGCGCGACGCGCTGAATGCTGACGACGTCATCACCGCCGCGACCTCCGCCACCGATGCGCAAGAAAGCAAACCAGCGCCGGACATCCTGCAGATCGCCTTGGAGCGCGCCGAGGTGGGCTCCGAATCGGCGGTGTTCGTCGGTGACACCATCTGGGATGTCCAGGCGTGTAAAGAAGCCGGACTGGCCTGCATCGCCTTGCTCACCGGCGGGGTCGGTCGCGACGAGCTGCGTGAGGCGGGCGCCGCGGAGATCTATGAAAGCCCCGCTGAGCTCCTCACCATGCTGGCAGACAGCCTCCTCGCCCGCTGATCTCGCGCTTGCCATACCGGTCACGCTGGGGCCGTGTCGACATCATGCCCGTGTTGCCTACGATCACCTCGTGAGCCTGACTCCGCCCCCCGACCCGCCGCTGCCCGACGATGATGACCCGGCGGTGCACGCTGGGCATGTCAATGTCCTTGCTGACGAGCTGGCCCGGCTGTTTGGATTGGTTCCCCTAGCGGTGCGAGAACAAGCCGCTCAAGCGGCGTTGGATGTCGTTAATCGCCACTTGAACCAACAGCAGCACAGCGGCGGTCGCTGCTGACTGGTGAAGCAAGATGATTCCCAGCTGATCAGCGATCTCGCTGGGCCGCGGTGCCCGGCCCAGAGACTGGGCAGCGCTTCGCGCACCCGTGGTCGTTGCGGATCATCGGCCGCCAGGTCGGCATAGCGGCGCAGTCACCACAATCCCGGGGTCACAGCGGCTTTGATGAAAAGGATGCACACCCTGCCGTGCTCACCGGGTTCACCCGGCAGGACTACGGCGCTGACTTCGTCGGCTAAACACCCCAGCACCCACCAGCCAAATGACCCGATGGGCAATGGATCGACCATGTCGTTGACGTCGACTTCGGCGGTCACCTCGATGCGCTCGAGCCGGACGGTAAAGCTGCAGCTCAGCGTCGCGTTACAGGCCGCGAGCCGCACCAGCCTGGCACACGCATTATCCACTGCCATCCGCAGGTCATCGATCGTGTCAAGATCAAAGTCTGCGCGGGCGGCCACGTCGACGGCGACGGTGCCGATCATGGGGATCGCGACGGCGCTGGCTACGGTGTGGACCTCGGTGACACCGGTGGGCTCGGCGCCGCCGGCCGCACGCCCCATCATGGTCACCTGCGCTCTCCGGATTCAGCAGCCGGCTGCCCTCCATCCCCATTCGATTCCCCCCACCGGCGCCTATCAAACCCTCACCGACCGGGGCACCCGGCACGCCGGACCGGGCAAGCCCTCAGCACCGGTTTAGTACTCGGCCATCTGGGTACGTTGTGGCTACAGATCGTGTAGGGAAGGAGCGTGGGCATGGACACGTCGGAAACGCACGCGACGCCGGATACGGGTTCGGGCACAGCCGGGGAGGCAGGTGTCGCCTATGACACCGACAGAGTGGGAGAGCCCGGAGATCCAGGAGTCCCCACGGGAGACCAGTACCCCACCAACGAACGCGCCAACATTTCAGAAGGTGGTTACGGAAGCGCTGGTATTGACGATGTCCCCGGAACCCGCGCTCCCGGCGAATCTGTTTCCTCCGAACCGGAGCCGACAACGGCGGACCGGGATGCGGGATCGCTGGGTGATTTGACTCAGGATGTCAGTACCTCGGAGGCGGCCGCGGCTAATCGGGTTGCCGACTCCAGCTCTGCCTACATACCTGATGACCCCGGCCGAAAGCGATCAGAAAAACACTGAAACACCACCCCGGCCGCGCGCGAAATGGACAAATACTTCAACGCGCCGCGGCGCATGCCGGCGCCGAGGAGGGTGCCGGCTGCGTCGCGGCGCTCGAACTCAGCGGATGCGGCTCATCCCGAGGGACATCGCGCCGGCACCGAGTAGCACAGCGATCACGCCGATCACCACGTTGCTCACGATCGATGCCGTGCTGGCGACGCCACCGTTGACGACCCACGGTGCGATGATCGTCCACGCGCCCAGCAGCGGCGCGACCCAGGTGAGGCCGTGGGTTCGGCCGTACGCGCAGGCGAACCCGAGGGCGAGCGCCGCCAACGCGATGCTGGCCGGCTACCTGTGCACCCGGCACCACAGCGCCGTGCAGCTGATCGATCGCACCGAGCAGCTCGGTCTGATCACCCGCAGCCGCGGGGACGATGAGGACCGCCGAGTGGTGCGCCTCGCACTGGCCGCCTGAACGGGACACCGCAGTACGCCGTGATCACCGGCGAGCGTCAACCGTCACCTGTGGACTACGTTGGCGGCGGTTCCACTTCGATCCCGCGACGGCCCGGGTTGCCGCGGACTGCTTGGGGTAGGTGGACGATAGGTGGAGGCGCAGGAGCGGGACGAGATCGGCGCGGTGTTAGGGGAGCTCGCCGCTGCGTTCAGCGGGCTGGTCGAGGTGCTGCTGGCCGGCGGTCAGGCCCGGCTGAACCCGGAGCGGATCGTGCACGTCGCCGCCAGCGTGATGCCAGGCTGCCGGCACGCGGCCGTGGCCGTGGTGGAACAGGACCAGCCGCGGACGCTGGCCAGCACCGATGCAGTGCCCGACCACGTCGATGCCATCCAGTTCGACGCCGGGGAGGGCCCTTCGCTGGACGTTCTGGTCACCGATGATTACGTCCGGGTCGACGACTTGGCCGCCGACGCTCGCTGGCCGCAGTTCGGCAGGCGGGCCGTCGAGGTCGGCGACGTGCGCAGCATGATCAGCTACCGGCTGTATCTGGGGCGGCATCGCCGCGGTGCGCTGAGCTTCTACTCGACCTGGCCGCATGCGTTCGACGACGTCGCGGCCGCGATCGGGGCCATCTTCGCCGCTTACTGCTCGCTGGCCCTGATCACTCAGGCGCTCGGCGACGATGTCCACCCACGCCGGGCCGCCGAAGTGCACCGGGAGATCGGTGTCGCGATCGGCATCTTGATGGCAGCCGAAGAGCTCGGCGTTGACGAGGCGTTCACCAAGTTGCACAGCGCGAGCCGGCGGCTGCACCGCGATCTGGGAGATGTAGCCCATGACGTCGCCGCCTCCGGGCGGCTGCCGGACGAGCCGGGCGAACCGCGGCCGCCGGGATCGGGACGGTAAGCCACCTACCGGGCGTTGTGGAAGATGATGCCCAGCACGTGCCGCTCGCCGGTGTGCACGGCGCTGACGCCGTGGCGCAGCTGCACCCGGTGATCACCGCGGGTACCGCGCTTGGGCCGGTGCCGGACGGGAAAGATCACCGCCTGGCCCTGGCCGGGGCGAGCCACCATCGCCCGCGACTGCTGGCGCGGCCGCTGCTCGACGAACACGCTTTCCCCGCCGGTGAAATCCTCATCCGGTTTGCTGAGCATGACCAGTAGCTGGAGCGGAAACGTCAGGTCGCCGTAGACGTCCTGGTGCAGGCAGTTGTAGCCGCCCGGGCCGTAACGCAGCACCAGCGGCGTCGGCTTGTGCTGGCCCAGCGCCGCGCATTCGTCGAGGATGCCGTCGAGGGTCTCGGGAAAGCTGCGCTCGCCCAGCCGCTGCGCCCACCGGTTTGCGATCGCCGCCAGGCGCGGGTAGCAGCTCTCCCGCAGGTTCTGCACCAGCGGAGGCAACGGATCGGCGAAGTAGCGGTAGCTGCCCTCACCGTAGGCGTGCCGCGCCATGATGACGGTGCTGCGGAACCGGGCGCCGTCGTCGAACATCGCCACCACTTCGGCGCACTGCTCGGGCGACAGCAGCGGCGGTGTCATGGCGTAGCCGCCACCGTCGAGCCGGCTCTCCAGTGCCGGCCAATCGAGATCAGCCAGCGCGGGCAGCTCGGCTTGCGTGCCGATTCGACTCGTCACCCTCCCTGACTACCAAAGACGCAGAAGACATGCTCAGCGAAGCGCCGGAAGCACTTCATCGGCCCATGCGCGGAAGAACTCCTCATGATGCGACCCGATCTGCTGTACGTACACCTCGTCGAACCCGGCATCGACGTACCGCTGCACGGCCTCCAGCTGCGGTTGCAGGTCCGGGCCGCAGGGAACCTGCTGGGCGACGGCCTCTTTGGTCACCAGGCTGGTGGCAGCCTCGAAGTCCTTTGGCCGCGGCAGGGTCTGGCCGAGCTGGCCCGGTAGCAGCTCGCTGGCCCACAGCCGGTGTGCGGTCTGGACGCCGGCCTGCTCGGTCTCGGCCCAGCAGACCTTCAACGCTCCCTGCACCGGCCGCTTGGGGCCACCCGCCTGCCGGAAGACCCGGACGAGATCAGCATCGGGCATCGTGGTGCAGTAGCCATCGCCGATCCGTCCAGCGAGCTTGGTGGCCTGCGGGCCGAACCCGGAGACGTAGATGGGTACCGGCTCGTCGGGCAGCGTGTAGATGCGGGCGTCGCAAACCTCGTAATACTCGCCGTGAAAGCTCACCTCGTCGCCTTGGTGCAATAACCGGATGAGCTCGACGGCTTCCTCGAGCATCGCAAGGCGCACCCCGACCGGGGGCCACACATCGCCGAGAATGTGCTCGTTGAGTGCCTCACCGCTGCCCACGCCAAGCACGAACCGGCCGTTGAGCTGCACCGCGGCTGTCGCGGCGGCCTGGGCGATGATCGCCGGGTGGATGCGGACCGTCGGGCAGGTGACCGCAGTGGTGACCGGCAGCGTCACCGCCTCGGACAGCGCGCCGATCACTGACCAGACGAACGGGCTGTGGCCCTGCGCGCCGGTCCACGGGTGGAAATGGTCCGAGATCCACAACCGCTCGAAGCCCGCCTGCTCGGCCAGCCGGGCCTGCCGAACAAGCTCCTTCGGGCCGAACTCTTCGCAGGACAGGAAATACCCGATGCTCACCATGTCTCGGGATACCCCGGTCAGCGAGGCCAGAACCGAACGCTGGGCGGGGCTATCCCGTGGTCTTCAAGAAATCGGTGAGCAAGGCTGTGGTGCGCTCGGGTGCTTCCTGTTGCACGAAATGGCCGATGCCGGGCAGCACCTCGTAGCGGTAGCCGTCACCGACCCAACACGCGGACCGCCGCGCGGTGCGCTCCAGCACGTACGGGTCATCGATGCCGTGCACCTGGAGCACCGGCACCCGGATGGCCCGGTCCACCGCGCGGGACAACCGGCGCCCATCGAAGCGGAACTGTGACCGGCCGACCCACCGGTAGTACTCCAGCGCGCAGTGCGCGGCGGCGGGGATCCGCATGGCGTCCCGGTAGCGCCGGGCTACCTCGGAGAACTCGGTGCAACAGCGCCACTGCGGACCTGCCCCCGCGCGCAGGATCCGCTCCACGAGCACCGCATCGTCGCGGGTGAGGCTGCGCTCGGGAAGCAACGGGACTTGGAACTCCACCAGATAGCGAGCTGCTGCGCGCTGCGCCGGATCGAGCAGCAGCGCTTGACCCATAGCGCGCGGATGCGCGGCGGCCAGCACCGTCACCGACCGCACCACCCGGGGGTGCAGCGCGGCGGTGCACCAGCTCAGCACGCCACCCCAGTCGTGCCCGACGAGGTCGGCCTGGCGTTCCCCGAGGGCCCGAACCAAACCCGCCACGTCACCGGACAGCGTCCACAGGTCATAGCCCCGCGGTGGCTTGTCCGAGTCGCCGTAGCCCCGCAGGTCCACCGCGACGGCGCGCCGCCCGGTGGCCGCCAGCGCCGGCAGCTGGTGCCGCCACGCCCACCAGAACTCCGGGAACCCGTGCAGCAGCAGCACCAGCGGCCCCGTGCCGATCTCCGCCACATGCAGCCGGATCCCGTTGGCCGATACTTCACGGTGCGTCCACGGTCCTGGAATCCGCACGGAGCTGGGGTCCGGAGGGCGGCTCACTCCGTCGATTGGCCACGCGGGCGGATCAGCGCCGCACCCGTGTCGCGGACGGTGCTGATCGTGCGTTCCGGTTTCCGGATGCTGCGTACCCGGCGCCAGCCCAGCAACGCAGATACCCCGGCGGCGGCCAACATCAGAGCGAACACGATGCCGAATCCGGCCCATTGCGGCAACCAGATGGCCAGCACCTCGGCAACGGTGATGAACAGGAAGAACAGGCTGAACAACACGATCGTCAACGCAACGATGAAAAAAACACTGCCCTTGACGCCCTTGCGGACCTCGGCGGTGACCTCCGCCTTGGCCAGTTCCACTTCGGAGCGGAACAACGTAGAGAAGTGCGTGGCGGCTTCCCGGACCAGCTCGCCCAGGGACGCATCAGCCAGCTGCGGGAACGCCACCGGCGACAGCGGAACCGAGGGCTCCCCAGACGGTGGATCCGGCTTGGCGTGCCGGCCGTGGCGGGGCTGTGTGCTGGACACCTGCGACATGGTGCCATGACGACTTTCGAACACTCACCGTACCCACCCAAGTCACTCCCTGCGATTCCCCCTCTCTCCCGGCATGGAGACATATCGGGGTCCACCGGGCCCCTGACGGCGGGCGACGGGCTGGGCGACGGAGGGCGGTGAAGGGCGGTGAAGGGCGATGGAGGTGTCCAGGATGTGGACAATTCGGGAGCAGCGATCACTCGTCCCTGTAGCGTGAGGTTCGTGCCTGCGCTGTCGTTCAAGCTGGTGGCCCGCCGCCATGTCGACTATGGACGCACGCGCAGCATGATCTGTATGCCGGCCTGACCCTGCCCGACCCTCCATCAGCCGGGCGTGTGGTCGTGCCGTCCCGGCGCCGGTATCGCTGAAGACGTCACCTCGCGCGCCCCTTTCGCCGAGGACGCGCCCGTCATGCCAGCTGCTCCACCTACCCGCAGGCGGATCATCGCCGTGCTCATGGCGATCGGCGCCCTGCTGCTCACCGCCGCGTGCGGCAGCAGCGCGACGAGCTCGGACGGGCCGCCGGGGCCGGCCTCGACGCTGCGCCTGGGTTACTTCGCCAATGTCACCCACGCCGCTGCGATCATCGGTGTCAACCGGGGCTTGTTCGCCGAGCAACTCGGCGGCACGAAGCTGGAGCCGCAGATCTTCGACGCCGGTCCAGCCACCGTCGAGGCGTTGTTCGGGGGCAGCCTGGATGCGGCGTACCTCGGACCGAACCCGGCGATCAACGCGTTCGCCAGAAGCGACGGCAAGGCTATCCGGATCATCGCCGGCGCCACCTCCGGCGGCGCGCAACTGGTGGTGCGCCCAGGCATCAACACCCCCGCAGACCTCCGGGGCAAGACTGTGGCCAGCCCGGAGCTGGGCAACACCCAGGATGTGGCGCTGCGCGCCTGGCTGAGCGGCCACGGGCTGCGCAACAGCGTGCAAGGTGGCGGGGACGTCACCATCGCGCCCACCAAAAACGCCGACACCCTGCAGCTGGTCAAATCCGGCAAGCTCGCCGGTGCCTGGGTGCCGGAACCCTGGGCATCCCGGTTGGTGCTGGAGGGCGGCGCCAAGGTGCTGGTCAACGAGCGCGACCTGTGGCCTGAAGGGCAGTTCGTCACCACCCAGCTGGTCGTTCGCACCGACTTCCTGGAGCGCCACCCGCAGACCGTCGAGGCGTTGCTGCGCGGACACGTCGACGCGGTGCAGTGGGCGACGCAGAACTCCGCCGAGGCCAAGACCGTCGTCAACGACGGCATCAACGCGCTGACCGGTAAGCCGCTGAAGCCCGAGGTGGTCGACCGCGCCTGGCAAGACCTGACGGTGACCGACGACCCGATCGCGACATCCCTGCAACGCAGCGCCGCCAACGCGGTGGCCGCCGGGGTCGCCACCAAGCAGGTCGACCTGCATGGCATTTACGAGCTGTCGATCCTCAACCGGATCCTCACCCAACGGGGCCTGCCGGCCGTGTCGGCCAATGGGCTCGGGAAGGACTAGCGGACATGGCATTTCTCCCGATCCTCAAGCCGGCACCCCGGCAGGAGGCGTCACCCGGCTCGAGCGTGAGCCTCACCCAACTCGTCCAAGTCTTCGAGCCCGACCGGCCACCCGTGCTGGACCGGATCGACCTGAACGTGGCCCCCGGTGAGTTCGTCTGCCTGCTGGGGGCCTCCGGGTGCGGGAAATCCACCCTGCTGTCGCTGATTGCCGGTCTCGGCGCGCCCACGTCCGGCAACATCGAGGTTACCGTGGGTCGGCCGGCGCTGATGTTCCAGGAGCCTGCGCTGCTGCCGTGGCTGACCGCCACCGGCAATGTCGAGCTAGCGCTCAAGGCGCGGGGGGTGGGTCGGCGCGAGCGCGCTGTTGAGGCCGAGCGGCTGCTCAGCTTGGTGAACCTGGCCGGTCAGGGTCGCAAGCGGGTACACGAGCTGTCCGGCGGGATGCGCCAGCGAGTGGCGCTGGCCAGGGCGCTGGCTCAGGACAGCCGCCTGCTGCTGATGGACGAGCCGTTCGCTGCGCTTGATGCGATCACCCGCGACGCGCTGCACGAGGAGCTGATCCGGCTGTGGTCGGACCAGCAGCTGTCCGTCGTGTTCGTCACCCACAACGTGCGCGAGGCTGTCCGGCTGGGGCAGCGGGTGCTGCTGATGAGTTCCCGCCCTGGCCGGATCGTCCGGGAGTGGCAGGTCGAGCTAAGCCAGCCACGGGCGATCGAGTCACCCGGGGTCAGCGCGCTGGCCACCGAGATCACCCAGCACCTGCGAGCCGAGATCTCCCGCCATGGCCGTTGACGTTCCGACGGCCGCAACTGACGACCAGCGCGCCTTCGAGGCCGGGCTGGATGCGCTGGAAGCGCCCGCACTGCCGCCGCGGCCCGGTCCTGGGAAGGTGTTCCTCCGATCGGTACTGCCCCCGGTCATCGCGGTGGCCGCGTTCATCGCACTGTGGCAGCTGGCCTACCGCATGGGGCTCAAGCCGAGCTACGCGTTGCCCAGCCCGCGCGAGGTGTTCCACACCTTCGGTCAGACCGTGCGTGACGGCCGGGCCTGGGAAGCCATCTCGATCAGCGTGTCGCGCGGTGCGTTGGGGTTTGCGGCGTCCTTGGTGGTGGGCACCGTGCTCGGGCTGGCGATGTGGCGCAGTCGGTGGCTGCGGGCCGCACTCGGTCCGTTCGTCAGTGGTCTGCAAAGCCTGCCGTCGGTCGCGTGGGTCCCGGCGGCGATCATCTGGTTCGGCCTGTCGGACGGCGCGATCTACGCGGTGGTACTGCTCGGCGCCGTGCCCTCCATCGCCAACGGGCTACTCGCTGGGTTCGATCAAGTGCCACCGCTGCTCGACAAGGTGGGTCGGGTACTGGGTTTGGGCACCATCGGCCGGATCCGGCACGTGCTGCTGCCGGCAGCCCTGCCGGGTTACCTGGCCGGCCTCAAGCAGGGCTGGGCATTCTCGTGGCGGTCGCTGATGGCCGCCGAGCTCATCACCTACTCGCCCGCGCTGGGCATCGGGCTCGGGCAGCAACTCAATATCGGTCGGGAACTGAACGCGATGGATCTGGTGATCGCCTCGATCGGGCTGATCCTCTTCGTCGGCGTCGCCATCGAGCTGCTCGTCTTCGCCCCGCTGGAGCGCCGGGTGCTCCGGGCGCGCGGACTCACCGTGGCCCGGAGTCGCTGACGCCGGCACCGGCACCGGCAAGCCAGGCCTCGAAGGTGGTCTTGGGCGAGGAATTGCCCGGCTTGCTCGGTCGGGAGCATGTGAGCGTATCGCGGTTTATCAGCGCCGACGGGGGCTGAGTCAGGCCAAGAATGTCGTGCGCGCCCACCACCCGAGATTGTCAGGGGTCCGTTCTAGGGTCGGGTCATGTCGACGGCGCCGGTGGGGCACAGCAGCGATGAGCAGCTGCTCGCTGAGCTGGGCGCGTTGGAAACCCAGCTGCACGCCACCTGGTCGCAGATGCTGTCGGTGGTCGCGGAAATCGATTCCCGGGCCATCGCCGCCGCCAAAGGTTATGGCACGACGGTGGAGCTGGTGCGCGCCGTCGCGCGGGTGCCCCGCAGTGAGGCGCGGTCGCGGGTCGACGCCGCGGCTGATGTCCTGCCGAGCCGCGGGTTAGGCGGCGCGCCCGTGCAGCCCCGGTTGCCGGAGACGGCGGC
>DATNDR010000050.1:0-104200 GCA_035606945.1 Pseudonocardiaceae bacterium
CCCGGAAGGCCAAAGAGCGGGACTGGTGGCACAAGTACGACGACGTACTTCCCGAGTGGTTCGAAGGCTACTTGGGACTCGAAGCGGAAGCGTCCAAGATCAGCACCTACGAGTCCGATCTAGTACCCGGGCTGTTGCAGACCGAGCAGTACGCGGCCGCCGTGCTGGGCGCCTTCCCACTGCGCACCACGCCCGAAGAGCAGGAGCGTGCGGTTGACCTACGGCGCGCTCGTCAGGCGCGACTGGCCGATAACAATGCGCTCATCTTGGATGCGGTGATCAGTGAGACCGTGCTGCGTCGGAACGTCGGTGGCGTGGCCGTGATGCGAGAGCAACTAGAGCACCTAATCCGGGTGACGGAGCGACCGAACGTCACCGTTCGCCTGTTGCCCTTCGCGTCTGGCGCTCACGCTGGACTTGACGGAGCGTTCAGCGTGTTGGAGTTCCCGGACCCGGAAGACGGACGGATCGTGACCGTGGAGACCATGACGTCTACGCTCTACGTCGAACGAACCAGAGACGTCGGCGTCTACCGATTGGCGTTCGAGCAGATAGGGTCGGACGCGCTAGGACCGGTTGAGACGGTTGACATGATCAGTGCGACAGCATTGGAGCTTGGACCATGATTACGCACCGCGCGGCAGGGAGCGAGCTAGCCCGTGTGCGCTGGATCAAGAGCAGCTACAGCGGCACTGGCGGCGGTAACTGCGTGGAAGTCGCCAGCATGCCTGGCGGTCACCGTGCCGTACGGGACTCGAAGAATCCCGCAGCGGCAGCATTGATCTTCACTGCCGGCGTGTGGACGGCGTTCGCCGCTGCCGTTCGAGATGGAGAGTTCGACTGACAGGGGAGTCACACCGGCCCCACCGGGGAACCTTCCAAGCTAGGTGAGGGATGGCTCCCTGATTTCCGACCGCACCCGGGACGACCAGGCACGGTGTGCGGCAGCGCTATCCGATGACGCTGCGATGAAGGCGGGGGGCGTAGGGTCACCGGCCCATGGGACGCGTGACGCGAACACGGATACGGCGAGCGGTGACGCTGCTGGCAGCACTCACCGTCGCGCTGGCCGGCTGTGGCGGAGCCCACCCCGCAGACCCCGCTGCGCAGCGCCAGACCGGCACGGTCTTCGCGATCTGCGAAGCGAAACCGAACACCTGCAACCTGGCCGAGCCGGGCAAGCTGCGGCAGGGTGGCCAGCTCAGCTACGCCATCGACAAGAACGTCTCGAATTGGAATCTGCTGTCCAGCCAGGGCAACGTGATGGAGACCGGCTGGGTATTGTCCGGGCTGCTGCCTCGCACCTTCATCACCGCGCCCGACCTCGCCGTGGCGATGAACAACGAGCTGCTCGACTCGGCGAAAGTGACGGCTACCTACCCGGAAACGATCGTCTATAAGATCAAGCCGAATGCGTCGTGGTCGGACGGGACACCGATCACTGCGGATGACTTCATCTATAACTGGAAAGTCCAGAACGGGCGGGACTGCCCGGACTGCGGTGCGGCCAGCACCGCGGGCTATGACCAGATCAAATCGGTAGTCGGCGGCGACAACGGTAAGACGGTCACGGTGACGTTCAGCAAGCCCTTCACGGACTGGAAACAGTTGTGGGGCAGCGGCTCACCGCTGTATCCAGCGCACCTCGCGGCACAGCATGGGGACATCAAGACTCCGCAGGGCCTGGCCGCGTCGTTCACCTGGTTCGCAACGACCGTGCCCACCTACTCTGGCGGACCCTTCCAGATCGATAACTTCAGCAACAACGAATCGGTCACTCTGGTGCCTAATCCGAAGTGGTACGGTTCCCGCCCGAAGCTCGACCGGGTGATCTACCGGATCATCACCGATGCCGATCAAGAGCTCACCGCGCTGCAGAATCGTCAGGTGCAGGTCATCTACCCGCAACCACAGGTCGACCAGGTGCAGCAGGTGCGCAAGATCCCTGGCGTCTCGTCCTTCGTCGGTCTCGGGATGAGCTGGGAACACTTCGACTTCAACCTGGCCAACCCCTATCTCGCCGATCCCGCGCTGCGTACGGCGATGTTCACCGCAGTCGACCGGCAGGCCATCATCGACAAGACCGTGGGCCAATACACCAATAAAATCAAACCGCTGAACAGTCACAACTTCGTCCCGCAGCAGAGCGGTTATGAGGATGTGGTCAGCGAGACCGGTCAGGGTTCCGGGAACCTCGCCCGGGCCAAACAGATCCTCACCGCGGCCGGTTACCGGATCGACCGCGGGCAGCTCAAGACCGCCATCGGCATGACGGTGCCGCCGCTGCGCATGCGGTACACCGTCAAGAATCAGGTTCGCCAGGTCGAGTGCGAAATGTTCGCTCAGATGGTCAAACCACTGGGAATCACCGTTAAGGCGGTACCCGCCGACGACCTAGGTGCCGCGACTTCTGTGGGTGACTTCGACCTCGTCGTCTTTTCCTGGATCGCCACGCCGTTCCCGTACAGCGGTGCAGCCCGTCTCTGGACCACCGGCAACAATTTCGGCCGCTACGGCAATCCCGACGTCGACCGCTTGATTGCGGCAGCGCAGAATTCCGCCGACGAGTCGCTGGCCAGGGAGACGCTCAACCAAGCGGATCGCCGGCTGACCAGGGATGCCTACGTTTTGCCGCTCTACCAGAAACCGACGTTCATCGCGCTCTACAACGACATCGCCAATATCCGCAACAACTCCTCGCTGGACGGTCCCCAGTACAACATCGCCCAGTGGGGCCTACGCGCCGACGGCTGACCACCTTTGCTGAGCGGCCTCCTCCGCCGTGGACACCACAGCGGTGCGCCACGACTGACCGGTGGATCGAAGTAGGCTGGCACCCAACCAAGGGATCCCGCATGCAGCGGGATTCTGGCGACGTTTTGCCCCGCCCAGCCCGCTCATTGCGGGGGTTGGAGACGCGATGAGCGAGCGGCGGATGGTGGTGGTGCACGCGCATCCGGACGACGAGACGTTGTGGACCGGCGGAATGATCGCGCGGTACGCCGCTTCGGGAGTGGGCGTGACGTTGGTGACTTGCACGCTGGGCGAGCAGGGTGAGGTGCTCACCGACGACTTACGGGGCCTGGCCGCCGATCGTGCCGACCAGCTCGGTGGCTACCGGCTGGCCGAACTGCGTGCCGCGTGTGCCGTGCTCGGAATCACCGATCAGCGGTTCCTCGGCGGGATCGGCCGGTGGCGCGACTCCGGCATGGTTGCCGAGCCTGGGTCGAGGGCGAGCGTGCCGGCTCAGCTGCACCCGCGGGCTTTCGCCGCCGGTGCTCTCGACGAGCAGGTCGACGCATTGGTCGAAGTGCTCGACGCGGTGCGACCCCAGGTCGTGGTGACTTACGGCCCCGACGGGGGTTACGGACATCCCGATCACGTCCGGGCTCACCAGGTCACGATGGCCGCAGCAGCGCGGACTCCCGAGGTGGCCCGGGTGTTCTGGGCGGTTCACCCGATCTCGGCCGTGGCCGGTGGAGTCACCGCGCTGGCCGCGATGCCGGGGCTGCCCTTCCCCTTGCCGGACGACCGGGGGCTGCCCGGCGTGGACGATGCTGAGGTGACTACCGCCCTGGACGTCACAGCGCACCGCCCTGCCGTCCTGGCGGCAATGCGCGCCCACGGCACCCAGGTCAAGGTGTGGACCAGTGGTCGGGACGCGGCGTTCGCGCTGGCCGACGGGGTGGCCCGGCCAGTGTTCGACACCGAGCACTTCACCCTGGCCCGCGGCGCCGCTGCCCACCGCCCGCTCGGGCGGGATATTGATGAGGCGGCTAGCGAGGACCTCTTCGGCGGGCTGCCCGACCCGGTGGCGGCCCACCCGAAGGAGTGAGTGTGCTCGGCCGAATCACTTTTGTGGTGCTGCTGTTCGACGCGGTCGCGCTGGCTACGGTAGAGCTGCTCTACCTACCGCTGCGAGTGGGCGCAGCGCCGTTTCCGATCACCATCCTGCTTGCCGCGGTGAGCACCCCATGGCTCGTCCGCAGCGCGGCGGAGCTGGGCGGACCCCGAATTATGGCCGCGGCCCCGCTGATGGTGTGGCTGCTCGCCATCGGGGTACTCGGTGTCGGTGGACCGGGTGGTGACGTGCTGCTGGCCGGGGACTGGCGCTCCGGGCTGTTGCTGGCTGGTGGCACCTTGCCGGCTGCGGTGGCGATGGGCCGGGCAATGGCCCGATCCTGACTGGTGGGGTGGTTGGTCGGCGCCTGCGCGGGCGGAGATACTGTGCAGGTAGACGGCCCGTTCGGGTACCGCGAGTGAGGAGCAGGAGATACCCCGTGACATATGTGATCGCAGAGCCCTGCGTGGACGTCATGGACAGATCGTGCATCGAAGAATGCCCGGTGGATTGTATTTACGAGGGCGGCCGGATGCTTTACATCCAGCCCGACGAATGCGTCGACTGCGGTGCCTGTGAGCCCGTCTGCCCGGTAGAAGCCATCTATTACGAGGACGACGTCCCAGACCAGTGGAAGGACTACACCAAGGCCAACGCCGACTTCTTCACCGAGCTGGGATCCCCCGGTGGAGCGTCGAAGGTCGGTCCGGTCAACGACGACCCACCGATGGTCGCTGATTTGCCGCCGCAGAACGAGGAGTGAGCCCAGGCGCGGGTGTCCCGCAGGGCATCTGGGGTGCCGGCGCGGTGCGTCTGGATCTTCCCGCATTCCCCTGGGACAGCCTCTCCGAGGCAGCACGCCGCGCCGCGGAGTATCCCGGTGGCGCGGTCGATCTGTCGGTCGGTACCCCGGTGGATCCGGTTCCCGATGCGCTGCGCCGCGCCCTGGCGTCGGCGTCGGCGCAGCCCGGTTACCCAGCCACGCATGGCACACCAGAACTGCGTCAAGCCGCTGCCGACGCGCTGGCGCGGCGGTATGGCGTGCCCGGGGTCCCCGCAGAGGCTGTGCTGCCGACGGCGGGTTCCAAGGAGCTGGTGGCCTGGCTGCCCACCTTGCTCGGGCTCGGTCCGGGTGATGTCGTTGCGCTCCCGGAGCTGGCCTATCCCACCTACGAGGTCGGTGCGCGGCTGGCCGGCGCCACGCCGGTCCGTCTCGCTGACCATGAGCCGGCGCCGCTGGGCACCCGGTTGCGGTGGCTGAACTCGCCGAGCAATCCGACCGGTGACGTCATGCCGGCCGCGGTACTGGCCGGTGCGGTGGCCCAGGCCCGGGAGATCGGGGCGGTGGTGGCCTCAGACGAGTGCTACCTGTCCCTGGGATGGGACGCACAGCCGGTCTCGGTGCTGCACCCGCAAGTGTCCGGTGACAACCACCGCGGGCTGCTGGCGGTGCACTCGCTGTCCAAATCGTCCAACCTCGCCGGCTACCGGGCCGGTTTCGTGGCCGGTGACCCGGATCTGGTCGCCGCCCTGCTCAAGGTGCGCAGGCACGCAGGCATGATGGTTGCCCGACCGGTGCAGCAGGCCATGGTGGTCGCCCTGTCCGACGACGCACACATCGGCCGGCAGCGGGATCGGTACGCGCGGCGCCGGGCACTGCTGCGACCGGCGCTGGACCGCGCCGGGTTGCGGGTGCAGCGGTCCCAGGGTGGGCTGTTTCTGTGGTGCACCGCGGGCGAACCGTGCTGGGACACCGTCGCCCGGCTGGCTGAGCTGGGTGTGCTCGTCGCGCCGGGTGAGTTCTACGGTTCCGCCGGCGCGCGCCACGTGCGGGTCTCGCTCACCGCGCAGGATCGGTGTATCGACGCCGTGGTGCAACGGTTGGGCGGCCAGGGTTAGGCCACCGTCTCCAGTGACAGTGCCCGCTGCTGCACCTGCTGCCACGCGGCGAGCCAGGCCTGCCGCGTTTCGATGCGGCTGAGTTCTTCGCGCTCGACCAGGCGCCCGGCAGCGAAGGCCACGCCGACGTCCACCACGTCGCCGAAGCCGGCCAGCAGCAGCCGCACCCGGTGTTGGGCCACGCAGGCATCCTGGTGCTCGCCCAGCACGTCCTGCAGCGCCACCGTGGACTCCACCAGCTGGCGGACCGGTTTGCGACCAGCGGCGGCGGCGAGCTCCCCGGTGTAGCGCAGCCGCTTGCCGTGGATCCGCAGGGCGTGCAGGACCTCATCAGGCGGGTCCTCGCCCGCAGCTTGTACGGCCTTGGACAGCCTGCGGTACTCGATGCGCACCAGCTCGACCAGCGCAGCGACTCCGGCGCCGCTGGGTCCGGCGGGCAACGGTCGGGATACCGCGGTCGCCAGCCGGCGCAGCAACGCGGCATACCGGCGGCTGCCCAGCACGTCGAGCATTACGGCCCTGGCGATCTTCCGGTCGGTGACCAGCGCCTCGATCAGGGTTTCCACCGCGTCGCGGCTGGTGGCATCGAAGGCAGTTGCGCGATCGCGGAGGCGGTCGATGAGCACGTCCGCGTCGCGAACCGGCCCCAGCGCCCGGCCCAGCCAGCCCAGTTCGGCGCGCAGGTCATCGGCCCAGCTGCGGTCCAGCAGTGGGCGGGCGGCCTTGAGCATGGCCCGCATCCGGCGTACCGCCACGCGCATCTGGTGTAACTCTTCGGGATCCTCGCCCACCCGGGTGCCGGGATCGTGCGCAAGCAGGGCACGCAACCGAGTGTCCAGCGCGGCGCGCAATTGGTGCGCAGTCGGATCGGACGGCCGGCACCGGACGGGATCACCCAGTTCGACGAGTCGCTGGTCCTGGGTGGCGGCGCTCACGCTGGAGATCCTAATGGCCAGCCCTGATCATGTGGCCATCAGTCGTTGGAATGCAGCATCGCGTTGAGCTCGATGCCCGCCTTACCGCCGCGTTGCACCGCCTCGACGGTTCCGGTGACGGAGTTGCGGCGAAAGAGCACCCCGTCGGCGCCGGACAGCTCGCGGGCCTTGACGACGGTGCCGTCGGGAAGCGTCACCTTGGTTCCGGCGGTGACGTAAAGCCCGGCTTCCACCACGCAGTCATCACCCAGGGACATCCCGATCCCGGCGTTGGCGCCGACCAGGCAGCGGCGGCCCACCGAGATCCTCTCCTTGCCGCCACCCGAGAGCGTTCCCATGACCGACGAGCTGCCCCCCAGATCGGAGTCGGCGCCGACGATGACCCCGCTGGAGATCCGGCCCTCCACCATCGAGGTACCCAACGTACCGGCGTTGAAGTTGATGAACCCCTCGTGCATCACCGTGGTGCCGGCGGCTAGATGCGCGCCTAGCCGTACCCGATCCGCGTCGCCGATCCGCACTCCAGCGGGCACCACGTAGTCGACCATCCGGGGAAACTTGTCCACCCCGTAGACCGTGACGGGGCCGAGCTGGCGCATCCGCAGGCGGGTGGCCTCGAAATCCGGCACCGGGCACGGCCCGAAATTGGTCCACACCACGTTGGACAGCAGATCGAACACCCCGTCGAGGTTGATGCTGCGCGGGGTCACCAGGCGGTGCGACAGCAGGTGCAGGCGCAGGTAGACGTCATGAGCGTCGATCGGGGGAGCCTGCAGGTCGGCGATGGTGGTGCGCACTGCCACCAGCTCCACACCCCGTGCCGGGTCCGGGCCGAGCAGCGCGGCGAACTCATCGGGTACCTCGTCCGGCGCTATCCGTTCCGTTCCCGTCGTCATGCCGGGCGGCGCGCCCGG
Organism: Pseudonocardiaceae bacterium; assembly: GCA_035606945.1. GTDB lineage: Bacteria > Actinomycetota > Actinomycetes > Mycobacteriales > Pseudonocardiaceae. The sequence continues at coordinate 7,590 of DATNDR010000050.1, forward strand.
CGCCGGGTTCGGGAACCAGGTGTCCAGCACGGTGCCGGTGTGGGTCAGGGTGGCCAGCCCCACGCCATGTGCGGAATCGATCTGTGTGTGGGCCACGACCGGTCACGGTAGCGGGTCGGCGGCTGCGGCTGATTGCGCCGTGAACTCGGCGCTACCGACCTCGCCAGGCCTGAGGATGTCGGTCCTGTCGAGTTCACGGCGCGCCGGTCAATCAGGTGTGTCGCAGCGCTACCGTCACTGTTGTGGATCTGGACCTCACCGCCGACCCCGTGGAGTTGACCGCCGCGTTGGTGGATGTGCCCAGCGTGTCGGGGGATGAGTCGGCGCTGGCCGACGCGGTGCAGGCGGCGCTGGCCGCCCAGGCGCCGCACCTGGAGTTGCTGCGCTGCGGCAACACCGTGCTGGCCCGCACCGATTACGGCCACCCGCAACGGGTGCTGCTCGCCGGGCACCTGGACACCGTGCCGATCGCCGGCAATCTGCCCAGCAGGCGCAGCGACGACCTGCTCTACGGCTGCGGCACGTCGGACATGAAGTCGGGCGACGCGATGATCCTGCACCTGGCGGCCACGGTGCCCGAGCCGGTGTGCGACCTGACCGTGGTGCTCTATGACTGTGAGGAGATCGAGGCGGCCCGCAACGGGCTGGGCCGCGTCGAGCGCGAACACCCCGAGTGGTTGGCCGCGCAGCTGGCGATCCTGGCTGAGCCCACCAGCGGCCTGGTCGAGGCGGGCTGTCAGGGCAGTCTGCGTGTCGCTGTGCGTACTGCGGGGCGCCGGGCGCACAGCGCGCGGTCGTGGCTGGGCGACAACGCGATCCACGCTGCCGGTGCCGTGCTGGCCCGGTTGGCCGGTTACCGGCCGCGCAGTGTGGAGATCGACGGGTGCACCTATCGAGAGGGTCTGCAAGCGGTGGGCATCTCCGGCGGAGTAGCCGGCAACGTGGTGCCCGACGCCTGTGAGGTGCAGATCAACTTCCGGTTCGCCCCGGACCGCTCGCTGGCCGACGCCCAGAACCACGTCCGCGAAGTGCTCGACGGCTTCGACCTGGAATTCACCGACGGTGCCGATGGTGCGCTACCTGGTCTGGGCGCTGCGGCGGTACAGGACTTCCTGGCCGCCATGGGGATCGCCCCTGTCGCGAAGTACGGCTGGACGGACGTCTCGCGCTTCGCCGCCCGCGGGGTCCCGGCCCTCAACTACGGCCCTGGCGACCCTAATCAAGCACACACCCGCGACGAACACGTCTGCACCGACCTCATCACCACCTGCACCGAAGCGCTCCGCCGCTACCTCACCTCCCCCTCCCCCTCCACCCCCGACATGGAGACATATCGGGCTCTCAAGGGGGTCGATAACCCCGATATGGCTCCATATCGGGGTGGAGAGGCGGACACGTAGGGTGGGGGCATGGTGGTGGAGGGGTGGCCTGGGTTGAGCCGCAACGGGGGGGACGACGAGCATCCTCGGGAGAGGCAGCGCGGTCCGGTGGTGCTGCGGCGGGAGCGCCGTTACGAGGCGACCACCACCGATCAGCGACTGCTCGACTCGCGCGGACCCAGCGATTGGGTGCATACCGACCCGTGGCGGGTGCTGCGGATCCAGGCGGAGTTCGTGGAGGGCTTCGGAGCGCTGGCCGAATTGCCGCATGCGGTCACCGTGTTCGGCTCGGCCCGCACCCCGCGGGACCACCCGGAGTACGCCACCGGTCGCGCGCTGGGCGCCGCGCTCGCCGACGCCGGCTTCGCCGTGATCACCGGTGGGGGACCGGGCAGCATGGAGGCGGTCAACCGCGGAGCCTCTGAGGCGGGCGGTCTGTCCGTCGGCCTGGGCATCGAGCTGCCCTTCGAACAGGGGCTCAATCCCTGGGTCGATCTCGGCATCAATTTCCGGTACTTCTTCACCCGCAAGACGATGTTCATCAAATACGCCCAGGCATTCGTCTGCCTTCCCGGCGGATTCGGCACCCTGGACGAGCTGTTCGAGGCGCTGACCCTGGTGCAGAACAAGAAGGTCACCAAATTCCCCGTCGTCCTGTTCGGCCAAGATTACTGGGGCGGTCTCTACCAGTGGCTGGCCGACACTGTCACCGCGCAGGGCAAGCTCCGCGAGGCTGAGCTTGCGCTGGTGCACGTCACCGACGAGATCGACGAGGTGGTCCGGCTGGTTGGCGCGTCTTATCAGGCTTGGCAGGACACCCATTGAGCGTGCCGGATGCTCTCCGCTAGCCCTGATGTGCCCATAGTCCGGTTCGGAACCCGCACGCTGCCCGTCGACCGGGCCTCGGTGATGGCCATCGTCAACCGGACCCCGGACTCGTTCTACGACCGTGGTGCCACCTATTCCGACCAGGCCGCGATGACCGCCGTGGACCGCGCTGTGGAGGAAGGCGCCGACATCGTGGACATCGGTGGGGTCAAGGCCGGTCCCGGCGACGACGTCGGGGTGGTCGAGGAGACGCGCCGTGTCGTGCCTTTCGTGGGCGCCGTCCGGCAGCGCCATCCTGACCTTTTGATCAGCGTTGACACCTGGCGCCATGAGGTGGCCCGATCAGCGGTGCAGGCCGGTGCGGACATCATCAACGACACCTGGGCGGGTGCTGATCCCAAGCTCGCCGAGGTCGCCGCCGAGTATCGATGCGGCATGGTGTGCTCGCACACCGGAGGTGCCCCCCCGCGCACCCGGCCGCACCGGGTGCGCTACGCCGACGTGGTCCGTGATGTCATCGATGACCTCACCGCTCAAGCGGGCGAGCTCGTCCGGCTGGGAGTGCCCAGGGAGGGCATTCTCATCGACCCCACCCATGACTTCGGCAAGAACACCTGGCACGGGCTGGAGTTGCTGCGCCGCTGCGACGAACTGGTCGCCACCGGCTGGCCGGTGTTGATGGCGCTGTCCAACAAGGACTTCATCGGGGAGACCCTCGGCGTCGGGGTCGACGATCGGGTCGACGGCACCCTGGCGGCCACCGCGATCGCCGCCTGGGCCAACGTTCGGGTGTTCCGCGCCCACCAGGTACGCCAAACCCGCCACGTGCTGGAGATGGTGGCCTCGATCGCCGGCACCCGTCCACCGGCCCGCGCCGTCCGGGGCCTGGCATGACGGGCGCGGCGCTGCTGCCGCAGACCCGGCGGTGGTTCAGCGAGGCCACTGTGCAACGCGCGCCGTGGACCGCCGAGCAGCTCGTCGCGGCCAAGCACGGCCGGACGGTCAGCGTGGTGCTGCCCGCGCTGAATGAGCAGGCGACAGTGGGCGCGCTGGTGGATGCCTTGCGACCGCTGGTCGGGGGGCTGATCGATGAGCTGGTGGTGATGGATTCGGGTAGCACCGACTGCACCGCCGAGCTGGCCCGCGAAGCCGGCGCTCGAGTGGTGCAGCGCACCGATGTGCTACCCGAACTGGCGCCGTGGCCGGGCAAGGGCGAGGTGCTCTGGCGTTCGCTGGCCGCCACCGCGGGCGATGTGCTGGTCTTCATCGACTCCGATCTGATCGACTTCGACGCCGGGTTCGTGCCCGCGCTGCTCGGGCCGGTGCTGTTGCAGCGGCGGAGCAAGCGGGTTGCGCTGGTGAAGGGTTTCTACCGGCGTCCGCTGCGGATCGAGAGCGCAGAGCTGGGTAATGGCGGTGGCCGGGTCACCGAGCTGCTGGCCAGGCCGTTGCTCAACGCGCTGCGCCCCGAACTGGCCGGGGTGATACAGCCACTGGGCGGCGAATACGCGGCGACCCGGGAGTTTCTCGAGGCGGTGCCCTTCGCCGCCGGATACGGCGTGGAGATCGGGTTGTTACTCGACGCGCACACCCGTTACGGGCTCGACGGGCTCGCCCAGGTCAATCTCGGGGTGCGCAAGCACCGAAACCGTTCCCTGCTCGAGCTCGGCCTGATGTCCCGGCAGATCCTCGGAGCTGCCCTGCCGCGCTGCGGCGTTGCGGAGGTCGCCGGTTCGGCAGGCATCACCCAGTTCGTGCAACTCGGTGCCCGCTTCCTGCCCACCGAGAGCGACGTGCTGGTGGCCGACCGGCCCCCGATGCGTGACGTGCTCGCCGCACGCTCCGCCTGAGTTGGGGGTTGGCCGTCCTTGAAGAGCCCCCAACTGCCACGATCGGACGGGTGGGAACCGTGCTGATCTACCTCATCGTGGCGGTGGTGGTGGCTGCGGTGGTGTTCCTCATCGCCGCGCTGGTCTTCGGTCGGGGCGAAGAGCTCGCCGCGCTGCCGCCCGATGCGACCCCGACCTGGCTGCCGGACGGTCCGATCGCCGGCGATGATGTGCGGGCCATCCGGTTCTCCCAAGTGCTGCGCGGGTACCGGATGTCCGAGGTGGACTGGACGCTGCAGCGGGCCGCCGATGAGCTCGACGCGCTGCGCGCTCGGGTGGCCGAACTGGAGGCGCGGCGATGACACCGATCAACCTGACCGAGCGGGTCGATGTCGACGCACCGCCGGAGACGGTGTTCTCGGCCGCCACAGATTGGGACCGCCAGCACGAATGGATGCTGGGCACCACCGTGCGAGTCTGCCACGGCGACGGCCACTCGATCGGTTCCGAGGTGAAAGCCGTCACCGGAATAGCCGGAATCGGGGTCGCCGACCGCATGCAGATCACCGTCTGGGATGCACCGTCGCGATGCGAGATGCGGCACCTCGGGCGGGTGGTGCGCGGCATCGGGATCTTCGCGGTACGGCCGCGCGGCCGCGATGCCGCCATCTTCGAGTGGACCGAGCGGCTGGAGCTGCCGCTGGGGACGCTGGGCGAATGGGGTTGGCCGCTGATTCGTCCGTTGTTCGGCTGGGGCCTGCGGTTGTCGCTCGATCGCTTCGCCGCGTTCTGCCGCACCTACCGCAGATGAGCCCAGGCATCGGTCCCTCGACCGGCACACTGGCCGGCGCGGACGGCCGCCTGCGCTGCCCCTGGGCCGGGGTGGCCGCGGACTATTGCGCCTACCACGACAACGAATGGGGAGTCCCGGTCCATGGCGAGGTTGCCCTGTTCGAACGCCTCAGCCTGGAAGCGTTCCAATCGGGCCTGTCCTGGCTGACGATCCTGCGCAAGCGCGATGCCTTCCGCCGCGCCTTCGCGGGCTTTCGCCCGGTTACCGTCGCGGCGTTCACCGAAGAGGACATAGCACGCCTGCTCGCCGACCCGGGCATCGTCCGCAACCGAGCCAAGATCGAAGCAACTGTGCGTAACGCCCGGGCAGTCACCGAGCTCGGCGAGGATCTCGACCGCCTGCTGTGGTCCTACGCGCCCGACCCTGCCGGGCACCGCGCACCGCGCAGCATGGCGGAGCTGGCGACCCGCACTCCCGAATCCGAGGCGATGGCCGGCATGTTGCGGCGCCGGGGCTTCACCTTCGTCGGTCCGGTCACCTGCCATGCCCTTATGCAGGCCACCGGAATGGTCGACGACCACCTCGTCGGCTGCTTTCGCCGCGACGCCTGGTGAGCGACCGCGACCGCGGTCCTAGGTGGACGGTGCAAAGCGCGGCGAGTGCGGGATCATGGTTGCGTGTCGAGGGCCAGAGCCGATAGGGGAGAATGCAGGGGGTCACCGGTGTCGCGTGGCCACCCGCGGTGACGAATGCACGGAGGGAGCACGCTATGGCGGCCATGAAGCCCCGGACCGGCGACGGTCCCCTCGAGGTGACGAAGGAGGGACGGGGCATCGTGATGCGCGTCCCACTTGAAGGCGGTGGGCGGCTTGTCGTCGAGATGTCGGCGGACGAGGCCGGCGAACTCGGCGAGGCCTTGCGGGCCGTTGTGGAGTGATGGCCCGGTGCAAGCATCCCTCGTCCCCGCGGCCCCGCTCGGCGCCTGAGGGCGCACCGGGGCCTCGTCACGAGTCGACCCGGAACGCGCCAGTGACACCGGACGTGCCGACCCCACTCGTTGAGGTACGGGTGCAGCAGCGGCATGGTTGCGACATGCCCGATGTCGTGATGGTCGGGCAGTATCCTTCGGTGACCCAATCCCCCACAGTGACATTGGGTCCAGGTGCGGACCGGCTCGGCGTGGACGACAAGTGGCTGGACCAGTACCGGGTGACCGGCTCGGCGGGTTCGGTGCACCTGGTCCCCCAGGTAGCCCTAGCCGCCGCCCGCCCCGACCACGGCTGGCTGGTGGGCACCGGCGACGGCGCTGCGGCGCACTGGCGGGCGGCCGGTGCGGCGTTGGTCCGGGCCAGCGCAGCGCGGCTCGGCGGCCAGCCGGCCGATGGCGATGCGCCACGCATGCTGCAAGTTCACCTGCCGCCCGGCACCACGGCTCAACAGGTGGCGTCGCTGACCCTTGGCTGCGTGGTGGGCTCGCACTGTTATCGGGTCAGCAGCGAACCAACGCCACCCCGGCGCATCGACATCGTCACACTCATCGCGCCACCCGGTGAGCGCTGGGAACCACTTGCCGAGGCGGTCTCCCGGGCGCAACTGCTCGGCCAAGCCACCGGGCTGGCCCGCGACCTTGCCAACGCTCCGAGCGGGCAGAAGGACCCCGCCTGGCTGACCGGCACCGCCGCCCGCTTGGCCGCCACCGTGCCCGGTCTGCGGGCAACCGTGCGTGACGAGCGTTGGCTGGCCCAGCATGGCTTCGGAGGAGTGCTGGCGGTCGGTGGTGGCTCGGCACGCCCACCGCGGTTGCTCGAACTGGCCTGGCAGCCGGCCGGCTACCGTGCTGAGCACCATCTGGTGCTGGTCGGCAAGGGCATCACATTCGACACCGGGGGTATCTCGATCAAGCCGGCTGACGGCATGCACCTGATGCGCACCGACATGTCCGGCGGCGCGGCGGTGATCGCCGCGTTACTGGCCGTCGGGCAGCTGAAGTTGCCGCTGCGGGTGACCGGACTGGTGCCCTGCGCGGAGAACCACGTGTCCGGGTCGGCGTATCGCCCGGGTGACGTCGTGCGCCAGGTGGGTGGCACCACCACCGAGGTCACCAACACCGATGCCGAGGGCCGTTTGGTGCTCGCCGATGCGCTGGCCTACGCGGTGGCCACGCTCGCGCCCACCACGCTGGTCGACGTTGCGACGCTGACCGGGGCGATGAAGGTGTCGCTGGGTCTGCGCACCGGCGGGTTGTTCGCCACCGACCTACCGCTCGCCGAACGCATGCGAACAGCTGGTGAGGCAGCCGGAGAGGCCTGGTGGCGGATGCCGCTGAGCGACGCGCACGCCGACGACGTCCGCTCCGACGTCGCTGATGTGCGGCAGTGCCCGCCCGGACCAGGGGGTATCACCGCGGCGTTGTTCCTGCGCGAGTTCACCGCGGGGCTGCCCTGGGCGCACCTGGACATCGCCGGGCCGGCCCGCGCTGAGCACAGCTATGACGAGGTCAATCCGGGCGGTACCGGATTCGCTACCCGGACCCTGATCGAATTGGCCTGCTCGTTCACCAGCTAGGCTCCGCGCCGATGGCCACTTCACCAGCCGGCGCCGGCCGGGTCGTGATCACCGGGGGTGCCGGCTTCGTCGGTCGTGCCGCCGTTTCCGCCTTCGCCGGCCGGGGCCACCCGGTCACCGTGATCGACCGCATCCCGCATCCGGATCCGGGAGTGCGCAGCGTGCTAGGTGAGCTGACCGATCCCGCGATCGTCACCGATGCGTTCAGCGCTGGGGAGGTGGCGGGTGTCGTGCACCTGGCCGCCCTCACGTCGGTGCTGCGGTCGGTGCACGATCCAGTGGCCACCTATCAGACGAACGTGGCGGTCACTCAAGATCTTCTGGAAGGGTGCCGGCAGGCCGGCGTCGAGCGGTTCATCCTGGCCTCCACCAATGCGGTAGTGGGAGACGTCGGCTACGCCACCATGGACGAAGCCGCACCGCTGCAACCGTTGACGCCCTACGGCGCCACCAAGGCAGCTGCCGAGATGCTGCTGCGCGGCTATGCGGGCGTCTGCGGCATGGCCACCTGCGCGCTGCGGTTCACCAACATCTACGGCCCGGGAATGCAGCACAAGGACAGCTTCGTGCCGCGGATGATGCGCGCGGCGCTATCCGACGGCGGGGTGCAGATTTACGGCGACGGGCTGCAGCGGCGCGATCTCGTGTACCTCGATGACGTCGTGGCGGCCGTGCTCGCAGCATGGGACCGCCGGTTTACCGGTACCGCGATCATCGGCTCGGGCGCCTCGGTGACCGTACTCGAACTGCTCGACACGGTCCGTAAGGTCACCGGCTGCCCGCTGCCTGCCGAGCACGTCGCCCCCAAACCCGGTGAGATGCCGGCGGTGATCGTCGACATCAGCCGGGCCCGCGAGCAACTGGGCTACCGGCCATCGGTGTCGTTGGTCGACGGGCTGGCCACGGTGTGGCGGGACTTCCGCGAGTCCCCTGGTCCGGCTGGTCCGGACCGGTGACCGGCGTGCTGGCGCGGCCGGAGACGGGCGTCCCGGACTCCGGCACGCTCATCGAGGCCTCGCAGGTGCCGCGGTGGTTGCGGCTGCACTGGATGCTGGCGGTGTTACTCGGGATCGGTGCCGGCTGGCGGCTGCTCACCGTGCTGGCCTACCAGCCCGCGATCCTCTACATCGACTCCTTCAGCTACCTGGACAACATCCACGACCTACGCCCCGATGGCCTGCGCCCGATCGGCTATGACCTCATCCTGAACGTCCTGCTGCCCTTGGGTGGCCTGCGTGCGGTGGCCGTGGTGCAACACCTGCTCGGGCTGGCTATCGCGGTAATGATGTACCGGCTGCTGCTACGCCACGGTGCCCGCCGCTGGCTGGCGGCACTGGCGACCGCGCCGGTGCTGCTCGACGCCTACCAGGTGCAGATCGAGCACAACATCATGCCCGACGTCTGGTTCCAGGCGGCACTGGTGGTGATCATCTGGGTGCTGACCTGGCGCGGATTGCCCAGCCCGTGGCACGCCGCAGGCGCTGGTGCGCTGATCGGCTTCGCGGTCATCGTGCGGCTGGTCGGCATAGCGCTGCTGGTTCCCGCGCTCGGTTACCTGGTCGTGGCCGGGTCGCTGTGGGTCAGCCGCAACGGTTGGCGGCGCATCGGGCTGCGGGCCGGTGCCATGGCTGCCGGCTTCGCGGTGCTGCTCGTCGGATACGCCGGCTACTACCGGATCACCATCGGCGTCTGGGGAATCAGCGGTGCCAGCGACGGAGTGTTGTACGGCCGCGCCGCGGCCATCGCCGACTGCGACCGCATCCCGGCGGGAACATCCGAGCGCGCCGTGTGCCCGATCGAGCCACGCGACCAGCGCTTCGGAGTCGACTACTACGTCCACGACCTGGCGTCGCCGGCGCTGACCGTCGTGTTGCCGCCAGGCGAGTTGATGGATGCGGTGCAGGCTTCCTTCGCCCGCCAGGTGTTCGCCAATCAGCCCGTCGATCTGGCGATCGCGATCAGCAAGGACTTCCTCAAGGGTTTCCGCCCGGTCCGCGTCGATGACGCCAATGACGTCCCGGTCGAGCGCTGGTATTTCCAGCCCTCCTACCCGTATTGGGGGATCCAGGGCCGGGTCAACACCAGGGCCTTCGAGTTCGGTGGCGTGCCGATCGGGGTCAACCACACGCTCGCCGAACTGCTGCGGGGCTACCAGCTCACCGTCGGGTACACCCCCGGCCCGCTGCTCGGCGCGGGGCTGGCGATAGGCCTGCTCGGGGGATTCGGCATCGGTAATGCCCGCCGGTCGGGGATTCGCGCCGCCAGCCTGCTGGTCTCTGGTTTCGGTGTCACCGTGCTGCTCACCGCGGCGGCGTTCGAGTTCTCCTGGCGTTACCAGCTGCCGGGATTGGTCTTGCTGCCGATGGCGGGCGCGCTCGGGATCACCGCCTTCACCGGACCGCTGCGCAGGCCGGGCCCGCGGCGCAAGGTGAACCCGCCGATGCAGCCGTACCCCGATGCCGTCGACACCGCCACGGTGAATGCCTTCATCTCCGCGTCCGGCGAGGTGGCTTTCGCGCCGGTAGTGGTGATCATCGCCGCCTACAACGAGGAGAACGGTATCGGCGCGGTACTCGCCGCGGTGCCTCCGATCAGCTGCGGCGTCCCGGTGGACACCCTGGTGATCGTCGACGGCGGCACCGACGGCACCGCGGAGGTGGCCCGTCGCTGCGGCGCCCGGGTCTGCGAGATGCCGGCCAACCGGGGACAGGGTGCGGCGCTGCGGCTGGGCTACGGGCTGGCCCGTCTCGGTGGCGCCCGGTACCTCGTCACCACCGACGCCGACGGCCAGTACGACCTGGCGGAACTGCCGCAGCTGCTGCAGCCGTTGATCGATGACGAGGCCGATTTCGTCACCGGCTCGCGGGCCCTGGGTCGGCGGGAGACCTCCGATCCCATCCGGCATCTCGGAGTGCACGTCTTCGCGTGGCTGGCCAGCACCCTGACCAGGCAACGGCTGACCGACACCTCCTTCGGCTTCCGCGCGATGAAGGCGGAGGTCACCGAGACCGTCACCCTCACGCAGGCCCAGTATCAGGCCTCTGAACTGCTGCTCGGCGTGATCTCGCACGGCTACCGGGTGCGGGAGCAGCCCATGACGATGCTGGCGCGCACCGCCGGTAAGACCAAGAAGGGCAACAACTTCGTCTACGGGCTTCGCTACGCCCGGGTGCTGGTGGGCACCTGGTCGCGGGAATCCCGGATACGGCGACGCCGCGCGGCTGGGTTGGCTGTGTCGGACTCCGCGCCGAACACCAACCGATCCAGCAAGGCGAATTTCAGCACGAAGACCGGCAGGTAGCTCAGGCCGTAGACGACCGCGATGACAGCGGTCCGTAACGCGTGGTCGGCGATCGCGCCGCCCAGCAGCCGGTCGACGGCAGTGGTGATGCCGACCGCCACCAGGCCACTGAACGTGATGACCGCCAGGTAGGGCACCAGTTCGCGGCGCATCCCCACCGGTCCGGAGCGCCGCCACGTCCAGAACCGGTGGATGAGGAAGTTCGGTATCGCTCCGGCCACGAAGGCCACCGCCCCGGACACCGCGGCCGACGCATCGAGCACCCCGAACAGCAGGACCAACGTCAGCTGGCTACACGCCGTGGAGACCACCGTGCCCGCGGCGAACCGGGTGAACAACCTGGCCAGTCGGGAGCGGGCGAGCTGTCGGAGCACTCCGTCATCTTCGCAGACGTCCCGGTAGGCGTTGTTGGTGTTCGGCGAGCTCATCTGATAGGCAAGCGCATCCACTTAGGCTGGCGGAAGGAAACACGGTGCGGATCCTCATTCTCGGTGGTGACGGTTATCTGGGCTGGCCTACCGCCGTGCATCTGTCAGATCGGGGGCACGACGTCGCCGTGCTGGACAACTTCGCCCGGCGTTCCTCCGACAACGAGTTGGGGCTGCAAAGCCTGGTACCGATCGAGTCGCTGCATCACCGGGTGCAAGCCTGGCGTGAGGTGTCCGGTCGCTGCCTCGACCTGTTCGTCGGAGACCTGTTGGACGCCGAGTTTTTCGTCGATGTCGTGCGCCGCTTCCGGCCTGATGCGATCGTGCACTACGCCGAGCAGCGGTCCGCGCCGTACTCGATGATCGATCGCAAGCACGCGGTGTATACCCAGCACAACAATGTCGTCGGCACCCTGAACGTGATGTTCGCGATCGCCGAGGTGGACCGCGACATCCACCTCGTCAAGCTCGGCACGATGGGCGAGTACGGCACTCCCAACATCGACATCGAGGAGGGCTGGCTCACCGTCGAGCACAACGGCCGCACCGACCGGGTGCTGTTCCCCAAGAAACCGGGCTCGTTCTACCACCTCACGAAGGTGCATGACAGCCACAACATCGAGTTCGGTTGCCGGACGTGGGGCTTGCGGGCGACCGATCTCAACCAGGGCGTGGTCTACGGTCAGCAAACCGATCAGACTGCGCGCGATCCCCGGCTGGCCACCCGTTTCGACTACGACGAGATCTTCGGTACGGTGCTCAACCGCTTCGTCATCCAGGCGGTGCTGGGACATCCGCTGACCGTCTACGGGGCGGGCGGGCAGACCAGGGGCATCATCGACGTCCGGGACACCATCGAGTGCATCCGGTTAGCCTGCGAGAACCCCGCCGCCGCCGGTGAGTTCCGGGTGTTCAACCAGATCACCGAGACGATGTCGGTGGCAGACATCGCCAAGACCGTCGCGGCCACCTTCCCGGGGAACGTGGAGATCGAGTACCTGGACAATCCCCGGGTGGAGCTCGACGAGCACTACTACAACGTGGTGCACACCGGCCTGGTCGAGCTGGGCTTGCAGCCGCATCTGCTGTCCGACACCCTGATCGACTCTCTGTTCGCCATCGCCGCCCGCCACATCGACCGAGCCGACCCTTCAGCGATGCGCCCCACCGTCAACTGGCGCACGCCCACCAATTAACCCGGCATGGAGACATATCGGGGTTTTGAGGGCCGCTTTTACCCCGATATGTCTCCATGCCGGGATGAGGGGATCAGCGGGCGGCGAGGGCGGCGCGGACGGAGGCGACGACGGCGGCCGGGTTGCGGAGTTGGCGGGCGGTGACGAATAGCACATCCCAGCCGGCGGCTTGTCGTGGAAAGGGGCAGGCTAGGGGAGGAGTTGGTGGTAGAGGTGCAGGGTGCGGTCGGCGACGGCGGACCAGGAGAACTCACTGATGGCGCGTTCGCGACCGGCTTGACCCATCGCGGCGACGCGGTCAGGATCGGCCAGTAGCTCGTTGACGCGGTGTGCCAAGCCACATCGGAAACCGGCTGGATTCTGCTCGTCATAGGGAACCAGCAGGCCGGTAACGCCGTCTTCGACGACCTCGGGGATTCCGCCCACGGCGGAGGCGACCACTGGGGTGCCGCAGGCCATCGCTTCGAGATTGACGATTCCCAGCGGTTCGTACACCGACGGGCAGATGAACACGGTGGCCGCCGACAGCACCTGCCGGATGTCCTCGATGGGCAGCATGTCCGGCACCCAGATCACCCCGGGCCGGGTCGCGGACAGTTTCGCCACCGCAGCGCGGGCTTCGGCTTCGATCTCCGAGGTGTCCGGTGCGCCCGCGCACAGCAGCAACTGGGCGCCGTGATCGATGTGATGGGCCGCCGCGAGCAGGTGGTCAACGCCCTTCTGCCGGGTGATCCGCCCTACGAATACCACGATCGGGCGAGCCGGATCAGCCCCGAACCGGCGGAGCGCATCGGTGTCCGGGACCGGGCGGTAGATGTCGGCGTCGATGCCGTTGCGCACCACGTGCACCCGCTCGGGGTGCACGGTGGGGTAGCAGTCCAACACATCGGCGCGCATCCCGTCGGAGACCGCGATGATCGCGTCGGCGTGCTCGTAAGCAGTGCGTTCCACCCACGACGACACTCGGTAGCCACCGCCGAGCTGTTCGGCCTTCCAGGGCCTGCGGGGCTCCAACGAGTGTGCGGTGATCACATGCGGGATGCCGTGCAGCAGGTGGGCCAAGTGACCGCCCATGTTGGCGTACCAGGTGTGCGAGTGCACCAGGTCTACCTCAGCCAGCGCGTCGGCCATCGCCAGATCCACCGACAAGGTCTGCAACGCCTGGTTGGCGGTAGCCAGTCCTGGTGCCACCGCGTGGTTGTGCGCCTGCGGGCGGGGCGAGCCGAAGCAATGCACCTCGACGTCACACCGCTTGCGCAGCTCGGTCACCAGCTGGCCGACGTGCACCCCGGCGCCGCCGTACACCTCGGGCGGGTACTCCCGGGTCAGGACTCCGATACGCACGCCGAGTCACGCTAGCGTTTCTCCCGGCGGCGGTCACTGGCAGTATCCTCACCCGCTCTCACCAGTGAACATTAGATGACCAGCGGTGGGGCTCACGTGGCCACCCGGTGCAACCGGCGCTAGGGTGACCAATCGTGAAGGGACAGCCGCATGTGCTGGGCATCGTGCTTGCCGGCGGTGAGGGAAAGCGGTTGTGGCCACTGACCGCGGACCGGGCCAAACCGGCGGTTCCATTCGGAGGCAACTACCGGCTTATCGATTTCGTACTGTCCAATTTGGTCAATGCCGGGTATATCCGGATTTGCGTGCTTACCCAATACAAGTCGCACTCATTGGACCGGCATATCACCACGACGTGGCGGTTGTCGTCGATGCTGGGGCAGTACATTACCCCGGTACCCGCGCAGCAGCGGCTCGGGCCGCGGTGGTACACCGGCAGCGCAGACGCGATCTTCCAGTCGCTCAACCTGGTGTACGACGAGGCGCCCGAGTACATCGTCGTCTTCGGTGCCGATCACGTGTACCGAATGGACCCGTCGCAGATGGTGGAACAGCACATCGCCACCGGCTCGGGAGTGACCGTCGCCGGAATCCGGGTACCACGCGAGCAGGCCGGCGCCTTCGGATGCATCGGCGCGGACGCCTCCGGGCAGATCACCGAGTTCCTCGAGAAACCGGCGAGGCCGCCAGGCACCCCGGACGATCCCGACGTGGCGTTCGCGTCGATGGGCAACTACGTCTTCACCACCAAGCTGCTGGTCTCGGCGCTGCGTGCGGACGCCACCAATCAGGATTCCGACCACGACATGGGCGGCGACGTGATCCCGATGCTGGTGGACGCCGGGGAGGCGGCGGTGTACGACTTCGCCGACAACGTGGTCCCCGGTGCCACCGATCGGGACCGCGGTTACTGGCGCGACGTCGGCACCCTGGACACGTACTACGACGCACACATGGACCTGGTGTCGGTGCATCCGGTGTTCAACCTGTACAACCGGGCATGGCCGATCCGCACCTCGATGCCCCCGCTGCCGCCCGCGAAGTTCGTCCAGGGCGGTTCGGCTCAGGAATCGATCGTGGGAGCCGGCTCGATCATCTCGGCCGCGCACGTGATCAACTCGGTGTTGTCGAGCGACGTCGTGGTCGAAGCCGGTGCCCATGTCGAGGGCAGCGTCCTGATGCCCGGTGTGCGGGTGGGTAAAGGAGCGGTGGTGCGCCGGGCGATCCTGGACAAGAACGTGCTGATCCCCGACGGCGCTCAGGTCGGGGTGGACCGTGATCTGGACCGTGAGCGCTACACGGTCAGTGGCGGCGACGTGGTGGTGCTGGGCAAGGGAGCCCATGCGGAGTGAGCGAGTGCCCTGGTGGGCTGTGCTGTCTTCGGGGTGCGCACCAGTGTTGCTCATCGGTGGTTGGCAACTGGCCGCAGCCCGGCAGCCAGGCGGTTTCGACCCGGTGCGCGAGACGATCAGTGCTCTGGCCGAGCCACCATCGTGCTGGCCGGGTTCCCGCAGCCGGTCACCGGCGATTCGGCGGAGCACGTCGCAGCCGCATCCGTCGCCCTGTCCGTGCTGTCGCTGTGGCCCGCATTGGCGTGGCGGCGTGGTGGCCGGCCGGGGCCTGGTGTCTGGTGGCTCGCCGCCACCGGGTTGCTGGGACTGCTTGGCTGGTTCGACATCGAGTACTTCAGCGGCAGCCCGCGCATTGGTCTGGTCGAGCGGGTCCTCACCGCAGCACAGGCACTGTGGCCGTTCGCAGCCGTGCTGATGGTGCGCCGGAGCAGGCGCCTGCTCCTCACCAAGACTGATCGGTAAGCCAGAATCACCGGTAAGCGACGGGGAACAGCGCACTCACCTCCGGGAGACCACGGATGACAGCCCCGAATACGGCGGGCCCCGACGAGGCAGCCGGTCGCCGGCCGGCCGCCTCGCTCACCGATGCCATTGTCGGTTACTACGACCAGACCTGGCTCGACTACCGCCTGCTGTGGCTCAATCCGGACAATCTGGCTGTCCACTTCGGCTACACCGATGAGACCACCCGCAGCCATACCGACGCGCTCAAGAACATGAACCGAGTCCTTGCGGATCGGGTGCAGATCAAGCCCGGCGAGCGGGTGCTGGATGCTGGATGTGGGGTGGGCGGCAGCAGCCTGTGGCTGGCCAAAGAGCGCCGCGCGGATGTGGTGGGTATCACGCTGGCCGCCCGGCAGGTCGACAAGGCGCGTAGCTACGCCGCCCGGCGCGGTTTGGCCAACCGCGTCCGCTTCGAGGTGTCCGACTTCACGGCGACGCCCTTCCCGGACGCCAGTTTCGACGTGGTGTGGGCGGTGGAGAGTCTGTGTCACGCACCTCAGAAGGCCGCCTTCTACCAGGAGGCCGCTCGGGTGCTGCGTCCTGGTGGACGCGTGGTCGTGGCTGATTTCGTCCGGGCCGGCCGCCCGCTGGATGCCACCGGCGAGCGACTGCTGCACGAGTGGCTGTCCGGCTGGGCCGTTCCGGACATCGACACTCCCGGGGAACATACCGAGCATCTCGCTGCGGCCGGATTCGTCGATACCCGGCTGGACGACGTGACCGCGCACACCCGCCCTTCGCTGCGCCGGTTGTATCGCATGGCGTGCTGGACCTACCCGCTCGCGGTGTACGGCCACGTCAAGGGCGTCCGTTCCGCTGTCCAGCACGGCAACGTGATCGCCTCAATCCGCCAGTACCAGGCGCTGCGCCACGGCGCATGGTTCTACAGCATCCTCTCGGCCACCAAGCCATGCTGAACTCAGCGAACGCTCCGGTGGAGGAGGCCGGCTAAGGGCTGGACGGGTCAGCAGGTGCGCAGGGCGAGGAGGAGACCGTCGTCAACGGGCAGCATCAGGGGCACCAGGGTCTCGTCCTCGCGCACCATGGTGCCCACGGCGCGCAGGGCGGCTGACGAGGGGTCCAGATGCGCCGGGTCAGTCATCCTGCCGTCGCCCAAGGCGTTGTCGAACGCGATCACCCCGCCCGGCCGCAACAAGCGCACGCCGGTTTCCAGATAGCGCGGATACTCCGGCTTCGCGGCATGAACGAACACCAAGTCGTACCCACCGTCGGTAAGCCGGGGCAGTACATCCAGGGCTTGTCCCATGATCAACCGGTAGCGAGACGGCGCGAACCCGGCTTCGGAGAACGTCTGCCGGGCGGCGCGCTGATGCTCGGGTTCGACGTCTATGGAGGTCAACACTCCGTCTGGAGCCATTCCCCGGAGCAGGCACAGGCCGCTGGCTCCCGCGCCGGTACCGACTTCGACCACCGCCCGCGCACTGAGCGCGCCGGCCAGGAATCGCAGCGCGGCGCCACCGCCCGGCCCGATCGGGGTGGCCCCCAACTCCTGCCCCCGTTCGCGGGCCGCGGCCAATACCTCGTCTTCGGTGACGAAACTTCCGACGTAATCGCGGCACTCGCGCACAGGGCTGCCAGTAGACCTCACGTAGCGCAGCGTAGCGCCGCCTCCGCCGCGGCATCCCCGCTGAGGAGCCGCCGCGCCGGGCAGTGCACCGCAGTGGTGAACCGGGCCACTCTCAGGATCTTCTTACCTGGCCCTTACCCTGGGCACACGCTGACGCGGCATCATGAAACATCGACAGCCGCCCCGGCGTTGCAGTATCTGTTCTGCGCTTCATGTCAGCTCCAGCAAGTCACTCGGAGGTGTGAGACCCAACCGATGGCCACCCCGACCCGCTTTCGCGAACCCGCTGCTGCCCTGCAGGCCGTCTCCGTTGTCCGACCTGACGACGAGGACGGTGAGTCAGCCGCAGCATGGGTGCCGCCTACTTGGGATCAGGTGGTGCGGGACCACGCTGACCGGGTATACCGGCTGGCTTACCGCCTGTCCGGCAATCCGCACGATGCCGAGGACCTCACCCAGGAGACGTTCATCCGGGTGTTCCGCAGTTTGGGCTCGTACAAGCCCGGCACGTTCGAGGGTTGGCTACACCGGATCACGACCAACCTGTTCCTGGACATGGTGCGCCGACGGGCCCGGCTGCGGATGGAGGGTTTACCCGAGGACACCGACCGGCTGGTCGGCGGTGGGTTGAGCCCGGAGCAGGTGTACACCGCGACCCATCTCGATCCGGATCTGCAGCAGGCGTTGGACGACCTCGCTCCGGAATTCCGGGCCGCTGTCGTACTCTGTGATGTGGAGGGTCTGTCTTACGAGGAGATCGGCGCCACGCTCGGGGTGAAGCTCGGGACCGTGCGCAGCAGGATTCACCGCGGCAGGCAGGCGCTCAAGGCAGCGCTCGAAAGGCGACGCGTCGGCACTTGAGTCAGGGCCGACGATATGCCAGGGAAGGAGGGAAGATGACGGACCTGCGCGGCCGCACCTTCTCCGATCTGCTGGCCGGCGTCAACGCAGGGCAGCATCTAGCTGTCGACGCACTGGTGGCTTTCGTCGACGGAGAGCTTGCCCCGGGTCCGCGTGACCGTGCTGCTGCGCACCTCACCGGGTGTCCGTCGTGCGCCGCGGAGATCGCCGCGCAACGGCAGGCTCGCAGCGTGGTTCGATCGGCACACTGCCCCGGCGCCCCGGCTGATTTGCTCGCTGCGTTGCGCGACATTCCGCACACCACCGACCTGCCTGACCCGCCTGCCGGGCTGGCGGTGACGTCGGAGGGCGTCGTGGTGGAAGTTGCCGACCCGAACCGTATGCCGGCTGCACCGCTGGGCGGCGGCCCGCGGTGGGGGACCGGCCCCTCGGTGCTTGGTCGTTGGATCGGACGGTAAGACCGCTACGCACACTTCACCGGGCTGTGGGCAAACTGGATGATCGCTAGCGCACGCCTGAACCCAGGAGACCATGGCTCTGTCCCCGGATCACGATTGCGACCTACCCTTCAAGCCGGAGGGGCGCTCGAGGCCGCAGTTCGTTGCTGCACCTCTTTCTCTGCCCGCCGTCGATCCAGCCGCGGCGCAGGCCTTCAGCCGGCCGCCCGGAGTACAGGGTGCTTTTGCCGATCAACGCGATGGCACCGGGCAGCGATGGACCACCGCGCCACCGCCACCGCAGGAGCTGGCGGCTGCCTTCGGTAGGCCCCCGGAATCTCCGGAACAGCTGCAGCGTCCACCCGGACGCAATGGCGTGCGACCGGCGGGCCAGCGCGGCGGCGAAGACGACCTCTGGCCGCGGGGAGCCGTGACCGACCCATGGCGTGACCCGCATGCAGCGGCTGTGCTGGGCCCTCCTGCGGTGGGGAATCACCATGGTGACGACGGTGAACCGCCACCTCCCGGAGCTCGGCTGAGCCTGGCGGAAGTGCTCTTCGGTGGCCGGGTGAGCAATCTGGCGCTCGCCGCGCTCGCCGCCGTGGCCCTGTTGATCGGCGGGGTTGGCGGCCTCGTGGGCCGGCTCACCGCCGAGGTCGGCACGTTGCTGAACGATCCGGGCGCCACGCTGGCGCAGACCCAGCCGGCGATCCAGCGGCCGGCGGGTTCGGTGGCGGCAGTGGCCGGCCGGGTGCTGCCCGCAGTGGTGTCCCTGGAGTTCCGGGTAGGGGATCAGGGAGGGTTCGGCTCCGGGGTGGTGATTGACAGCCACGGATACGTGTTGACGAACAATCACGTGGTTGCTCCGGCAGCGACCATCCCGCAGGCCACCCTGGAAGCAGTCTTCAGTGACGGCACCCGGCTACCGGCACGGATCGTGGGCCGGGATCCCAAGACCGACCTTGCCGTCGTCAAGGTGGAGGTCGCCAATCCTACGGTGGCGCAGTTGGGCCGGTCATCGGTGTTGAAACAGGGTGACTCGGTCATCGCTATCGGCTCCCCGCTGGGTCTCGCCGGCACGGTGACCAGCGGCATCATCAGCGCAGTGGACCGGCCGGTGCGGCTGGAAGCCGAGGGCGGTCAGGGTAATGCGGTGATCGACGCGATCCAGACCGACGCGGCGATCAATCCCGGCAACTCCGGCGGGGCGCTGGTGGACGCTGCGGGCGCGGTGGTGGGGATCAACACCGCTATCCTCCGCGCCCAGGGCTCGGGCGACGGTGGATCGATCGGGCTCGGCTTCGCCATCCCCATCGATACGGCCCGCACGATCGCGCAGGAATTGATCCGAACCGGGCACTACCAGCACGCCGAGCTGGGCATCAACGCCGCGTCGGTGACCGATGGTCGCTCCGACGGAGCCCGCGTGCAGAACGTGCAGCAGGGCAGCGCCGCCGCCGAGGCCGGCATCCTGGAAAACGATGTGATCACCAAGGTCGGCAACCGGGCCGTGGGTAGCGCCGACGCGCTCATTGTCGCCATTCATGAGCGGGCTATCGGTGAACGGGTACCGATCTCGCTGGTGCGCGACGGCCGACCCCTCGTGGTGACCGTCACGCTGAAATCCGATTGATCGCGGGTAGCAGTGCGAGGCCCGCCCGCGCGGATCGGGGCTTATGGACACCTGTGCACCTTTCCACCGGGGCGCAGGCGGTCTTACGGATGCTTGAGCACCTTTTGATTATGTGACTGCCTGAGTGTTGGCGGAAATGGTGATCCGCGAGCGATCCAGGGGTGGTTTCCCGGCGGCGGTCCAGGCGCGGAACGCGGCCTCGACCTCGTCCCAGAGACGGCGCGGGCCGTACTGGCGGATTCGTCGGGAACCAGGACCGTCGTCATAGCGGGCGACGGCCCACGATCCGTCGCCCGGATCGAGTAGCCAGAGCAGGTGCTGTCTGCGATCACCGGTGGGTGGCTGGTGTTCCCAGACGCAGCGGGGCACCCGGGTGCCGATGGCCCATCGGACGTCGTGGTTCTCGGCGACGCGCCAAGGCTTCAAGGTCGACGTGGAGACCTCGGCGCGCGGATCGTTGGGGTCGATGTGATCGATAGTCCACTCCGGGGTGCGATGGCTGCGTACGGCCATGAAACCGACCCGACCTACGGGCCTGCCGGTCGCTGTGCCGTCCTCGTTGACGCTGAAGCGCACGAGAGGCACACTGCCGCCGAAGTCGGTCCGCATCGGGGTCACGATCACCCCGCCTGGCCTGGTCTGGGCGACCCAGGAATAGGGCAGCTCACCGACCCGGACAGCGGCCGTGGAGATCACGCGCTCGTAAGGAGCTCGATCCGGACACCCGGGGATGCCATCACCGGTGACGGCGGTTACCGGAAGACCTGCCGAGTGCAGCGCTGCCTGGGCGAGGTCGGCCAGCACTGGGTCGATCTCCATCGTGGTCACGTTCGGGGCGCCGAGGCGGGCGGCCAGCAGCGCTGCATGGTAACCGGTCCCGGTGCCGATCTCGAGCACGTGGTGGCCGTCGCGGACGTCCAGGGCGGTCAGCATGCGCAGCATCAATTCTGGTTTGCTGGCTGAACTGGTGCACACCTCGCCCGTGGTGTCGGGCCACACGGTTTTGCCATCATCAAACTGGGTGAGGATAGGCACATTGCGGTAGGCCGCGGCAAGCCAGCGGTCGGGATTATCATCACGGCTCAGCGGCTGCGGGTTGCCGTGCTCGTCATCCACCCAGATCTGCGATGGGAGAAAAAGATGTCGAGGCACGGCTAGCAACGCCTTGCGCCATGCCAGGGGAACAGCGCCCACCGCATCGAGCTCAGCGACTAGGTGCTCAATCGTCATTCTCGTCGTTGTCGTCATCATCGTCGGTTGGAATGTGGCCGGACTTATCGAACTCCTTCGGTTCCAGCCGCTTAGCGGTGTCGGGATGAACATCTCCATCCCGGATCGGATCATGTTTGCCCATGTTACCGGCTCTCTCCATCGTCTTTCTGGGCGTCGTCCCCCGCCAGTTCGAGTACATGAATCAGCTCATTAACTTTCACGTGCTCCATGGCTTCCCAGGTAAACGGTGGAGAAATCGACATCCGCACCGCGCCCCGCGCGACGGTCACCACGACGGTCGCATCAACGTTGCCCATACCCTTGACGGAAACCCGGCGAGGCACGCCCATGCTGGCGCCGGATGTCCGCCTATCGGACAAACCAACAACCTGATTGCGTGCCGTCGGAAGTCTCCGTGCCTCACCAACGCTGCTCACGACTCCAATCTCGCGGCGGTACCCGCCGGGACGGCCAGCCCTCCGCTGCACTGGCCCGCCGCAGCGCTCGAGATAATATCTTATAATAAAAAGATAACATGTGCAACAGTGCATCTTCGCGCACAGCTGGCGTCAGGATCATCTCTTGCGAGAGCATGGGCGGGAGATACAACTCACGTGCGGAGGAGAACGACATGGCGCTACAGAGGCTCGCGAAGGCTCACGACTCCGTGACGAAGCGTGGCTGCCCGGCGCTCTACAGCACTGCCGACCCGGCGCGGATGGTCGCGCAGGTCAAGGTACTTGCCTCAGAGGAGGCCTCGGAGTTACTCGAGCTACTTGACGATGAGACTGCTGGCGCTATCCCCACTGAAACGGTGCTCCGGAGCGTGGCGAAGTACGCCTCCGAGCACGGCGACGACGAGCTTGCCAGCCGGATCGAGGCCTTCCTCGCAACCCGGGGGCTGTGATGAGTCGCAGGATCATCACCAGCCTCGCAAGTGCGGAGTGGGCAGGCTTGTTCACAGGCTTCACTCGTAGCGCGTTCCGGCTGGAGGCCCTCCAGCATGCCGCGGACCCTGACGAGGAAGAGGCCTTTGTCCGGTTCCTTGCCGGCCAAGACCCGGGAGTTGACCTTTCCTGGTGGATCGAGTTGGCCAAAGGGCACACCGCGGCGGGCCGGAGAATGTGTCGTGTCAGGGTGGTCATAGAGCCACCCAGCGACTACACCAGATTTGAGCTGGCACACTTCCCGGCGATGGCCGAAGCAGGCGACGACATCCGGATTATCGTCGCCGGCCCGGGTACTTGGCCGGCGGGTATGCCCCGCCATGACTTCTGGCTCTTCGACGACCGCGATGTGTGGGTCCTGAACTACGACGACGCCGGAATGTTCTTAAGCGCCGAACTGCAGACCGACCGACGGGTGATTACCGACCACTTGTGCTGGCGGGATGCTGCCCTAAGGCAGTCGATCCCCGTTCGCGAGTACCTTGCGATGTCCGCACGGCGGGTGTCGGCGAACTGACTGGAGCAGGCATTGACGGGGCCAGCCGGAGCAAGAGCGCTTAGCGGGCTGGGCGCACGGCTGCGCGCGGTACGTGAGGCGGCCGGAATGTCGGGCCTTCAGCTCGCCAAGGCGCTCGGACCCGGCTGGCGTCAGCCGAAGGTCTCGCGGATCGAGACCGGGCTCCAGCTCCCCACCGAAGGAGAGATCTATGCGTGGGCGACGGCAGTCGGTGCCGACCCTGCCCCGCTGCTTGCGCTGCGCGAGAAAGCATCGGCGGAGTACGGAGTGTGGCGCGAGAGGATCGCTGGCGCGGGCGGGCCTGCTGCGTTTCAAGACGAGTTGAGGGCGCTGGAGGGATCCTGCACGGCCCTGCTTGCTGAGTACCAGCCGGCGCTCGTGCCGGGCCTGCTCCAGACTGCGGCCTTCATGCGCGAAATGGCAGACGGGGAGGAGTTCCTCGCCGACGACGGCATCACGCCCGAGGCTATCGGTCCGCTGATCGCGGCGAAGATTCGTAGACAATCGATCCTGTACGAGGGTGGCCGCCAGGTCGTGCACGTTATCGGGGAGGCGGTGCTGCGCACTCGCGTCGGAAACGTCACCGCGGAAACGATGCGCGGGCAACTCGGGCACCTGGCCGACACGGCGACGCTGCCCGGCCACGAGCTGGGGATCGTGCCATTTGCGATTGCATCTCCCATCGCGCCTGCTTCGGGGTTCGTGCTGTATGACAGCGACCTCGCAGTCGTCGAGTCGCTGGGCGGCCGACTACAGATCACCGCGCCAGAGATGATCGCCCGGTACGGCCGGTGGCTTGAACTGTTACGGCAAGCCGCGATCACGGGAAGACAGGCAGCCGAGATGTGCTGGCGTGTCGCCGCCGAGCTACCGTCCAGAGGCTGATCATCCAGAGGTTCGCTACGTACGAATCATCACAGTCTGTAGTCGACCTCGGCGGCAGCACGGCTGCTCGCGTTCGGCGCCACGCATTGGGCGGCGCGAGTTCGCTACGCTGGATCTGGCTGGTGAGGAGGTGGGCGTAGATGTTCAACATCGGCTGGGGGGAGTTCCTGATTCTCATCGTTGCCGGGCTGTTGATCCTGGGCCCGGAGCGCCTGCCGTCGGCGGCTGCCTGGCTGGGTCGAACTGTGCGCCAGGTCCGGGACTACGCCAATGGAGCCCGTGAGCAGCTGCGCAACGAGCTGGGCCCGGAATTCGACGAACTCCGGGCGCCCCTGGAAGACCTGCGCGGACTGCGCGGGTTCAACCCGCGGGGGTTCACGCCGCGCAGCGCGCTGACCCGCCACCTGTTCGACGACCTGGATGGCGGCGCCTTCAGCGGCGTGACCAAACCCAATGGCTACGCCGCCCCGACCGGCCGCGGCACCCCGGTGTATAGGCCACTACAGCCGGGTGAGCGTGCCCCGTTCGACCCCGACGCGACCTGAACGGCGTCGCCTGAACGGGCGTTACCGAGGGCTCACCGAAAGCAGCTTGCCGGCCAGCCCGCGCGACCGGGTCGCGAGCCGGTCGGCGATCCCACGCAGCACCACCGAGGCCGCAGAGCCGGGATCGACCAGCACCAGTGGAGTGCCGGCGTCGCCGGTCTCGCGCAGCTGCGGATCCAGCGGCACCTGACCCAGCAGCGGTACCTGGCTGCCCAGCGAGCGGGTCAGCGCCTCGGCGACCGCCTGACCGCCACCGGAACCGAACAGGTGGTTGCGTGATCCGTCGGGCATCAGCAACCACGACATGTTCTCCACCACGCCGATCAGCCGCTGGCGGGTCTGCAAGGCGATCGAGCCGGCCCGCTGCGCCACGTCGGCGGCGGCTCGCTGCGGGGTGGTGACGACGAGCAGCTCGGCGTTGGGGATCAGCTGTGCCACCGAGATGGCGATGTCGCCGGTGCCCGGCGGCAGGTCGAGCAGCAGCACGTCGAGATCACCCCAGAACACATCGGCCAGGAACTGTTGCAGCGCCCGGTGCAGCATCGGTCCGCGCCACACCACCGGCGTGTTGTCTCTGGTGAACATGCCGATCGAGATCACCTTGATGCCGTGCGCGGTCGGCGGCATGATCATCTTTTCGACCTGGGTGGGACGCGCGGTGACGCCGAGCATGCCCGGCACCGAGTGCCCGTAGATGTCGGCGTCGACCACCCCGACCGACAGGCCCCGATCGGCCATCGCGGCCGCCAGGTTCACCGTCACCGAGGACTTGCCGACCCCGCCCTTACCGGAGGCCACGCAGTACACCCGGGTCAGCGATCCCGGCTCGGCGAACGGGATCCGGGGTTCCTCGGCGGTGCCGCGCAGCTGGCGGCGCAATGCGGTGCGCTGGGCGTCGCTCATCACGTCCAGCTCCACCCGTACGTCCCGAACACCCGGCACGGTGCGCACCGCTGTGGTGACCCGGGAGGTGATGGTGTCACGCATGGGACAGCCGGCGACGGTGAGCCACACCGCTACCTGCACCGAACCATCGGGCGTCACGGTCACGTCTTTGACCATGCCCAGCTCCGTGATCGGCCGGTTGATCTCGGGGTCGTGCACCCCGTCCAGCGCGGTTCGGACCGCGTCGACCGACGGGACGGTCTGGATGGAGGCCACGGGTGGCACCGACCTTCCGGGTTGAGTGGGCGTCTGTACTTTCATGCTAGGCGTTATGCGGCAGGCTGCTCATTGGCCCGCTTGCCGAGGCAGGCGCTCAGCGCCCCGTTTACCGCGACGATACCCACCGGACCGGTCCGGGGGTGACCGATCCGCCGCCGCCGACTCCGGCGGAGCCTGGTCCCGCAGCTCTGCCAGCCGGTTCAGCTCCGACCGCAGGAAATCCCGGGTGACCACCTCGCCGACCGCCAGGCGCAGCGCCGCCAGTTCCCTGGCCAGGTACTCGGTGTCGGCCTTGGTGCGCTCGGCACGCGCCCGGTCCTCCTCAAGCGTGACCCGGTCGCGGTCGTCCTGGCGGTTCTGGGCTAGCAGGATCAGCGGCGCCGCATAGGCCGCCTGCGTGGAGAAGGCCAGATTCAGCAGGATGAATGGGTAGGGGTCCCACCGCAGCGACACCGCGGCCAGATTCAGCGAGATCCATACCATGACCACCACCGTCTGTGCGGCCAGGAATCTGCCGGTGCCCAGAAAGCGGGCGATCCGCTCGGAGAACCGGGCGAAGGCGTCCGGATCCACTCTGGGTGTCAGCCGCCGTGGCCCGCGCGGTAGGTCCAGCCGGCTTGCCGAGTACTGCCACCGTGACTCAGTCACCGGTCACCTCACCAGGCCTGTCGGAGCTGAGCCAGGCCTCCTGCTGGCGCCAGTCGTCGGGCAGCGCGGCATCCAGCAGATCATCCACGCTGACCGCCCCGAGCAGATGGTCCTCAGGATCCACCACCGGCGCGCACACCAGGTCGTAGGCCGCGAAATAACGGGTGACCTCGGCCAGGGTCGCGTCCGGCCCGAGCCTGGCCAACTCGGTGTCCAGCACCCCCGCCACCAGGTCGGAGGGCGGCTCGCGAAGCAGTCGCTGCAGGTGGGCGCAGCCCAGGTAGCGCCCAGTCGGGGTGGCTGACGGTGGGCGGCAGACGAACACCATGCTCGCCAGCGCAGGGGTCAGCTCGGGGTTGCGGACGCGGGCCAGTGCCTCGGCGACGGTGGCGTCCGGGGTGAGCACCACCGGCTCCGGGGTCATCAGGCCACCGGCGGTGTCCGAAGAGTAGGCCAACAGCCGGCGGACCGGCGCCGATTCTTCGGGGGCCATCAACCGCAGTAACCGCTCACGCTCGGTCTGGGCGAGCTCACCGAGCAGGTCGGCGGCGTCGTCGGGGTTCATGGCCTCCAGCACGTCGGCGGCGCGCTCGTCGCCCAGCCGCCCGAGCACCTGAGCCTGCTCCTCCTCGGACAGCTCCTGTAGCACGTCTGCGAGCCGCTCGTCGTCCAGCGCGTCGACCACCTCGTCGCGCCGTTTGGCCGGCAGCTCACGCAACGTGTTGGCGACGTCGACCGCCCGCATTCCCTCGAACAGGGCGAGCAGTTGCTCGGCGCCCTGCCCGCGGGAGGACACCTCGGCCAGCGTCAGCCCCACCACCTCGTCCCAGCCGAGCACCTCTACCGGACCGCGCCGGCCCAGGCGGCCGGTGCGCTCTCGCACCGCCAGTTTCGTGATCACCCAGTCTCTGGTGCGGGTCGGCTCCATCCCGGCGTCCACCACGAACGCGACTGCCCCGGTAGCGGCCACGTGCACCCGGGTGTCCAGGATCTCCCCGATCACCAGCGTCTCGTTGGGGCGCAGGGTGAACTTGCGCAGGCTCACCGTGCCAGTGGACAGCACCACCGCACCCGGCTCGATCGAGGTGACCCGCAGCATGGGTACGAAGATCCGTTGCCGGATCGCGAGCTCGATCACCAGCCCGAGGACCCGCGGTGGCCGGGGGCCGATGCGCAGCGCGGTGACCAGGTCCCGGACCCTGCCGATCTGCTCGCCGTCAGGCCCGAACACTGGCAGGCCGGCAACCCGCGCAGCAAAAACCCTGCTCGCCGTGGCCACAGTAGGAGGCTAGCGTTCGCGGTTGCGCCATTCGGAGTCGAATCGCGATCTGGTGGCAGCGGCCTAGGGGCGGCTCACGGGTAGCTTACGTGCGACTCACGGGCGGCTCAGCGATAGCAGTAGGAATCTGAGGATGCGTCACCGCCTTGGAGCCGCACCTGATGTACTCGCAGGCCCCGGAAATCGTCGCCGTGCGGGAAGAACCCACGGTCGATGGCCAGCCCTCCCGCGGGGTCGGCGTCGATCTTGGCCATCCACGCGCCGACACCGTCGGGGTAGAACTGGTCGTCCCAGGCGCCGTAGAGCGAGTTGGTGAGGTACACCCGCTGCCCGTCCCGGCTCACCTCGACCATTTGCGGGCCGCCGGCCAGCGGCTGGTCGGGTTGGGCCGGATGGGCCGCGCGGTCGACGATGCCGCCCAACCGAACCGAGCCGGTTTCCCGCGGGTTTGTCGGATCCGACACGTCGTACTGCTTGAGCTCACCGGTGCCGAAGCACGACACGTACAGCTGCCGGTCGTCCACCGACAGGTTGATATCGGTGATCAGCGGCGGAACGGCTCCGAAGGGCTTCAGGGCCGGGGGCAGCAGGTCGGGGTCAGCGGGCTCGGCCGCGATGGTGATCACCTTGTCCACGGTCCAGCTGCCGTTTTCCCGATGCCAGCGCCACACCGAGGCAGACAGGTCTTGGGTGGACACGACCACACCGACGAATCCCCAGGTCGCCTCCGGGTCATGCGCAGGGCGCAGTTCGAGCACCATCTGGTGGTGGGCTCCCAGGTCCACCCGCTGGAGGTGCTTGCCGGCGGCGAGGTCCCAGAAGTGCAGCGCGTGGCCGTATTTATTGGCCAGCAGCAGCTCCGGGTTGACGCCGCCTTCGATCATGGACGGGGTGCCCCATTCACTGGTGATCAGCGTGTTGTGCTTGAGGTGCCACCAGGCGTCATACGACAGGTACTGCGGGCCGCGGTCGTTCTCCCAGGCGCCCAGCACGTCAAAGGTGACATGGTCGAGCAGCGCGATCCCGCCCGGCCCGTCGGCACCGTCGGCACCGTTGGCGCTGCCGAGGCAGGACAGGAAGATCCCCTCGGGGCCACAGTGCAGGGTGTGTGGCCGGGAGTAGCCGGCCCTGTCAGCTAGTTCCTTGGCGCCGATCGTTTTGACCAGAGTGGGGTTGGTCGGATCCGGCTGGGTGTCGTAGACATGCACCTCGGAGCTGCGCAGCCCAGGCAGCAGCAGGTACCGGCGCTGTAAGTCCTGGCTGTGATGACCCTCATGGGCCAGCGCGCTGCTGCAGGCGTTCCAGCCGAAATGATGTAGTTCGTTGCCCGCGCTCGGCAGGTCTGCCCAACCCACTAGCTGCCCGTACGCCGCCGAATCCGGGTCGACGTCGATGACGGTGAGTGCATCGGGCCGCTGACCCGCGCGGTCGAACGCGACGACATAGGCCAGCTTCTCGGGCGGCGCGGCGGCCGCCTCGGCGGGGCTACGGTAGAAAGTGGGGTCGGGGGATGTGGTGGCGGTTGCATTCATCACATGATCCTTGGGTTGTGACGGGAGTCCGGAGGTCGTCGGCGAGTGGTCAGCGACTGCGACACATCGCGCTGGCCGACCGTTGGAAATCGACGTATCGCCGCATGAACAGCCGGGCGCTAGCAAGACACGGCTTTATGAAACATCCCGGATGCCGCACCGCCGCAGTATATCGAGCTCTCGCCGGAGAAGTCGGTGAAAGTGAGTGATAACAGTGCGAAGTCGCACTGCCATCGCTCACTTTCAGCGATCAATGCCCAGCCGCCGTATTACGTCATATGGGTGTCGGGCGCCGGCAGCGGTCGCAGCCGTCATACTGGGTAATCCACTACCAGGCCGGCCCGATCCGCCGCCTGCAACGAAAGGGTTCCTCTTCATGGCCCGGCTCGCTCAGACCGACGGTCTCACCGAGATCCAGCAGGAGATCCTGGCCACGGTGAAGACCTTCGTGGACAAGGAGATCATCCCGGTCGCCCAGGAATTGGAGCACACCGACACCTATCCCCACGAGATCGTCGAGGGCATGAAGCAGATGGGCCTGTTCGGTCTCACCATCTCCGAGGAATACGGCGGCCTGGGCGAGTCGCTGTTGACCTACGCACTGGTCGCGGAGCAGATCGCCCGAGGCTGGATGAGCGTGTCAGGTGTGATCAACACGCACTTCATCGTGGCGTACATGATCAGCCACCACGGCACCGAGGAGCAGAAGCAGCATTACCTGCCGGGCATGGCCGAAGGCCGCATTCGCGGGGCCTTTTCCATGTCGGAACCGGAGCTGGGTTCCGACGTTGCGGCGATCAAGACCAGGGCCCGGCGTGATGGCGATGGCTACATCGTCGACGGCGCGAAGATGTGGCTGACCAATGGCGGCACGTCAACCCTGGTGGCAACCCTGGTCAAGACCGACGAGGGGGCGGTGAGACCGCACCACAACCTCACCACGCTGCTGGTGGACAAGCCCACTGGCTACGGCGAGGTCGCGCCGGGCCTCAGCGTTCCCGGCAAGATCGACAAGATGGGTTACAAGGGTGTCGACACCACCGAGTTGGTGTTCGACGGCTACCGCATCGGCGCCGACAAGGTCCTCGGTGCCGCACCGGGTAAGGGCTTCGCGCAGATGATGGACGGCGTCGAGGTGGGACGGGTCAACGTCGCCGCCCGAGCGTGTGGCATCGCCATCCGCGCCTTCGAGCTCGCGGTCGACTACGCTCAGCACCGCAAGACCTTCGGCAAGCCGATCGCGCAGCACCAGGCGATCGCGTTCAAGCTGGCCGAGATGGCCACGAAGGTCGAAGCCGCGCACCTGATGATGGTCAACGCCGCCCGGCTCAAGGACTCCGGTCAGCGCAACGACGTGCAGACCGGCATGGCGAAGCTGCTGGCCAGCGAATACTGCAAAGAGGTCACCGAGGACGCCTTCCGCATCCACGGGGGCTACGGCTACTCCAAGGAGTATGAGATCGAGCGGCTGATGCGCGAAGCCCCGTTCCTGCTCATCGGCGAGGGCACCAGCGAGATCCAAAAGACGATCATCAGCAAGGGATTGCTACGGGAGTACGCTGCGCGAGGATGATCTGCTGTCGGCACGACGGGGTACCTCGTAGACGAGGTGATGCATTATGACCAGTCCATTCAAAGGTCAGGGCCCGATGCCCGGCCTGCCCACTCCACCCACCGGCTGGCCCATCGGCTCCTACACCACCTACGCCGAAGCTCAACGCGCGGTGGACCACCTCGCTGACAACCAGTTTCCGGTTGCCGAAGTCACGATTGTCGGGGTTGACCTCATGCTGGTGGAGCGGGTGCTGCGCCGGTTGACCTGGGGCCGAGTGCTCAGTCAGGGAGCGGCGTCGGGTGCCTGGTTCGGGCTGTTCGTCGGGGTGCTGCTCAGCCTGTTCGCTACTCAAGCCGGTGCCGGAATCATCCCGATACTGGTGGGGCTGGCCACCGGCGCGGTGTTCGGCACCGTGTTCGCGGCCGCCGGTTATGCCGCGACCCGCGGTCGCCGGGATTTCGCCTCGTCGAGTCAACTGGTGGCGGGCCGTTACGACGTCCTATGTCAGCCGCGCCACGCTGAGCAAGCCCGCGACATGCTCGCCAAACTGGCCATGGGCCCCGGCCCCACCCCCGCCTGACGCCCCCCGCCACCCCGACATGGAGACATATCGGGGTTGGCAAGGCCCTCAACACCCCGATATGTCTCCATGTCGGGGTGGCGGGGGGAGGCAGTGCCAGTGGGTGAGGGCGTCGACGAGGCCCGTGACGATCGGCAGCGTCGCCAGGATTTGCGGGTCGCACCAGCGGGCGTCGTCAGCGTCGTCGCCGGGACGGAGTGTCCCGCCAATCACCCGGCAGCGGTAGTCATAGATGTCGAACACTGCTGCCCCGGGGGCGCGCCGTTGCACATTGCCCAGCAACCGGGTGATCTCGACCGCCAGCCCGGTCTCCTCGGCTACCTCGCGAATCACCGCATGTGCGTCGGTCTCACCGACCTCCACCCGGCCACCGGGAATCGACCAGCGTCCCCGTCCCGGCTCGTGCGCTCGTCGCACCAGCAACAGCCGGCCCGCGTCGTCGAAGACCACTGCCCCGACGCACCGGATCCGCTGCTCGGACGGGCCTGTCATCAGCGATCATGGTAGTAGGCTCACGAGTGTCGCCGCTTGATCGATGAGGTGAATGCGGGACAATGGCGGCATCCGCTGTCCCAGCGGCCAGACAGCGCCTGACAGGGGCCAGACGGGGGCCAGACGGGTAGGTCACAGTGAGTGCTAAGACGCCGCAGGTAGCGCTGACATGATCGGTCGACAGTCCAACGTGCTGCTCAACCCAGCCGTGGAGCGGCGGGTGATCCGGGTGCGGCGGCACTGGGCAGTGCTGATCGTGCCGCTGCTGCAGACCATCGGGATCGTGGTCGTGGCGTTCGTGCTGTCCAAGCTGATCAGCGGGTTGGGCAGCGGTCTGTGGCTGGTGCAGTCGTTGCTCTGGTATGCAGCCGTCGCGGCGTTGGTCCGCTACGCCTGGAGGGCGCTGGAGTGGTGGGTCGAGATCATCATCGTCACCGACAAGCGGTTCATGGTCACCAGCGGCATCATCGAGACGAAGAACTCCATGATGCCGATCACCAAGGTGACGGACATGAGCTTCATGCGTCCGCTTCTCGGGCAGGTGCTGGGTTACGGCACGCTGCGAATCGAGTCAGCCGGCCAGAAGCAGGACTTGGAGTACATCAGGTACCTACCGCGGCCCGAGGAGGTCTTCCAAGCGATCTCCGAGCTGATCTTCGGCGACAAGAAGCAGCTTCGTTCGCATAACCTGGACCGGCCGCCCGTCCCGCGCCGCAGGCGCCGGCTGCGACCGAGGTGGAACGGCCCTGAGTGACGGAGTCCACAGTCGGAGCAGCCTGACGCGGGTGCGCATCGATCTGCACGCCCACTCCACTGCGTCGGATGGAACGGACAGCCCCGCGCAGCTCATGGCAGCCGCCGCCGCGGCCGGCCTTGATGTGGTGGCGTTGACCGATCACGACACCACCACCGGGTGGGCCGAGGCTGTCGCGTCCCTGCCGGTCGGGCTGCGGTTGATTCGGGGTGCGGAGTTTTCGTGTGTTGCCGCGGACGGCCGGGGCGGTCGGGTCTCGGTTCACCTACTGGGCTACCTGTTCGATCCCGACTCACCGACCATCCTCGCCGAACAGGTCCGGCTGCGGGAGGAGCGGCGCTCCCGGTTGCACACGATGGCCACCCAGATGGCTGCGGACGGGTTCCCGATAGACCCGGATGCGGTGCTCGGCGGCCTCGCGCCGGAAACTCCCGCCGGTCGCCCGCACCTGGCGCGGGTGCTGGTGTCAGCCGGTGTGGTTGGCAGCGTCGACGAGGCCTTCCACCGGTTCCTGAACTCCGGCGGTCGGTACTACCTCGATCGGGCCGATACCGACGTCAGTACCGCCATCCGGATGGTCCGCGCCGCGGGCGGGGTCGCCGTACTGGCGCATCCCATGGCTCGTCGCCGCGGGCCGGTGATCGAGCACGCGGTCATCGCCGAGCTCACCGGCCAGGGACTGGCCGGGGTGGAAGTCGACCATCCCGATCACGCCGAAGCGGACCGCGCCGCGTTGCGCGACCTTGCCGGCGAACTGGATCTGGTGATCACCGGATCCAGCGATTACCACGGCACGAACAAGACGGTGTCGTTGGGCCAGCAGACGACCGACCCCGAGTCGCTGGAGCGGATCGAGCAGCTCGCCCACCGCAGCCGTGTCGCCGCGGTGAGCGGCTGAACCAACGGCCAGGGAGGTACCGCGGGATGGGTACGGTAGGCGGGATGGCACGGCGCGCACAGGGTGAGTTGGATCTGGGGGGTCTGCCCCGGCCGTTGGTGCGGGTCACTCCCGCCAAGCTCAGTACCTGGATCGGCTGCCCGCGCCGCTATCGGATGGCCTATCTGGATCGGCCCGCCCCGGCCCGTGGTGGCGCCTGGGCGCACAACACGTTGGGCGCGGTGGTGCACACCGCGCTGCGGGCACTGTTCGATCTCGCGCCGGATCGGCGCCGCCCGCATGCGGCGGCCGCGCTGGTGGCGACGCACTGGTCCGGGGAGGGCTTCGCGGACGCCGCGCAGGCCGCCGACTATCGCAGCCGCGCGCAGGACTGGGTGGCACGCTACGTCGATGAGCTCGACCCCCATCTCGATCCGGTGGGCGTCGAGCGATGGGTCTCCGCGCCGACCCGGCGGATCGTCGCGGAAGGGCGGGTGGACCGGATCGACGAGCGGGACGGCGAGCTGGTCGTGGTGGATTACAAGACCGGTCGCCAAGCGCTGACCGTCGATGACGCACGGGGCTCGCAGGCGCTGGCGCTCTACGCCTTCGCGGCGCGGCGCACGTTGCGCCGGGAGTGCCGCCGGGTCGAGCTCCATCACCTGCCCACCGGCACCGTGGCCGGCTGGGAACACACCGATCAATCGCTGACCAGGCACCTGCAGCGTGCTGAGGAGGCGGCTGAGGAAATCGCGCTGGCCACCGACACCCTGGAGACCGGAGGCGATCCGGAAATCCTGTTCCCCCCGGTTCCCGGACGGGCCTGCTCCTGGTGCGATTTCCGGCGGCACTGCCCCGAGG
Source organism: Pseudonocardiaceae bacterium (assembly GCA_035606945.1). Taxonomy (GTDB): domain Bacteria; phylum Actinomycetota; class Actinomycetes; order Mycobacteriales; family Pseudonocardiaceae. The sequence goes on from DATNDR010000050.1 coordinate 41,476, forward strand.
GACGCGCCAGCGCCCCCGATCTGCAGCCGTGGGCGCTGCTGGCACCGTGACCGCACTGCGCGACCGAGCCATTCTGGGCTTATCCGGTGTGCTGGCCGGCGGCCTGGTGGCACTGGCGATCATCGTGTGCCTGGCTCAGTGGCTGGCCGGTGCGTCAGGTTATCCCGGTCCCGGCTCGGCGGCCGTTGCCGGTCATGTGCTGGCGGCGCTGGCCGCCGTGGGATTGCAGGCGGCCGCGGAGCGATTGCACGGCCGTATCGCCACACTGGCAGCCTGGTCGGTGGCGCTGCTCGCAGCGGCCGTGCTCTGGTTCGGTTGGTGGGCCTGACACCCGGGTTCCGGCCGCGCGGGCTGGGCGGCTCACCGATCTCGATTCTGTCGTGAACTCGACACCACCGACATTCGAGGCAGCGGCCAGGCCGCTGGTGTCGAGTTCACGACACTGGACTGGTCGGCAACGGGCCGTCGAGCACCGATCAGTCCAGCGCGACGAGGGTGTCACCGCGCTGCTCGAGTAGCACTCCGCTGGAACTGGCGGTGTCGACAGGGCCACGGTAGCCGCCACGGTCCACGGGCAGCGCGCCGATCTGCTCACCAGTGGTGGTGTCCAGCACGGCCAGTGCCCCAGGCACCGGTAACAGCAGCCGCCCGGCAACCTCAGAGCCGGGTCCCAGAGATCCGGGGCGGGTCCACCGGGGCCGCAGATCAGCCACGTCCAATGCGACAGTGGCCGAGCCGGTGAACCAGTACAGCTCGGTCGCGGTCGGGGTGATATCCACCACACCACCGGGTGGGTCGCCCCGCAGGTCGGCGTCCGGCACGGCCAGCGGATGTTCGGCTACCGTCCTGCCCTGCCCGTCGAGCACCACCAGCCGAGCTGGGTCGGGCAGCGCCGCTGCTACCCGGTCGCCACTGAGCGCGATGACCCTGGCCTGCTGGCCCGGTAGCAACACGCTGAAGATCACCTCGGGCTGGTCGGGCTCCTTGGGATCGGAGCGCTGCACGGTCAGCCGTACCCGCTCCCCAGGACATCGCTCCACGACAGCCAGCCGACCCCTGGACCCACTACCAGAGCCCACCGCCATCGATCCGTGGAGGCAGTCCGGTCGCGGTTGGGTCGCGGGCTGCGCCGGTGTCGGTAGCCGCCCGTAGGCCAGCGTGCGCACCAGGTCGGACCGCCATACCTCGAGGTAGTGCTGCCCGCTGGCGGCGACCTGGTTGCCCTCGGCAGCCAGCCGGGTCGGCGCCTCCACCGGGCCGGTGCGTTGCGGTCCGCGCCGGCCGCTGGCCCAGTCCAGGGCGGTCACCTCGCTGCAGGTCTTGCCCCGCTGATAGACCGCGATCACTTTGTGAAATGCGGCGGCCACCGTGCACAGCGGCCGGTCTCGCCGGTAGCTCCAGCGCACCGAACCGGTGCGCAGATCCCGACCGGCAACCGTCCCCTCGCTGCCGGTGACCACCGTGGCACCCTGCACGAGGGGAACCGGGCTGGCCGGGCTCGGCGCCCGCCACGCTTCACTCAGTGCCGGTGGTAGCCGCTCGATCGCCGAGGGCGCAGCGGCCGGACCGGGCGCGGTGACCAGCGTGGTCTGCCGAGCGTCGCTGGTCCACCACAATGCAGTGGCGATCCCGAGAACGACCGCTGCCAACGCCGCCGCGGCGGTCAGATCCCACCGAGTACGACGTTCGGGCGCGGGCATCCGACCAGTTCTGTCAGCCTGCGGCGCGAGGCTGGTTGCCGTGTTCTGGACCAGTGACGGCCCCGCCTATGTTCGCACTACCCGTGCCGTGCCCCCGCCTACGCCGCCGCCGGGACCGCAACCGGACGTCACCATGGTCGGCCGAGTGCTCCGCCGGGGATGCCGCTTCGATACCGGCCTCGACCACCTCGCCGCGGCGCGTGCGGCGCCGTAGCCTGCGGACCGGGGGCGGTGGGCCGTCGGTCGATTCACTGCCACCGGTGCGCCCGCCACGGCGGGTGTCCGGGCTACGCCGCCCGCGGCGGCGGTCGTTGTCGTCGCTGGGCTCGGCAGCGAGTCCAGCTCGGGTTCGTTGGGCGATCGGCAGCTGCCCGGTGGAGTCGGCGGGGATGTCCAGGTCGGTGAACAGGTGCTCGGAGGTGGAGTAGGTCTCCGCGGGGTCCGGGATACCGAGGTCGAGTGCGTCACTGATGAACTTCCAGCGAGGCTCCTCATCCCAGTCGACGAGGGTGATCGCTACGCCGGGCCGGCCGGCCCGGCCGGTGCGCCCGCTTCGGTGCACGTAGGTCTTCTCGTCTTCCGGGCACTGGTAATTGATGACGTGCGTGACCTCCGGCACATCGATGCCACGAGCTGCGACGTCGGTGGCGACCAGCACGTCCACCTTCTCCGAACGGAACGCTCGCAACGCCTGCTCACGCGCGCCCTGACCGAGATCGCCGTGCACGGCCGCGGCCGCGAAACCGCGCTCGGTGAGCTCATCGGTCACCTTCTGCGCAGTACGTTTGGTCCGGGTGAAGATCATCGTCAGGCCTCGGTCACGCGCCTGCAGGATACGCGCGAGCACCTCCACCTTGTCCATCGCGTGCGCCCGGTACACGAACTGCCGGGTCCGCTCGTGGATAGCGGTGGCGTCGGGTTCCTCGGCACGGATATGAGTCGGCCGGTTCAGGAAGTTGCGGGCCAGCTTGATGATCGGGCCCGGCATGGTGGCTGAGAACAGCATGGTCTGACGCTGCTCCGGCACCATCTGCAAGATCCGCTCGATGTCGGGCAGAAAACCCAGATCGAGCATCTCGTCGGCCTCGTCGAGGACGAGGACTCGCACCTTGCCCAGTACCAGGTAGCGCTGTTCGGCGAGGTCCAGCAGCCGGCCCGGGGTGCCGACCACCAGGTCCACCCCGCGCCCGAGCGCCTTGACCTGCGGTTCGTAAGGCCGGCCGCCGTAGACCGAGAGAACGCGGATGCCGAGATTACGGCCCGCTGCGGTCAGGTCAGCGGTGACCTGCAAGCACAGCTCACGGGTGGGCACGACGACCAGGGCACGCGGGGTGCCGTCGAGAGCGGTGTCCCCCGTCGTGATCCGCTGGATGAGTGGGACGCCGAAACCCAGCGTCTTGCCGGTGCCGGTACGGGCCTGGCCGATCAGGTCGTCCCCAGCGAGGGCCAGTGGCAGGGTCAGCTCTTGAATGGCGAAGGTGCGTTCGATGCCCACCGCGCGCAGAGTCCGGACGATCTCGTCGCGGACCCCGAGTTCGGCGAAGGTAGGCGAGTCGTTCCGGACCGGAGCGCCCGCCTGCAGCGGCTGTGGCAGTCTCGGTTCGTCGCTATCGCTCTGTGAATCATCGATGTGGACACCGTTGGTGGGGCTGAGGTCGGGAACTTCCAAGGGATAGGTGGTTGGCAGGGTGGTCTGGCTGACGGTCAGCGTGCTCGCCTCTCTCGTACCGGCGCGTCCACGCCACCTCGCTCGACCGGCTGCGCGCCGCGAAGGCGATACCTCAGCCGGGAACGAAGACGCCAGGTCCGCGCTCACATGTCATCCACTCGGTGGTATCGACCACCGAGCCGGGCGTGCGGCTACGGGCCTATCAGAGCCGTGCGTCACGCCATGTACACACATGTTACCCGTCCGCGGGTCAGGTATGCGCGTGACACCGCGCACCCTTGCGATCCGGCACTACGCTCGCGGCCGTGGACGTGGCACGTGCGGGCATCATCGACTTGCTGGGGGTCCTCGCCTACGGCGAACTGTCGGCGTTCGACCGGTTCGCCGAAGATGCTCGCAGTGCCCCCACTCTGTCCGGCCGGGCGGCGATGGCCAGCATGGCGGCTGCCGAGATCGGGCACTTCCGGCTCATTGAAGGTCACCTACGCGGGTTGGGCGTCGCGGTGGAGGATGCGATGCGCCCGTTCGTGGCGCGCTTCGATCAGTTCCATGGCTCGACGGCCCCCCGGTCCTGGCTGGAGTCGTTGGTGAAGGCCTATGTCGGCGATGGGCTGGCGGCGGATTTCTACGGCGAGGTGGCCGGCTGGTTGGACGAAGCGACCGCTGCGCTGGTCAAAAACGTGCTGGCGGACACCGGGCATTCGGCGTTCGCCGAGCGGGAAGTGCGCAGCGCGTGCGAGGGGGACCGCAGAACCCGCGACCGGCTGGCCCTGTGGGGACGGCGGCTGCTGGGTGAGGCGGTGACGAACGCCCAGCAGGTGGTGGCCGAGCGGGACGCGCTGGCGAACCTGATCGTCCGCGGCTCCGGCGACTCCGCCGGCCTGGCTGCTCTGATCCGCCGGACGGAGGTCTTGCACGGCCGGCGCATGGCCGCTCTCGGGTTGGCGTGAATACCCGCCGACCGCTCGACTAGCCTGGCGTCAACGTCGATCACACCGTGGAGGTTGTGGCGTGGAGGTCAAGATTGGCGTCGCGGACAGTCCTCGCGAGCTGACGGTGTCTACTGCGGACTCGCCGGACCAGATACAGGCGATGGTCACCGACGCGCTGCGAAACAGCCAGGGACTGCTGACCCTGGTCGACGACAAGGGCCGGCGGTACATGGTGCCCGCCTCGCGGGTGGCCTACGTCGAGATCGGGCCCGGGGACAGCCGCCGGGTGGGCTTCTCCGTCGGAGGCTCGTAAGTGCACACCGCCTGCTAGCACCGAACGCCACTCACGAGGCTGACTATGTCCCGGCTGCTGGTAGTAGAGGACGACGAGACCATCGGTAGCGTGCTGGAGTCGAGCTTGCGCGCGCACGGGCACCAGGTCGGGTGGCAGCGCACCGGTCGCGGCGCGCTGCACGTGGCCGCCGAGACCGACTTCGATCTGGTGCTGCTGGATCTGGGATTGCCCGACTTGGACGGCGTCGAAGTGTGCCGGCAGTTACGTGCCAGCAACCCGACTGCAGTGCTGGTCATCCTCACTGCCCGGACCGACGAGATGGACGTTGTGGTCGGTCTGGAAGCCGGCGCGGACGACTACCTGACCAAGCCGGTTCGGTTGGCCGAGTTGCTGGCCCGGGTGCGAGCACACCTGCGGCGGGTGGCGCCGGTGCACACGGGAGCCCACCCGACGCTCACGGTGGGTGATCTGGTGGTGGACACCGGCAGCCGGCGAGCGACCGTCGCGGGGCGGGAGATGCCGCTGCGCGCCAAGGAGTTCGACCTGCTCGCCCGGCTCGCCGCAGCGCCCGAGTCGGCGATCAGCCGGGAGACCCTGATGGCGCAGGTCTGGGACGAGAACTGGTTCGGTCCCACCAAAACGCTCGATGTGCACGTGGCGGCGTTGCGCCGCAAACTGGCTGGAATGGCCGCAGTGGGCGCGGTGCCGCGGATCACCACGCTGCGCGGTCATGGCTACCGCCTAGAGGCGCCTCCGGGGTATGTGATTACTTAACGGTGTTCTGGCACGAATTCCACTGACCAGCGTGGTATCAACGCATCGTGCGCACTCGCATCGTGGGCCTCGCGGTGCTCGCCGCTGTGCTCGCCATCGGCTTGTTCGGCGTGCCGCTGGCCGCCGGTGTGCTCAAGTACGCGAAATCTGACGAGCGCACGAAGCTGCTGCGGGTAGCCGATGCCGCCGCGGCGGCCGTCACGGCGGACGTCCTTCGCGGGAACATGCCGACCGATCTGCGTGATCCCAAGGACGGGACGCAACTCGCGGTCTATGTCGATCGGGGATTGCTCATCTTGGGCGCGGGGCCGCAAGGCGGTGACCTCCCGGTTTACCGGGCGCTGCACGGTGAGATCAACAACGCCGACGTCAACGGTGACCTGGTGGTGGCGGTGCCGGTGACCCATGACAGCGATGTGATCGGCGCCGTGCGCGCCGCGAGCCCGCTGCGTACCGTTTACCGGATGGTCGGGCTGGTGTGGCTGGCCATGCTCGGCCTGGGGGGCCTGGCCGTCGGTACGGTCTGGTTGGTGGCCCGGCGGCAGGCCCGGTGGCTGGCCGAACCGCTCGAGAAACTGTCGGATGCCGCGCTGCGCCTCGGTCAGGGCGACTTCAGCGTCCGGACCGCACCGGCTGCCATCCCCGAGATCGACTCCGTGGGCTCGGCGCTGAACAGCACGGCCGGGCGCCTGGACGACATGCTCGCCCGCGAACGTTCGTTCTCCGCCGATGCGTCCCATCAGCTGCGCACGCCGCTGACCGGATTGCGGCTGCGACTCGAAGCGGCGCTGGACCGCCCAGGGCAGGATCTGCGCCTGGCCATCACGGACGGCATCGCCGCCGCGGACCGTCTGGAGCAGACCATCGAGGAGCTGCTCGCGCTGGCCCGCGATACTCGCAGCTCCAACGCCACCCCCTTGGATCTCCCGACCCTGCTCGACGAGATCGAAGTGGGCTGGCACGATCGGCTGGCCGCCCAGCAGCGGGCACTGCACGTAGCGGTGGATCCGCACGCACCGGTGTCGCTGGCCTCCACTGCGGCGGTGCGGCAGGTGCTCACCGTGTTGCTGGACAACGCCGCCACGCACGGCTCGGGCACCGTCTCGGTCGCGGTGCGCAACGCCGTAGACGCCCTGGCCATCGATGTGTCGGACGAAGGCGCCGGGATCACCGCGGCCGAACCCGAGCTGTTCACCAGGCGTTCGCGCCTCGCCGAAGGACACGGCATCGGTCTCGCCCTGGCCCGCAGCCTGGCCGAAGCCGAGGGTGGCCGGCTGCGGCTGACCCGGCCCGCGCCGCCGACGTTCACCCTGCTCGTGCCCGCACAGGCATGATCGTGCTGCGCGCAACGGGAGCGTAGCCGTACCTTATTCAAGCCACGGTCACGCCACGTCGAGGAGGCTGCCATGATCGCGGTTCGCCGGCTCAACCACGCAGTGCTGTTCGTCAGCGACTTGGACCGTGCAGTCGAGTTCTACCAGCAGGTTTTCGGAATGACGGTGATTGCCCGGGAACCTCGTGCCAATGCCGCATTCCTGCGCGCGGGTGGTTCGGACAACCACCACGACCTGGGACTGTTCGGGCTCGGTTCGGCAGCGTCGCGCCCGTCACGCGGACACGTCGGGTTGTACCACCTGGCCTGGCAGGTCGATACCATCGACGAGCTGGTCGCGGCGCGCGACGTGCTGCTCGCCTCGGGGGTATTGCGCGGCGAGTCCAGCCACGGAGCGACCAAGAGCCTGTACGGCGCCGACCCGGACGGCAACGAATTCGAGATCATGTGGATGCTGCCGCGGGCACAGTGGGGTGACTACGAGTCCAGCGCTTCGGTGGAGGCGCTGGATCTGCCCGCGGAGTTGTCTCGGTGGAGCGGGGTGAGCACCGCGTGACAGGAGCTGTCTCACCGCTGATCAGCCGGTGGGGCTCGCGCGACCCCGATGCCCCGCTCATCGTGGTGTTCCAGGGCTGTGATGCACTCGGAGCCAGCCACGAAGCGGATCTGGCGATGTTCGTGCGAGGCCTCCCGGACGGGGCCGCGTATGCAGCGGTGCGTGTCCCGGGGGCAGTTTCGGTCGACCCGGTGCCGGATCCGGCAGCCTTGCGAGGCTGGATCGACGACCAGCGAGCGCCGCAGGTGCCAGTGCTGCTCGTCGGCGTCGGCGGCGGCGCGGCCCTGGCCGGCGGGATGGTGCTCGCTGATCCAACTCGGTTCGCCGCGGCGGCGCTGCTGTACGGCACGTTGCCATTCGACTCGGGACTGCCGGTCACCCGTGGTCGCCTGGCCGGACTGCCGGTCTTTTTGACTCACGGTGCGCACGACCTGGTCATCCCGGTGGAGCTGCAGCGCCGGACGTGGGAGTACCTGGTGCGGGAAAGTGGATCGCCGTTGTGGGCGCAGCGCGAGCCGGGTGGCCATGACCTCACCGCGAAGACCGTGTCCGGACTGGCCGGCTGGATCGAGGCGCGGCTGGGTTTCCTACAGTGGGCCACACCGGTGGCCGAAACTGCTGAGCAGGCGCGCTGGCCGATCTTGCCGGATGGCCGGTTGCCCGAGCGTCGCGGCGAACCGCCTGAGGTCAGTGTCACCACTCCGCAACAACAGCAGTCGCAAAACGCTCCCGCCGGGCTGCAGGACGCGCTGTTCGACCGGGTCATGCGACTGGCTGGTGTCGCGACGGCGCCCAGCGCGGTCTCGGTCCCCGGGGCCAGGGCTTTCTTCCTGTGCCCCGGTGACGCCCGGGGGCCCCGCGAGGCGTTCATCGTGCCCGATCTCGGGGAGTTCGCCCACCTGCATCCCGGCTACGACGGCAGCTTGCACCTGGTGCTGCCGGTCAGCCTGGCTCATGACGCCCTGGTGAAGGGATGGGCAGCGGCCCACCCGCTGGCCGGGCTTCGGCTGGCCGCGGGCATGGTCATGATCTTCGGGCCGCGCGATGCGGTCGAGCTCGAGATCGTCACCGCGATCGTCTGCGCCAGCCATACCTACGCCACCGGGATGAGCTGATAGCGGAAGCTTGCCTCGCTCGTGACGACCGCCGGGTGGCTGGCTGACCGAGCTTGGGCGGCGGGCGGGTGCGTCTCTGGTGACTGCGGCGCCGGTGGTGGCCCAGGCCTGTCGCCAGGCGGGCGGCAGGCGCGACTCGCTCGGCACCAGCGACCCCACCGATCTTGGAACGCTAGTCGCCCACCGCGCCATCCCGGTCACCGTGGTAGGCGTGTGAACGAGTCAGCTGTGCTGCAGCGGAAAGCCGGCCAGACCCTTCCAGACCAGTGAGGCGGTGAGTGCGACTGCTTCTTCCTTGGGCAGTTGGTGCCGGCGGGTGAGCCAGTAGCGGGCGCCGTGCTCGCTGGCCCCGACGACTCCCACTGCGACGAGCCAGGCGCGGTCGGCGTCCAGGCCGGCGTCGGCCACCACCGCCTGCGCGATGGCCTGCACACAGGCGGTGTACATCCGTTCCACGATGTCCTGCACGGACGGCTGGTTGCGCAGATCGGACTCGAAGACCAGCCGGAACGCCTCGCCGTCACCGTCGACGAAATCGAAGTACGCGCCAACCGCGTTGCGCACTCGCTGCCAGTTGTCATGGGTTTCCTCGATCGCGGCCTGGACCCGATCGACCAGCTCGTCGGCGTGGCGCTCCAGCAATGCCAGATACAGTTCGAGCTTGCCGGGAAAATGCTGGTAGAGCACCGGCTTGCTGACCCCGGCGTGCTCGGCGATGTCATCCATGACGGTGGCGTGGTAGCCGTTGTTGACGAAAACATCGGTAGCCGCGGCGAGCAGCTGAGCGCGCCGCTCATCGCGGGGCATCCGCGCCCCACGTGGCGCTGCATCCACCCGGGTCGATGCGGTCTCAGTCATCGCTCTCACTTCACCTCCCGCCTGACCCGATAACCCTACTCGCCGGTATCCGGCCCAACCCGCAGTCTGGATGCAGACTGCTGTTCCGGGACCCGGATTCACCGCAGTCTGCATCCAGACTGCGGTCTGGGGCGGGAAGAGGGGGAGGATGGGGGGCGTTTAGGAGAGCGAGACAGCACGACATCGTGAGGAGAGTGCTGATGAGTCTGCCGCCACTGGTGGAACCGGCCGCTGAGCTGACCAGGGAAGAGGTGGCACGCTACAGCCGTCACCTGATCATCCCGGACGTCGGGATGGACGGTCAGAAGCGGTTGAAGAACGCGAAGGTGCTGGTGGTCGGTGCAGGTGGGCTGGGCAGTCCGGCTCTGCTGTATCTCGCCGCGGCCGGCGTGGGCACGCTGGGAATCGTCGAGTTCGACGAGGTCGATGAGTCGAACCTGCAGCGCCAGGTGATTCACGGCCAGTCCGACCTCGGGCGGCCGAAGGGTGAGTCCGCTCGGGATTCCATTCGCGAGATCAACCCGTTCGTCCAGGTCAACCTGCATCAGCTGCGCCTGGACTCATCCAACGCGCTGGACGTCTTCCGCGATTACGACCTCATTCTCGATGGCACCGACAACTTCGCGACGCGCTACCTGGTCAACGATGCGGCGGTGTTGCTCGGAAAGCCCTATGTGTGGGGCTCGATCTTCCGATTCGAGGGCCAGGCGTCGGTCTTCTGGGCGGACGCTCCTGGCGGGCAGGGACTGCAGTATCGCGACCTGTACCCCGAGCCGCCGCCTCCCGGGATGGTGCCATCCTGCGCCGAGGGTGGCGTGCTGGGAGTGCTGTGCGCATCGATCGGTTCCATCATGGTGACCGAGGCGATCAAGCTGATCTGCGGGATCGGCGAGCCGCTACTGGGCCGTCTGATGGTGTACGACGCCCTGGAGATGAGCTACCGCACCATCAAGATCCGCCGGGATCCGGCCGCTGAGCCGATCACCGGCCTGATCGACTACGAGGAGTTCTGCGGTGCGGTCAGCGACGCCGCTGCCACTGCGGCGATCGGCTCGACGATCACCGCCGTGGAGCTCAAGGAAATGATCGACTCCGGTAAGGACTTCGCGCTGATCGACGTTCGAGAGCCCAACGAGTACGAGATCGTGCGGATCCCGGGCTCCACGCTGATCCCCAAGGACCGGATCCTGTCCGGTGAGGCATTGGCGGAGTTGCCCCAGGACAAGCCGCTGGTGCTGCATTGCAAGTCCGGGCAACGTTCCGCCGAGGCGCTGGCCGCCCTGCACAAGGCGGGTTTCCGGGACGCCGTACACGTCGGCGGCGGCGTACTCGCGTGGGCCAAGCAAGTCGACCCCTCCCTGCCCGTCTACTGACCCCTTCACCGACTTCACCCCGACATGTCTCCATGTCGGGGATGGGCGCTAGCTGCTGCGCCGGCGGGTCGAGTACTGGCGGGGTGGTACCGGAGCCGACCGGTGTGGCACGGCGGACTTGCCACCGTGCTGCACCGATGCGGACTTCCCACCGCGGCGCTCACGGCGGTTGGGCACCGGAGCGTCAGCATTGTCAGGTAACGGGGTTTCATGTTGCTCGGCCATCAGTTCTCCTTGTCTGTGCCGGCTTCGCCGGCGGTGTCTGATTGCCGGCTTCGCCGGCGGTGATGTCACCGTGCGTCAGCAGCGATGCGCTCAAGGCTTGATCAGGTAAGGGCGCCACCGTGGGGATGCGGTGCGGCACAGGTGCGCTCAGAAAGCGCGGCTGGAGATCAGCAGCTCATAGGACCACGCTAGCGCCCGGCTGCCTGCGGTGCACCATGTTTGCCGCCGGGTCGGTGACGCCTCACGGCAGGTTCGCGTCCCTGTGTGAACGGGAGTTCTCGGCCCTGCAACGTCCAGCAACATTGCGAACATAACCGGACCATAGCGTCGCTCCTCGTACCACCCGCTGCACCCACCAGCTCAGGAGGCGCTATGAGCACAATCGAGACAACGGTGCCGGCGACTCCGGCCCGCGGGGGGAGATGGATCGACCACTGGGAGCCCGAGGATCCCAAATTCTGGGAAGGGGGAGGCCGTCGGGTGGCGAATCGAAACCTGTGGTTGTCGATCTTCGCCGAGCACATCGGTTTTTCGATGTGGACGGTCTGGTCGGTCTTGGTGCTCTTTATGGGCACTGCATATCACATCGACCCAGCAGGCAAGTTCTTTCTGGTCTCCCTTCCCGCGCTGATTGGAGGCCTGATCCGGATTCCCTACACGATGGCCCCGGCTCGGTTCGGCGGGCGGAACTGGACCATCGTCAGCGTCTTGTTACTGCTCATCCCGACAATCCTGGCACTTATCGTGATGCATCCGGGTACGTCGTACACGACCTTCGTGATCGTTGCGGCACTCGGTGGCCTGGGTGGAGGCAACTTCGCCTCCTCCATGGTCAACATCAACGCATTCTTCCCGGAAGGCCGCAAGGGCTGGGCTCTCGGGCTCAACGCCGGCGGTGGGAACATCGGCGTCCCGGCGGTGCAGCTGCTCGGGCTGTTGGTGATCGCGACGGTTGGAATCGCCTATCCACGTCTCGTGCTGGCCCTCTACGTCCCGTTGATCCTGTTCGCCGCGCTGTGTGCTGCGCGCCACATGGACAACATCTCCTCAATGCGCAACGACACCGGTGCGCTGCGCGAAGCGGTCAAAAAGTCCCAGACCTGGGTGATGTCGTTTCTCTACATCGGTACGTTCGGCTCGTTCATCGGATACAGCTTCGCCTTCGGCCTAGTCCTGCAGACCCAGTTCGGCCGTACCCCGCTGCAGGCAGCCTCGGTCGTGTTCATCGGCCCGCTGATCGGCTCGTTGATCCGTCCAGTCGGTGGTTGGATGGCTGACCGGTTCAGTGGGGCGAAAGTCACGCTGGTGAACTTCGTCGGGATGGCGCTGGCCACCGGCGTGGTGATCATGGCTTCCGAGGACAAGTCGTTGCCGCTGTTCATGCTCGGTTTCATCGCATTGTTCGTGCTCTCCGGTATCGGCAACGGATCCACCTACAAGATGATCCCGTCGATCTTCAACGTGCAGGCCCGGATGGCGATCGCATCTGGTGAGGTCGCGCAGTCCGCGCTGATGACGGCGCGCCGGATGTCCGGTGCGGTGATCGGTATCGTCGGTTCCATCGGCGCCATGGGTGGTCTGCTGATCAACCTTGCCTTCCGGCAGTCGTTCATGACAGCGAAGTCCGGGATACCGGCGTTCTGGTCCTTCATGGCGTTTTACGGGGCCTGCGTGCTCGTGACCTACGTGGTGTATCTGCGCCGCGCCCCCGCCGCCGTGACGTCCGGGAACCCGCAGCTGGCTTACGCCCAGGTGTGACGAAACCCCGGTGTGACGAAACCCCGAATGTGACGAAACAGCGTCGAAACACCGCGTTCATGAAACGCGCTCAGGATGTCAGCAAGGTCCAACCGCTGGTGAGCTGCTCGGTTGCGGTGAGCAGCTCACCAGCGCCGGTCGTGCTCGCTGGGCAGGAAGGAGCAGCCCGATGCGCACTGTCGTCGTTGCGGGCCATGGCATGGTCGGCCACCGGCTGGTGGAGGCCCTGATCGGCCGGGACGTCCGGCGTCAATGGCGGATCGTAGTGCTCGCCGAGGAGGGCAGGCCGGCCTACGACCGGGTTGCCCTGTCGTCCTATGTGGACTCCTGGGACGCGGACGCGCTGGCCCTGCCCGCCGTCGCCGACGACCGGGTGGAGCTGTGGCTGGGTGACCCCTGCGTGGCGATCGACCGGCGCCGGCGCCGGGTGCGCACCGCGTCCGGGCGCCGGGTGCCCTACGACGCGCTGGTCCTGGCCACCGGGTCGGCGCCGTTCGTGCCGCCGGTACCAGGGCACAACCTGTCAGGTTGCTACGTCTATCGCACCCCCGAGGATCTCGACGCCATCCGCGCGGCGGCACAGCGCGCGATGCACACCACCGCGGCGGGCCGGCGTTCCGGTGTGGTGGTGGGCGGCGGGCTGCTCGGCCTGGAGGCCGCCTACGCGCTACGCCAGCTGGGTCTGTCCCCGCACGTGGTGGAGATCGCGCCCCGGCTGATGCCGATGCAGGTGGACGAGGGCGGCGGGGCACTGCTGCGCCGGTTCATCGAGGGCCTCGGGGTCCGGGTGTACTGCGGCCGCGCTACCAAGGCCATCGAACAAGACCGGGGCCGGTTACTCGTCCGGCTGTCCGATGAGACCGAACTGGACACCGACGTCGTGGTCTTCTCCGCCGGGGTCCGCCCGCGCGATCAGCTGGCCCGGGAGGCGAAGCTACCGCTCGGTGAGAGGGGTGGCGTGCTGGTCGACGCCTCGTGCCGTACCGGCGATGAGGATATCTGGGCGATCGGGGAGTGCGCCGCGGTCGAGGGCCGCTGCTACGGGCTGGTAGCGCCGGGTTACGCGATGGCCGAGGTGGTGGCCGACCGGTTGCTGGGCGGCAACGCCACCTTTCCCGGCGCGGACACCTCCACCAAGCTCAAGCTGCTCGGCGTCGACGTGGCCAGCTTCGGCGACGCGCATGCCCAGGCCGAGGGTGCGTTGGAGGTCATCCACAACGACCCCGTTGCCGGCCGTTACGCCAAGCTCGTCGTGTCCGATGACGCGCGGACCCTGCTCGGTGGGGTGCTGGTCGGCGACGCCGAGGCTTACGGCATGTTGCGCGCGCTGGTCGGGGCCACGCTGCCGGCCGACCCGGGAGTGTTGATCTCCCCGTCCGGTGGTGAGCTCGACGCCGGCGCGTTGCCGGCCAGTGCCCAGGTGTGCTCCTGCCACGCGGTCACCGTCGCGACGATCACCTCGGCGGTCAATCAGCAGGGTTGCACCACCGTGCCCGCGCTCAAGACGTGCACGAAGGCGGGCACCGGGTGCGGCTCGTGCGTGCCGATGTTGAAGAAACTGCTCGCCGCCCACGGCGTCGAGCAGTCCAAGGCGCTGTGCGAGCACTTCGCGCACAGCCGGGCTGAGCTGTTCGAGATCGTCGCGGCGACCCGGATCCGGACGTTCTCGGAGCTGGTCGCCAAGCACGGCACGGGGCGCGGCTGTGACATCTGCAAGCCCGCGGTGGCGTCGATCCTGGCCTCGCTGAGCGGGGTGCTCAACCCGGGCAGCCACATCCTGGACGGCGAGCAGGCCACCCTGCAGGACACCAACGACCACTTCCTGGCCAACCTGCAGCGCAACGGCACCTACTCGGTGGTGCCCAGGGTGCCCGGCGGGGAGATCACCCCGGACAAGCTCATCGTGCTCGGCGAGGTAGCCCGCGACTTCGGGCTCTACACCAAGATCACCGGTGGGCAGCGGATCGATCTGTTCGGAGCGCGGGTGGAGCAACTGCCGGAGATTTGGCGCCGGCTGGTGGATGCGGGTTTCGAATCCGGGCACGCCTACGGCAAGGCGTTGCGCACCGTCAAGTCCTGCGTGGGCAGCGAGTGGTGCCGCTACGGCGTACAGGACTCGGTGGGCCTGGCGATTGCGCTGGAGCTGCGCTATCGCGGACTGCGTGCCCCGCACAAGCTGAAGTCCGCGGTGTCGGGCTGCGCACGGGAGTGCGCCGAGGCCCGCAGCAAGGACTTCGGGGTGATCGCCACCGAGACCGGCTGGAATCTCTATGTCTGCGGCAACGGCGGCTTCCGGCCCCGGCACGCCGACCTGCTGGTGTCCGATGTGGACACCGAAACACTGGTCCGCACCATCGACCGGTTCCTGATGTTCTACGTACGTACCGCCGACCGGCTGCAGCGCACCGCGCCGTGGCTGGAGGAGATGGAGGGTGGTCTGGATCATCTGCGTGACGTCATCGTGCACGACTCGCTGGGGATCTGCGCAGAGCTCGACGCCGCGATGGAGGCCCACGTGGCGGGCTATTCCGACGAGTGGCGCGGGGTCCTGGAAGACCCGGCCAAACTGGCGCGGTTCACCTCGTTCGTCAACGCGCCGGGCGTTCCCGATCCGACCATCGAGTTCGTCCAGGAACGGGGCCAGCCCACACCTGCCCATCGTCGCCGCGGCCAACCGGTGGTGATCGCCGGACCGAAGCTGGCGGTTGTTTCATGACTGCCGACATGACAGCACGGATGCAGGCACACTGGACGGCGGTGTGCCGCTACGACGATCTCATCCCGGAACGGGGAATTGCGGCGCTGGTGGACGGTGTTGCGGTGGCAGTGTTCCGCACTCATGACGACGTGCTGCATGCACTCTCGAATGTGGATCCCTTCAGCAACGCCTCGGTGCTGTCCCGGGGCATCGTGGGCGATCGCGGCGGGCGGGCGACGGTGGCCTCACCGATCTATAAACAGGTCTTCGAACTGGCCACCGGCATCTGCCTGGACGATCCCACGGTCTCGGTGCGCACCTATCCGGTACGGCTCGTAGGTGGTGTCGTGGAAGTCTGTTCCCCATGACCCCGCCTACGCGTGTCGCGTTCCCCTGTGCGGTATGTCGCGCGCCGCTGCACGGTGTGTCGCCTGCTCGCGCACACTATCCGGCGGTGGCTGTCGCATGACCGCGCCCTCAGTCAGGTCCAGATCTGAGCCACTGCCGCTGGCGGGATTCACCGTGGGGGTCACCGCGGCACGGCGCGCCGCGGAGCTGGGCGCCCTACTGGAGCGCCGGGGCGCCGAGGTGCTCCACGCACCCGCGATCAAGATTGTGCCGCTGGCTGATGACACCGAGCTGCATGTCGCCACCGAGCAATTGGTCAGCCAGCCACCTGATGTCGTGGTGATCACGACCGGCATCGGGTTCCGGGGCTGGGTGGAGGCGGCCGACGGGTGGGGGCTGGGCGAGGCGCTGATCGGTGCGCTGCGCCGCGCGACCTTGCTGTCCCGCGGCCCCAAGTCACGCGGCGCGGTCCGGGCCGCCGGCCTCACCGACGCCTGGTCGCCGCCGTCAGAGTCCTCCGCTGAGGTGCTCGAGCATCTACTGGCCGGTGATCTCGAAGGCACCAGGATCGCGGTGCAACTGCACGGCGAGCCGCTGCCGGACTTCGTCGACGCCCTGCGCTGTGCCGGTGCGCAAGTCGTGCAGGTGCCCGTCTACCGGTGGGTGTTGCCGGAGGATCTTGCGCCGCTGGACCGGCTGCTCGGTGCGGTCCTGGACGGCTGCGTCGACGCGGTGAGTTTCACCAGCGCTCCCGCGGCGGCCAGCGTGCTCAGCCGAGCCGACGAGCTCGGGGTGCTGTCGCAGCTGCTGCAACGGCTGCGCCGGGACGTGATCGCGGCCTGTGTCGGGCCGGTCACCGCCGGTCCGCTGGTGGCTAGGGACGTGCCTACCGTGCAGCCGGAGCGGGCCCGGATCGGCGCGCTGGTGCGCACCCTGTCCGAGGCCCTGCCGGCCCGGGCGCCGCGATGGCCCGTCGCTGGACATGTGCTCGAACTGCGCGGGCATGCTGCGGTCGTCGACGGGGTGTTGCGCGCTGTCCCACCTACCCCGATGGCCCTGTTGCGGCTGCTGGCGACCCATCCCGGCCGGGTGGTGCCGAGGGCCGAGATGCTGACCGTGATGCCGGCCGCCGGTGACGACGAGCACGCGGTGGAGACCGCGGTGGCCCGCTTGCGCGCCGCGCTGGCTGCCCCACGGCTGGTACAGACCGTGGTCAAACGCGGCTACCGGCTCGCCCTGGACCCCGGAGACTGCCGGTGAACACCGCGGTACTGCGCGCACACTCGATCGTCGTGGCCGCGCATGGCACCCACGATCCGGCCGGTGTCGCGGTGGCGCACCAGCTGGTCGACGCGCTGCGTGCCCGGCTACCCGGCAGCTTGGTGCAGCTGGGCTTCGTCGATGTGCTCGGTCCGGGGGTGCGTGAGATGGTCGCGAACGCGCAGGGCCCGGTCACCGTGGTTCCCGCTTTCTTGAGTTCCGGGTACCACGTGCGGGTTGACGTGCCGCGAGAGGTGGCTGCTACCCGACGTGACGACGTCACTATCAGCCCTGCGCTCGGGCCGCACCCGTTGCTGGTGGCTGCGATGGCGCAACGGCTGCGCGAGGCAGGGTGGCGCCGAGGCGATGCGGTGGTGCTGGCCGCGGCGGGTTCCTCAGATCCACGGGCAGTTGCCGATGTCCGGGCTGCGGCACGCCTGCTGTCCGGCCACGTCGGCCGCCGGGTGCGAGTCGGATTCGTGGCCACCGGCGCTCCTCGGGTTGCACCGCTGGTCGCGGGTCTGCGGGCGGCCGGGGAGTCCAGGGTGGCGGTGGCGTCATGGTTGATCGCGCCAGGCCTGTTCAGCCGCAGAATCGACACCGCGCAGGCCGATGTGGTGGCCGCACCGCTGACGGCACATCCTCGGGTCGTCGACCGGTTGGCCCAGCTCGCCGGTGTCGGCACGGCGCTGCGCAGCGCATAAGTCGGGCCCTGCGCGCCGTCGCCGATAATCATTTACCGTTTTTGAGCTTATTTGATTAAGTGCACTTGTCAGCTGGCGTGGGCGTCGCCCACGGCTATGAGGAGTGCCCCGGTGGGTAAGATCGTCGTTTGCGGCGCCGGCATCATCGGGTTGTCCGTGGCAATCATGCTGGCACAGGATGGGCACCAGGTCACCGTCCTGGAAGCTGATTCCGATAGCCCCCCGCCAACTCCGGCCGATGCGTGGGCGTCGTGGAATCGCAAGGGCGTGGCCCAATTCCAGCAGCCGCATAACCTGTTTGCGCGGTTCCGGCAGATCTGCGCGGAGGAGATGCCGGGATTGACCGAGCGGTTACTCGCGGCCGGATGCGTCTGGGTGGATTTTCTGGACCCGCTCCCACCGGTGCTGTCCGACCAGCCTGCCCGCCCGGGTGATGAGAAGCTCCGGTTCGTGACCGGGCGCCGCCCAGTGATCGAATCCGTGGTCGCTGCCGTCGCCGAGGACACGCCGGGGGTATCGATCCGCCGCGGAGTGCGGGTACGGGGGTTGCTGGCCGGTGTCTCGCCGATCCCGGGCACGCCCCACGCCGGTGGGGTGGTCACCGCAGCCGGTGAACAATTGCGGGCCGATCTCGTCGTCGACGCAATGGGCCGGCGCTCACCGGCGGTGGGCTGGCTGGCGCAGCTAGGCGCACGGAAACCCCACCTCGAGTCGCAGGACAGGGGCTTCGTCTATTACTCGCGGTATTTCACCGGGACCAGCCGGCCCCGCAGACGCGGCCCTTCGGTGTGCGCGCTCGGCAGCTTCTCCATCCTCACCCTCGACGGTGACAACGGCACCTGGTCGATCACGCTGTACGGCGTCACCGGTGATGCGCCGCTCAAAGCGCTGCGCGACCCCGACTGCTTCACTCGGGTCGTGCAGGCCTGCCCATGGCATGTGCACTGGCTCGACGGCAGGCCGATCACCGGCGTGCTCGCGATGGCCGGGATTCTCGACTGCTACCGCCGGTTCGTGGTTGACGGTCAGCCGGTCGTCACCGGGTTCGCTGCCGTCGGTGATGCGTGGGCGTGCACTAACCCGTCGGCGGGCCGGGGGCTGTCCGTCGGACTCATTCACGCCCAACTGCTGCGCAAACTCGTCCGCGGCCACCTCGATGATCCGGCCGGGCTGGCGCGCGTCTGGGACGAGCACACCGAGCGATGCGTCGCGCCCTTCTACCGGAACCAGGTCGCCGCCGACCGCGCCCGGATCGCCGAAATGGCTGCGCTACGCGACGGGCTGCCGCCACCGCCGCGGAACTCGATGATGGATCGGTTCGTCAGAGCCGCCGGTCAGGACGCTGTGGTCTTCCGTGCATTACTCGAGACCGTGCTGTGTCTGGCGCTACCACAGCAGGTGCTCCGACGCCCTGGCATCAGGGAGCGGGTCGACGCGCTGGCGAACGGTGCTCCGATGCGGATACCAGGACCTGACCGGGAACAGTTACTCCGGCTGCTCTGCGCCTAACCCAACCGGTGCACTGACACGGCGTAGGAGTCGGTACCGGTGAAGGCATGCCGATCCCAGGTGGCGTACCGGGCTTCGAAGACCAGCCCGGAGCTCTCGCACCACCTGTCGTAGTCCGCCACCGAAGGCCAGCCCGCCTGTAACTGGAACCCGGCGATGAGCCGGCCGCCCGGCACGAGGTGCCGCGCACAGCCAACCACTGCGGCGTGACGGCGATCGGATGCCACGTAGGGGATGACATTGCCGGCCAGCACGACGATGTCGAACCGGGTCGGCAGATCGAGCTCGCTGAGGTCCGCGTGCACCCAGGTCAGCTCCGGTGCTTTCGCCCGCGCCAAGCCGATCATGTCGTTGTCGAGATCGGTACCGACGACGTCGAGCCCCCGGCGGGCCAGCTCGATGGCCACCCGCCCGGTGCCACAACCCCCGTCCAGCACAGAGCGGGGGTGATACGAGAATACGAAATCTGCTTCGCCGTGCGGGTTCGTACCGGCAGCCGCCATCCGCCGCCAGCGCTCGTCGTAGTCCGCCGGATCGAGTTGCCGGCGCCACTGGTTCCAGTTCTCAGACGGCAGGCCCATGGGTTGGAAACTTAGGTCAACAGCCCGGACGTCATCGACCCGGCGCACACCATGACCCGGAGAGTGCGGTGGCACCTGAGCGGATGCGCATACAACCGTGATGGACTAACGGCGCGCGCCAGGTGGAGCGGAAACCTCCCAGGCGCGGGCGTAGCGGCGGGTGCTACGCGGCGCCGGGTCCCGGGAGCGGTAAACGACGTAGGGCCGGGTCAGGTAACCCAGTGGTGCGCTGAAGACGTGCACCAGCCGGGTGTAGGGCCAGACACCGAGCAAGGTGAGGACCACCAGATTGTGGAGCTGGAAACTGAGCGGAGCGCTCGCCATCAATTCGGGCTGCGGCGCGATGGAGAACAGGCTGCGGAACCATGGCGACACCGTCTCGCGATAGTTGTAGTCGCCGATGAGGTTGGCGCCGACCGTGTTGAGCATGCCGGTCAAGATCGCAGTGCTCAGCAGCGTGTACATGAGTTTGTCTAGGCGGGTGGTGGCCTTGCGCACCGCCACCACGGTGATCCGCCGGTACAGCAGGATTGCCAGCCCGGCGACGGTGACCAGGCCGGACAAGACGCCGAGGGACACCGACACCAGGTGATAGGCCGTTTCCGAGACACCCACCGCAGCGGTCCAACTCGCCGGGATCAAGATGCCGAGCACGTGCCCACCGAGCACGGTCAGTAACCCGAAGTGGAACAACGGGCTACCCAGCCGCAGCAGCCTGCTCTCGTAGAGCTGCGAGGACCGGGTGGTCCAGCCGAACTGATCATGGCGGTAGCGCCACAGGTGCCCGAGCAGAAACGAGGTGAACGCCACATAGGGCACGGTCAACCAGAGCAGGGTGGTCACCGTCGTCCTCCGCTGTGCTCGTGCAGCATGGGATCCATCCCGAACGGCTCCAGGCCCACCTCTTCGGCCGGCGGCCCTTGCGCGGCCAGCTCCGCGACCCGGCGCCGGTCGGCGACGTTGAGCTCGGGCAGCGTCGCGCACACCGCGCCGAGCACCGCCGCATACGGAGAGGCGGCCTCCAGCAGGGATTGCCTGAGCAGTTCCATCACCGGCCGGTATTCGACCAGCAACCGCCGGCCGGCCCCCGGATCGACGGTCGAGGCGAACTCCAGCACCACCGCCAGATGATCGGGCAACTCATGCTCACCCAGGGTGACGCCGGTCGCCCGGTAAGCGTGCTTGAAACGCAGCAGCGCCATGCCACGTTTGCGCGTGTCACCGTAGGCGTAGTAGGTCAGATGCAGGCAATGACGGCGCCGCAGGTCGAAGGTTTCGACGTAGTGCGCGGCCAGCTGCATCGGCGGCCTGCGGCGAATCTCTGCCAGGAACGACACCAACGCGGTCCCAGCCGGCGCGGGCACCGATACCGCCGCAGCCTCCAGCTCGTCGATCATCTTCAGGGTCTGCTCGGTCGGGTAGTCGAGCAGCAGCGCGGCGATCCGCCACACCAGGCGCTGATCCCGTGGCGACAACCCGTCAGCGGATCTCTCGGCCTTGCCGCGACGCAGCCAGGTGGCACTCATCGGGTGCGCTCCGGGACGTGTTCCACACCGTCGGGGCTGTGCCCATTAGTGGGAAACAGCCCGTCGGTGTTCTTGCCGTCCCAGTTGAGCAGGTTGATCCGGTGCGCCTTGTCCACCGGCGCCGCGACACCATTGGTATCGGCTGATGGCGCGGTGAGATGGAACTTGCCGTCCATGGTGTCGAACGCGGTCATGCCCGGGCCGCCATCGGAGTCCAGGCTGCATCCGGTGGCCACGGCATCCAACCGGTGCGCATCCGCGGCAGCGGCGCCGGGGATGACGTAGCGATGCTCGTATTTCGCGATGGCCAGCAGCCGGTACATCGCCTCGATCTCTGCCGTCGTCAGGTGCACCGACTCGGCGATCTCGGGCCGCTTCGGCTCGCCGAGGTTGACCCGGCGCATGTGCGCGCGCATCGCGGCCAACCGCCCCAGGGAGGCGCGTACCGGGCCGGGATCGCCCGCGGTGAACAGCTCCGCCAGGTACTCGACCGGAATGCGCAGCGCGTCAATGGCGCCGAACAGGTTGCCGGCGTCCTCGCCGTCATGCCCGGTGCTCGAGAGCACGTCCACCACGGGGGATAGTGGCGGCACGTACCAGACCATCGGCATGGTGCGGTATTCCGGGTGCAGCGGCAGCGCCACCTGGTAATCCACGATCAGCTGGTACACCGGGGAGGCCTGCGCAGCCTCGATCCACTCTGCGGAGATACCCGCCCGCTCGGCCTCGGCCACCACCCGCGGGTCGTGCGGGTTGAGGAACACGCCCAGTTGCGCGGGATAGAGGTCCTTCTCCTCGCGCACGGACGCGGCGGCCAGCACCGCGTCGGCGTCATAGAGCAGCACGCCGATGTAGCGCAGCCGCCCGACGCAGGTCTCCGCGCACACCGTGGGGATGCCCACCTCCACCCGCGGGTAGCAGAACGTGCACTTCTCCGCCTTGCCGGTCTTATGGTTGAAGTAGATCTTCTTGTACGGGCAACCCGTGACGCATTGCCGCCACCCGCGGCAACGATCCTGGTCGACCAGCACGATGCCGTCCTCGCTGCGCTTGTAGATCGCGCCGGACGGGCACGATGCCGCGCACGACGGGTTGAGGCAGTGCTCGCAGATCCGCGGCAGGTAGAACATGAATGTCTGCTGGAACTCCAGCTTCACCTTCTCGGACACTCTCGCCAGCAGCGGGTCGCGGCCAATCTGTTCGGGGCCGCCACCCAGGTCGTCGTCCCAGTTGGCGCCCCAGGTGATCGTGGTGTCCGCACCGGTGATCTGCGACTTGGGCCGGGCCGTCGGGGTGGTGTCCGATGGTGGTGCGGACACCAGGTTGTCGTAGTCGTAGGTCCACGGCTCGTAGTAGTCGGCGACGGTCGGCAGGTCGGGGTTGGCGAAGATGTTCAGCAACCGCTTGACCCGCGAGCCCGAGCGCAGCGTCAGCCGGCCGCGCTTGGTCAGCGTCCAGCCGCCCTTCCACCTGTCCTGATCCTGGTACTGGCGCGGGTATCCCTGCCCGGGCCGGGTCTCGACGTTGTTGAACCACGCGTACTCGACGCCACCGCGGTTGGTCCACGCCTGCTTGCAGGTGACGCTGCAGGTGTGGCAGCCAATGCACTTGTCCAGGTTCATCACCATGGCCAGCTGTGCCATCACTCGCATCAGTAGGTCACCTCCTGGCTGCGACGGCGGATGGTGGTGACCTCGTCGCGCTGGTTTCCGGTGGGGCCGTGGTAATTCAGCGCGAACGACTGCTGTGCGTAGCCGCCGATCAGGTGCGTTGGTTTGATCATCAGCCGGGTCAGCGCGTTATGGATGCCCCCGCGCTTGCCGGTCTGTTCGATGCGCGGCACGCCCATGGTGCGCTCCTGGGCGTGGTACATGAACACGGTGCCCTCAGGCATCCGGTGGCTGACGATCGCGCGGGCCACCACGATGCCGTTTCGGTTGACCGCTTCGATCCACTCGTTGTCCTTGACGCCGATCTTGGCGGCGTCCACATCGGACATCCAGATCGCCTGACCGCCGCGGGACAGCGTCAGCATGTGCAGGTTGTCCTGGTAGGCAGAGTGGATGGACCACTTCGAGTGCGGGGTCAGGTACCGGACGGTGACCGCGCGAGGCCCGTTGCTGTCGATGGCCCCCACCGCCGGCTCGCCGAACAATGCCGTCATGTCCAGCGGCGGCCGGAAGATCGGCAGCTGCTCACCGAGCTCAGCCATCCAGTCGTGGTCGAGGTAGAAATGCTGGCGGCCGGTCAGGGTGTGCCACGGCTTGAGCCGCTCGGTATTGATGGTGAACGGGGAGTAGCGCCGGCCCCCGGCCTCGCTACCCGACCACTCCGGCGACGTGATGACCGGTACCGGGCGCGACTGGGTGTCGGCGAAGGTGATTCGCTTGCCCTCGTTCTCGGCGGCGAGGTCGGCGAGAGCGGTCCCGGTTCGCCGCTCCAGGGCACGGAAACCCTCGGTGGCCAGCCGCCCGTTCGTGGTGCCGGACAGCGCCAGGATGGCCTCTGCGGCGTGGGCGTCCTTGGCCAGCGACGGCCGCCCGGCGGCGCGCCCGGAGGTGATCACGCCGTTGGCTGCTCGGAGGTAGTCCACCTCGGCATCCGGGTGGACGGTGACGCCCTTGGTGGTCAGGCCGACGCGCTCCACGAGGGGCCCGAGCGCGGCCATCTTGTCGCCGATCGCCGGGTAGTCGCGCTCGACCACGACCAGCCTCGGCATCGTCTTGCCGGGGATGGGCTCGCATTCGCCGGCTTTCCAGTCCAGTACCCGGCCGCCGGGTTGTGCGGTGGCGTCGGCCGTGTCGTGCAACAGCGGCACCGCCACGATGTCCTGGCGCACGCCGAGGTGTTTCTCAGCCAGCCAGGAGAAGCCCCGCGCGATCCGGTGGAAAGCCTCGAAATCGGTCTTGGTCTCCCACGGCGGTGAGATCGCGGGGGAGAAGGCATGCACGTAAGGATGCATGTCGGTGCTGGACAGATCGTGCTTCTCGTACCAGGTGGCGGCGGGCAGCACGATGTCGGAGAACAGGGTGGTGCTGGTCATCCGGAAATCCAGCGACAGCAGCAGGTCGAGCTTGCCCACCGGCGCCTCGTCGCGCCAGGTGAGCTCGGCGGGGCGCACCCCGTCGCTGCCGGCGGCCTGCAGGTTGGAGTCGGTACCCAGCAGGTGGCGCAGGAAGTACTCGTTGCCCTTCGCCGAGGAACCGAGCAGGTTGGCCCGCCACACGGTCAGGCATCGCGGGAAGTTCTCCGGCGCGTCGGGATCCTCACAGGCGAACCGTAGGTGTCCGGTAGTCAGCCCGTCGACGACGTGTTCGGCGGCGTCTTTGCCCAGCTGCGCTGCCTCGTCGGCCAGTTCCAGTGGATTGCGGTTGAACGTCGGGTAGCTGGGCATCCAGCCCAGCCGGCTGGCCAGCGCGATGTTGTCCGCCGCGGTGCGTCCCGCGAAGCGCCCCCGGGCCTTCGCGGGAGACGCCAGCGGTGAAGCGAACGTCTCGGCGGTGAACGGGTCGTAACGCCACTGGTCGGTGGCCAGGTACCAGTAGATGGTGCCCTGCATCTGCCGCGGTGGGCGCTGCCAGTCCAGGCCGAAGGCCAGCGTCGACCAGCCGGTGATCGGCCGGCATTTCTCCTGTCCGACGTAGTGTGCCCAGCCGCCGCCGTTGACCCCTTGGCACCCGGTGAGTATCACCAGGGTCAGGAACGAGCGGTAGGTCTGGTCGGAGTGGAACCAGTGGTTGGTGCCTGCGCCCATCAGAATCATCGACCGGCCGCCGGAGCGCTCGGCGTTGTCGGCGAACTCCCGGCCGATCCGCTGCGCCTTGGCCGCCGGCACGCCGGTGATCGGCTCCTGCCAGGCCGGGGTGTAGGGCTGGTCGGCGTCGTCATAGCCGGTGGGCCAGCTGCCCGGCAGGCCCGGCCGGTGCACCCCGTACTGGGCCAGCAGCAGATCGAACACCGTGGTGACGAGCTTGCCGGCGACAGTCCGGGTCGGTACCCCGCGGCGCAACACTCCAGGCGCAGCGGTGTCGAAGCGCGGGAGGCTGACCTCTGCGCAGTCGCCCCCGTAAAGGCTCAGCTGCGGATCCACGCCCTGCAAATCGAGATTCCAGCGGCCTTCTCCGGATCGGGTGAACCGGTGGCCCAGCGAGCCATTCGGGATCACTGGTTGCCCGGTGGCAGCGTCGACGAGCACGGTCTTGGACTCAGCACCTTCACCGGAATCGTCCAAATCGGCCGCGGTAAGGAACTTGCCCGGTAGATATGTGTCGCCCTGCTGCTCCAGGGTGATCAGAAATGGCAGGTCGGTGAAACGTTTGAGGTAGTCGAGAAATCGCGGTGTCTGGCGGTCGACGAAAAATTCTTTGAGGATCACGTGTCCCATGGCCATGGCCAGCGCGGCGTCGGTACCCGGCCGTGCCGGTAGCCACTCATCGGCGAATTTGGTGTGATCGCCGTAGTCCGGGGAAACCACCACCACTTTTTGCCCGCGGTATCGCGCTTCGGTCATGTAATGCGCATCCGGAGTACGGGTAACCGGCACGTTGGAGCCCCACATGATCAAATAACCGGCATCGAACCAATCGGCCGATTCGGGCACGTCGGTCTGGTCGCCGAACACTTGCGGTGAGGCCTCC
Organism: Pseudonocardiaceae bacterium; assembly: GCA_035606945.1. Classification (GTDB taxonomy): domain Bacteria; phylum Actinomycetota; class Actinomycetes; order Mycobacteriales; family Pseudonocardiaceae. The sequence continues at coordinate 67,327 of DATNDR010000050.1, forward strand.
GGAAGGTCGGCGTACCAGTCGTAGAACGACAGCATCGCCCCGCCGATCAATGAGATGAATCGGGCTCCTGCGGCGTGGCTGACCATCGACATCGCTGGGATCGGCGAGAATCCGGCGACCCGGTCGGGACCGTAACATTTTATGGTGTGTACATGCGCGGCCGCGGCGATCTCGGCAGCCTCCCACCATTCGGCGCGGACGAAGCCACCCATGCCGCGCGCCGCCTTGTACCGGCGAGATTTCTCGGGATCCTCGGCCACGTCGGCCCACGCCAGTACGGGGTCCTTGAGTCGCTGCTTCGCCTCCCGGTACAGCTCCAGCAGCGTGCCCCGCACGTAGGGATAACGCACCCTGGCCGGTGAGTAGGTATACCAGGAGAACGACGCACCTCGCGGGCAGCCGCGGGGCTCGTACTCGGGCTTGTCCGGCCCGATCGACGGGTAGTCGGTCTGCTGCGCTTCCCAGGTGATAATCCCGTCTTTGACGTATATTTTCCACGAACATGAACCGGTGCAGTTCACGCCGTGTGTCGAGCGCACCACCTTGTCGTAGGCCCAGCGATCCCGGTAGAAGACATCTGCCGATCGGCCCCCGATTTGGTGCACAGTGCGCAGATCGGCCGAGGTGTCGCCGTGCTGAAAATGTCTGCCGAGGCGCAGCAGTAAATCGTCGAAACCGGTATCGGCGCCGACATTACGACTGCCATCACGGGTATCGGTCACGGTCGCCACCTCTTCGGGCGATAATTCACGTTGGGGGTCTGCTTACCCTAGAGGGTGGTTTCATGGCTGTTCAAGAAGGATGCGAGTACTCACATGGCCGCAGCGATGACGGTGCGAAGGGCGTAACACGGTGGTCATATCGCAGATCGGTCAGCCAAGCTGCTTGCAGGCGCGATGACGTGCCCGGATGAGCGCTCGATCGAAGCCATTCAATCCTGCGGGTGAGCTGGCTCACGCTTGTGCGGTCACGGCAGTACCGGGTGATTTACAAATCGTAACACGCCGGTTACGGGCATCTGCGAGCGTCGGCCGTTTCAGCCGGGATCTCGCTTTATGATCGCCGAAAGTGAGCGTGCGACATTGCACGCTGACCGCTCAGTTTTGGCGATCTCGCCCTTGCTCGTTGCCCGTGGGGGGCACCCGGCGGCAGTCCTCGTGCTCGCTATCTGCCCGGGTAGCCAGGTAGCGGCGCATGGGTACCCGCCCGTTACCGGCGAGCACGCCCTCGGCGCGTAGCCGGCTCAGTTGTTCGGCGGCGAGGTGGGGGGCGGGACTTCCGTCGGCGCGGATTACCCGGTGCCACGGGAGGTCGTGACCGTCCTCGGCCAGAATCCGTCCCACCAGTCTGGCCCGGCCGGGTTCCCCAGCGCGGGCCGCGACGTCTCCGTAGGCCAGCACGCAGCCGGCCGGGATGGCCGCCACCACCTCGCGCACCCGCTCCAGGGTCTCGAGGTCCATCACGCCATCCTGCCCTGCGCGGGCCGGAGGACAGGCGTCGCCGTGGTGTAACACTTCGCCACAGGGGCCGATTAGTACCGAGCCGAGCTCAAACTTAGGTAAACCTAAGGATCTTGCAGCTTAGGCAAACCTAATTCAGAAGCGTTGCTCGCTCTTGGAGGCCCGTACCCATGGCTGCCGTCAGACGCTCCCTAATCCTCGCTCCCTGCCTTGTCCTCACCCCTGCTCTGGTGCTCGGTACCGGCGGACTCGTCAGCGCCGCCGCCGCGCCGGGGCCTGCCGCTGGTCTTCCCTCATTTCTCCAGGTCGACATATCCAGCGATGTCGCGCACGGGCTGATCGACCGCTCCCTTTCCCAGTCTTTCGCCTTTGCGCCACCAGGGAGGTCCATTATCAAGGAGGTCGCCAACCTGAACACCGTTGTGCCCTTCGTCCAGAAGTGGAAAGCGGCGATTGCTCGCCGCGACGTCGCAGCCGCCGTCCAGGCCGGTGAGGACTATGAAGCCGCCTGGCAGGCCGTCGAGACCTACATCAACCACCGGTCACTGCCGCTGTACACCGCCATCGAACCCGATACCCAGTTCGTCATCGATGACGGTCTCAAGAAGCCGGCGCCTGATTGGCCAGGGCTGCTCAAGCTCGCCGACAGCCTGCGCAAACAGATCGAGGTCGCGATCGGCTTCATCTCCGCCCAACCCGCGTTGAGCCCGATCTTCGATGACCTGGTGCCACTGCGCGGGGCGCGAGCCCAACTGCTGATCAGCCGCGACGCCCTCACTGCCGGCAATGTCGCCAAGGCCAAGACATCCTACGAGAAGTTCAAGGCCGGCTACACACCCAGCGTCGAGGCGTTGATCTCGTTGCGCTCGCCTGCGGCCGCTCAAGAGACCACGGACGCCTCGAACGCCCTGGCGGCGAAGTTCGCCGAGCCCACTGCCACCGCTGCAGACCTCACTCCGCTGCTCACCACCCTGCTCAACCGCTTCGGTTTCGGCATCAATCTGGTGAACGCCGCGGCGCGGGCGGCCGATCTGCACAAGCCCACCTTCACCCAAGCCGACAAGGATGCCCTGACCAACCTGAACCAGGTGGCGCTAGACCTGAAGGCCGGCTCCGCCGCAGCTGGGAACACCTCGCCTACATCGCCGTTTGGCAAAGTCCAGCCGGCACTGGAGTCCAAAACCCGTCTGGTCAACACCGCGGCAACCCTGCGCACCGCGCTGGTCGCCTACACCCCGGGGAACGACGCGACGCGCAAGACCGCTTTGGAGGCGGTGGCCCTGGCCCAACAGACGCTCGTCGGCCAATTCTGGACCGATCCGGCGCTGAAGGCATTCCTGGCCTCGCTGCCCACCTGACACCCGAGGGCGCGTGGCCGGCTGACGCCTCAGCCATGATCGCTGTTGGGTGCGCTACGCGACAAGAATTGTCGCCCCCCTGCACCCGGACAGCGATCATGGTGTTTGGTTACTCCCCGCGCACCAGTCCCGCGCCGCACATTGTCGGCGCGGCGTGGTTGCATGCGCAGCGTGCCCGCCTTGGTTCGCTCCGTAACCGCCACGCCTCACACCGCACCCTGGGACGCCGATGCGCGTCGGGTATTGGAGCACGCCGGTGGTCCGCTTCGGGTGGTGGGCGGCCCGGGTACCGGTAAGACCACGCTCGTCGCCCACACCGTGGCCGAGCGGGTGTGTCGGGGAGCGGATCCCGAGCGGGTGCTGGTCCTCACCTCAAGCCGCCGAGCGGCTAGTGACCTGCGGGAACGCATTGTCGAACAGCTGGTGGCCGGCGGTGTCACGCCCACCGTGCGCGAACCACTGGTGCGCACCGTGCACTCCTATGCATTCTCGGTGCTGCGGCTGCAAGCCTCTCTGCATGATGTGCCGCCGCCCCGGTTACTGTCCGGCCCCGAGCAGGACGTGGTGATCCGGGAACTGCTCGCGGGTGAGCTGCAGGCCGGCGGGCGGCGATGGCCGCCGCGGCTTCGGGCCGCGCTGGGCTTGCCTGCCTTCGCTGCTCAGCTGCGTGACCTGCTGATGCGCGCCGCAGAACGGGGTCTGGCACCTGAGGATGTCGTCGCCTTGGGCCGCCGCACCGGGCGTGATGAGTGGGTCGCGGCCGGGCGCTTGTTCCGCACCTACGAGCAGGTGATGCAGCTGCGCGGATCGGTGGGCACCGCCACCCCGCAAGCCACCGCGCCGGCCCTGGACGCTGCCGAGCTGGTGTCCGCGGCGCTGCTGGTCCTGGACACCGATGCCGACCTATTCCGCCGGGAGTCCGACCGGGTGCGCCACCTCATCGTCGACGATGCCCAGCATCTGGACCCGTTGCAGGCCAGGCTGGTGACCAGGCTCGGTGTCGGAGCACACGAGCTGCTGCTGTTCGGAGATCCGGACCAGACGATTTTCTCCTTCCGCGGAGCGGACTCCGGCCTGCTTACCACGGGCGAGTCGGCTGTGGTGCGGATGTGCACCGGCTACCGGATGGCCCCGGCGGTGCGGGCCGCAGTGTCCCGGCTGGCCAGCCGGTTGCCCGGACCGCGCACCGACCAGCCGGGACCAGCGGGAGAGCAGCCGGATGGGCAGGTCACCGTCCGAGTGTTCGGCTCCGCCGCGGCCGAGGCGTCCTGGGTGGCTGACCAGCTCCGCCGAGCTCACCTGCTGGAGGGGGTGGCCTGGTCGGACATGGCGGTGCTGGTGCGCTCCACCGCCAGGGCTCTGCCGGCATTGCGCCGGGCGCTGCTCGCAGTGGGGGTTCCGGTAGCGGTGCCCCGCGAGGAGCTGCCGGTGGCCCATGAGAGCGCGGTGGCGCCGTTGCTGGCGGTACTGCGCTGCGCGGTGCATCCTACGGTCCTCGATCAGGAGACGGCGGCGGCGCTGCTCACCTCCCCGTTGGTGGGGGCCGATCCGGTGGGGTTACGCAGGCTGCGCCGGGAGCTGCGCCGCCGGGAGCTCGCTGCTGGGGGTACCCGGACCAGCGGCGAGCTGCTGGTCGACGCGCTCCAGCGCGCTGGTCAACTCGATGGTCTCGACGACCGGACTGCGGCGCCGGTCAGCAGGCTCGCCGGCCTGCTGAGCACGGCCGCCGATGCCGCCCGCGGCGGCAAGACCGCCGAAGAGGTGTTGTGGCAGGTATGGCACCGCAGTGGGCTGGCGTCGCGCTGGGCCGCCATTGCGATGCGCGGCGGCCCCGCCGGTGCGCAGGCTGATCGCGACCTCGATGCGGTGGTCGCGCTGTTCGATGCTGCGGCCCGTTATGCCGATCGGCTACCCGGCGCCGACCGTGGTCCATCCGGTGTGCTCGGGTTCTGCGACTACCTCAGCGAGCAGCAGATCCCCGGTGGCTCGCTGGCCGCACGGTCGCCCCAGGGCGAGGCGGTGGCCGTGCTCACCGTGCATGCCGCCGCGGGCCGGGAGTGGTCTGTCGTCGCGGTGCCCGGCGTGCAGGAAGGCAGCTGGCCGGACTTGCGGCTACGCGGCTCCTTGCTCGGCGTGGAGCATCTGATCGACGTCATCGCCGGCATCGACTCCAACACGGTGTCGCGCACCGCGCCGCTGCTGGCCGAAGAACGCCGGCTGCTGCTGGTGGCGGCCAGCCGTGCCCGGCACCGGTTGCTGGTCAGCGCGGTGCGCGGGGAAGACGAGCAGCCCTCCCGGTTCCTCGCTGAGCTCGAAGGCAGCGACGGGTCAGTGCTCGAAGGGCCGGTGGCCGGCCGGGACCGGGGCCTGAGCCTGCCCGAACTCGTCGCCGAGTTACGCCGGGTGTGCTGCGATCCGGATGCCGGCGACGGGCGGCGCCGCGACGCCGCGGCAGGTCTGGCGCAGCTGGCGCGAGCGGGAGTTCCCGGCGCGCACCCCGATTTCTGGTACGGGCTGGGGCCGCCGTCGAGTCAGGCCCCGCTGCGGGTGCTGGGCGAGCCGGCCAGGGTGTCGCCGTCGCTGGTGGAGTTGGTGTCGAGTTGCCCGTTGCGCTGGCTGCTCACCCGCCACGGTGGCGAGGACATCCGCGCGCTGGCCGCCGTCACCGGGTCGGTCGTGCACCGATTGGCACAGGCGGTGGCGGCGGGCGCGACCGACGAGCAGCTCGAAGCGGCGCTGGAGCACGCGTGGGCAGGCGTCGACGCGGGTGCCCCCTGGTACGCCCACGCTGAGCAGCAGCGGGTCCGCCAGATGGTGGAGACGTTCCGCCGCTGGTGGCGCGACAGCCGCGGGGACTTCACCGAGGTCAGCTGCGAGCAAGACATCGAGGTGCACCTGCCGCCAGCCGACCTGGATGAACCTGCCGGCGCCGCCGCCGGCGACACAGCGGTCACGCTGCGCGGGCGGGTGGACCGGCTGGAAAGGGACCGTCACGGCCGGCCGGTGATCGTCGATGTGAAAACCAGCAAGGTGCCGGTCAGCAAGCAGGCCGCCGAAGAACACGCGCAGCTGGCCGTCTACCAGCTTGCGGCAGCCCACGGCGCCTTCACCGAACACGGCCTTCCCGCCGAACCCGGTGGCGCCTGCATCGTGCAGGTCTCCGCGCGCACTACCGCCGCCGTGCAGCGCGATCAACAGCCGCTGGACCCACCTAGGGTGGCGCACTGGCGCGGTGTCGTCCGGGAGGCGGCCCGGCGCACCGCGGGGCCGCAGTTCGTCGCCATCGATAACGGCGACTGCGCACGATGCCCGTCGAAGATCGCGTGCCCGCTGCACGACTCCGGCCGGCAGGTGACGGAATGACCGCGGCAACGGGCGAGTACTGCGAGCGTATGAGCGCTATCGGACCTGTCGAGCTCGCCGTGGAACTGGGCACTCCGCCTCCCACCGAGGAGCAAGCCGACGTCATCGCCGCCGACCCCGGCGAACCGACGCTGGTGGTCGCCGGCGCCGGATCCGGCAAGACCGAGACGATGGCGGCCCGGGTGGTGTGGCTGGTCGCCAACGGATACGTCACCCCCGAGGCCGTGCTCGGCCTGACGTTCACCCGCAAGGCCGCTCAGCAGCTCGCCGACCGGATCCGGGCGCGGCTGCGCCGGCTGGCCGGCTCGCCGGTACTGGATCGACTCGATCCCACCGGGCAGCGCAGGGCCGCCGTGCTGGCCGGTGAGGCCACCGTGCTGACCTATCACGCCTACGCCGGCCGGCTGGTCGCCGAGCACGCGCTGCGGCTACCCACCGACCCCGGGGCCCGGCTGCTCACCGAGACCGGCGCCTGGCAGCTGGCGCACCGGGTCACCGCGGGCTGGGAACCGGACCTCGATCTCGGCGGCAAGGTGCCGCGCACGGTCACTGGTTGGCTGCTCGGGCTGGCCGGGCAGCTCGCCGAGCACCTGTGCGAGCCGGCGCAGCTGCGCGACTACACCGAAGTCTTGATCGAGGTACTGGTCAACGCCACGCCGGGACCCCGCCAGCGTGGCCCACTGCGCGCCGACCTCAAGCCGGTGCTGGCTGCGCAGCAGTCCCGGCTGGCGATGCTGCCGCTGGTAGAGCGGCACATCGAGCTCAAGCGACGGGAAGCGGTGCTCGACTTCGGTGACCAGATGAGCATCGCTGCCACGTTGGCGCGTGACCATCCGGAAGTGGGTACGGCACAGCGGGCCCGGTTCCGGGCAGTGCTGCTCGATGAGTATCAGGACACCGGACACAGCCAGCGAGTGTTGTTGCGCTCGTTGTTCGGCGCCGCCGGGATTCCGGTGACCGCGGTCGGTGATCCGTGCCAGTCGATCTACGGCTGGCGCGGTGCATCGGCGGCGAACCTGCCACGTTTCACCACCGACTTCCCCCGTGCGGATGGGACGCCTGCGGTGACCCGCGGGCTGCTGACCAGCTTTCGCAACCCGCCGGAGGTCCTTGCAGTGGCGAACGCGGTGTCCGGGGAGCTCCGCGGGGCAGCGGTGCGGGTAGGTGAGTTGCGCTGCCGGGATGGTGCCGAACCCGGCGAGATCCGCGTTGCGTTGCTGTCCGACGTTCGGGCCGAGGTCAGCTGGGTTGCGGCGGCCATCGCGCAGCGCTGGCACTGCGCGATGGCCGATCGGGGCTCCCCACCCACCGCCGCGGTGCTGGTGCGCCGCCGATCGGACATGGCGGCGCTCGCCGCCGCCTTGCGGGCCCGCGACGTCCCGGTCGAAGTGGTAGGCCTCGGCGGCCTGCTGGACACCCCAGAGATCCGAGACTTGGTGAGCGTGCTGCGATTGCTGGTCGATCCGTTGGCCGGTACCGCCGCGGTACGGCTGCTCGCCGGCGCGCGGTGGCGCATCGGCGCGGCCGATCTGGCCGCGTTGTGGGCCCGAGCTCGGGAACTGGCGATCGATCACCAGATGCCATCGCCTCCGAACGGTGCCCACCACAACGGCTCCAGCCAGCACGCCAATCCGGCAGCGGTGCTAGCCGCGCTGCCCGGCGACCTGCCCGGAGAAGCCGCTGAGGCGGCGGGGTTGGTGGATGCGCTGGATTCGCCAGGTGACCCGATGCGCTACTCGCAGCTGGGCTACCGGAGGCTGCGCGCGCTGGCCGCCGAGTTGCGAGCGTTGCGGCACCGGATCAACCAGCCGCTGACCGACCTGGTGGCTGACGCCGAGCGCACCCTGATGTTGGACAGCGAGTCGCTGGCCCGTCCCGGCCCGGCTGGCCGGGCCCATCTGGATGCTTTTGCTGACGTGGTCGCGGACTTCGCCGCAACCAGCCCATTGGCCGGGTTGCCCGCACTGCTGGATTACCTGAGCACCGCCGAGGAGGCCGAAGACGGTCTTGAGCCAGGCGAGGTGGAGGTAGCTCACGATCGGGTGCAAATCCTTACCGTGCACGCCGCCAAAGGCCTCGAATGGCAGGTGGTGGCGCTTCCACACCTGGTCGACGGGGTGTTCCCGGCAGCCAAGAAAAGCTCGTCGTGGCTGCGAACGGTCACCGAGCTGCCGGTGGCGCTGCGTGGCGACCGCGCCGACCTACCCGAACTGCTGCTGCCCGCTGGCGCCGACCAGAAGCAACTAGCCGAGGTGCTCGCGGCGCACGAGGCGGGCTTCGATGCGCGGCGGCTGACGGAGGAACGCCGGCTGCTGTATGTCGCGCTGACCCGCGCGCAGCGTTCGCTGCTGGTCAGCGGCCACCATTGGGGCGAGGCCGGCAGCGCGCCGAGGGTGGTGTCGGATTTCCTGCTGGAGATTCGCGATGCCGCGTCCTGTGTGGTCGACCAGTGGGCCGCAGCTCCCGACGATGGACAGACCAACCCGTTAGACACTGCGCCACGGCAAGCCGTCTGGCCGCAGGACCCGCTGCGCACCCGCCGCGACGCCGTGGCCGGCGGCGCTGCGCTGGTGCGGGATGCGTTGGAGACAGGGGGCGATATCCCGGCGCCAGTGCGCAGTGCAGGAAGTTGGCAGTGTGAGGTTGACGTGCTGCTCGCCGAGCGGGATGCCCGCCGCGGTCCGCAGCAGGTGAGGCTGCCCGCGCACCTGTCGGTAAGCCAGCTCGTGGAGCTCGCCGCGGACCCTTCGGCCCTGGCCGCACGATTACGCAGGCCGCTGCCGCTGCCCCCCAACCCGATGGCGCGCAACGGCACGGCGTTTCACGCGTGGCTGGAACGCCGGTTCGGATCCACCCGCCTGATCGATCATGATGAACTTCCCGGAGCCGCCGACGAGGCAGCCGCGCCGAACACCGAACTGGGGTCGTTGCAAGCGGCTTTCCTCGCCAGCGAGTGGGCGCAGCGTAGCCCGTATGACGTCGAGGTGCCTTTCGAGACGGTGTTCGACGGAGTAGGGGTGCGGGGCCGGATGGATGCGGTGTTCGCTGACGCAGACGGCGGCTGGACGGTGGTCGATTGGAAGACCGGGCCAGTGCCCGACACGCCGGCACTGGCCGCGGTGAGCGTGCAGCTCGCCGCGTACCGGTTGGCCTGGTCGGTGCTCTGCGGTGCCCCGCTCGGACGTGTGCGAGCCGCATTCCACTACGTCCGGAACAACCGCACCCTTCGACCAACCGACCTGCTCGACGCCGATGGATTACGGGATCTGCTACGTGGTATCCCGGCCGGCTGACCTGGCGCGGCGGTACGGAGTCGGTATCTAATGCCGGCGATCTCCGTGTGATATCGGGACGGAACTACGTGTTGAAAAGCAGAATCCGTTTGCTAGGTAGTCGACTTACGGATTTACGTGCGACTACCGATTGCCGCATGACCTAAGTCCTCGGCAGGGTATGTGGTACCAAGTCGGCAAAGACGGTCGATGAGGGTGATTTGTGTGCCCGGGCGCACCGGGACTCACCTTTCCTAGGAGGACCTGATGTCTGATGTACTGAGCTTTGCGGAGATCGACGTGACGCACGTCGAACTACTGCCGGCACGTACCGTCCTGTCCATGTTCAGGGTTTCTGTCGCTGGCGACGCGGGCAACGGTGGCCAGGGTGGCAAGGGTGGCGTTGGCGGTGAAGGCGAGGGCAAGGCGTACTTCTTGTACCCCTACTTCTACACCGAGGGCGACGTGACCAACTCGCTCACCGGTGGTCTCGGCGGGGAGAGCACTGCCGACGGTGGTGCGACAACCGGTGGTGCTGCCACGGTTGCTCCGGCTCCGGCTCCTGCTCCTGCACCGGCTTCCTAGCCAACGTACGCACCAGCGATCGGGTCGTCGCTGGGAGCGAGAATTCTCCGGGGAGGGTGGCCAAGTGGTCACCCTCCCCGGTTTGCTTTTCTCGGTAAGTCCCGGGTCGGGAAATATGCGGTAAAAGTCGTCACCGGCTAAGTACCGGATGGCCATGTTCTTGGTTTGAAACCAACTCGTTAGGTAGTGCGCATCGATGAAATACGTGTGGGTACTGATTGCCTCACCAACCTGGTTTGGGCAGTGTATGTAGTGCCGAGTCGGTATGCCGCCGATGACGTGTTTTCGTCCCGGAAGTCGCCGGGGCGTCCTTTCCTAGGAGGATTTGATGTCTGATGCACTGAGCTTTGTTGAGATCGACGGCCAGCACGTTGAGCTGCTGCCGGCCCGCACCGTGATGTCGCTGCTGCACACCGGCGGCGAAGGCAGCGGCCGTGGCGGCAACGGTGGCACGGGTGGCAACGGTGGCGCCGGTCGCGGCGGCATCGGGGTGAACCTCTTGAACATCGACCTGTTCGGTGACCAGGTCAACAGTGCCGGTGACGGGACCGGTGGCGCGGGCGGCGCCGCCAATGGCGGTAACTCGGGAACTCTGCACAGCTGAGTGAGCCGGGTGCCGCCGGCGATCTGGATTGATCGCGGCGTGCCGCTACATCAGGAGGGGTGGCCACTATGTGGCCACCCCTCCTGCCGTGTTTATCGTGCTTATCAGCGTGGTGCGCAAATCTCGTCGCCCCAGTAGGTACTGGGATGAAGAATATGCGCAGGGCTAGGTGGTCCACCGGCGGATTTACGTGCGCCTACTGATTGCCGAGCAACCTTAATGGCGGGCAAAGTATGTGGTGCTGAATCGGTAATGCCGCCGATGAGGTGATGTGCAGGCCCTGGGTATCACCGGGGCAATATTCCCTAGGAGGATTTGATGTCTGACGCACTGAGCTTTGTTGAGATCAACGGTCAGCACGTGGAGTTGCTGCCGGCTCGCACCGTGATGTCGCTGCTCCACACCGGCGGCGGCAGCGACAGCGGCCGTGGCGGCAATGGCGGCACGGGCGGCAACGGTGGCCAGGGCCGCGGCGGAATTGGTCTGAACGTGCTGAACATCGACCTGTTCGGCGACCAGACCAACAGCGCCGGTGACGGCGTCGGTGGCGCCGGTGGCAGCGCCAACGGTGGTGGCAGCGGGTCTCTGTTCAGCTGACCGAGTTGGTGTCGTCGGACGATTACATGGTCGTGCGCGACAGGAATTAAAAAGGGGGTGGCCCGCAATCGGCCACCCCCTTTTACCACCGGATCCAGCAAATCGTATAGAATTGATGTAGTCCGTAGGAGGCCTGGTGCGATAGGTAGTCGTTGGGCTGCATCTCCGTGGGCCGCGCGGTCGGCTAGGTATTAGAAAAAAGTTCGAGTCCTAGGTAGTAGCTGGGGCAGAGTTACGTGTGACTACTGATTGCAGCCTGGCGTACCGCTGGGCAGGGTATGGGTAGCCAAATCGGCACTGCCACCGATGAGGTGTTTCCGCCCGGTTCGCCGGGATCACCTTTCCTAGGAGGATTGATGTCTGACGCATTGAGCTTTGTTGAGGTCGACTCGCAGCACGTGGAGTTGCTTCCGGCCCGCACTGTTATGTCGCTGTTGCCTCTCAACGACAGAGGCGGGCGTGGCGGCAACGCCGGCGATGGTGGCAAGGGCGGCCAGGGCCGGGGCGGCATCGGCCTTAACATCCTCAACATCGACCTGTTCGGCGACCAGATCAATGACGCCGGCGATGGTGTCGGCGGTGCCGGCGGCAGCGCCGACGGCGGTGGCGGTGGCGACCTCGGCAGCTGAGTCCAGCTGGCACGATTGGGTGATCACCTGATCGTGGGTGGGGTCATTGGGCTGATGGAGGGGTGGTCGTCACCCCGGTCGCCCCTCCATGGCACTTGAGGGCCCTACCAGTGATAACAAGACAAGATCGACGTTCGACGTAGGTAATACCCTGACTGGATCTCCGTGGCATCTCTAGTGGCTACGTGTTGAAGAAGCGCTTGAGACTACGTAGTGCACCTAGAAGAGTTAAGTACGACTACTGATTGCCACATGGGTGTGGCTGTGTGCACCGTAGGTACGCGCCGGATCGGCACTGCCAACCGATGCGGTGCGCGTAGTCCCCGGGGCCATCGAGAGGCCGCCGGAACACCTTTCCTAGGAGGATCTATGTCAGACGCATTGAGCTTGGCTGACCTCGATGGGCAGCGTGCCGAGCTGCTCCCGCACCGGACCCTGATGTCCCTGGTCAGCACCATCGGTGGTGGCCGTGGTGGCGACGGCGGCGTCGGTGGCCGCGGCGGCGTCGGCCGGGGAGGCCTGGGGGCCAACCTCATCAACGTCAACCTGTTGGGCGACCAGACCAATGCCGCGGGTAGCGGTTACGGCGGAGTGGGTGGCGCCGGTGATGGTGGTGGCGGAGGGAATATCGGCAGTTGAGCTGAACAGGTGCTGAGGCGGCATTCAGGTGCTTGCCTGTAATGCATTAGCGCGGAAGGGGTGGCTGGAGGGCGGCCGCCCCTTCGCAGCGTGCTACGGCACCTTCAACATTACGCAGTGAGGCCGGCGAAACTAGGTAGTAGCAACCGTCGGCGAGACATCCACATCGGTTAGGCTGGATGACAATTCGGTAATGCCACCGTCGTGCTGTATGCGCTGGGGGTGTGTTTCAGCACGGGTTTTCAGTTCTACCGGATTTCGATTCAGCTTCAGCGGGGTTTCGAGTCGGGGGAGGCCGTCATCGACACTGAACGTGTGGTGGTTGATTCAGGATCAGCTGTGAGTACGGTGCCGCGGCTAGCCGAGGGAATCGAGCTGATCGGGGAGTATCAGGGATCGGGTTTTGTCCAGGCGCCCTACATCGTACGTCGGGCTGACGGGCAGGTCATCCAGCTGCCTCGCTTGTTGTATCTGCTGGCGGCGAGTGTGGATGGTGAGCGCGACCACGAGCGACTGGCCAGTGTGCTCAGCGCCGAGTTCGGCAAGGTAGTGCAGCCCGACCAGGTGTCGTTTCTGCTGGAAAAGCGGTTGCGACCGGTAGGAATCGTGGTAGACGAGTTGGCCACCAGCGGATCGAAGATGGCAGTGAAAGCGGACCCGTTGCTGGCCTTGAAGTTCCGAGTCGGGGTGGTTCCCGAAAGGGCGGTCTGGCGCATCGCCGGCTTGTTCGCGCCGATGTTCTGGCCGCCGGTGGTCCTGGCAGCGCTGGCGGCATTCGTCGGACTGGACGTGCTGATCGTCGCCCAAGGCGGTTTGTCGCAGATCGTGCCCAGCGCGGTCGCGTTGGTCTATCAGCCGGCGTTGACGCTACTGGTGATCGGGTTGCTGTTGGCCTCGGCGGCGTTTCACGAGTGCGGGCATGTCACCGCGTGCCGCTACGGCGGCGCCAAACCCGGTGTGATGGGCTTCGGGTTGTATCTGGTGTGGCCGGCGCTCTACAGCACGGTCACCGACTCCTACCGGCTGGGTCGGGGCGGGCGGCTGCGTACCGACCTGGGAGGCGTCTACTTCAACGCGGTGTTCATCACCGGCATGAGCGTCGCCTATATCGACACCGGCGCACCGTGGCTCTTGGTGGCCATCGTGGCGCTGCATATCGAGACCGCGACGCAATTCCTGCCGATGCTCCGGCTGGACGGCTACTACATCTTGTCCGACCTGATCGGTGTACCGGACCTGTTCAGCAGGATGGGGCCGGTATTGGCGAGCATCATCCCCGGCCGGCCCACTCATCCCAGGGTACTGGAGCTCAAGCCATGGGCCCGTCGCACGATCACCCTGTGGGTCCTCGTTGTGGTGCCTTATCTGGCGTATTGGCTGATCGGGTTCCTGCTTGTGGTGCCTCAGGTGCTGCCCGTGGTGTGGAATCGGCTGGTCGAACTGAGCCACGCGGTAGCGGTCAAGGCGGCGGAGGGTCACATAGCCGAGACCGCCTTGGGCGTCGTGCAGATCATTCTCCTGTTGATACCGTGGGTCGGATCTTTGCTGATGCTGGGCATGATGGTTCGCCGGCCAGTCCGGTGGCTGCTGACTCGCTCGCCCGTCGCGCGGCTGCGTGCAAGGAGTGCGTAGTGCGTACTGGCCCGGACGGCAGTGTGCAGGGATGGACCGCTCGGGTAGCCCGGGCGGTGGTGACGCTGGCTACGACGGCACTGCTGGCAGGTTGTCTGGGCACCTCAGCCGATGGGGGCAGCGGGGGTAATGGTGGAGACGGCTACGGCGGTTGGGGTGGCAACGGATATGGCGGCAACGGCGGCAACGCCGACGGGCGCGCCGGTGCTGACGGTGCGGCCGGCGCGGCAGGCGGCGGTTTCACCGATCCCGCCGCGGTGGCCGGCTCCGGCCGGCTGACCAGCCGGACGATCGACCTCAGCGGGGTCACCTCGGTGGTGGCCGAGGCTGATTTCGTGGTGCACCTGCGGGCGGGCGGACCAGCGCAGGCGGTGGTCACGATGGACGACAACCTGGTTGACCGAGTGGACGCCAGTGTCACCGGCGACGAGCTACATCTGGGAATCAAGCCGGGCCGCGGTGTCCGGAATGCAACACTGTCCGCTGAGGTCACTGTGGGCCGGCTCGATCGGCTAGCTACCAGTGCGGCCAGCCGGGTAGTGCTGACCTCCACCATCACCAGTCCCGCGCTCCAGATGGTCGTGAGTGGAGCCGGCTCGGTCACCGGACCGATCCAGATCGGTCAGGTGGAAGCCGATGTCTCCGGTACCGGCACCCTGGGCCTATCCGGGCATGTGTCGGATCTACACCTGAGAGCGGCAGGTGCCAGCCGGCTACCGCTGGCTGATCTCACCGTTCGCCACCTCGATGCGACGCTGTCCGGGGCCAGCCACGTCGTCGTCACGGTCAGCGACACGCTGGCGGTCCAGGCCACCGGAGCATCGATGCTTCGCTACCGCGGCACGCCGGAGATCACCCGCTCCCAGAGGTCTGGGGCGTCCTCGGTCGTGCCGGAATCCAGATAGTGACTTTGCGTAATTGATGACTGTGGGGTCGCGACTGGCAATGCTGAGACGTTTGGAAAATAGAAACAGTATGTCACTAGCTGGATACGCGCTGTTACCAAGTCGGGATAGCTCGATCCTACTCACAGTAGTATTCACCGTCTAAAAGAAGTCGCCCATGGCTATCTCCTCACAGTTAGCTTATGCTGACATCGAGGGGTATTGGCGCGACGCGGGGGGGCGTAGCCAATGTGTCAGGGGGAGCCGTGGCGGCCGGCTGTTCACGCCATGCCGTCAACCATGCCTCCGACCAGCGCCGGGTACCGAGCGCGTTGGTCGGGTACACGATGAGAACGGATTCGTGGACGCTCACTGGGCGTGACTCAGAGTTGCAGTTTATCGCTGAGCGTTTAACTGGTGGGGAATCACGCAGTGTCGTCATCGCCGGCCCTGCAGGCGTCGGCAAGACGCGACTCGCTCGTGAAGCCCTGGCGGTGGCAAAGCGTGGTGGTCGGGTGACGCGGTGGGCGGCGGGTACCAACGCGGCGGCAGCCATTCCGTTAGGGGCGGTGGCGCATCTGGTGCCCGCCGTGGAAACAGTGTCGGAGCCACTGACCTTGCTGCAGCGCGCCGGAGCGGCGATCGCCGAGCAGGGCAAGGGTCACCGGCTGGTCATCGGTGTCGACGATGCGCACCTGCTCGATGAGTTATCGGTGACGCTGCTTCATCAGCTGGCCCTGACCCGCACCGCATGCGTGGTGCTGACCGTGCGGACCGGGGAACCTGCTCCCGATCCAGTGGTGACCCTGTGGAAGAACGGCTTGGCCGACCGGTTGGAGCTGGCGCAACTGCCGCGGGCCGCGATGAACCGGTTGGTGACCGCTGTGCTCGGCGGGGTGGTCGACAGCCGCACGATCGAGCGGCTGTGGCGCGCCACCCGCGGAAATGCCCTGTTCCTGCGTGAGCTGGTGGAGGGCGGATGCGAGACCGGTTCGCTACGGATGCGCGATGGCGTGTGGCGCTGGGAGGGCCGGATGGAGCCCACACCCCGGCTGCGGGAAATCGTCCAAGCTCAGTTGGGTGGGCTGGGTTCTGACGAGAGAACCGCCCTGGAGCTGCTGGCCACCGACGAGCCGCTGGGTCTGGGCCGGGTAGCCAGTCTGATCAACCCTGAAGTGGTGGCGGTGCTGGAGCGCCGCGGGCTGGTGGCGGTGGTCAACAGTGGCTGGCGGGCTGAGGTCCGGTTGGCGCATCCGATCTATGCCACCGTGGTGCGGGATCAGCTGCCCGAGGCCAACGCCTGCCAGCTGCGCCGCAGGTTGGCCAACACTCACCTACCGTGGAAACGTCAGGACGACCTGCTGCGGGCCGGCATGCTGCTGCTGGACAGCGACCAACCAGGGGCCCACGCCAGTCTGCTGGCCGACGCCGCGGTGCACGCCAACGCCTTGCTCGATCACGATAACGCCGCCCGCATGGCGCAGGCGGCCATCGACGGCAGCGAGGGCCGCGACGGGGTGCAGGCGCACCTGGCATTGGTGGAGGCGGTGCGCTGGCAGGGCTCATACGACGAGGCCGAAGAGGTGGCGGCGGCAACGGCCCCCTTCGCCACCTCGGCGGAGGACCGGTCACGGCTGGCCGTGGTGCGGGCGCTGAATCTGTTCTTCGGCGTCCGCCAGGTGGCCAAAGCCGAGGCGATGTTGCACAAAGCTGCCGCCGATGCCGCTGACAACGAGGTGCGCAGGCGCATCAGCGCGGTGCACGGCGTACTGGCGTTCTTCGCGGGGCGTCCGCAGCAGGCTGCGGAGTCCGGCGCCGAGATTCTGGCGTCGGAGGGCATCAGCGCGGAGGCGGCGGTGTGGGCGGCGAGCGCCACGGGGGCGGGGTTAGCCGTACAGGGCCGCAGCACCGAGGCGTTGTCGGCCGTGGAAGCGGGTTGGGCGGCCCTGGCGCGATGCACGACTGAGCCGGAAATGGCGTCGTGCCGGCAAGTGCTGGCGCATGCGGAGGTGTCGGCGCTGTTGCTCGCTGGACGCGTGCCCGAGGCAGTGGCGCGAGCCACCGAGTTGCACGAGTGGTGTATGACCCAGCCGCAGTGGGCCGGGGATGCCTTGGCCGCAGCGCACGTCGGATGCTCGGCGCTGGCTGCCGGACGTCCGCGCACCGCCATCCGCTGGCTCGCCGAGGCGGTGGCCGGGCTGGGTCAATGCGACCCGGGCGGATTCAAGCAACTGTGCATTGCGCTGCTGGCGCAAACCCATGCCCAACTGGGCGATGCGGCGCTGTCCCGGCGGCTGCTGGATGGTGGCGAAGTCGGACATCACTGCGCGGTGTTCGAACCGGAGTGGCTGCTGGCCGAGGCCTGGCAGGCGGCCGCCGAGGACCGCGCTGCCCAGGCGGTCGATCGCGCACTGCGGGCGGCCAAGGTAGCCGGCGGTATGGGCCAGCGCGCCGTGGAGGCGCAAGCGCTGCACGCCGTGGTCCGGCTGGGGCGGGCAAGCGAGGTGGCCGGTCGGTTGCGGCAGTTGGCGGCCCAGGCCGAGGGGCCACTGGTGGCCGCCTACAGCGCTCATGCCGAGGCGGCAGCAGCCAACACCGGTGGCGCGCTCGACGAGGTGGCGGCTGAGTTCGAGACACTGGGGGCCCGGTTACTGGCCACCGACGCCGCCGCGCACGCTGCCGCGGCCCACCTGCGGGCGGGCGATCGGCGCCGTGCGGCGGCCTCGACAGCTCGAGCCGCCGGCCTGGCACGGGCCTGCGAGGACATCCGTACCCCTGCCCTCGATCAGCTCGCGCCGCGCCCACTGACCAGCCGGGAAGGTGAAGTCGCCAGCCTGGTTGTGCAGGGCATGAAAAACCAGGCCATCGCCGAGCGTCTGGTGCTGTCGGTCCGGACCGTTGAGGCCCATCTCGCCAATGCCTATGCCAAACTCGGCATCAGCAGCCGCGCCGAGCTGGCCAGAGCCCTGCGCGCCGACTAGCAACCCGCGACCCAGTACCCCGACATGGAGACATATCGGGAGAAGGTAGCCGGCGGAAGGGCGACGCGTGATTGTGCTGTTCGGGGCGACCGGGTACACCGGGCGGCGGGTGGCGCAGGCCATGGTGCGGCGTGGGTTGCGGCCGATGCTGGCTGGTCGCGATGCCGGCAAGCTGTCCGCCCTGGCATCCCGGTTGGGAAACCTGGACGTGGCGCGGGCTGACGTGACAGACACCGCGTCGGTGCGGGCTCTGATCGGCGGGGGTGAGGTGCTGGTCAGCACCGTCGGCCCGTTCAGCCGGCTCGGCGAGCCGGCGCTGAGGGCAGCGATCGAGGCGGGGGCGATCTACCTCGACTCGTCCGGCGAGCCGCCGTTCATCCGCCGGGTGTTCGAGGAATTCGGGCCGGCGGCACAGCGGACCGGAGCCAGCCTGATCACCGCGTTCGGTCACGACTACGTGCCCGGCAATCTCGCCGGCGCGCTGGCGCTGCAGGACTCCCCGGCGAGGGTGCATCGGATCGAGGTGGTGTACCTGATCAGTGGCGTCGGTCGGGCACAGGTGATCAGCAGGGGCACCTTCCGATCGGCTGTCGGGCTGCTCACCGAGCACAACTTCAGCTGGCGCAACGGAATTCAGCTGGAACCGGCGGGGTTGCGGATACGCATCCTCCGGGTGGGCGGCCTGGAGTACCCGGCGGTAGCCCTCGGCGCTACCGAGCATTACACGCTGCCCCAGCTCGCGGGCCCGGCAGGACTGTCCGAGGTGGACGTCTACTTCGGCCGGTGCACGCCTGTGACGCCTCTGGTGCAGCTGGGCTGCCGGATCATCCCGGCGCTGCTGGGGTTATCCGCAGTGCGGTCGTTGGTGCGCGGGATCGGAACCTTCGCGCAGCGCTGGGTTGCCGAGGAGCCCGACCTGGACGCGTTGGCGCAGGTCAGGTCGCGCGTTATGGCCACCGCCTATGATCCGTCGGGCGCCGAGCTGGCACAAGTCCGTCTGGTATCGGGCGATCCGTACCAGCTCACCGCGGACCTGCTCGCCTGGGGCGCGCAACGGGCCGCCGAGCACGGAGTGTCCGGACCGGGAGCGCTGGGCCCCGCAGCGGCCTTCGGCCTCAACGCACTGGCAGCCGGAGCCCGCGAGGTGGGCATGCGGCGCTGCTGATCGGCCGGCACAGCGTCCTCGCCCGGCCAACAATGAGCCAGCGTGAAGACGGCCTCTGGCGCAGATGCCACCACAGTCGGGCTCAAGATTCGTGCAAGCATGCGTGGCTACGATGGCCCGGTGGCAGCCATGGGTACCGGTCGAATCGGTGGAATGCTGCTCGCGGTGATGATCGGAGTGGGATCGATCGGGTTGGGGTGGCTGCTGTGGCCACCGGCCGGTGGTGGCCATGTTCGCGCTGCCAAGGCCACGGTGGTGGAGTCGGTGCTCTGCGGGCCGCCCAATGCCGAGGATCTCGTGCACGTCGAGCTGTTCGGCGGTCGCGTGGTACCGGCCCGGCTGGACGGCTGCGGTCACCGGCTGGGTGAGGTGCTGGCCGTCGAGGTGCCCGAGCCGCTACCGGCGGGCGAATGGGTCGCGCACCTGGCGGGAACCGGGGTGCCCACTCCCGCCCGGGACGTGCAGCGTTTGGCCGCGATCGGGGTTGCCGTCGCCGCCATTGCCGGCGCGCTGTTGGCCTGGCGGCTGCGCGGAGGTGGGGTGGCTGCCCACCGTAGGGTGGTCTCATGACCCGCATCGCCCCACCCCCGGTTGAGCTGCACCGCGAGACTCTGCCCAACGGGCTGCGGGTAGTGCTGAGCCCGGACCGCTCCGCTCCGGTGGTTGCTGTCGGTATGCACTATGACGTCGGGTTCCGCTCTGAGCCGCAGGGCCGCACCGGGTTCGCGCACCTGTTCGAGCATTTGATGTTCCAGGGCAGCGAGAGCCTGGAGAAGCTCGCGCACTTTCGCCACGTGCAGTCGTCGGGTGGCACGTTCAACGGTTCCACGCACCCCGATTACACAGACTATTTCGAAGTCGTGCCCTCGGCTGCGCTGGAACGCGCGCTGTTCATCGAGGCCGACCGGATGCGCGCTCCCCGACTCACCGCCGACAACCTGCGCAATCAGGTCGATGTGGTCAAGGAAGAGATCCGGCTCAACGTGCTCAACCGACCATACGGCGGGTTCCCATGGATCACGCTGCCGCCGGTGCTCTACAACACCTTTCCCAATGCGCATAACGGCTACGGCGATTTCTCCGAGCTCGAAGCGGCCACCGTGGACGATTGCGCGGCGTTCTTCGATGTCTATTACGCTCCGGGCAACGCGGTACTCACGGTCTCCGGCGATTTCACCGTAGAGGCAGCGCTCGAGCTGGTGCACCGGCACTTCGGCGACGTGCCCGCCCGTCCGGTGCCGACGCGGCCGTCGTTCGCCGAGCCACCACCGGCGGCCGAACGCCGGCACTGCCATCCCGATCCACATGCGCCGTTGCCGGCGCTGGCCATCGGCTACCGGATGCCCGATCCGGAAGCCGGCTTCGAGAACTACCTCGCCTACGAGGTCGTTGCTGCAGTGTTATCTGACGGTGACTCCTCCCGCCTCGAGCAGCGGCTGGTGCACACCGACGCGCTGGTCACCGATGTCGGTGCAGGCTGCGGGCTGTTCGGTTCGCCGCTGGATGCCCGCGACCCGGATACCTTCACCATCACCGCGGTTCATCCCGCCAGCGTGGACGTCGACCACGTGCTCGCCGCGACCGATGAGGAGATCGCCAAGCTCGCCGCGGAGGGTCCGGACCCCGAGGAATTGGCCCGGATCACCGCTCGATGGGCCGCCACGCTGTTCCGAGAGCACGACCGGCTGGTGAGCCGGACGATGGCCATCGGCACCTTTGAACTGCTGTACGGCCGCGCCGAGCTGATCACCGAACTGCCGACTCTGGTGGTCGGGATGAGTGCTGAGCAGGTCGCGAATGCGGCCGGTCGGCTGCGGCCGGACTCCCGAGCGGTGCTGATCGTCGAACCTGCCAGCGCAGAGAAGGAGGCGTGATGCTCCACCGCAGCGCTGAGCAGATCGGCCGGACCCAGCTGGGGCCGCGCCCGCTACCGCCGCTGGGTCCGTCGAGAAACCCGAGCGCACCGCCCGCCGTGGATACCGTGCTGGACAACGGCCTGCGAGTGATCGCGGTGCGGCGCCCCGCAGTGCCGATGGTGGAGCTGCGGCTGCGGATTCCCTTCGGTGGTACGCATCGCACCCACCCAGCCCGCGCCGAGTTGTTGGCCGCCACCCTGCTGCAAGGCACCCCACGGCGGGACCGGTTCGCCATCGACAACGTGCTCGCAGGCGTCGGTGGTGATCTGGCGGCCACGGTGGGACCCGAGCACCTGTCCGTGTCCGGATCAGCGCTGGCCAGCGGGTTGGACGTGGCACTCGATGTGCTCGCCGACGCGCTCAATGCGGCTTCGTACGCACCCACCGAGGTGATCCGGGAACGGGACCGCTTGGTGGAGCGCATCACGCTGAGCCGGTCCAGGCCACAGGTGATCGCCCGGGAGGCGCTGCAACGACGCCGCTACGGCAACCATCCCTTCGCCCGGGAATGGCCGCAGGCCGATGAGGTGGCAGCCGTGACACCGGCCGCCGTGCGCGCGCTGCACCGCCGGTCAGTGGCGCCCGGCGGCGCCGTACTGGTGCTCGTGGGCGACATCGAGCCGGCCGGCGCGGTGGAATCGGTGGCGTCGGCGCTGTCGAGCTGGCAGTCCGACCACCCGGCCGTCGGGCTGGCCGCGTTGCCTGCTGTGACCCCCGCGGATCTCCTGCTCGTGCACCGCGACGGCGCGGTACAGTCCCAGCTGCGGCTGTCCGCGCAGGCGGTGCCGCGCGACGATGAGCGTTACCCGGCGTTGCAGCTGGCTAACCTGGTGTTCGGTGGGTTTTTCTCGTCGCGCTGGGTGGAGAACATCCGAGAGGACAAGGGCTACACCTACAGCGCACATTGCGGCCTTGAGTTCACCTCTTCCGGGGCCACGCTGCTCGCTGATGCGGACACGGCCAGCGAGGTCACCGCGGCCGCTCTGCTGGAAACCCGCTACGAGCTGGGCCGGATGATAGTTCAGCCGCCGGACGAGTCGGAGGTGGACAACGCCCGGCATTACGCGATCGGGTCGCTGACCATCAACTCCTCATCCCAGCGGGGTCTGGCCGCTCAGCTGATTACCCTGGCCAGCCTCGGCCTGGATCTCGATTGGCTGCTCAGCCATCCCAGTCGGCTCCGGGCCGTCACAGCAGGGCAGGTAACCGAGGCCGCTGGGCATTTCTTTGCTCCCAGCCGGTTCACCGGCGTCGTAGTGGGCGATGCCAAGCGACTGGCCGACCCGCTGGCCGCCTTGGGCGGCGTGGAACTGCCGTGACCGCTTTGGTCTGGTTAGCAAACCCCGATCAGAAGACGTAGAGGCCGACCGCCCATCCCACGCTGGTCATGATCACCACCATCAGCGTCCAGAGAATGAGCCGCGGCGCGGTCATCCACATGCCGGGCTTGGTGCCCGCTCTCGGTGGATTCTGGAGGTCGGCGGCGTGGCGCCGCATGTGGACAGTGAGCTCCCGTTCCCACCGTTTCCGGTCGCTGATCTTCACTGGCACACCGCCCCCGCCGCCGTCCGCCTATTGACCGAGCATGCTGGCATCCTAACGCTTCGTGGCCGATTTACGGCAGGGCAACAACCAGTCGGGGTAGGCAGCAGCTAGGCAGGGATGGCCGCGATGATCTGATCGATGGTGGGGTTGGTCAGCACCGAACCGTCTGCCAACAGCACGGTCGGCACCGTCTGATTACCTCCGTTGACGCCCGCTACGAAGGATGCGGCGGTCGTGTCGTGTTCGATGTCCACTTCGCGGAAGGCGATGCCCGCACGATCCAGCTGTGCTTTGAGCCGCCGGCAGTAACCGCACCACGCTGTCGAGTACATCGTCAGATCTTTCACGCTCAGCATAAACAGTGCGACCCTGCGCGATGTTCCGCTGGTGTCGGCACGCTCTGCGAGGATGCCAGTCGTGGGGAATCAGCCGGATCCGCTCGACGGGCTTGACGAGCAGCAGCGCGCCGCGGTGTGCGCGCCGCGGGGACCGGTCTGCGTGCTGGCCGGCGCCGGCACCGGAAAGACCCGCACCATCACCCGGCGGATCGCCCAACTGGTCCGATCCGGCCATGTCGCGCCAGGGCAGGTCCTTGCCGTGACGTTCACCGCCCGCGCGGCGGGCGAGCTGCGCACGCGGCTGCGTGATCTGGCCGTAGGTGGCGTGCAGGCGCGAACCTTCCATGCCGCAGCACTGCGCCAGCTGCGTTACTTCTGGCCGCGGGTGGTGGGTGACCAGCCGTGGCCGCTGCTGGAACACAAGCTGCGGCTGGTCGGTCAGGCCGCGCAGCGGGCCGGCGTCGGCACCGGCGCTGACGATCTTCGAGATTTCGCCGGTGAGATCGAATGGGCCAAGGCTACCCTGGTCAGCGCAGAGGATTATCCTGCCGCGGTGGCCGCCGCGCGGCGGGAGCCACCGGCACCCGCGGCACAGATCGCGGCGATCTACGCCGCATATGAGGAGCTCAAAAACCGCAACCGGGTGCTTGACTTCGCCGATATTCTGCTGCACACGGCAGCCGCGATGGAGGGTTACCCGGATGTGGCGCAGGAGGTCCGGGACCGTTACCGCTGCTTCGTCGTCGATGAGTACCAGGACGTCACCCCATTGCAGCAGCGGGTGCTGGACGCGTGGCTGGGCGCCCGTGACGACCTCACCGTCGTAGGCGATGCGAACCAGACCATCTACTCCTTCGCCGGCGCGACGGCCGGTTTCCTCCTGGGATTCAGCAGACGGTTTCCGGATGCGGTGACGGTGCGGTTGCACCGCGACTATCGCTCCACACCTCAGGTCGTGGCACTGGCGAACCGGGTGATATCCGGTGCCCGCGGCCGCCCGGCTGGTGCGCGGCTGCCGTTGGAAGGCCAGCAGCCGCCCGGTCCGGAGCCCACGTTCGCCGAGCATGACGACGAGCCCACCGAGGCCGCCGCCGTGGCGTCGGCGATTGCGCAGTTGCTGCGCGACGGGGTTCCCGCTGCCCAGATCGCCGTGCTGTACCGGGTCAACGCCCAGTCCGAGGTATACGAGGAGGCCTTGGACGCGCTCGGGATCCCGTTCCAGATCCGCGGCGGGGAACGCTTTTTTCACCGTCCCGAAGTGCGCAGCGCCATCCGGGCGCTGCGAACGGCGACCAACGCGGGCAACGGCGCCCCCCCGGCCGAGCTGGGCGCCACCGTGCGGGCCGTACTGGCTCGCCAGGGACTCACCGCGGAGCCACCGGCAGGCAGCGCCGCTCGGTCTCGCTGGGAATCGCTGCGCGCGCTGGCCGAACTGGCCGACGACCTCGCGACCAGTCTTCCGCTGGCAGATCTCGGTCGGCTCGTCGCCGAGCTCGACGCTCGCGCCGATGCCGCGCACCCACCCGCGGTACAGGGCGTGACGCTGGCCTCGCTGCACTCTGCCAAGGGCCTGGAGTGGGACGCGGTGTTTCTGGTCGGGATCGCCGACGGGACGCTGCCCATCCAATATGCCGACGGTGACCAGGCCGCGCTGGAGGAGGAGCGCCGTTTGCTCTACGTCGGCGTGACCCGCGCCCGACGCTGGCTGTCGCTGTCCTGGGCGCTGTCTCGCAGTTCAGGGCAGCGGCGGCCCCGGCAACGCAGCCGCTTTCTCCGCGGCCTGGCACCGGTGGACCGTCCAAGGTCGATGGCCAGGGCGGCTGCCGACCCGCAGCGGCTGGACCGGCTGCGCGGCAAGCCGGTCTGACGTTGACCCACGTGCAGAAGAATATCTCGAATTAATTCGGTTGCCGGTGTATCAGCCGGACCCTACCCTTGCTCCTATCTCCTGGAAGCGGTCGTTGCATGCGGCTGACCAGGGTGGATCGCCCAGCCACTGAGCGGGCCGAGTTGGGAAGGAGGAGTTCCGATGGAGATGAACATGACCACCGGCGCCCGTTGCTTCCCGCAGTTCGGGCCGCTCGCTGTGCTTGGGGGGATTCAGTCCAAGCGCCCGCGGACCGCGCCGTATGGCGTGCGCTGGCTGCTCGCTGAGCGTCCCTTCCACCCCGTCCTCATCAACCCGACTGGCAGTGATCTGCCGGTTACCGACCGCACGCAAAAGTCCGCATCGGAGCCTTGATTCCGGAGCCAGCACCATCCGGCTCATGAAGGCCGCGGACCCCGCAGCGGGATCCGCGGCCTTGGTGTGTTGCAAGGTCCTCATCCCGCGGCAGGCCGGTACCGGTGAGTTCCACCGGCACCACCACCGAGGAGGAGAGACAAGTGTTGACCGCGACCGTCCCGCTGGACGGCGCAGCGTTGCCCGACCTACTGGGTGGGGCAGAGCTGGCCCACCTGCTCGATACCGTGCCGTCCGGGTCGGACACCCTGCCTTGCCGCTCACACCACGACCCGGACCTGTGGTTCGCCGAGTCACCCGCTGAGCTGGAACGGGCCAAGCAGCTGTGCACCGCTTGCCCGATCAGACTCGCCTGCCTGGACAGCGCGCTGTCCCGGCAAGAGCCCTGGGGCGTGTGGGGTGGCGAAATCTTCGAGCACGGCTCAGTCATCCCGCGCAAGCGCCCGCGGGGTCGGCCCAGCAAGGCCGCGGTGGAGCGGGAACGCGCCGAGCGCGAGCACGCCGAGCGCCAGCGCGCTGCGCAGGAAACCGCCGCCTGAGTTGGGGGCTCTTCAAGAGCCCCCAACCCCGGTCCCAGCTGTCCACAACGACAACCAACCCTGCCGGTCGGCCGAGTAGTACGCCGGTGTGGTCCACCGGTGCCGATCGATCGCTGCGACTGTCAGGAGTCCCCCACCATGTTGCTGCACGAAGTACTCGCCCGGGAACGAATGCACGATGATCAGCGTCGGGCTCGCCAGGCGCTGTTGGTCAGGCGGCTGGCCGCCGCTCGCCGGTGGCAACGTCTGGCCCGCTACGCCGACCGCCGGGCCCGCCGCGCCGCCGAGCGCCTGTAGATGTGCCACCCCGCCCGACGCCGCTTCGCTCGACGCCGCTTCGGCCCCACATGGAGACATATCGGGGTTTCGACGGACCTTAGACCCCGATATGTCTCCATATCGGGGAAGGGCGGGGGTTAGGTGGCGAATCCGGGTTGCCAGCGCTCGGTGATGGCGCGCAGCGGCACGGTGGCGTCCAGCTGGCACAGGACACCGAACGTTCCGGTACTCACCCGGTGGATCAGCAGGTAGCTCGGCGGCAGGTTCAGCGCTCGCCCGGTGCGGAAATCCGGGCCGGAGAAATCGCCGACTCGCTCGGCTTGTGCTTGCATCCAGGCCCGGGTGAAGTGGAACGTCTCGGTGCGAACCGGGTCGGCGAACGGACTGAGGTAGGCCAGCACGTCCTCGGCGCGCAGCTGCATTCCCGGCCGGACGAAACCTTCCGAGCGCAGCAGCTCCAGCAGCTCCGCGGGACGCTCCTCGACCGCCAACCGGGTTGCCACCCCGAGAGTGCGCGGCGTCCCGCCGGGCAGCTTCGCCGACGCACCGAAGTCGAGCACCCCCAGCCGCCCGTCTTCCAAGCGCAGGAAGTTCCCCGGGTGAGGGTCTGCGTGCAGCAGTCCGGTCAGCGCGGGCGAGCAGGAGTGGAACAGCGACAGCTTGGTACCGATGTCATCGCGCTCGGATCGTGAGCCGCCGCGGATGATCTGCGCCATCGGGATGCCAGTGATCCACTGCGATACGATCACCTTCGGCGCGCTGGCGACGATCGGGGGGACGGCGATGTCGGGGTGGTTACGAAACGCCTTGGCGAACACCCGCTGGTTTTCCGCCTCGTCGCGATAATCGAGTTCCTCCTCCATCCGGTCGCGCAGTTCGCTGAGCAGCGGCTTGACCTCCATTCCGGGCACGATCGCCTGGAACAGCCGGCTGAACCTCTGCAGCTGGCGCAAGTCCGACCGCAGTGCTTCGTCCGCGCCCGGATACTGCACCTTGACGGCGACCTCACGGCCGTCGTGCCACACCGCCCGGTGGACCTGGCCGATGCTGGCCGCCGCAGCCGGCTCGTCGGAGAAGTCGGCGAAGCGACGCCGCCATCCCGTGCCGAGTTGCTCGTCGAGTACCCGCCGCACCGATTGTGGGGACATCGGTGGCGCCGCGGACTGCAGCTTGGTCAGGGCCTCGCGATACGGCGCGGCGAGCTGATCGGGAATCGCTGCCTCGAACACGCTCAGCGCTTGGCCGAACTTCATCGCGCCGCCCTTGAGCTCTCCGAGCACGGCGAACACCTGCTCGGCGGTGCGTGCAGACAGCTGGGCATTCACGTCGTCCGCGTCGTGTCCGACCAACCGCTTGCCCCAGCCTGCGGCAACCCTGCCAGCTACCCCCAAAGGGAGACTCGCGAGCCGGGCGGTGCGCTGGGTAGCTCGGCGCGGGATATCGGTCATTGCGGTCTCACAGAGTCATTGTCTCCTTCCCCCGCCTGTTCCGTGTAGCAGCGTGGCCAGCGGCATCATCGCGCGCCGCAGCCGCAGCGCGGATGAGCTGGTCGGGGCAGTCGAAGCAGGCTGCCGCGTACCGGGTCAAGCTGCAGTGCTGCACCCCAGGTCGGGGGGATCGGTAGGTCGGCCTGCGGCCCCGCGAGCGTGGCGAGCACCTGCTCAACGGTCAGGGCCGCAGCGAGCTGGGTGCAGGCCAGCCCGGCGGTAGGGATCTGTCCGACGAGTTGGGCAGCCAGTTTCGGCCACGCCGGGTCCATGTGCGCCTGATGCAGTTCGGCGCAGCGCAGGCAGCTGGTGCGTCCTGGCCACACCAGCGGGCCCACCACCGCCGTTCCCTCATGCGCGTAGCCGACCAGATGGGGAATTCGGCTGCCGAGCAGTTCAGTCACCGCCGTCGGCTCCACCACCAGCACGTCGCTGAGCACGATCAGATCAGGCCGACGCCGCGCGGCGACGATCACATCCGGCGCGCAGCGGCGCACGGCGTCAGCGGCCGCGGCGGCGCGGGGTCTGCCGAGGTCGTCGGGAAGGTATCCGGTACCCAGATCAGCGGAAGCAACGGTTCCTGTCGCGTGCACCGCAACGTGGCCGACTCCGGCTGCGGCCAGCGCGGTTGCCACCGCCACCCCGACCCGACCGGATCCGACCACCCGCACCACCGCCTTGCGCCGTTGCCGCAGCACGTGACGAGTCGGGTGACAGCTGTGGACGGACCAGCCGGCGGCCTCGGTGGCCAGCGCGACCCGGTGCCACCCCGGGCGGCCGGCGTCGGCGGTCGCCTCCTGCACCAGCCCACGGCGGTGCATGTCGGCGAGCATCGTGAGAGCCTCCCCGCGGGAAGATCCGGCCGCCTGCGCCTCGTTGAGCAGCTCGGTCGTACTACAGACGCCATCCATCCGTCGGAGCAGCGCGGCCAGCGGTTCGGGCAGCTCGTCGAGGACCATGGCTCGCTGCGGATCGAGCCCGAGTTGTAGGCAGGTGGGGGAGCGCCAGAGCGCGACTCGACCGGGCGCCAATCGCAGCTGCTCGGGAACGTTGGCAAGAGGTGCGACGGCGTCGCTGGGCGGGATCATGACGGCAATCCTGGCTTGGCCCCTCCGGTGACTCAACTGACTGTCCACAGGTTGTCCACAACTGTGGACAACCTGTGGACAGTCAGTTGGTATTGAGTGGGAACGGCAGCCTTGTAGGGGCCTTGTGTCGGGGACAGAACTCGCGCGCCGGGCCACCCCGGGGTTTGATCGCGCGCCAGTAGCGTGAGCCGCTACGGGACCGCTGGGCCTTCGCCAGAGGCAGGGGGGTCGTCCGGCGGCTGCTGCTCGCGCGGAGCATCCGCCGCGGTGCGCTCCAGGGCGGCGATCGGGTCGTCCAGATCGGCGGCGTGGCGCGCGGCCCGATCGACAAAGGCGGCTGGATCGTCCAGGTCGTCAGTGGTAGGCAGCAGGTCCGGGTGGTTCCACAGGGCGTCGCGGCGTTCGATGTCGTGCGCGTCGGTGAGCCTGCGCCACAGGTCAGCGGCCGCACGCAGCTTGCGCGGCCGTAATTCCAATCCGACCAGCGTGGCGAAGGTGTGCTCGGCCGGACCACCGGATGCCCGCCTGCGGCGCAGCGTCTCACGCAGCGCCTCGGCACCGGGAAGGCGCTCACCCAGCGACTCCGCGACGATCACATCCACCCAGCCCTCCACCAGCGCAAGCAATGTTTCCAGCCGGCTCAGCGCGGCCTTCTGTTCCGGGCTGTGCTGTTGCTCGAGCAGGCCGGAGGACAGCAGCTCGTGCATGCTTTGCGGGTCGGACGGATCGACCTGGCGGGCGAGTTCGGACAGCGCGTCGGTGTCCACCCGGATGCCTTGCGCGAACTGCTCGACTGCGCCCAATAGCCGCTGACGCAGCCACGGCACGTGCCCGAACAGGCGGTGGTGGGCAGCCTCACGGGCGGCCAGAAAAACGATCACCTCGGAACTCTTGCGTTCCAGCCCGGTGGCGAACTGCTCGATAGCGGCGGGCAGCAGCCCCGCTACGCCCAGCGGGCCCAGTGGAAGCCCGATCTCGGTGGAGGTGAGTACCTCGCCACCGAGTTGCGCCAGCGCCGTGCCGAGTTGCGAGCCGAACGCCATTCCACCCATCTGCTCGACCATCGCCACCAGCGGACCGGCCGCCTGGCGGACCTCGTCGGGCAGCGCCTCGATCCACGAACTGGCCATCCGGCGGGCCAACGGGTCGCACAACCGTTGCCAGGTGGGCAACGTCGCCTCCACCCAGTCACGGGGCGCCCAGGCGGCCGTGCTGTGCACCCCGGTGGGCAGTGCGGTCGCCGGATCAAGCCACAACTCGGCCAGGTGCACCGCGTCGGTGACCGCGGTGGCCTGCTGCGCTGAGGGCAGCCCGGTCGTGGACAGCTTCTGGACCGCCATCTGCTTGGCCAGGTCATAGTTCACCGGCCCACCGCCACCACGAGCCGCGCCCTGGCTGATCATCTGGCCCAACTGGGTGAGCATCTGACCAAGCGCGCCGACGTCGAAGCCGCCGGCGCCGAAGGCCGCAAACGGGTTGGCCGGGTCGCCAGCGCCACTGCTGTCGTCCGGTTTGTTCCTCCGGTCGGGATCCCGAGGATCGTCAGAGCCGAAACCGAAGGGCACGTCGCTCATGGGTCCACGGTACGCGGATCCTGGGCACGTACGCTGTTCGGCCGTGACCCGCCGCACCTGGACCCTGCTGGTCAGCCTCGCCCTCGCTGTGGCGCTGGGATTGCTGGGCGCCTTTGCGACGGTGCCTTATGTCGCGCTCCGCCCCGGACCGACGTTCGACACCCTGGGGACGGTGGCCGGCAAGACCGTGGTGGATATCAAGGGCACTCAGACCTATCCCGCCACCGGTCACCTCAACATGACGACGGTGTCGGTGGTCGATAACGTGACCCTCTACACGGCGCTCGCGCTGTGGGTATCAGGTCGCAGTGAGCTCCTTCCCCGCGACGAGATCTACCAACCCGGGCTGTCTGAGCAGCAGGTGGAGACGCAGAACCGGCAGATGTTCCGCGATTCGGAGGCCAACGCCAAGGCCGCCGCCCTGCACTACCTGGGTTACCCGATCGATGTCGTGACCGGCCAAGTCGTCTCCGGCGGCGCCTCGAGCGGCAAGCTGGCGGTCGGGGACCGGTTGCTGGCGTTGGATGGTCACGAGGTGCGCACCGCGCAGCAGGCGGTGGACCTGCTGGCCGGGAGCCACCCGGGCCAGCAGGTCCAGGTCCGCTTCCAGCGCGGCGATACCTCACCGCAGGAAGCGACGATCACTCTGGGGACCGGAGCCCAATCAGGTCGCGGCTACCTCGGCGTCGGGTTGACTGAGAAGCCCGACGTGCCCTTCACCGTCACCATCAACCTGGGTGACGTCGGCGGCCCGTCGGCGGGGCTGATGTTCGCGCTGGCCATCGTGGACAAGCTCGCCCCGGGTCCACTGGTTCGTGACACCTTCGTGGCGGGCACTGGTGAGATCACCCCGGAGGGTCAGGTGGGCCAGATCGGTGGTATCTCGCTCAAGATGATCAGCGCCCGGGAGGCGGGAGCCACTGTGTTTCTGGTGCCCGCGGGCAACTGTGCCGAGGCGGTGCAGCGGATCCCAGGGGGTCTTCGGCTGGTCCGGGTAGGCACCCTGGCGGACGCGGTGCATGCTCTCGACCAACTCCGCGATGGCCACCAGCCTCCCCACTGCTGATCGCTGAAGGAATCGTCGTTATAAGACCGCCCGGCAGGCGCTCAGCGCAACGTGTCCAGTAGCGCACGCAGCAGGTTCGGGGCTAGCTGCGGGTCCTCGACCAGCTCGTCGGATCGCTGGTCGGCGCTGGAGTCGGCTCGCAACCGCAGCACGCAGGCCCCGACACCGTCGCGCAGCACGGCAGCCACCAGCCTGGCCTCCCGCCGTTGGGGATGCCCCGCCGCGGCGTGACGGGCCTGCGCTGGGTCATCGGGTAGCTGACCGAGGTCAGCTTCGGCCGCCGGTGGCAATATCACGATCTCTTGGGCCAATGCGCAGCCGGCGACCGAGTCAGGCCACTCGATTCCGGCCAGCGCCGCGTCGAGCTCGCCGTCGGGGAAAGCCTCTTGAGCGACCGGAGTGAGTGCTGCCTGCGCGTCCAGCTGGCCGGCCAACTCCGGTTGCCTGGCCAGCAACGTCGCCGTGGCGACCAGGGCGAACAGTTGTGGCTGCTGGTCCCAGCCGCCGGACGCGACAAACTCCTCGACCTCGCGCGCGGTGGCAGGCAACGCGTGGGACAGCACGGACAGGTGCGGCGGGGTGCTCACCCCGTCATCGTTGCACGCCGTCATGGTCGCACCGCTGAAATGGTTGCGGCTACCGGCGCGGCCACCAGGATCGGAACCTCAGAGCCCTCCGTAGAGTTGGACAGGCAGGACTCAACCCGACGCGGCGCCGCCGCACGGGGCAGGTCTGCACCGCACTGCTGTCGTCGCCAGGAGCGTGTCCTGTGGCCAACCGGCCCACCGTCGTAGTCCCCGCCCTGTCCCGTCGCGCCAAAATTCTGATCGCCGTCGGGGTTGCCGCGTTGGTGCTCCTCATCGTCGGGTCCCGGTTGATCGATACCTACGTGGACTGGCTGTGGTTCGACGAGGTGGGCTTCCGATCGGTGTTCTCCACGGTTCTGGTCACCCGCCTGGTGCAGTTCCTCATCGTCGGCCTTCTGGTTGGTGGCCTGCTCGCGATCAATCTGGTGATCGCATACCGGACCCGGCCGGTGTTCGTGCCAGTGGCGGGACCGGACGATCCGGTCGCGCGCTATCGCACCGCGATCTTGGCGCGGCTGCGGCTGGTCGGCATCGGAGTGCCACTGCTGGTGGGGTTAATCGCCGGGTTGTCCGCATTGGGTGACTGGCAGACAGTGCAGATGTTCTTGCACGGAGCCAGCTTCGGTGTCTCCGATCCCCAGTTTCATAAGGATGTCAGTTTCTACGCCTTTGATCTGCCCTTTTATCGCAAGCTGCTGGGCTGGGGCTTTGTCATCGTAGTGATTTCCTTCATCGGTGCCTTGATCACTCATTACCTGTTCGGTGGGCTGCGGCTGGCCGGCCGTGGCGGTCAGCTGTCCGGTCCGGCCCGCGTCCAACTCGCGGTGCTGGCCGGCGTTTTCGTGGCGCTCAAGGCAGTGGCGTACTACCTGGATCGCTACGGTCTGCTCTTCTCCAGACGTAATCCACTGTTCACCGGAGCCAGCTACACCGATCTCAACGCGGTGCTCCCGGCCAAGATCATACTGATGTGCATCGCCGTGATCTGCGCGGTCGCCTTCTTCGCCGGAGCGGTGCTGCGCAATCTGCAACTGCCGGCGATCGCCATCGCGCTGCTGTTGCTGTCCAGCATCCTGGTGGGTGCGGCGTGGCCGGCGGTGCTGGAGCAGTTCGTGGTGCGGCCCAACGCCAACGAGCGCGAAGCGCCATCCATCCAGCGCAATATCGCGGCAACCAGGGATGCCTACGGCATCACCGACCGCCAGATCACCTACGCACAGTATTCTGGACGTAGCGACGTGTCACCCGCCGACGTGCGCGCCGACACCACCACTATCCCGAATATCCGCTTGCTGGACCCCAGCGTGCTATCTCAGACCTTCACCCAGCTGCAGCAGCGGGAGAATTTCTACGGTTTCCCCGACAAGCTCGACATCGATCGCTACACCATCAATGGTAGAACGCAGGACTATATCGTGGCGGTACGAGAGCTCGAGTCCAAGTCGCTGGCTGAAAATCAGAAAACGTGGATCAACCAGCACCTCACCTTCACTCACGGCAACGGCTTTGTCGCGGCCCCGGCCAATACCGTGAATTCGGCACTGGCGGACGCCGGCTCAGGGGAGGGCGGCTACCCGATTTTCACCGTTTCCGACACGTCACGGCAAGGCGATATCCCGGTGACCCAGCCGCGGATCTACTTCGGCGAGTTGATCGACGACTATGCGATCGTCGGGGGCAACCCCGGTGCGGCGCCGAGAGAGTTCGACGGACGTCCGGAGAACTACACCTACCAAGGCAAGGGCGGCGTACCGCTGGGCAGTTGGGCGCGCCGGTTGATGTTCGCTTCGTACTACGGCGAGCGCAACATCCTGTTCAACCAGGCGATCGGCCCGGACTCGAAGATCATTTACAATCAGCATCCACGGGAGCGGGTGGAGAAGGTCGCGCCCTGGCTCACCGTTGATGGCGACCCCTACCCCGCGGTGATCAACGGCCGGATCGAGTGGATCCTGGACGGTTACACGACTCTGGACAACTACCCGTACGCGCAGCGGACCGTGCTGGGTGAAGCGACCACCGACACGCTGACCGGCGTGTCCCGCCTGCCGGACGAGGAGATCAGCTACATCCGTAATTCGGTCAAGGCCACCGTGGACGCCTACGACGGCACGGTGACCCTGTACGCGATGGATGAAAGCGATCCGGTACTGCGCACCTGGATGAACATCTTCCCGGGAACAGTGCAGCCGAGTAGTGGGATCAGCAACGAGTTGCGGCAACACTTCCGCTATCCGGAAGACTTGTTCAAGGTGCAGCGGGAGATGCTCGCGCGCTATCACGTCAACAACCCGTCGGTGTTCTTCACCAACGACGATTTCTGGAATGTGCCCGCTGATCCGACCCAGAATCAGATGGGTGTCGACCAACCCCCTTACTACGTACTGGCCGGAGCGCCGAACGGGTCGGGGCCGGCTCAGTTCCAGCTGACCAGCGCGCTGGTCAGCCTGCGCCGACCGTTCCTGGCCTCCTACATCACGGTGGGGTGCGATCCGCAGAATTACGGCAAGATCACAGTTCTCGAGCTGCCCAGTGAGTCCCAGACACTGGGTCCCGAGCAGGTGCAGAACAGGTTCGTCTCCTCCGCGGAGGTCAGCAAGGAGCTCAACCTGCTGCGGCAGTCCGAGACCGATGTTCGTTTCGGCAACCTGCTCACCCTGCCGGTCGGCGGCGGGCTGCTGTACGTGGAGCCGGTCTATATCGAGCGGGCGAACCGGCAGGCGACGTTCCCCCAGCTCAACCGGGTACTGGTCGCCTACGGCGACCGTATCGGGTACGACTCGACCTTGCGCGGAGCGCTCAGTCAGGTCTTCGGTGCGGGGGTCGGTGACGCGGCCTTACCTGACCAGCAGGCCAGGACTCCCAATCAGGGTGCCGCGCCACCACCGGCAAGCGCCGGCACTGCCAACCAGGACATGCGCCAGGCCGTCACCGACATCGGAGATGCCCTCAAGCGCCTGCGGGCTGCCCAGGTTGCCGGTGACTTCCAGGCGCAGGGTAAGGCCCTGGCCGATCTCGACGCAGCTGGCAAGCGGTTCGACGCGGCCTCGAGGGCCGGAGGCGGTGCAGCGGCCCCGGCGCCTGGCGGCGGTGGCTGACCGACGACCAGTCGATTTGCCCCGCCGGTCACCGTGCGCGTAGAGTTGCATTCAGCGACGCGGGGTGGAGCAGCTCGGTAGCTCGCTGGGCTCATAACCCAGAGGTCGTAGGTTCGAATCCTACCCCCGCTACCAGGGAAGACAGGCCCGGTCTCATTGTAGGCCGGGCCCGTTTTGTGCCCGGTGGTAACGGATTTGGTAACGCACTTACCGCTCTCATGCCGTCTCACCAGCATCAATTCCTCCCGGTAGGCCAGCGAGGATCACCGATGCCAGCGCATGAGCAACCTCACGGTCAGCTTGCAGGTCGCCGTGCATGTAGGTCTCCATCGTGAAGCTCACCGACGTGTGCCCGACTCGCTGACTCAACGCCTTGGTGTCCACCCGGGCCAGCCGGCCAGCGGTCGCATAACTGTGGCGAACGTCGTGAAGCCGGATGCGGGGAAGCCCAGCAGCCTTAGCCAGCCGGTTAAAGCGGGCAGTGATGGTGTCCGGATGCGGAGGTCGACCGTCTTCCCAGCTGAACAGCAGCCCGTGGTCCTGGTAGTGCTCACCGGCCACAGCACGCTCGGCGTCGAGCATGCTCACGTGGGAACGGAGCACGCCGAGTGTGTAGGGGTCGAGTGCGATGGTGCGCCGGCTGTTGTCGGACTTGCCGTCTTCCTCGATCACCTTACCGTCGATGACGACACGGGTTGAGCCGACGGTGAGGGTGCCGATGTCGAAATCGATCCCATCGCGGTGCACCCCAGCGAGTTCGCTGCGCCGCATTCCAGTAGTGGCCTCTAGCACCCACAACGCGAAAAATCGATCGCCGCGAGCTTCCAATAAGAAGGTCGTAAGCTGGGCGACTGTCCAGGTGCGGTGGGTTGTGCGGGGCACCCGGGGTGGATTGGCGTCGGCGACGACATTGCGCTTGACGTAGCCCCACCGGGTGGCGTCCTCCCAGACGCGGTGCAACATTCGATGGACGTTGACCACGGTCTTCGGCGCCAGTCCGGGTTCTGGCTCGGATGTGGCAGGACGCGGTTTGGGCACTGGTCCGCGCCGTTGCTTGCCCGCCATGTGCTCTGCGATTGCCCGCTCGCGGGCGAGTTCCTGCGCTTCTCGCCGGCGCCGGTGCTCGGCATTCGCCTTGACCCGACCCGACGTGAGCAACCTGGCGTACAGCGCGTCGAAGACGGCCGAGTCGAGGTCTTGGGCTCGCCGAGCCCCGATATAGGGATAGACGTAATATCGGAAGTAGTTTCGGTAGTTCACATGCATGCTCCGCTTTATCGAGTGCTCGCGGCGGGAGAGCCACTCATCGGCGAGTTGCTCGACGGTTCTTTTGTTCTGCCGCACCAGCCGGCCTCGGTCGTAGTCGGCCATGGCTTCCCGGCAGGCGGCCCACGCTTCGCGTTCCGTCGCGAAACCGCCTTTGGTGACCTGCCGACGTTTGCCGGTCAGCGGGTCGGGATCACCATCAAAGAAATAGCGATAAGTCTTTCCCCGGTGATGAACGTGGCCTTTCACGCTGCCTCCAGAAGATCGCGGAGTCGGTCACGGACGACGAAAACGCGGCCACCGAACCGTTTGACCGGCAACTCGCCGGACTCGGCGTATCGATAAGCCGAAGACCGACTGATGCCGAGAAACCCTGCGGCTTGGGGTACGGAAATGAGGACAGGCAGTCCGTCGAAGTCGGTCATGCCACCTTTCCCTCGCTGGGAACCAGGACCCATCCGGTCCTCGTCGGGTGTCGGTAGCGGGGTCACGTTGTCCATGGCTATCCCTCCCTACGCAGCTTGATCACTAATTGCCGAACGGCTTCCGTCTGGTGGACCGTTGGCGGCCAGTTGGGCGGCGGTGTATTCGGCTTTCCATCGCTGTCGTTCGGCGACGGCGTGCAGGAGCAGCAGGGCCCGGGGTGGGATGTCGGGGTCCGCGGGTGCCGGGCGTTCCCA
>DATNDR010000051.1:0-46268 GCA_035606945.1 Pseudonocardiaceae bacterium
ACGTGATCAGCTGGGCCTCCGCCGGCCACGTCGGCTTCAAGGGCTCGCGCAAGTCCACGCCGTTCGCCGCGCAGATGGCCGCCGAGAGCGCCGCCCGCAAGGCGGCGGAGCACGGCATGAAGAAGGTCGACGTGTTCGTGAAGGGTCCCGGCTCCGGCCGGGAGACCGCGATCCGTTCGCTGCAGGCAGCAGGCCTGGAGGTCGGCACGATCTCCGACGTCACGCCCCAGCCGCACAACGGCTGCCGGCCGCCCAAGCGGCGCCGGGTCTGAGGCCGCGCGGAGAGGAGAAGCTAAGCGATGGCTCGCTACACCGGACCCGTCACCCGCAAGTCCCGCCGGCTCAAGACCGACCTGGTCGGCGGCGACCAGGCATTCGAGCGCCGGCCGTATCCACCCGGCCAGCACGGCCGCGCCCGGATCAAGGAGAGCGAGTACCTGCTGCAGATGCAGGAGAAGCAGAAGGCTCGTTTCACCTACGGTGTCATGGAAAAGCAGTTCCACCGGTATTACGAGGAGGCCAACCGGCGCCCCGGCAAGACCGGCGACACGCTGCTGCAGATTCTCGAATCACGGCTGGACAACGTCATCTACCGGGCTGGGCTGGCCCGCACCCGGCGCCAGGCGCGCCAACTGGTGAGCCACGGACATTTCGTGGTCAACGGCGTCAAGGTGGACGTCCCCAGCTTCCGGGTGTCGAAGTTCGACATCATCGACGTCAAGCCGAAGTCGATACCGACGTTGCCGTTCGTGATCGCCAAGGAGACCCTGGGCGACCGCCCGGTACCCGCCTGGCTGCAGGTGGTCCCCAGCACCATGCGGATACTGGTCCACCGGCTACCCGAACGCGCCCAGATCGACGTGCCCCTCCAAGAACAACTGATCGTCGAGCTCTACTCCAGATAACCCCCGCTCCACCCCGATATGGAGACATATCGGGTGGGCGACCCCTCTGCGACCCCGATATGTCTCCATATCGGGGGAGCGGAGCCGAATGGGTGTCAAATAGTGGGCACCCAGAGGAGGAATGTCAGTTATGCTGATCACTCAGCGGCCGAATCTCAGTGAGGAACCGGTCGATTTCACCCGTTCCCGGTTCGTCATTGAGCCGCTGGAGCCGGGATTCGGCTACACCTTGGGTAATTCGCTGCGCCGAACCCTGCTCTCGTCCATTCCCGGTGCCGCGGTCACCAGCATCCGCATCGACGGGGTGCTGCACGAGTTCACCACCGTTCCGGGCGTCAAGGAAGACGTCACCGACATCATCCTCAACCTCAAGGAGCTGGTGGTCGGCTCCGAGGAGGACGAGCCGGTGACGATGTACCTGCGCAAGCAGGGCCCGGGCGACGTCACCGCGGGCGATATCGTGCCGCCGGCCGGTGTCACCGTGTACAACCCCGATCTGCACATCGCCACGCTGAACGGCAAAGGCAAGCTGGAGATCGAGCTGGTCGTGGAACGGGGCCGCGGCTACGTACCGGCGGTGCAGAACAAGGCCTCGGGTGCCGAGATCGGCCGGATCCCGGTGGACTCCATCTACTCGCCGGTGCTCAAGGTGACCTACAAG
Source organism: Pseudonocardiaceae bacterium (assembly GCA_035606945.1). GTDB lineage: Bacteria > Actinomycetota > Actinomycetes > Mycobacteriales > Pseudonocardiaceae. The sequence goes on from DATNDR010000051.1 coordinate 1,567, forward strand.
GTCGAGGCCACCCGGGTCGAGCAGCGCACCGACTTCGACAAGCTGATCCTGGACGTGGAGACCAAGCCGTCGCTGACCCCCCGGGACGCGTTGGCGTCGGCCGGCCGCACCCTGGTGGAACTGTTCGGCCTGGCCCGCGAGCTCAACGTGGATGCCGAGGGCATCGAGATCGGCCCATCGCCGGCCGAGGCCGACACCATCGCCGCGTTCGCGATGCCTATCGAGGACCTGGATCTGACCGTCCGGTCCTACAACTGCCTCAAGCGCGAAGGTATTCACACCGTCGGTGAGCTGGTCAGTCGCAGTGAGGCCGACTTGCTCGACATCCGCAACTTCGGCGCCAAGTCGATCGACGAGGTCAAACTGAAGCTGGCCGGTCTCGGCCTGCAGCTCAAGGACAGCCCGCCCGGATTCGACGCGTCAGCGGTGGCAGCCGAATACTCGATCGACGGGTGGGGCGACCCCAGCGACAACGGCATCGACACCAACACCGACTACGGCCCCGACGACGGCCACGACTACGCCGAAACCGAACAGCTGTAGCACCCGTGAGTGGGTATGAGCTCGTATCCCACTCACGGGGCGACCGAAGGGAGCGAAAATGCCCACGCCGACCAAGGGCGCCCGGCTCGGGGGGTCGCCGGCCCATGAACGGCTGATGCTGGCCAACCTGGCGACATCGCTGTTCGCCTACGGCCGGATCACCACCACCGAGGCCAAGGCGAAGCGGCTGCGCCCGTTCGCCGAGCGGTTGATCACCAAGGCGCGCCGGGCGGACTTGCACAACCGTCGCGAGATCATGCGGGTGATCCGGGACAAGGACGTGGTGCACAAGCTGGTTGCGGAGATCGGCCCACAGTTCGCCGGCCGGCCCGGTGGTTACACCCGGATCGTCAAGACGCTGCCCCGCAAGGGTGACAACGCACCCATGGCGATCATCGCGCTGGTCACCGAGCGCACCGCTGCGGAGATCGAGGAGGTCAAGCGGCGGGCCTTCAAGGGCCGGTCGCCTGCCGCCGAAGCTGAGGAGCCGGCCGCGCCGGATACCCGCGATGCCCCGGATGCCGCTGCCGCGCCGGTTGACCAGGAGGCTGAGGCCGAATCCTGACCCAGAGCACCGCAGCACAGGAGCCCGCCGCCCGCACCCGGGATGGCGGGCTCCTGCGCTACCGCCTTGATATCCGCTACGACGGAACCGGCTTCTCCGGATGGGCGCGCCAGCCCGGGCGCCGCACCGTCCAGGGGATTCTCGAGGCCGGTCTGGAAACCGTGACCCGGGCCCCGGCGGCTCTGACCGTGGCGGGACGCACCGACGCGGGCGTGCACGCCACCGGGCAGGTTGCGCACCTTGACGTCGGTCCTGACGCGCCGGCGCCTGATGACCTTGCACGCCGGCTCAATCGGCTGCTGCCCCCCGACGTGCGGGTGCCTGCAGTGCGCCAGGTGCCGGCCGCGTTCGACGCCCGGTTCTCCGCGCTGCGGCGCCACTACCGGTACCGGATCTGCGACGCGCCATGGGGCGTCGATCCGCTGCGCCGGTATGACACGGTGGTTCACCACCGTCGCCTCGACGATGCGGCGATGAACGCGGCGAGTAGGCCGCTGCTCGGAGAGCACGACTTCGCGGCGTTCTGCCGCCACCGGGAAGGCGCCAGCACGGTGCGCGCCCTGGAGCGCCTGGAATGGATCCGGGACGGCCCGTATCTGGCCGCTGATGTGGTAGCGGACGCTTTTTGCCACTCCATGGTGCGCAGCATGGTCGGCGCCTTATTGGCGGTCGGGGAAGGTCGGCGTACCGCAGACTGGGTCGCTGAACTGCTGCGCCGCACGACTCGTGCCAGTGAGGTGACGGTGGCTGCGCCGCACGGCCTCACCCTCGTCTGCGTGGACTATCCCGACGATAACCATCTCGCCACCCGCGCTGCGCAGACCCGCGCCGTGCGAGTCGCCCGTAACCTCGCCCCATAGCCACAAGGTTCATTCCGGCTGTCCAGGGTTTGATCTGACCCAGGACCGCGCAATGACGCATCTATCGACGCTGACCGACTACCGACGCAATAGCCCAGATGATGAATACGACGATAACCAGCCATAGCAACGCCAACATTGCCAACGCGATATTCATTGATGTCTCCCCACGGAGTTTCGGCGATGACGCGCCCCGCCGACAGCGTCGAACAGAGGTAGCGATAGTTCGGCCTTCCCCGGTGCGGGCCGGCCGAAACGCGCCCGCGAGAGGCCGGGTCGGTCAGTCTCCCCGACGGATCGGGCCGAGGATCTCGCGTTCTGCGGGTGTGGTGACCACACGCAGCGGCAGCCACAGGTTGGGACCCAACGCGACCACTCCGTCGTCGGTCAAGCCTGCTAGTTGCTTGGTCATCGAAGCAGGCAGTCGCCAGATCCCTGCAGCGAGCTGGACCTGCTCGGCCGGGAGCCGCTGGATCAGCACGAGATCGGCGTTGATCGCGGTGCGGGCGGCCTGGGGATGCAGGTAAGGGAGCGCGTACAGGGTTGTCTGCCAGGGTGAGCGCGGTGGGAACAGTTCCTGCGGTACCGCTCCGCCGTCGTACACGACCAGCAGCGGAGCGTCCTCCGAGGCCCGCGGCAGCTCGAGGCGCGCCAGCGGGCACACCTGTACCAGCGGGGCGGGACGCCCGTCGGGCCCCGCCCCGGCGGCTCGGGTGAGCAGTTCCCAGGCATCGGGCCGGTCAGTGGCGATCACCACCCAGGCGCCGGTGGCCATCGCCCGCAGCGCGACCTGGCGGGCCAGGTAGAGGCCACCGACGAGGACCAACTGGGTGGGCTGCGGGCGCAGCACCGACAGGCTCAGCGGTTCATCATCGGCGCTGCAACCCAGCAGCATGCCCCCGCGCTCGGCGGAGGGGCTGATCGCATCGAGCACAGCGGGCGTGACGAGGAATTCGGGTGCCAGCGCAGCGGGTGCGCTGCCGTTGGCCACGGTCCTGCTCATCCGCACGCACCTAACGGCAGTGTCGCGGCCAGGCCAGCGGTCTGGAGCCCGCCGAGCGGGCGCAACGTCAGCCCGAGCCGTTGCGACTCCGATTGCAACCGCCCGTCGGCAGCCTTGAGTTCGGCCGGGTCGCGTGCACTGACCCGGACCAGACCGCGCAGCCCCACCTCGTCGCCGCCGTCCTTCGGTGCTATCGACAGGGCCACTGTGGTGGACAGCGCACGCACGCCGGTCAACGCGTTGAGATTGTTCGCTGCGCCAGTGGTTCCCCAGCCGGTGATGGCGTAGCTGGCATGCCCGACACCGGCCGCGGTGACCGTGGTCCACCCTTCACTCAAGGTCACCGGCCTTCCGGTACTGGCGGCCCCGATGACCCCAGACAGTTCCGCGGCGCTGATGCCGGCGTGCAGCAGCTGGTCTGCGTCCAGCGGCCGAGCCGGCACGCCCCCGGATTCCAACGTGGCGCGCACCCGGGACAGCGCCGCGATCAGCGCGCGGTGGCAGCCGGTCACTCCACCGCCGCGTTCGGCGACCGCAGCTGGGCAGCGGCGAGGATCCAGGCGTACCGCGACCCAGGTAGTTCGGCGGGCCGCCGCCGGCAACGGACCCAGCACCTCAAGGTAGGAGCGCAACGCCGGCGACGACGACGGTAACGCGGCGTTGCCCGGGTAGCAGTGCCAGATCACCTGAATCGCGTCCAGCACCACACCGCGGTCTTCCAGGCAGGATGCCAGCGCGCCGAGCGGCAGGCCGGCGGTGGCGCCGACCGGAGCGATCATCGACGGCGTGGCGTCGATTTCCAGCACGGCGGTCCAGGTGCCCTGGTGCCACGCGAAGCCCACCGATTCGCGCTGCCGGTCGGCGCCGTGTGCCACGATGAGGTCGGGGATCAGCAGGCTCAGCAGCGTGACCCGGGGATCGGCGGTGGCGGCCGCCGGATCCGGATGCGGCAGGCTCTTGCTGGATGAGCGCGCGAGGTAACGACCGGAGAGCTGGATCCACCGCAGCAAGGTGCGACCGTGCCAGCGGCCGAACGCGAGCGGCACCGTGATCAGCGCCACGATCAGGGCAGCACCCCACAGCCCGGCGTCGACGGCGAGCAGCGCCAGACCCACCGCCAGGCCGATCTCGAAGACCACCAGGTTGCTGACGGGCAGCGGACCCAAGTGTGCGCCCGGGGCACGCAGCCGGGCGCACATTGGCCGCATCGACTCCCGCTGCGGTGCAGCCGGTGCTGCGGTCATGTCTGCGCCTTTCGCGAAACGGCGATTCGCTATCGTGCGGCACCGTACATCCCAGGCAAGAGCGGCAGGTATCCGATGGCCACGGACCCGACCACCACCTCGCAGGTACAGGCCTACCGCTTCGTGCTTCGCAGGATGGAGTCGGCTTTGGTTCGCAAGGACGCGGTGATGCTGCACGAGCCGATGCGCCACCACCTGCGCGCGACGGCCGTCGGCTTGCTGCTTGTGGCGTTGCTGCTGGTGGCGTTCTTCGTCGTCGGTAAGATCCATCCGGCAGGTGCCGCCGCGCTGGCCGGCCTCGTGATGATTATCCCTGGTTCTCGCGCCGTTTGAGGATCTGCGCGACCACCAGCACCAGTCCCAGCACGACGACGGCGGCGGCCGAGCCGGTGAGGGCGACGGCGCGTGGCTGGCTGTTGTCCGGCGGTCGGGGCTGGAAGCCGGAGGACTTCGCCGGGTCTGCCGGGCCCGGCTCGGAGCCGGGTTCTCCGGGTAGCACCACGGTGAGCGCGGCGACTGGGTCGATCATCCCGTAGCCCACATCTTCCCGGCGCCTGCGGGGACCGGTGGTCTGCTGTGCGGTCTGTTCGATGCGGTGCATCACCTGGCGCGCGTCGAGATGTGGAAAGCGCTCCCGGACCAGCGCGGCGAGTCCGGCGACATACGGCGCGGCGAAGCTGGTGCCATCGAGCGGGCGGAGCTGGCCGTGGGCATCGACGAGCCCGCTGGCCAGCCCGGGGCGCCCGGCAGCCAGCGATACCGCATCCGTGCCGGGAGCGGCCACATCGACCCACGGCCCGTGGATGGAGAAATCCGCCGGCCGGCCATCATCGTCGGTCGCAGCGACAGTGAGCACGTCATCGTCGAACCAGCCCGGTGAGGAGATGGTGGTGACCCTACCGGGGCTGTTCTGCTTGCAGCTGCTACTGGTGTTCGCGGCGGCTACCACCACGACGACGTTGTGTTCCACCGCGTAGTGCACCGCGGCCTCCAGATCCGGCGCGTTGACCTGCTCCGGTTCAGCCGGGAAGCAGGCGGCCTCCGAGATGTTGATCACTGTTGCGCCCAGCTGTACCGCGCGCAGCACGGCCCGCGCCATGCTCACGGTGTCTCCCGCCATCGGGCTGCGGATCTGCTGGCCGGTGTCGAGCTGGCGCAGCGGTACTGCGTAGAAGGTGCTGGCTTGCCGGATGGCCAGGATCTGGGCAGCGGGTGCGACGCCGACGAATTGGGTGCCCGCGTCAGGTGCCGCGGCGATGAGCCCGGCTACCGCGGTTCCGTGACCGTCGCAGTCGAACAGTCCGGATCGGTGTTCGATGTAGTCCCCGCCGTCGATCGATCTACCGAGCAGTCGCGGGTGCGGCTGCACCCCACTGTCGATCACCGCGACACGCTGGCCGCGACCAGTTGCGAACCGTTGGGCCTGGCGGATCCGCAGCCGCTGTTGGGCCGGCGGCTCTGCTGAAAGGTTCTGGGTAGCCAGGTTCTGCCCGCTGTCCGGCGCCTGCTGCTGGCACGGCGCCTGCTGTTCGACTGGCCCGAGCTGCCGGGTCGCGGCGTTGTTCACGACGTAGGGCATGGCGTTGACGCTGGCGGGACTGGGCAGCGCCGCCATGTCTGCAGCAGGTGGTACCCCGGGTGGCCGGACGTTCGGTTGCGCGGCCGCCGGCCACGCCGGTCCGGCCAGGCACAATACTGCCGCAGCAAGGGCTACCAGCGAGTGCCGGCGCTGACCCAGCGCCCTCACAGGGCCCGGACGGTGCGGTAGAGGTCCAGCACGCCCAAGGCCAGCGGCAGTACCGAGGCGATGAGCACCGCTTCGACCACGTCCACCGAGCGGCGCAGCACCGGAGAGAACCGGCGGCGGGGTACCACTACGCCGGCGACCAGCGCCACCGTCGCGAGCACCAGCAGGCCGGCGACACCGGCCAGCAGCACCCCGGGCTGCCTGGCTGTCGCCAGCAAACCGGCCATCAGGCCTCCTACCGCGACGATCCCGCTGACCAGCAGGGCGATCGCCTGGTTACCGTTGGCGTAGGACCGCGCCCGCAGCAGCAGCACAGCGGCGACGACGGTGCCCAGCACGATCCCCACCGCACCCCCGGCCGCGGCCAGCACTGCGCCGATCGCGGCTACCGCGCCCGATCCGATGATCATGCCGGTCAGGTACTCATGCGCAAGTCCCACCCGGCGCTCGATCGCGGCATAATCCGGGAGGCCAGGGTCATCCCGCAGATCTTTGGGGTTACTGGGCACCTGTGGCATGGGTAGCCGGGACAGGTGGATGGTCAGCCTGGGTAATGCCGAGATCACGCCGAGTGCCAGCGCCGCTGCGCCTGCTGCGATGCCCGCGGCGGGCCGGTTCGCGAAGCTGGCGCTGAGGAAAGTCAGCGCGCCGAGGGCGGCGGCGGTGGCGGTGGCGACGAACGGCGTGATGCCCGCGCCGAGCATCGTGATCGATGCGGCGGCCAGCACCAGGGTCAACGTGCACGCCAGCAGGAAGTTCTCCGCGTGAACGCCGCTGCTGGCGCCGGGCACGATGTCCAGGCCGCTGACGAAGCCCAGCGGCAGGCTTCCCGCCGCGATGACCACACCTGCGCTGGTCTCGCGGTATACCCGGGCGGTCACCACGCCGGCGATCAGCGCGATCACGGCGGTCACGCCTGCGAGGGCGCCGGCGCCAAGCCCGGCTCCCGGCAGCGTCCCCGCTCGGAGCAGTCCCGCGGCGCTGGCCAACAGGGCCAATCCGGCCGCGACCAGGCCGAGCATGCGGGCGGTGTGCTCGGTCCACGGCCGGTAACTGGCTGGGGCCGACTCGGCGATGGCTTCCACCACGTCGTCGAACAGTGGGGGCGGTGGGTTGTCGTTGCGTCGCCGGATCTGTAGCAGGTCGCCGTCGACCACACCGAGCGAGCTCAGCGAGCGCTCCGGATCGATCGCGTCGCCGCCCAGCTTGGCCAGGCACCAGCCACCGTGCTTGCTGCCCCCGTCTGCGCTGGACTCGCCGGCCATCGTGAGCAGCATCGGCAGCAGGTTGGCCACCGCGATGTCCGATGGCAGCGCCAGGTCGATGCGGGTGCGAGGGGCCACGACCGTCACCCTGCTGAAGGCGCTAGCCGGTGGAACCATCGATCTGGTGCTGGCCGGTGGCATCGTCGATCTAGCGCTGGACGGGGGGGCTCCGTTGACGTGGGTCGGCACCAGTTGTACTCCTCGCTCGCCCGCGGCTGCGGCGCTGTCGTCGGGGGAGTATCCATCCGCTCAGCGCCCGGTGCTCCAGGGGGGCGACGGCGGCGATGAGGTGGTCATATCGGTGCTGCTAGCTGCGGCGACAGGGTACGCGTCGAATGCGATTCCGCCGCCGGTCGGCCCGCTGATCGGCCCGGCGCCAACTCGCCGTCGCTGAGGGGCTGCCAGTTGACGGTTAGTGGCTCATCGCGGGCGCATTCCTAGGGTCGCGGGAGCGCACGGGTGTCCGCCCGACCGGCCGATAGGGTGGCCGGCCTGCCGTGCGTGCGGATGAGACCCGGAGGTGACGCTGGCATGAGCACCGTGCAGTTCCGGCGATTGCCCCGGCTGGCCGCGCCGAAGATGCCCGGAGGCGAGGTTCATCTGGAGCCGCCGCCGGAGGTACCCAGAGTCATCCCCGGCAGCATCATTCAGAAGACCATGCCGGTCGTGATGATCGTGGCCGTGCTGGGCATGGTGGCCTACGTCTTCCTGACCCCGGGGCAGGACAAGAGCAACCCGCTGTTCCTGATGTTCCCGATCATGATGGTGCTCTCGACCGTCGGCATGTTCGCCGGTGGCCGCGGGACCGGCCAGGCCAAGGCCGAGATGAACGAGGATCGCAAGGACTACCTGCGCTACCTGGGTCAGATGCGGGATCGGGCCCGGGAGTCGGCGGCCGAGCAACGCGCGGCGCTGGAATGGAGCCATCCCGATCCCGCCGCACTGTGGTCGATCGCAGCGAGCCGGCGGATCTGGGAACGCCGCACCAACGATCCAGACTTCTGCCACGTGCGGATCTGCCGGGGCTCGCAGCGGCTGGCCACCCGGCTGGTGGCGCCGCAGACCGGCCCGGTCGACGAGCTGGAACCGATCACCACGCTGGCCCTGCGGCAGTTCGTCCGGGCGCACTCCATCGTGCCCGAGCTGCCGATCGCCATCTCGATTCGCGGGTTCGCCGCGATCGGCATCTCCGGAGATCCGGTCGCCTCGCGCGGCTTGGCGCGGGCGATGGTGGTCCAGCTGGCCACCTTCCACGCTCCCGACGACCTGCTCGTCGCGGTGGTCACCGCCGGGCGGGCGAAGGTGGATTGGGAATGGGCGAAGTGGCTGCCGCACGTTCAGCACCCGACCCGGGTCGATGGCGCCGGGCCGGTGCGGATGATGGCATCGTCACTGGCCCAGATCGAGGACCTGCTCCGCGAGCAGCTCCGGGACCGTCCCCGGTTCGCCCGCAACGCCCCGCTGCCCGGCGACGAGCCGCACGTTCTGATCATCATCGACGGTGGGGAGGTCAACGGAGCTGAGCAGATCATCCTCGAGGAAGGCCTGGCGGGAGCCACCCTGCTCGATCTCTCGGCGTCGCTGGGTCCGTTGACCAGCCGCCGCGGACTCCAATTGGCCATCGAGGGCACCGCGATCGGCGCCCGCGGCGCGACCGGTGTCGAGTTGTTCGGCGCCCCCGACGCGCTGTCCGTCGTCGAGGCCGAGGCAGTGGCCCGGGCGCTGGCTCCCTACCGCCTCGGCGCACCGGACGCGCCGGGCGACAGCGAGCCACTGCTGGGCAACACCGGCCTGCTCGGGCTGCTCGGCCTGCCCGAGGATCCACATGCCTTCGACGTCGCCCAGGCCTGGCGACCACGCCCGATCCGGGATCGGTTGCGGGTGCCCATCGGGCTCGGTGAGTTCGGCCAACCGGTGGAGCTGGACATCAAGGAGGCCGCTCAGGGCGGGATGGGGCCGCACGGACTGTGCGTGGGAGCCACCGGGTCCGGCAAGTCGGAGTTCCTGCGCACCCTGGTGTTGGGCCTGATCGCCACCCACTCCTCGGCAGTGCTCAACCTCGTGCTGGTCGACTTCAAGGGCGGCGCGACGTTCCTGGGTATGGAGGGTGCACCGCACGTCGCCGCCGTGATCACGAACCTGGCCGACGACCTGACCCAGGTCACGCGCATGCAGGACGCGCTGGCCGGGGAGATGAACCGCCGCCAGGAGCTGCTGCGCACCGCGGGCAACTTCGCCAACGTCTCCGACTACGAGAAGGCCCGCGACAACGGCGCGGACCTCGATCCGCTACCCGCGCTGTTCATCGTGATCGACGAGTTCTCCGAGTTGCTCGCCCAGCAGCCGGAATTCATCGACCTGTTCGTGGCGATCGGCCGGCTGGGGCGCTCGCTGCAGATGCACCTGTTGTTGGCGTCGCAGCGGCTGGAGGAAGGCAAGCTGCGCGGTCTGGAATCCCACCTGTCGTATCGGATCGGGCTCAAGACCTTCTCCGCGGGGGAATCCCGGGCGGTGCTGGGCGTGCCCGACGCCTACGAGCTACCGCCGGTGCCCGGGTCGGGCTACCTCAAGTTCGACACCGCGTCCATGGAGCGTTTCAAGGCGGCCTACGTCTCCGGCCCCTACCGCGCCGGCCGGGTCGTCGCGGCGCCCAGGGAGATCCCGGTATCCGCCGACCGCCGGCCGCGGCTGTTCGGGCCCGAATACGTCGACCTACCGCAGGCGCCTGAGCCGGTGGTGCATGACGAGCCGGAGGAGGCCGTCGGCGAACCCAGCGTGCTGGATATCGTGGTCGCCAAGCTGTCCGGGCAGGGCCCGCCGGCGCACGAGGTGTGGCTGCCGCCGCTGGACGCGTCGCCCTCGCTGGATCAGCTGCTGTCGGCGCTGTCGGTCACCGAGGATCGCGGCCTGTCCCCGGACGGGTTCTTCGGCAAGAGCCGGCTCACCGTTCCGGTCGGCATCGTGGACAAGCCCTATGAGCAGCGCCGTGACCTGCTCTGGGCGGACCTGTCCGGGGCCGCGGGCCACGCGGTGGTCGCCGGTGGTCCGCAGTCGGGCAAGTCCACCTTGCTGCGTTCGCTGTTGATGTCGCTGGCCTTGACCCACACTCCGGAGGAGGTGCAGTTCTTCTGCATCGACTTCGGCGGCGGCACGCTGGCGTCGCTGGATGGCCTGCCGCACAGCGGTGGGGTGGCCGGACGGCTGGAACCGGACACCGTCCGGCGCATCCTCGCCGAGGTCAGTGGCTTGCTCGCGACCCGCGAGCAGCGGTTCCGCTCGCTGGGCATCGACTCGATGGCCGCGTACCGGGCTCGGCGGCAACGGGGAGAGCTACCGGACGAGGCGTTCGGCGACGTGTTCCTGGTGATCGACGGGTGGCACAGCTTCCGCCAGGAATTCGACGCCTCCGACCTGGAGATGCGGGTGGTGAACCTGGCCACCCAGGGCCTGTCCTACGGGGTGCACGTGGTGATCGGGGCCACCCGGTGGGCGGAGATCCGGCCCGCGTTGAAGGACCTGCTCGGGACCCGCTTCGAGCTGCGGCTGGGCGATCCGGGCGAGTCCGACATCGACCGGCGGGTGGCGGTCAACGTGCCGCCAGGGCGCCCCGGGCGCGGCCTGTCCCGGGACAAGCTGCACTTCCTCGTCGCGTTGCCCCGCATCGACGGTGTCGCCGATGCGGTGGCCCACATCCGTCAGGCGTGGCCCGGCCGGAGCGCGCCGCGGGTGCGACTGCTGCCCGAACGGATTGCCTACCAGCAGCTGCCGGGCTCCCAGACGCCGCGGCCGCACCTCATCCCGATCGGGATCAACGAAGCCGAGCTGGGCACGGTGTATCTGAACTTCACCGCCGAGCCGCACTTCCTGTGCTTCGCCGACGGCGAGTCCGGCAAGACCAACCTGCTGCGGACGATCGCCCGGGGCATCGTCGAGCGCTGCACCCCGGAGCAGGCTCGCGTCATCGTGGTCGACTACCGCCGCACCATGCTCGGTGCCGTGGAGTCTGAACACCTCATCGGCTACGGGATGTCGGCTGACGTGCTGACGCCGATGATCAGTGACGTGCAGAATTCGATGCGCAAGCGCCTGCCCGGCGCCGGCATCACCCAGCAGCAGCTCCGGGACCGCTCCTGGTGGTCGGGACCGGAGCTTTACGTCCTGGTCGACGACTACGACCTGGTCGCCACCCAGGGCGGGGTGAACCCGCTGGCACCGTTGCTGGAGTTCCTGGCCCAGGCCAAGGATGTGGGCCTGCACCTGGTCGTCGCCCGCCGGAGCGGTGGCGCTTCCCGGGGCCTGTTCGAGCCGGTGATCGCAAGGCTGCGGGAGCTGTCCACGCCCGGCATCGTGATGAGCGGCAGCCCTGACGAGGGCCCGCTGCTCGGCAACGTCAAGCCAACCCCGATGCCGCCCGGCCGCGGCACCCTGGTCACCCGCAAGGCCGGCGCACAGCTCGTCCAGATCGCCTGGCTCGCAGACGGTCTCATGGATGCTTGAGCACCTTTTCTGACTGCTCGGCTGGTTCCTCCGCGGTCCAGCCGAATACCTGGCCGTAGAATTCCCGGCTGCGCTCCGTATCGGAAGTTATGAGATCGACCCAGCACGGTGCTCCGACGACAGCGGTGTCTCGCTATGGCCAACTACGTCCGACGTTCACTCTATCGTGTATTCAGGAGCAGGTTCCGGGAACCCGGTCGTTGTCAGGGGTGCCCGAAACAATAACGGTATGAGCGTTGCGCTGGGCGATCCCGTCGACGTGATGTCGGGTTGTCTGGATAGCCTGCGCAAAATGCTGAGCAGCCTTGATGATAAGCAAATCGTTCCGGCGTTGCGGGACATCGAGACGCATCTGCGCCAAACGCACTCGCTGATGCTGGAATTGGTTGCTGAGGCCGAGTCCCGGCGTATTGCCGCCCAGGTCGGATTCGGCAATACGGCCCGGCTACTGGAGGGGACGCTGCAGCTGTCGGCGGCCGAGGCCCGTCAGAGGGTGGAACACGCGTCGATGGTGGGCACCCGCCGTACCCTGACTGGCCAAACCCTGCCGCCGCGGCTGCCAGTCACCGCGGCGGCGCTGGCCGCCGGGGGCATCGGCACCGGGCAGCTGCGGGTGATCAGCGAAACCATCGCCGCGCTGCCCACCTCGGTACCCGAGCCGGCCCGCGAGCAGGCCGAGGCCACCCTGGCCGGCTACGCCCGGGATTTCGATCCCCGGCGGCTGCGCCTGATCGCCGAGCGCCTGCTGACCACCTTGGACCCCGACGGTCCCGAACCGGCCGATGATGCACCTGCGACCAATCCGACCCGCGGTGAACTGTGGCTGCGGAATCGCCGCGACGGACGCCTGGCGTTGGAAGGCTGGCTGGATCCGGAGCACGGCAGCCTGCTGCGCGCGCTGATCGAGCAACTCGCCACCCGCCGCCCGACTACCGACGGCGTGGCCGATCACCGGACGGTCCCGCAGCGCCAAGCAGAGGCCCTGATTGAACTGTGCGAGCGGGCCCGCGCCACCGACACCTTCCCCACTACCGGCGGCGAACCCCCGCACGTCACCGTGACTATCGACTGGGACGCGCTCCGCACCGGACTCGGTTCCGCCACCCTGGACTACGGGCACCTGATCAGCGCCGCCGCAGCTCGCCGCCTGGCCTGCGACTGCAAGGTGATTCCGGTAGTCATGGGCGGCGATTCCGAACCCCTCGACGTGGGCCGCGCGATGCGCACCGTCCCGCTAGGCATCCGCCGTGCGCTGGTGACCCGCGATGGCGGGTGCAGTTTCCCGGGCTGCGATCGACCACCCGGCATTTGTGACGCCCATCACGGAATTCATTGGATTGACGGTGGAGAAACGAAGGTGGGAAATTGCTGCCTGTTGTGCCCAGCCCACCACCAGCAAGTGCATCTGCAAGGGTGGGACATCACCATCCGGGATGGCCGCGTCGAATTCCAGCCGCCCCCGATCATCGATCCTGATCGCCGGCCCCTCTCCAACCCACTTCGGCACTGATCGGGATCAGCATTCCGGCGGGTCAGGGGGCGACACTTTCCGTTTCGGGCAGTTGCACGTCGACGGTGGCCTCTGCGCCGTTGGTCAGCTCCACCGTGGTCAGTTCTCGCACGTTGCCCGCGCTGCGCAGGTCAGCAAGGACAGCCTGAACAGCGGCGAGTCTCGGTCCTGAGTCGATCACCGTCACTGACGTGGCCTCGGCCCGCACCGAGCGTTTGGCGTCTGATTTCGCCTTGCGGATCTGCCGCAGTACGTCGGCGGCGATGACCAGGACGGATGGGTCACCATTGGACGGCACCAGACTGCGTAGTTCGGCCACCTCAGGCCAGTTAGCCAGGTGCACCGACCCGTCAGTGAAGCCGGGTAACGGTCCCGCGTCCGTCTGGGCCCACGACCAGGCCTCTTCGGTCACGTAAGGCAGGAATGGCGCGAATAGCCGGAGCAGTACCGACACGGCGATGCGCAGCGCCGCGCGCGCTGAGTCGGAGTCCGGACCATCCTGGTAGGCACGGACCTTGACCAGTTCCAGATAGTCGTCGCAGAACCGCCAGAAGAACTCTTCGGTGGCCTGCAACGCCCGCGCGTAGTCGTAGTTCTCGAACGCGCTGGTGGCGTCGTCGATCAGGGTGGCCAGCTGGGCCAGCATCGCCCGATCGATCGCCTCGGTCACTTCAGCGTCGGCGGGCGCCGGGGGCAGGCCGAAGGCGAACTTGCAGGCGTTGAGTACTTTGACCGCCAGGCGCCGGCCGATCTTCATCTGGCTGGGGTCGAACGCCGTGTCGATACCCGGGCGGGCGCTGGCCGCCCAGTAACGGACCGCATCTGCGCCGTACTGCTCGAGCATCTCGGTAGGCACCACGACGTTGCCGCGGGATTTGGCCATCTTTTTGCGGTCCGGGTCGAGGATCCAGCCGGATAGCGCGACGTGCTGCCAGGGCAGGCTGCCGTGCTCGTAGTGGCTGCGGACCACCGTGGAGAACAGCCAAGTGCGGATGATGTCGTGGCCCTGCGGGCGCAGATCCATCGGGAAAGTTTGCGCGAACAGATCGGGGTCATCTTCCCAGCCGCAGGCGATCTGGGGGGTCAGCGACGACGTCGCCCAAGTGTCCATGATGTCTGGCTCACCGGTGAAGCCGCCAGGCTGGTCCCGTTGCGCCGCGGTGTAGCCGGGTGGTACGTGGGACTGCGGGTCTATCGGTAACGCGGCCTCCTCGGGCACGATCGGGTGCTGGTAGTCGGGACAGCCCTCATCATCGAGCCGGTACCACAGCGGGATCGGCACGCCGAAGAACCGCTGCCGGGAGATCAGCCAGTCACCGTTGAGCCCGCCCACCCAGTTCTCGTAGCGGTGGCGCATGAAATCCGGGTGCCAGTCCAGCTCCTGGCCGCGACCGATCAGCTCGGCCCGCAGCTGCGGCGAACGGCCGCCGTTGCGGATGTACCACTGGCGGGTCGTGATGATCTCCAGCGGCCGGTCGCCCTTCTCGTAGAACTTCACCGCGTGGGTGATGGGCCTCGGCTCGCCGAGCAGGTCCCCGGCATCCCGCAACAACTCCACCATCTCACGCTGGGCGCCGAAGATGGTCTTGCCGGCCAGCCGCGCATAGGCCTCCCTGGCCCGCTCGGTGGTCAGCCAAGAAGGAGTCTCACCGTCGAGCCGGCCGGTCTTGCCGATCACCGCACGGGTATCCAGCTCGAGCTCGCGCCACCACATCACGTCCGCGAGGTCGCCGAAGGTGCACACCATGGCGATCCCGGTGCCTTTGTCCGGCTCGGCCCGGTGGTGGGCCAGCACCGGCACCTCGACGCCGAACACCGGCGTGGCCACGGTCGACCCGAACAGCGATTGGTAGCGCTCATCGTCGGGATGGGCGACCAACGCCACGCAGGACACCACCAACTCCGGGCGGGTGGTGGCGATGACCACGTCGCCGTGCCCGGCGCTGCCGTGGAACCGCAGGTCGTGGTAGGCGCCCGGGCGGTCCCGGTCTTCCAGTTCCGCCTGCGCCACCGCGGTCTGGAAGGTGATGTCCCACAAGCAGGGCGCCTCGGAGGAGTAAGCCTCACCGCGAGCCAGGTTGCGCAAGAAGGCCCGCTGGCTGACCCGCTGCGAACGCGCCGACACCGTGGAGTAGGTCAGCGACCAGTCCACCGACAGGCCCAGCAGGCGCCAAACCTGCTCGAAGACCTTCTCGTCGGTCTCGGTCAGCCGCTCGCACAGCTCGATGAAGTTGCGCCGGCTGATCGGGACGTAGTCCTGTCGCTTCGCGGCGGGCTTGGCCGGCGGGACCAAGTCCTCCTGGTAGGCAACGGACGGGTCGCAGCGCACGCCGAAGTAGTTCTCTACCCGCCGCTCAGTGGGCAAGCCGTTGTCGTCCCAGCCCATCGGGTAGAACACCGCGCGGCCACGCATCCGCTGGAAACGGGCGATCGTGTCGGTATGCGTGTAGCTGAAGACATGGCCGACGTGCAGGGAGCCCGACACGGTGGGGGGCGGCGTATCGATCGAGTAGGTCTCAGCGCGGTCCCGAGCGCGGTCGAAGCGGTAGGTGCCGTCGTGCTCCCACCGCTCGCCCCAGCGAGCTTCGAGATTGTCCAGGGTTGACTGTGGGCTTGACTGGGGTCGGGCCATCCCTTGACTCTATCGGCCCTTACTCGCCCGCCAGACGCCTGTGCCCAAGGCAGCCGGTGGTCAACAGGAGCCGTACCGGGTCCGTGAACTCGACACCAGCGACAGTGCAGGCGGGAAAAACGTCGCTGGCGTCGAGTTCACGAATGGCGGCGTTTCACTTTCCTGTCGCGGGCCCGGACAGCAGGAGATGGGCGCGCTCCAGCCCGATGGACAGCAGTAGGGTGGGCAGCCGGGGGCCGGTGTCCGATGAGCACAGCAGCTGGTACAGCGCGGCGAAGAAAGCCCGTTGTGACGTCTTCAGCTCGGGGCTGGGCGGAGCATCTTTGGGCAGCCCTTGGAGCAGCTTCGGGATCGCATACACCAGGCGGGTCAGGTTTTCGAGCGTCCAGGCGTCGTCCAGCTGCTCGTCGAGCATGTGCACGCCCTGGCGGGTCTGCTCATCCAGCTCCCGCCACGCGTGGCTGTTGAACTCGGTGCGGATCCTGGTGCGTTGTTCCGGCGGCAGCAAGCGGGTGGCGTAGTTGATGGCGCAGGTCAGCCGCGGCTCCATCTCCTTGAGCAGGGCGTCGCGATCAGGCAGGGCATCGGGGTTGTCGACATGCTGGCGCACGAGGCGATCAATCTGCTCGGTGTTGCCCTGCGTGAGGTCGGCAGCCGACGCCAGCAGCCGGAACGAGATCGGCCGCTGGCTGTGCTCGACGGTGCCCGCCGAAGTCGACAGGCACATCTGGCGCATGTGCCTGTCGACCGGGGACCCGCCCGCGGCGTCGGCGCGCTCACCGAACTGGTCCCACTCGTCGTAGAGCCGCTGCACCGCCCGTGGCGACAGGTCGATCGTGAACGACTGGGACGGCAGCCGCCGCAGATACAGCCAGCGCAGCATCGCCGGCTCCAGAACATCCAGCGCGGTACCGGGGATGGCCGCGCCGCCGGCCGAGCTGGACATCTTGCTCGATCCGCCGGCCAGGCCGACGAAGGTGTAGGCGAACGAGTACGGGGCGGTACCGCCGAAGATGTCCCGAACCAGCACGCTGCCCGAGACGTAGCTGCTCGACGGCGAGTGATGATCTTCGCCCGCGGGCTCGAAGTCCACCTGCTCGTGGACCCACCGCATCGGCCAGTCCACTTTCCACACCAACTTGCCGGAGATCAGCGCACCATCGGCGAGCGTCATCTCCCCGGCATGGCCGCACCGGCAGCAGTAGGCCACGACAAGACCGTCGTAACCGGTGACCGTGGTGAAGTCCTTCCCGCAGGACTGGCAGTACGGCTTGAACGGGTAGTACTCGGCCCGGCGCTGCGCCAGTGGCCTGCCATGGAGACCCTCGGTCTGGAACTTGGCCAGGATGTCGAAGACGTCGCCGCGACGGTCCATGGCTTGGCGGATCCCGGCGTTGTACGTTCCGCGCGGGTACTGCTCGGACTGCCGCACCTCGCGCATCCGGACACCCATCCTGGCCAACGAATCGGTGAACTCCGCGATGAAGTGCGCCGCATACGAGTCGCGCTCGCCGTAGGGATCCGGCACCGCCGCCAGCGGGCGGCCGACATGCTCGGCCAGCCCCTCATCGAGCCCGGCCGGAACCTTCCGGAACCGGTCATAGTCGTCCCACGAGTGCAGGTGCACCACGTCATGGCCCCGAGAGAAGATCTCCTCGGCGACGAAGTGTGCGGTCATGACCTCGCGCAGGTTGCCGAGATGGATCGGTCCCGACGGGGACACGCCCGATGCGCACACGATCTGCTTCGTACCCGAACGGTGGGCATGCTCGATCGCGGCATCAGCCGCCCGTTGCACCCAGCTCAGTTCCGTCTCGGCCACGAATCCTCCGTAAACGCGCGCTCACAGCTCCCCAGCACCCCATACAAAGTTAGCAGCGCGCACCGTCGAGCCACCCGTCCACCGTTCGCGCTTGCAACGTTCTGCGACCGGTTGGTCACCGACTGGAACCGGATCTGGCAGTGTGACGTCCCCTGGTCGTTCCCATCGGCGACTGACAACCAAGGAGATCATGCCAATGGCAGGGCAGTTCGGTGCGCAGTTCGAGCAGATGCAGGTGGCGGCCAATCACGTCGCCGAGGTGAATCAGAGCGTGCAGGGCCAGCTCTCGGCGCTACGCAACCAGCTCGCGCCGCTGGCAGGCGCCTGGAAGGGTCAGGCGGCCACCGCTTTCGGGCTGTTGATGCAGCGGTGGGACAACGACGCGCGCAACCTCAGCGAGGCGCTGAGCAGTATCGGTGAGCAGATCCGTGGCTCGGGCACCACGTACGCGCAGGCCGACGAGGCCGAAAACCAGACCTACACCCGGATCAGCCAGGCGCTGGGCAGCTGAGCCCGCACAACTACTCCCACATAACACCTGAGGAGGCGACAGACGTGAGCGAAATCCTGGTCACGTTCGGCGAGCTGGAAAGCGCGCGGAGCTCGATCCAGACCACCTGGGCGAACATCAACCGGGAGATGGAAGACCTCAAGCGATACCTGCAGCCGATGGTGGAGACCTGGACCGGCGATGCGTCCAGTGCCTACCAGGCCCACCAGGCGAAGTGGGATCGATCGGCGGCGGACCTGAACCAGGTGCTCAACCAGATCGGGGTCGCGCTGGGTACCTCGAACGAGAACTACCAGGCCGGCGAAGCGGCGAACCGGGCTCGTTGGTCATAGTCGGCCAACCGGATTCAGCCAAGCCACCCCGTTTTGACCTTTCCGGCGCCGGGCCGGTATCGTTTCCGGCGCTGCTGTGCGGATGTGTGCGACTCTCAGATGACTGTGCTCCAGGCACACCGGCACCATGAAGACGTTCGATGACCCTGCGAACCGTGATAACGAGGTAGTTCCGTGCGCACGTACAGCCCCAAGCCCGGCGAGGTCCAGCGCGCCTGGCACGTCATCGATGCCACGGATGTGGTGCTGGGACGGCTGGCCAGCCAGGCCGCCATCCTGCTGCGCGGCAAGCACAAGCCGACCTACGCTGCGCACGTGGACACCGGCGACTTCGTCGTGATCGTCAACGCCGGCAAGGTGGCGCTGTCGGGCAACAAGGGCGATCGCAGCTTCGTGTACCGGCACAGCGGCCGTCCAGGCGGCCTCAAGAGGCGCTCGTTCACCGAGATGCTCGCCACCCGACCGGAGCGGCTGGTGGAGCGGTCCATCAAGGGCATGCTGCCGAAGAACACGTTGGGCCGGGCAATGGCCCGCAAACTCAAGGTCTATGCCACGCCCGACCACCCGCACACGGCGCAACGACCCCAGCCATACGAGATCACCCAGGTCGCCCAGTGACTATCGACCCAGTGTCTACCAACCCAGAGACTTCGGAACCAGTGCATTCCCCCAGCGAGGACCCGAGAGACGCCGTGACCACTCCGCAGACACCGCATCCGGACACCGCGCCGGCAGCGCCAGTTGGCCCAGCCCCGCTTGGGCCTGCGATGCCGGTGCCCAGCGGTCAGACGGTGCAGGCCGTCGGTCGCCGCAAGGAAGCGGTGGTGCGGGTACGCCTGGTGCCCGGTACCGGCGTGTTCCGGCTCAACGGCACGAGCCTGGAGCGGTACTTCCCGAACAAGGTGCACCAGCAGCTGATCCGGGAACCCCTGCTGACCGTCAACAAGCCAGAGGCCTACGACGTGCTCGGCAATCTCTCCGGTGGCGGCACCTCCGGGCAGGCCGGCGCGCTGCGGCTGGCGATCGCGCGGGCACTGGTCGAGCTCAACATCGATGACCGTCCGGCGCTGAAGAAGGCGGGTTTCCTCACCCGGGATGCTCGGGCTAAGGAACGCAAGAAGTACGGTTTGAAAAAGGCGCGCAAGGCTCCCCAGTACTCGAAGCGTTAACACTGCCGCTGCGTCGTTCATGCCCCGCCTGTTCGGCACCGATGGGGTGCGTGGGTTAGCCAACTCCGAGCTCACCCCGGAGCTGGCGATGGCGTTGTCGGGTGCTGCCGCCAGGGTGCTCGCCGATCACGGACTGGGGCACCGGCCGGTCGCCGTCGTCGGCCGGGACCCGCGGGCCAGCGGAGAGATGCTGGAGGCCGCCGTGACGGCCGGCCTCACCTCGGCGGGCGCCGATGTGCTGCGGGTCGGGATACTGCCCACCCCCGCGATCGCCCATCTCGTGGGCGAGTTCTCCGCCGACCTCGGTGTGATGATCTCCGCCTCGCACAACCCGATGCCCGACAACGGCATCAAGCTGTTCGCCGCCGGCGGGCGCAAACTGCCCGACGCGGTGGAAGACGAGATCGCCGGCCGGCTGGACGGTCGCCAGCTGGCCCGTCCAACCGGCGCCCTGATCGGCCGGGTGCGCGATGTGCCGGAGGCCGCCGGCCGCTATATGGATC
Organism: Pseudonocardiaceae bacterium; assembly: GCA_035606945.1. Classification (GTDB taxonomy): domain Bacteria; phylum Actinomycetota; class Actinomycetes; order Mycobacteriales; family Pseudonocardiaceae. The sequence continues at coordinate 21,770 of DATNDR010000051.1, forward strand.
ACCTGCTGCTAGCCAGCCCGCACTCGTTGGCCGGGGTTCGCGTGGTGGTTGATTGCGCCCATGGCGCGGCCTCCGGGATAGCTGCGCAGGTCTACCGCAACGCCGGTGCGGATGTGGTGGCTGTGCACGCCGAACCTGATGGCCTCAACATCAACGACCGGTGCGGGTGCACGCACCTCGATCCGCTACGCAAGGCCGTGCTCGAGCACGGTGCCACTGTCGGTATCGCTCACGATGGAGATGCCGACCGCTGCCTGGCCGTGGACGCCACCGGCGAGGTGGTCGACGGTGACCAGATCATGGCCATCCTCGCCCTGGCGATGGTCGAACGCGGCGAACTCGCCGCCAACACCTTGGTCACCACCGTGATGAGCAATCTGGGATTGCACCTGGCGATGCGCGAGCACGGCGTGGTGGTGCAGACCACGCCGGTGGGGGACCGGTACGTGCTCGAGGCCTTGACGGCGGGGGAATTCTCGCTCGGCGGTGAGCAGTCCGGGCACGTGATGCTGCCGCGATACGCCACGACGGGCGATGGTTTGCTCACCGCGTTACGCCTGATGGCCCGGATGGTCAGTGCTCAACGCAGCCTGGCCGAGCTGGCCGACGTGGTCACCCGGCTGCCGCAGGTATTGATCAACGTCTCAGTCGCGGACAAGGCGCACGCCGTGGCGGCCCCCGCGGTGACCGACGCCATCGTCACCGCAGAGGCCGAACTGGGCGAAACCGGCCGCGTGCTGCTCCGTCCGTCCGGAACCGAGCAGCTGGTGCGGGTGATGGTAGAAGCCCCCACTGAAGCCGCGGCCACGACAATCGCTCAACGCATTGCCACGATTGTCGCGACCGCGAGCTGAACTAGCGTCCTGCCGATCTGACTACCTGGTAAATGGCCGCTACGATGAAAACAGCGATGACGAACCACAGGAAAATCAACATAGCAAACCCGATATGCATGGCGACTCCCTCGGTAAGCGCCTGGTGTGGCGCTGCGTTCCCTTTACTATAAGGTACCCGCCGCGCCAGGCACTCGTCTAATCACACGAGTGAGCTTGGCGCCAGCAGCACGTCGTAGTCGGCTGTCCCGGTGAGATGGTTCAGCAAGAACGCGGTGATCAGCGCGCGACTCATCCGCCGGGTGCTCCACTCCGGGCTGCTGCCCAGAAGTAGATCGCTCCAGTGCGGGTCGGTGGTGAAGCCGAGATGGCTGGCCTTGGGCAGGGTCCGCACCTGCACCGGGCCCGCCCAGGCCCTGGCCACCGGATCGGCATGCCCCACCGCCGGCGCCATCAGATCCTTACCTCCGGTCACGTGCAGGCCCGGCATGGTGCAACGGTGCGCGGCGGCCATCGCGGAGGGCAATGTCTCGGCCAGCGCCAGGGTGACTACCGCGCGGCACCGTTGGTCTGCTGCCGCCGCCAGCACCGCGCACCCACCACCCATCCCGTGCCCGGCCAGGCCCAGCTTGCCAGGGTCGACGCTGATCTGGCCGTCACCCAGGCGCACGCCGATGCAGATATCCAGCGCAGCGCGCAGATCTGTGGCGAACTGGTTGTGCGACGCGAGCACATTGAGTTGAGTGGCCGGCGCGGCGACCACCACACCCCAGCTGGCCAGGTGGCGTAGTAGCTCGTCATAGCGTGACGTCGGCTGCAGCCAGCCGTGACCGAACGCGATCGCAGGAAGTCCCAGCCCGGACCGCGGAGTGAACACCACGCCCGGCATGCCGGCCGCGGCGAGATCACCGCTGGCCACCGCGTGCGGACCGGGCCGGGAAACTTCCTCAGCCGCGCGCCGGACCTCCGGATCGGTGCGTGCCATGAGCCGGACGGTATCGGATGACCAACCGCACGGTGGTCTAGCGTGAGCCCATGTGCGGAATCGTGGGCTATGTCGGGCATCGCGATGCCCTCGACGTCGTCCTGCAAGGTCTGGGCCGGCTGGAGTACCGCGGCTACGACTCGGCCGGTGTCGCGGTGCTCACCAGCGCCGGTGTGCTGGCGGTGACGCGCAAGGCGGGTGCGCTGCGCAATCTGATCGGTGAGCTCGACGCGGGCGGTCGGGCCGGCTTGCGGGGCACCGCCGGGATGGGCCATACCCGCTGGGCCACCCACGGCGCGCCGACCGATCGCAACGCCCACCCGCACCGCGACACCACGGGCCGGCTCGCGGTCGTGCACAACGGGATCATCGAAAACCACGCCCAGCTACGTAACGAGCTGGAGAGTGCCGGTGTGGAGCTGACCAGCGACACCGACACCGAGACTGCCGCGCACCTGCTCGCCGCGGCGTACACGGCGTGTGGTGACCTAACCCAGGCCGTCCGGCTGGTGTGCGGCCGGCTACAAGGAGCGTTCACTCTCGTCGTCGCGCATGCCGATGAGCCCGAGTTGATCGTCGCAGCACGCCGGTCCTCGCCGTTGGTGCTCGGGGTGGGCGATGGGGAGCACTTCGTCGCCTCCGACGTCGCGGCATTCATCGACCACACCCGCGACGCCGTCGAGCTGGGCCAGGACCAGGTGGTGACGATCACCCGGGACGGCTATCAGATCACCGATTTCTTCGGCTGCGCGGCGCGCGGGAAACCTTTTCACGTCGATTGGGACTTGTCCGCGGCGGAAAAAGGCGGCCACGAATATTTCATGCTCAAAGAGATTCAGGAACAGCCCAGCGCTATCGCCAATACTTTGCGCGGCCATTTCATCGACGGCCGGATCGTGCTGGACGAGCAGCGGATGGACATCCAGGAGCTACGCGATGTCGACAAGGTCTTCGTGATCGCCTGCGGTACCGCCTACCACTCCGGGATGGTCGCCAAGTACGCCATCGAGCACTGGTGCCGGCTGCCAGTGGAAGTGGAACTGGCCAGTGAGTTTCGCTACCGCGACCCGGTGCTGGACCGCTCCACGCTGGTGGTGGCGATCTCGCAGTCCGGGGAGACGATGGACACCCTGGAGGCGGTGCGCCATGCCCGGGAGCAGAAGGCCCGGGTGCTGGCGATCTGCAACACCAACGGGGCGCAGATCCCCCGGGAGTCCGACGCGGTGCTCTACACCCACGCCGGTCCGGAGATCGGGGTGGCCGCCACCAAGTCGTTTCTTGCTCAGCTGGCGGCCAACTTCCTGGTCGGGCTGGCGCTGGCGCAGGCTCGCGGCACCAAGTACTCCGACGAGGTGGCCCGCGAATACGCCGAGCTCGAAGCGATGCCCGCAGCGGTGGAGCAGGTACTCGACACCGTCGGTGCGGTGCGCGCGCTGGCCGGCGAGCTCGTCGACGCCAAAGTCGTGCTGTTCCTCGGTCGCCACGTCGGCTTCCCGGTGGCCTTGGAGGGCGCGTTGAAGCTCAAAGAGCTCGCCTACATGCACGCGGAGGGCTTCGCTGCGGGCGAGCTCAAGCATGGCCCCATCGCGCTGCTGGAGCCCGACCTTCCGGTGGTGGTGGTGATGCCCTCGCCCAAGGGCCGGGCGATACTGCACCCCAAGCTGCTGTCCAACATCCAGGAGATCCGGGCCCGTGGCGCGCGGACCATCGTCATCGCCGAAGAGGGCGACGAGACTGTGCGCCCCTACGCCGCGCACCTGCTCGAGGTGCCCGCGGTGCCCACCCTGTTGCAGCCTTTGGTGTCCACCGTGCCGCTGCAGGTGCTCGCCGCCGAGATCGCCCGCCAACGCGGCTACGACGTCGACAAGCCCCGCAACCTCGCGAAATCGGTCACGGTTGAATGAGTTCCGGGGCCTCCCATAGGCCGGCGTGTCGCGCCCTGGTGTGCGCCGTGTCGCGGCGTGGTGCCCGGTGAGCGCCGGCCCGGTGAGCGCCGGCCCGTCAGGCGCCTGGACGGTGGCCCGGGTCCGAGCCGCCGAGGATGTCCTGCTCGCTCGGGTGCCGGCGGGCATCCTGATGCGCCGGGCCGCTTTCGGGCTGGCCACCCGGACTGCCACGGTGCTGGCCGAACGTACCGGCGGGGTGGTTGGGCGGCATGTCGCCCTGCTCGTGGGCGCCGGCAACAACGGCGGCGACGCGCTGTGGGCCGGGGCGTTTTTGCGCCGCCGCGGGGCGGCGGTCACCGCGGTGCTGCTGTCGCCGGATCGGACCCACCCGCAGGGCCTGGCCGCGCTACGCCGCGCCGGCGGGCGGATCGCCGAGGACGTACCGGATCATGCTCAGGTGGTGCTTGACGGGATCGTCGGGCTGTCCGGCAAGGGACCGCTGCGTCCCGCGGCCGCCCGCCTGCTGGAAGCGATCCGGGCGCCGATCATCGCGGTGGACTCGCCGTCCGGGGTGGACCCGGACACCGGCACGGCGGACGGGCCTGCGGTCACCGCCACCGAGACCGTCACCTTCGGCGCCCGCAAGCCGGTGCACGTGCTGGCCCCGTGGCGTTGCGGTCCGGTGCACCTGGTCGACATCGGGCTGTTCGACCAGCTCGGCAAGCCAGACCTGCGGGTACTGACGGCCGCCGAGATCGGCGCGCTGTGGCCGGCGCCGGGGCCGGCCAGCGACAAGTACAACCAAGGAGTGGTAGGAATCGCGGCGGGCTCAGCGGACTATCCGGGCGCGGCGGTGCTGTGTACCGGAGCCGCGGTGCTGGCCACCTCCGGGATGGTGCGTTTCGCCGGCACCGCCGCTGACGTGGTCCGCGCGCGCTGGCCCGAGGTGGTGGCCACCGGGTCGGTCGCCGATGCCGGTCGGGTCCAGTCCTGGGCCGTCGGACCTGGCCTGGGCACCGGCGCAGCCGGTCGCCAGGTGCTGGCCCACGTGCTGGCCGCGGGCGTACCGGTGGTCGCCGATGCCGATGCGATCACCCTGTTGGCCCGGCATCCGGAGCTGGCGGACTGCCGGGATCCGGGCACCCCGCTCGTGCTCACCCCGCACGATCGGGAGTTCGAGCGGCTCACCGGTAAGCCACCCGGCGCAGACCGGGTCGCGGCCACCCGGGACGCGGCGAGCCGGTTCAATGCCGTGGTGCTGCTCAAGGGGAACACCACGATCGTCGCTGCACCCGACGGGCGGGTGCTGGCCAACCCGGCCCGCTCGTCCTGGCCCGCCACCGCCGGTTCCGGGGACGTCCTCACCGGCGTGATCGGCGCGCTGCTGGCCGCCGGTCTGGACCCGGCCACGGCTGCCGCCGCCGCCACCCACGCCCAGGAACTCGCCGCCGCCCTCGCCGCTGGACACCCACCCGGGGCGCCGGCGCCTTCCTCGGCGATTGAGGGAGCACTGACGTCGGCGATTCGGGCGCTGCGGGCGGAAGCGGGGAGGTGATCGGCGTGCCGTTGCCACGTCCCCGGGCCGAAGTGGTGATCGATCTCGCCGCGATCCGGCACAACGTCGCCATCCTGGCGGGCTGCGCGCAGCAGACCGGGGCCGTCACCATGGCGGTGGTCAAGGCCGACGGGTACGGCCACGGCGCGGTGGACGTCGCTGTCGCCGCGCTGCAGGCGGGGGCCGGCGCGCTGGGCGTGTGCAGCGTCGACGAGGCGCTCGAGCTGCGCCGCAGCGCGATCGACGCTCCGGTGCTGGCCTGGTTGCACGCCCCCGGAGAAGATCTCGCCGCCGGGATCACAGCAGGCGTCGAGCTCGGGATCTACTCGGCCAACCAGCTCGAGGCTGCCGCAGCCGCCGCCGCATCGACCGGCCGCACCGCCCGGGTGCACCTCAAAGTCGATACCGGGCTGACCCGCGGCGGCGCCTACCGCAGCCAGTGGCCCGGCCTGGTCCGCGCCGCGGCTGCCACCCGACGCGTGGAGGTCGTGGCCGTGTGGTCGCATCTGGCGCACGCCGACGATCCCGGGCATCCGATCATCGAGCAGCAGGTCCGATACTTCGAGCAGGCCTACCAGGTGGCTACGGATGCCGGACTGCGACCGCTGCGGCACCTGGCGAACTCTGCGGCCACCCTGACCCGGCCGGATCTGCACTATGACATGGTCCGGCCTGGTATCGCCGTCTACGGGCTCTCACCAGTGCCGGGAGCCGATTATCATCTGGTGCCCGCGATGACACTGCGTTCGCAGGTCGCGATGGTCAAGCGCATCCCGGCCGGGGAGGGCGTGTCGTACGGTCATGTGTGGCATACCGATCGCCAGACTACCCTGGCTCTGGTGCCCGCCGGGTATGCCGATGGCGTGCCGCGGGTACTCACCGGACGGCTGGACGTGTGGCTGGCGGGACGCCGGCGACCGGTCGTAGGAAGGGTATGCATGGATCAGGTGATGGTCGACTGCGGAGACGACCTGGTCGCCGAAGGCGACGAGGTGGTGTTCTTCGGCCCCGGTGACGGCGCTGGTGGACAAGGCGTGCCGACCGCCGGGGAATGGGCCGACAAGCTGGGCACCATTCATTACGAGGTGGTCGCGGGAATGGTGCGGCCCAGGTTGACCCGCACGGTGCGGGGTCGCCGGTCGGTCGCGGCCAGTCCGGCGCTGGACCGGCCGCGAGTCGACCGATGAGGCGGCGGATGCGTTCTGCCGGTCGGGTAGCCGCCGGCGTGCTGGGCGCAGCGGCGGCTGGGGCGGCGGTTGCGGCCGTCGTCCACCACAATCACATCGGCAAGGTTCGCGAAGACGCGGTGGACCTGCCCCACGAGCTGCCGAGTCCGCTGCCGCCCGACCGCGAGTACACGGTGCTGGCCGACGACGGGGTGGCGCTGTCGGTGGAGGAACTCGACCCGGCCGATGGGGGAGCGCCCGAGCTCACCGTCGTCCTGATCCACGGCTACACGCTGGATCGGCGGGCTTGGTTGTTCCAGCGCCACGAGCTGGCGCACGCCACCGCGCCCAGGGTTCGCCAGGTGCTCTACGACCATCGCAGCCATGGTCGGTCCGGCCGTTCTCCCCGGGCCGCGTGCACCATCGAGCAGCTGGGCCGTGACCTGCACGCGGTGGTCCAAGCGGCCGCCCCCGAGGGACGGGTGGTGCTGATCGGGCATTCCCTCGGTGGTATGACGATCATGTCGTTGGCCGAGCACGATCCCGGGCTGTTCGCCGAACGGATCTGCGGGGTGGCCTTCCTTAACACCAGCGCCGGCGACATCGGCCGTTCCGGCCTGCCCAGACCATTCCTGTCCCGGCGTAACCCGGCGATGCCGGTGGCCAGGCAGCTGTCTCGCTGGGAACCCAGCGCGCGGGTGATCGACCGCGGGCGGGAGGCCAGCCGCAACCTCATCTGGAGCATGACCCGGGCGCTGTCCTTCGGCGACGAGTCGGTTCATCCGGCGCTGGTCGAGCTGGTGTACATGATGATCAGGGCTACCTCGTTCGAGATCATGACCGACTTCCTGGAGGAATTCGGCCGGCACAACCGGTACGCGGCGCTGGCCGGTCTCAAGCACGCCAAGGCGCTGGTACTCGGCACCGACGGTGACCGGATGATCCAGTACCAGCACTCCGAGGCGATCGCCGCGCTGCTGCCGAACGCCGACTTGGTGCAGATCCCGGCGTCCGGTCACGTGATGATGTTGGAGCAGCCCAAGCTCGTCAACGAACACCTGCTCGGCTTGCTGTCCCGGTGCGCATGACCCTGGTACTGGAGCTGGCGACACCGGCTGACACCGAGCGCCTGGGCCGGGCCGTGGGTGCGCGCCTGCGGGCGGGGGATGTGGTGGTGCTGTCCGGCCCGCTGGGCGCAGGTAAGACAGTGCTGGCCCGGGGCATCGGTGCCGCGCTGGGCGTCCGCGGGCCGATCACATCCCCGACCTTCGTGATCGCCCGCGAACATCCCGCGCTTCCCGGAGGCCGGGGCGTGCCGCTGGTGCACGTCGATGCCTACCGGCTCGGCGGGATCGCCGAACTGGACGACCTCGACCTGGATACCGATCTGCTCGCGGCAGCCGTGGTGGTGGAGTGGGGGGAGGGCATGGCCGAGCGGCTGGCCGACGAGCACCTGCTGATCCGGCTGCGGCGGAACAATGGTGACGTCAGCAGCGACGACAGCCGGGTCGCGCAACTGTGCGGCCCGGCCCGGTTGATACCCGGGCCGGCGTGCCTGACGGTTGCCCGCGAGCCCGAAATGTGTAATCCGTAAGATCGCCTGTCGTGCTGGTGTTGGCTGTGGACACGGCGACCTCCGCGGTGGTCGCCGGGCTGGCGCGGTTGCCCGCCGTGGGCTGCCCGGAGATTCTCGCCGAGCGCGTCACCGTGAACGCCCGGGCCCACGGCGAACTGCTCATGCCGTCGGTGCGCGAGGTGATGACCAGCGCCGGAGCCGGCATCCGCGAGCTGGACGCGGTGGTGTGCGGGGCGGGACCAGGTCCGTTCACCGGGCTACGGGTCGGGATGGTCACCGCCGCGGCGCTGGGCGATGCCCTGAGCATCCCGGTCTATCCGGTGTGCAGTCTGGACGCGGTCGCGCACCGGGCCGGTGCCGGCGGGGCGGGTGGGGATCGTTCACTGCTGGTGATTACGGACGCCCGACGGCGGGAGGTGTATTGGGCGCGCTACGACGCCGCGGGTCTGCGCGTCGACGGTCCGCACGTGGATCGGCCCGAGAACGTGCCGCTGGACGGCGTGTCCCGGGTGGCCGGCGGGTGTGACGCGCTGGAACTGCCCGTGGTGCCGCCGCGGCACGCCGATCCCGGCGCACTGGTCGCGGTGGCAGCCGCCGCGCTGCGGTCGCAGGCGCCGCCGCCTCCGCTGACCCCGCTGTACCTGCGCCGCCCCGACGCGGTGCCCCCCGGTCCCGCCAAGCGGGTGACGCCGGCATGACGATCCGGATCGAACCGATGGTGGCCGCTGACGCGCCGCGCTGCGCCGAACTGGAGCGGCTGCTGTTCGCCGGTGATGACCCGTGGAGCCCGGAGGCGTTTGTCGAGGCGCTGGCCGCGGGCCATCACTACCTGTCCGCGCGCGGCGGTTGCTCGCTGATCGGTTATGCGGGGCTGGCCCGGGCCGGTGCGGAGGCGGAGATCCATACCCTCGCGGTGGATCCGGCGCACCATCGGCGCGGCATCGGCCGCGCCTTGCTGCGCGCTGTCCTCGACCGTGCCGTGGGCGCCACGGTGTTTCTGGAGGTACGCACCGACAACGAGTCCGCGATCAACCTGTACCGCAGCGAGGGGTTCGAGGTGATCGGCACCCGCCGCCGTTACTACCGGCCCAGCGGAGCCGACGCGTTCACCATGTGCAGGCAGGCTCGCCAGTGACCGGCATCGTGCTGGGTATCGAGACCTCCTGCGACGAGACCGGCGTGGGTGTCGTGCGGGTGTCGTCCGGCGGTGAGGTAACGCTGCTGGCCGACGAGATCGCCTCCAGCGTCGATGAGCACGCCCGCTTCGGGGGTGTGGTGCCGGAGGTGGCGTCGCGGGCGCACCTTCAGGCGATGGTGCCCACCGTGCGCCGTGCGCTGCAGGTCGCCGGGGTCGCACCGGCTGATGTGGACGCGGTAGCGGTCACCGCGGGACCGGGGCTGGCCGGCGCGCTGCTGATCGGGGTGGCCGCGGCCAAGGCGTACGCAGCCGCCTGGGACGTCCCGCTGTTCGGGGTGAACCACCTCACCGCGCACGTGGCGGTGGACACCCTGGAGCACGGTCCGCTACCCCCTGCACTGGCCTTGCTCGTCTCCGGCGGGCATTCCAGCCTGCTGGAGGTCCCGTCGCTGGTAGCGCCGATGCACCCGCTGGGAGCCACCGTCGACGACGCCGCCGGCGAAGCGTTCGACAAGGTCGCGCGGCTGCTGGGGCTGGGGTTCCCGGGCGGCCCCTACGTAGACCGCGCCGCGCGCGACGGTGATCCGAGCAGCGTCCGGTTCCCCCGCGGCCTGACCGGGCCCGGCGACGCGCCCTACGACTTCTCCTTCTCCGGGCTCAAGACCGCGGTCGCCCGGCACCTCGAGGCGCTGGCGCGGGATGGGATCAGCGTGCCGGTGGCCGACGTCGCCGCGGCCTTCCAGGAGGCGGTGGTGGATGTGCTCACCGCCAAGGCGGTCCGGGCGGCCACCGACCGGGGTATCGACACCCTGCTCATCGGGGGTGGGGTGGCCGCGAACTCCCGGCTGCGTGCCCTGGCGGGACAACGCTGCGAGGCGGCCGGTGTGCAGCTACGGGTACCGCGCCCGCGACTGTGCACCGACAACGGAGCGATGGTGGCCGCGCTCGGCGCCCACCTGCTCGCCGCCGGCGCACCCCCGTCCCCGCTCGACATCCCCGCCGACCCAGGCCTGCCGATCACCACCTCCCTAGTCGGGGGCTCTTCAAGTACCGCCAACCGGGCCTGACGGCGCTCCCAACCGCCACCAACCCGCGCACCTTCCGCTCCACGACCCTGGTGTTGGCGATCAACCGCCCCGTGGCGACCACACGCGGCCACTGGGCGGCACTGGCGGGTTGTGGCGGGCACGCAGCCAACTGTGCCGATGTGGAAGAGCTGGGTTACCCCGGTTGAGTCTTTAGCACTCGGCGCAGTAGTCTGCTAGTTGGCACTCTGGTCGCCAGAGTGCTAGCAAGGGCCCGAGCCGCCTCGACACCCGCGACGGCGGGGTGGCAGGAGCCAGTACCAGACAACCTGCCAGCTCTTCAAAGACCCCTGAAAGTGGAGGTCATACCGTGGCGAGCGTGAACATCAAGCCGCTCGAGGACAAGATCGTCGTTCAGGCCAGTGAGGCCGAGACGACGACCGCGTCCGGCATCGTCATCCCGGACACCGCCAAGGAAAAGCCCCAGGAGGGCAAAGTACTGGCCGTGGGCCCGGGCCGGGTCAATGACGCCGGCACCCGCATCCCGATGGATGTGAGCGTCGGCGACGTCGTCATCTACACCAAGTACGGCGGCACTGAGGTCAAGTACAACGGCGAGGAATACCTGATTCTCTCCGCGCGCGACGTGCTTGCTGTCGTCAACTGACGGTCGGACTGTCGAAAGTCAGTACCTCGACCGCCCCGCGGGCCCTGAACGGTCAGCGGGGCGGTCGAGGATCATCCCTACTTCTGCGAGGGGCCGCCAGGCCCATCAGATCCGTCCGTGAGGAAGGCAGGCAATGCCCAAGCAGATCACGTTCGACGAGACCGCGCGGCGCGCGCTGGAGCGCGGAGTCGACAAGCTCGCCGACGCGGTCAAGATCACTCTCGGCCCGCGCGGCCGGCACGTCGTGCTGGACGATAGAAACAAATACATCGGCATAACGATCACCACCGACGGCGTGTCGATCGCGCGGGCGATCGAGTTGACAGACCCCTACGAGAACCTCGGCGCCCAGCTTGCCAAGAGCGTGGCGACGAGGACCAACGACGTTGCCGGTGACGGCACCACCACCGCCACCGTGCTTGCGCAAGCGATGGTCCGGGAAGGGCTGCGCAACGTGGCTGCCGGCGCCAACCCCATCGCGCTCGGACGGGGCATCGCGGCGGCCGCGGAAGCGGTCGCCGGCGCGTTGGCGGCCAGGGCGACACCGGTGGCCGGCGAGCAGGCCATCGCCCAGATCGCCACCGTCTCGTCGCGGGACCCGAAAATCGGTGCCCTGGTGGGCGAGGCGATGACCAAGATCGGTGAGGACGGCGTCATCACCGTCGAGGAATCGTCCACGATGGCGACCGAACTGGAGATCACCGAAGGCGTCGCGTTCGACAAGGGTTACATCTCGCCCTACTTCGTCACCGACGCCGAGCGGATGGAGACGGTGCTGACCGACCCCTTCATCCTGGTGAACCGCGAGAAGATCTCATCCATTCAAGACCTGCTGCCGCTGCTGGAGCTGACGAGCCAGACCGGCAAGCCGCTGCTCATCGTGGCCGAGGACATCGAGGGTGAGGCACTGTCCACCCTGGTGGTCAACGCGCTGCGCAAGACGTTGGCGGTGGTGGCGGTCAAGGCACCGTTCTTCGGTGATCGCCGTCAAGCATTCATGGACGACCTGGCCGTCATCACCGGCGCCACAGTGGTCGATCCCGATGTGGGCCTGCAGCTCTCCGAGGTCGGGCTCGAGGTGCTCGGCCGGGCCCGGCGCGTCGTGGTGACCAAGGACGACACCACCCTCGTGGAGGGCGCCGGCGACCAAGCCGCCGTCGCAGATCGCGCCGCGCAGATCCGTCACGCGATCGAGGCGAGTGACTCCGACTGGGACCGCGAAAAGCTGCGGGAGCGGCTGGCCAAGCTCGTCGGCGGGGTAGCGGTGATCAAGGTCGGCGCGGTCACCGAAACCGAACTCAGGGAGCGCAAGGGCCGGATCGAGGACGCTGTGGCCGCCGCCAGGGCCGCGGCTGAGGAGGGCGTCGTGCCCGGCGGTGGTGCCGCGTTGCTGCACGCTGCCGACTCGATCGGCGACCTCGGCCTGACCGGTGACGAGGCGACCGGTGTCGCCATCGTGCGCAGCGCCAGCGCCGCTCCGGCGCGCTGGATCGCAGCCAATGCGGGGTTCGAGGGATCCGTGGTGGTTGCCAAGGTCCGCGAGGCGCAGTGGGGCCACGGCTTCGACGCCGAGGCGGAGACCTACTGCGACTTGGCCGCGGCGGGCATCATCGATCCGGTGAAGGTGACCCGCTCGGCGATCATCAACGCCGCCTCGATCGCGCGCATGGTGATCACTACGGAGAGTGCCGTGGTGGACAAGCCGGAGAAGGTATCGTCGGCGGGTCAGGCGCAGGGCCACGGCCACGGCCACAGCCACGGTCAGTAAGCCGCTGACCCCCAGCGGGCTACCGCGCCGCTCGGGTGGTGAGCCATCTCGGCTCGGCCCGTCGCGCGGTTGCCGCCGCGGCTTCGTCACTCCTACGACGGCCCTCGAAACCCCTCCGAGGGGTGCGGGGGCCGTTGAAGAGGACAATCGGTAGCGGCAAATGCCCGAATCCTCCTTGTTCACGGTACTGCCGTGAAGTGCTCACACTCGGTAGAGTGAGCGCTGCTCCACATCGGTGATGCGCCGTCCGGAGTGTGCGGCTGAAGGTTCTTGACGGAAATCCATCAGATCGTGTCAAGTTCCGGCTCCGTGCGACCGATAGGGAGGTGGGCACATCAGTTGGCTGCAGGAGAGGAGTCCTTCCGTGACCGCAGTTCTCATCTGCGACGACCGGCGAAGCGTCCGCGAGGGACTCACTCGTGTGATGTCCGCGGTTCCCGGCGTCGCCCGGATCGACTGCGTGGCACACGGTGACGAGCTGTTAGCTCGGTATTCCCGGCAGCCCGTGGATGTCGTCCTGGTCGGAACCCAGCGCGCGGTGCCGGCCGGTGTGGAGGCGACCCGCCGGCTGGTGTCGGCGCACCCGCAGGCGAATGTCATCGTCTTCGGCGCGCCGGACGACGCGGGAAGTATCGCCGCGGCGATTGCCGGCGGCGCGCGTGGTTACCTGCGGTGGGATGCATCGCGCCCGGAACTCGTCGCGGCGCTGGCACACACACTCGCCAGCACGTCGGTGCCGGCTCCCCGGCCCCCGTCCGACCCTGGTGTCCAGCTCACTGAGCGGGAGCTGCAAGTTCTACGTGGAATGAGCCAAGGCAAGAGCAACGGCCAGATCGGGCGCGAGCTGTATCTGTCCGAGGACACCGTCAAAACTCATGCCCGGAGACTGTTCCGCAAGCTCGGTGTGCGCGATCGAGCGCAGGCTGTGGCACATGGCTTTCGGCGTGGTCTGGTGGCCTGAAGACGGCCGTCTGAGTGCGTGCGCACGAGAAGACCGGTGGCGATGCCACCGGTCTTCTCCCGTTCTCTGCGCCCATTTTCCGGTCGCAGCTGCCCGGCGATACCGCGTTACCTGCCCGATTTGTCTACCACTACGGTTACCCGCGAGGTGCCCGTGTCTCGGGATGGTGATGGATGGTCGGGACAGCGAAGTGGCCACCGCCGACCGGCGTGTCCCCCGGTCGGTCCCTCGTCGTAACGGCAGGGCTGCATTCTGCGATGACCGCTGTAGGGGACGACCTCGACGTCCTAATCGGTGACGCCGTCGATGGCAAAAGAGATGCCGTCGAGGGCGTGCTCCGGCGGATTCGTCCCCTTGTGGTGCGGTATTGCCGCTCCCGTGTCGGTAGTCAGGAGAAAACGTTCGCTTCGGCGGATGATGTAGCCCAGGAGGTGTGTCTCGCGGTGCTCACGGCCCTGCCCAGTTACCGCGACCAAGGCCGACCCTTTCTCGCCTTCGTGTACGGCATCGCCGCGCACAAGGTGGCCGATGCCCACCGGTCAGCGGCGCGCAATCGCGCCGAGCCGGTCGCGGAGGTCCCTGATACCCAGGATCTGGCCGAAGGTCCGGAGGCACAGGTGATGCAGGGAGAGTTCGCCGAGAAGATGACCCACCTGCTGGACACCCTGCCGGAGAAGCAGCGCGAGATCCTGCGCTTGCGGATCGTGGTCGGGCTATCCGCAGAAGAGACCGCTGAAGCCGTGGGTTCAACTCCGGGCGCCGTCCGGGTAGCTCAACATCGGGCTTTGGGTCGGTTGCGCGGCGTATTGGCGTCTGAGGGGGTGGTCTGAGTGGCTGGTTGGGACGAGCACCCGCATGCCGGCTATCCCAACGGGGATCCGTACGACATGCCCGCGGATCTGGCGGCGTTGCAGGCCGATGATGCGCTGCTGGACTTGATCGGCAGTGGGGGGCATACCCCGAGCGACTCCGACGACGAATTGACCCGCGTGCTGGCCGCGTGGCGCCGCGAGGTCCACGCCGAGCCGATCAAAGAGGTTGTCGACACCAGCACCGCGATGTCGGTGATCCGGGCCGCCGCTCGCCGGCCAGCCCAGCGTCGCAACCCGGTGTACGGCTCGGCCGCGGCTGCCGCGGCGGTGCTCGTGATCGCCTTCTCCGGGGTGGGCCTGGTTGCCAAGTCAGCGCAACCCGGTGACCACCTGTGGGGCGTGACGCAGGTGCTCTACAGCGACTACGCCCGCTCGGTGGAAACCGCAGCCGCGGTCCGGACCGAGCTCGATGAGGCCAAGGTGGCCTTGAACCAGGGCCATCCCGAACGAGCCAGGGCAGCGCTGGCGCACGTCCAGCAGCAGCTACCGGCGGTCGGCGAGTCCGAAGGCCACACTGACCTCTCAGCTCTGCGCCAGCAGCTCGAGCAGCGGTTGAACGAGCCCCCGGAGACGGGGCAGGCGAAGCCACCCCAGGGTCCAGCAGTGAACTCGTCGACGCCCAACGGCGCCGAATCCACCAAGGCGGGTAATCCCAGCCAGCCACCTACCTCCAACGGCTCCAGTACCGAGACGCCGGATACCAGTACTGAGGTGCCTGCCGGCACGCCTACCACGCCGTCCGAGCAGTTCATGCCTGGACGCGACGACTGGCGCCGCTACCGTCCGGGTGTCGGCACGTCCGGTAGCAGCGGCCGGGACAGCAGGTCCTCTACTGCGGGCAATCCGGGTGCGCCTGCTGACGCCGGTGACGCCAACGGGGACACGACGACCGGGGCAACGCCGGGAGCCGACTATTCCACGCGTAACTCAGCGCCGGATATGCGCAGCACGCCCGGCGCGGGGTCGAACACAAACCAGGTCGGTGCTCCTCGCCCGCCGGCTCCTCACGGCTTCTCCTCGTTCTGTGATCGCACCGTGCCACGGCCGGGTTTCTGTCGCTGAGCTTGGTCAGCCACCGTTCTCGGCGAGCACCGCGTCGGTGTAACCGCGGCAGTACTCCCAGCTGACATAGCCGGCGGGATCTGGATCGTAGGCGGGCTCGTGCGGGCGCATCCGGCCGGCTTCGAGCAGCTGCCGCAGGCTGGACCGGAGCAGCTGCCAGTCGTGGTAGTGCTGTTCAGCGCAGTCGGGGCAGTCGACGACGATGCCGCGAATCCCGCGCGGGGCCAATAATGCCTGGTAGACGGCGAGATCACTCAGGTCGGCGAGCAGGCCGGCCCGCTCGTCGTCGTCCAGTTGCTCTTCTATGCCGTCGTCGCCATCGTCCAAAGCTCCCAGCGCCAGAGCCGGGTCCTCCGGATCACCGGCGAAGGGGTCAGGGGGAAGTGAGTCGTGTACCACGGCTGAACGGTACCCGCTTGGCCGATGGGCCGTCGCACCGTCCTGATCGAGAGCGTGCCGCAGGACTCACTGGGCTGACGAACACACCGGGATGGATAGCGCGGACCTATACCATCGTCACATGACCAGCGAGCTCGCGGCGTCCAACATGCCCGGCGTGGCATCAAAATTCGCGCTGCTCGGCCTGACTTTCGATGATGTCCTGCTGCTACCCGCCGAGTCCGATGTGGTGCCTGCGGAGGTCGACACGTCGACCAGGCTGTCCCGCAACGTCACGCTGCGGGTACCGCTGGTCTCCTCGGCGATGGACACGGTGACCGAGGCGCGGATGGCCATCGCGATGGCCCGCCACGGCGGGATGGGGGTATTGCATCGCAACCTGCCGGCGCAGGAGCAAGCCGCGCAGGTCGAGGTGGTCAAGCGGTCCGAGGCGGGCATGGTGACCGACCCGGTGACCTGCTTGCCGGACAACACTCTCGCTGATGTGGACGCGTTGTGCGCCCGCTACCGCATCTCAGGTTTACCCGTCATCGATTCGGACGGGGTGCTGGTGGGCATCATCACCAACCGGGACATGCGCTTCGAGGTCGACTACGACAAGCGCGTCGCCGAGGTGATGACCAAGCCGCCGCTGATCACCGCGCAGGTGGGAGTCACCGCGGAGGCGGCGCTGGGACTCCTGCGCCGGCACAAGATCGAGAAACTGCCGATCGTCGACGGGGACGGCAGGCTGCGCGGCCTGATCACCGTCAAGGACTTCGTGAAGACCGAGCGCTACCCGTTGGCTACCAAGGATCCCGACGGGCGACTGCTGGTGGGCGCCGCGGTCGGGGTCGGTGATGACGCCAAGAAGCGTGCCGCGTTGCTGGTGGAGGCCGGCGTCGATGTGCTCGTAGTGGATACCGCGCACGGGCACTCCCGCGGGGTGCTGGAGATGATCGCCATGCTGAAGGCCGAGCTCGGCGACAGCGTCGATGTCATCGGCGGCAATGTGGCCACCCGGGCCGGCGCCCAAGCGCTGGTCGACGCCGGCGCCGACGCGGTCAAGGTCGGGGTCGGCCCTGGTTCGATCTGCACGACCCGGGTGGTGGCCGGGGTGGGGGTGCCGCAGATCAGCGCGATCTTCGAAGCGGACCAGGCTTGCCGGCCGGCGGGTGTGCCGGTGATCGGCGATGGCGGTATCCGGTTCTCCGGGGACATCGCCAAGGCCATCGTCGCGGGAGCCAGCGCGGTGATGCTGGGCAGCCTGCTGGGCGGTACCGCGGAGGCACCGGGTGATCTGATCCTGGTCGACGGCAAGCAGTACAAGACCTACCGCGGGATGGGATCGGTGGGCGCCATGGCATCCCGAAGCGGTGGCCGATCGTATTCCCGGGATCGCTACTTCGCCGATGATCTGCTCTCCGATGACAAGCTGGTGCCCGAGGGCATCGAGGGCCGGGTGCCCTTCCGGGGGCCGCTGTCGCTGGTGGCTCACCAGCTGGTGGGCGGTCTGCGCGCGGCGATGGGTTACGCAGGCGCCGCGACCATCCCGGCGTTGCAGGACGCGCAGCTGGTGCGGATCACCCCGGCGGGGCTCACCGAGGGGCACCCGCATGGCATCACCATGACGGTGGAGGCCCCGAATTACGCGGTGCGCTGAGATGCGCGATCTGGTGGAGATCGGCATGGGCCGTTCCGCGCGGCGTGCCTACGACCTCGATGACGTCCAGATCGTGCCGTCCCGGCGCACCCGTTCGTCTCGAGATGTGTCCACTGCGTGGCAAATCGACGCGTACCGGTTCGACATCCCGCTGGTCACGCATCCCACCGACGCGATCGTGTCGCCCGCGATGGCGGTCCGGATCGGTGAGCTGGGTGGGCTCGGGGTGCTCAACGCCGAGGGGTTGTGGGCCCGCCACACCCATGTCGACAAGTTGCTGTTCCAGCTCACGTCGGCGATGAACGAGGCCGACGAGGTGGCGGCAGTGCGGCTGCTGCAGCAGTGGCACGCCGCACCGATTCGGGTCGAGCTGCTCGCCGAGGTGATCGGTCAGGTGGCCGCCGCCGGTGTGACGGTGGCCGCCCGGGTCAGCCCGCAACACGCCCGCGATCTTGCCGCCGACCTGCTCGCCGCCGGCGTGGAGATTCTCGTCGTGCAGGGCACCATCGTGTCGGCGGAGCACGTCTCGAGCGCCGCGCAGCCGCTCAACCTGGTTGAGTTCATCGCGTCGATGGACGTCCCGGTGATAGCCGGTGGAGTGGGCGACTACCGCACCGCGATGCATCTGATGCGCACCGGCGCGGCGGGAGTGATTGTCGGCTACGGGGCGTGCGCCAGCACGTCGACCGGCGACGTGTTGGGCATCGGAGTGCCGATGGCCACCGCGGTCGCCGACGCGGCGGCCGCCCGGCGCGACTACCTCGACGAGACCGGCGGGCGCTACGTGCACGTGATCGCCGACGGCGGCATGCGCACCAGCGGGGACGTCGCCAAGGCGATCGCCTGCGGGGCCGACGCGGTGATGCTCGGTGAACCGCTGGCCAGTGCGGTCGAGGCCCCGGGCAATGGCTTGTACTGGACCGCCGCCGCGGCGCACCCGTCGCTGCCTCGCAGCCACGTCACCAGCGTGCCCGAGGCGTCTCTCGGAATCGACACCCTGTTGTTCGGCCCGTCGGCTGACTCCAGCGGCACGGTGAACCTGTTCGGCGCCCTACGCCGCGCCATGGCCAAGTCCGGCTACTCGGAACTCAAGGAGTTCCAGAAGGTCGGCCTCACCGTCCGCCCCTAAACCGTCCCCCATCCCGCAGTCTGGATGCAGACTGCTGTTTCGGGGCCTGAAAAACCGCAGTCTGCATCCAGACTGCGGTGGGGGACCAGGACAGGAGAACGTGCGTGGACTACGACGTGGTGGTGGTGGGGTCGGGGTTCGGGGGGAGTGTGGCGGCGCTGCGGTTGGTCGAGAAGGGTTACCGGGTTGGGGTGCTGGAAGCCGGGCGGCGTTTCGCTGACCACGAACTGCCCACCACGTCGTGGCAGCTGCGCAGGTTCCTGTGGGCGCCGGCCCTGGGCTGTTATGGCATCCAGCGCATCCACCTGCTGCGGAACCTCGTGGTGTTGGCCGGCGCCGGCGTCGGAGGCGGTTCGCTGAACTACGCCAATACCCTTTACCGGCCGCCGCAGGTGTTCTTCGACGACCCGCAGTGGGCACACCTTGCCGACTGGCGCGCCGAGCTCGACCCCTATTACGACCTGGCAGAGCGGATGCTCGGGGTGACGACCTATCCCGGGCACACCGCCTCGGATGAGGTCATGCAGCGGGTCGCGCGGGATATGGGGGTCTTGAAGACCTACCAACCCACCCCCGTGGGGGTGTTCTTCGGGACCCCGGGTGAGGACGTCGATGATCCGTATTTCGGTGGCGCGGGGCCGAGGCGGACCGGTTGCATCGAGTGCGGTTGCTGCATGACCGGCTGCCGGGTCGGCGCCAAGAACACCCTGGTCAAGAATTACCTGTACCTCGCCGAGCGGGCCGGCGCGGTGGTGCATGCCCTGACGACGGTGACCGCGGTGCGTCCGCAGCCGGACGGGACCTGGCGCCTTGACGTAATGCGCACCGGAAAGCGCTGGCGCCGGACGATCAAGGCGGATCAGGTGGTGCTCGCCGCCGGCACCTGGGGCACCCAGCAACTGCTGCACCGGATGCGGGATAAGGGCGTGCTACCGCGGTTGTCGCCCCGGTTGGGTGAGCTGACCCGGACCAACTCCGAAGCGATTGTGGGCGCCAGCCGGGCTACCGTGGACCCGCTGCGGGACTTCTCCCGCGGGGTGGCCATCACCTCGTCCTTCCACCCGGACGAGCACACCCACATCGAGCCGGTCCGCTACGGGCGGGGCAGCAACGCGATGGGCCTGTTGCAGACGGTGTCCACCGACGGCGCGTCGGACATTCCGCGCTGGCGGCAGTTACTGCGTTTCATCCGCCGGCATCCGATCCGAACAGCGCGGCTGCTGTCCCTGCGGCACTGGAGCGAGCGAACGGTGATCCTGCTCGTGATGCAGACCCTGGACAACTCGCTGACCACGTACCGCCGTTACGGCCGGCTCACTTCGCGTAACGGCCACGGCGAGCCCAATCCCACCTTCATCCCGGCCGGTTTCCAGGCCAGCCAGATCACCGCCCAGCACATCGATGGCACCGCCGGCAGCACGTGGGGAGAGCTGTTCAAGATCCCGATGACCGCGCATTTCCTCGGTGGCTGCCCGATGGGCGCGACCGCTGACGAGGGGGTCATCGATGCATACCACCGGGTGCACGGTTACCCGGGCCTGTCGGTGGTGGATGGCTCGGCGATCAGCGCTAATCTCGGGGTCAACCCGGCACTGACCATCACCGTGCTGGCCGAGCGAGCCTTCGGCATGTGGCCCAACAAGGGCGATCGCGATTCACGCCCTGCCCGGGGTGAGGCCTACCAGCGCCAGAATCCCATCCAGCCGTGTAGGCGCATCGTGCCGCCGGACGCTCCTACAGCACTGCGGCTGCTGCACCCGTAAGCACTTGGTGACGTCCTCAGAACGGCGGGGGTTCATCCGGGTCGGACGTGTGCCGCGGTGTAGGGAATGGTGACCCGCACATCGACGCCCGGTTACGATCCGTGGCGCAATCCACCTACGCTTTCACTATGTTGTCGCCTGGCGCGCTCGTGCTGGTCATCGACTTCGGGGCGCAGTATGCGCAGCTGATCGCTCGCCGGATTCGCGAGGCGCAGGTGTACTCGGAGGTGGTGTCGCACAGCACCCCCCCGGCGGAGATTCTGGACCGCAAGCCCGCAGCGATCGTGCTGTCGGGGGGTCCCGCCAGCGTGTATCAGCACGGCGCGCCCCGCATCGACCCGGTGCTGTTCGGCACCGGGGTGCCGGTGCTGGGAATCTGCTACGGGTTCCAAGCAATGGCGGACGCGCTGGGCGGCGCCGTGCAACGCACCGGCACCCGGGAATACGGGCGCACCGATCTGCAGGTGCTCGGCGGCGGCGGCGTGCTGCACCGCGAGCTACCCGCGCGAGGTCCGGTATGGATGAGTCACGGCGACGCCGTCACCGCCGCTCCGGATGGCTTCACGGTCACCGCGCGGTCGGCGGGTTCCCCGGTGGCGGCCTTCGAGGACATCGAGCGGCGGCTGGCCGGGGTGCAGTACCACCCCGAGGTGGTGCACTCGCCGCACGGCCAGGAGGTGCTGCGCCGGTTCCTGCACGAGGTCGCCGGCATCCGACCCAGCTGGACCACTGCCAACGTGATCAACGACACGGTCACCGCGATCCGGGCCCAGACTCGGGGTGGAGCGTTGATCTGCGGGCTGTCCGGCGGGGTGGATTCCGCGGTCGCCGCGGCGCTGGTGCACCGGGCCGTCGGGGATGCGCTGACGTGCGTGTTCGTCGACCACGGCCTGTTGCGGGCCGGTGAGCGGGCCCAGGTGGAACGGGATTACGTGGCCGCGACGGGAGTCAGGCTGATCACCATCGATGCCCGGGAGCGGTTCCTGTCCGCGCTGACCGGGGTGGCTGACCCGGAGCAGAAACGAAAGATCATCGGACGCGAGTTCATCAGGGTCTTCGAAGCCGCAGCCCGGGATGTGGCAGTAGAGGCCGGCAAGCACGGTCAGGAAATCCGGTTCCTCGTGCAAGGAACGTTGTACCCGGACGTGGTGGAATCCGGTGGCGGGTCGGGCACCGCAAACATCAAGAGTCATCACAACGTCGGCGGCTTGCCTGAAGATCTGACATTCGAGCTGGTCGAGCCGCTGCGTGCGCTGTTCAAGGATGAGGTCCGCCGGGTGGGGTTGGAGCTGGGGCTACCGGAGACGATCGTGCATCGGCAGCCCTTTCCCGGACCGGGTCTCGCGATCCGGATCATCGGCGAGGTCACCGCAGCACGTTTGGAGACACTGCGCGCCGCGGACGCGATCGCCCGGGAAGAACTCACCGCGGCCGGGATGGACCGCGACATCTGGCAGTGCCCGGTCGTGTTGCTGGCCGAGGTTCGCAGCGTCGGGGTACAGGGCGACGGGCGAACCTACGGTCATCCGGTGGTGCTGCGCCCGGTGTCCAGCGAGGACGCGATGACTGCGGACTGGTCACGGGTGCCCTACGACGTGCTGGCTCGCATCTCCGGCCGGATCACCAACGAGGTGCCCGACATCAACCGGGTGGTACTCGACGTGACGAGCAAACCGCCCGGCACCATCGAGTGGGAATAAGTATGACTTTTCCGTTTGGTGACGCTTGACATGCGAGCAGTCCGGACCGGTGCGAGCATGAATCGGTGGACCCGCCTGCCCGGCACAAACAGCTGGACCGCCTAAGGAGACCACCATGTTCGCAGTCGTCGCCGCTATCTTGTTCGCCATCGCACTGGTGCTCGCCCTCATCGGAGCCGGCTACGGGCCGCTCAACGTGATCACCTTCATCGCCGCTGGGCTGCTGTGCCTTGCGCTCCAGCAAGCCGGCGTGGGAGCGGGCTCCACGAGGAGCTGGCGGCGTAGTCGCCTGTAACGACGGATGGGCTTGCGAATTGGCGGCGCCATCGAATGGGAGTAGGGCCGCGGGTGTATCAGGCCGCTGTGACGCCACCTCTGTCCAAGTGCATGGCTTGAGTGAACCCTTGAGTGAACCCTTGGGTGGCGACGTGTTATGGAAACTGCGATCAATGCTCCGATCGATGCGGCAGCAGCAGCGCTGGCGACCGCGGCCGCGCTACCGATGACTGCGAGCGGTGAGGACACCCTGACGCTGGTCCGCGATCTGGCTCGGATCGCCTGCCACCTCGGAGAGCTGACCGCGGCCGTCCGGGATCGCTGGGCGGCGTGGGGCACCGTCACACCACACCTGCAGCGCGCTGAGGCCCTCGCCGCCGACGCCACGCGATGCCTCAGCCATGCAGCTGGTATCTACGTCTTCAACAGCACGCATACCCTTACCGAAGCTCATCCGGCCGGTCAGCGCGCTGAGCATCTGTTCGACGTCGCCTGATCCGACCTCGGCGCTAGGGCGGCAATCTCGACGGCAAGGCAGACAGTTCTGTATCGTGGCATTCCCGGGCGGAGCGAGATTCGTGGCCACTTTCCACCCGCCGCGGCGAAGGGGGACACGGGTGTCCGAACGTCACTTGACCCTCAACACCATCGCGCTCGAGCTCGTCCCGCCGAACGTAGAGCACGGCGGGGAGCGGGCCCTCGACGAGGCGCACAAGGTGCTCGAGCTGTCCAGACAGTTCGGTATCGAAGGGCGCATCGGGCATGTGATGATTCCTGGACTGATCGCGGAGGAGGACGACCGGCCGGTCGAGATGAAACCAAAGCTCGACGTGCTCGAGTTCTGGTCGGCCATCGCACCGGAGTTGCCAGGGGTGAACGGGCTGTGCACGCAGGTCAGCGCATTCATGGACGAGCCGGCGCTGCGTCAGCGGCTCACCACTCTGCGGGCCGCCGGGATCGAAGGCATCATCTTCGTCGGCGTTCCCCGCACGATGAACGACGGCGAGGGTTCAGGGGTCGCCCCGACCGACGCCCTGTCACTGTACGACCAGCTGGTGAAACACCGCGGGGTGATCCTCATCCCGACCCGCGACAGCGAGCACGGCCGGTTCACCTTCAAGTGCAACCAGGGCGCCACCTTCAGCATGACTCAGCTGCTGTACTCGGACGCGATCGTCGGCTTCCTGACCGACTTCGCTGCGCGCACCGAGCACCGGCCGGAGATTTTGCTGTCGTTCGGATTCGTCCCGAAGTTCGAGAACAAGGTGGGCCTGATCAACTGGCTGATCCAGGATCCGGGCAACGATGTAGTCGCGAACGAGCAGGCTATGGTCAGGAGGTTGGCCGACAGCGGGCCCGACCAGAAGCGCAAGCTCATGCTCGACCTGTACAAGCGGGTGATCGACGGCGTCGCCGACCTCGGTTACCCGCTGAGCGTCCATCTGGAGGCCCCGTACGGCGTGTCGGCGCCCGCCTTCGAGACCTTCGCCGAGATGCTCGCTTACTGGGCTCCGGATAAGAACTGAAGCATGGCCGTGCTGGCCAGCGGCGTGGCATGGTCCACGCTGCTGCGCGAGGTCACCGAGCAGGGTGCGGCATTCGCCGCTGGCGCCGTGTACCAGCCGTGCTGTGAGGAGCTGGCGGCCGAGCTGGGCAACGGACCGTATGCGCCGGTGGCTCCGGTGATCGGGCAGGTCCGGCAGCAGGCCGAATCCTTCGAGATCCCCGTCGAGCGGCTCAACCCGCGGTACCCGGTGCTGGCCGGTCTGTGCGACGAGCTGGTCGGTCAGGTCCACCGGCACGGGGTGCCGGAGTGGGTACCGAACGAGGTCGCAATCCAGCGCTATCAGCCCGGATCGCTGGGCATCACGCCGCATCGCGACCAGCGCCGGTTCGCTCAGCTCGTCGCTGTGGTCACGATTGCCGGGTCGGCGCCGTTCACACTGTGCCGCAACCGGGCCGGCGACCCAATCCAGACCTGGCAGGCCGACGAGGGCAGCCTCGTGCTCCTGCGCGGTCCCGGCCTGGCCGGTCACCCCGATGGTCGGCCCATGCACACGATCGGCGGCCCTACCGGCGGCACCTCGCGGACGTCG
>DATNDR010000111.1:0-44475 GCA_035606945.1 Pseudonocardiaceae bacterium
CACCCACAAAGGCGCCGAGCTGATCGCGGTCGCCCACGGCCTCGTACAGGTCATCCTCACCAACAGCCGCCCGGTCCTGCGACGCGGCGAAGTCCTACTGATCGACGCGACAACCATCGAAGGCTGGCGCAACCTCGGGCCATCCGAAGCAACGCTGTTCTGGATCCTCCGCAACTGAGAGCGCCGGGCAACATCGGCGACATAAAACCCGATGCCGACACAGCCCCGCCCGCCGCGGTCCTCGTCACATCGGGGCCAAGCCGCCGCTCGGCCCGCACATGCAGCTCCTCATCCGGCGATCCGTCTGCCCACCAGCGGACTCGGCAGCTGGGGCCCGCTCGCCGCGGGGCACGCGGGCCTGGTGCGCCGACAGCGGGCGCGATCGCCACCAGAATCCCGATCTTTTGACCTCTGATCCCTATTGCGAAGCGATGGCGCTGGCCGAGGCATAGCCTCGTCCACCTTTCCGAAGCCCACATGGAGATCACCATGCCGCGAAGCCATGCGGCCCAGACACACACCCAGCCCACCGGTCGACACCGGCACCCCCAGGAGCGGCTCGCGCCGCACCTTTCCACCCTGCGAGGGATGCTGCTCGAGCAGCGCGCCTTCCGGCTCGAACAGCTCATCAAGCTGCGGGTAACCGACGGCAGGGCGCCGGACACCGATGCCGCGGACACCGACGCCGGCCGAGCCCGACACGAGGTAGCCGCCCTGGTGGCCAACGGGGCCCGGCAAGCGATGACCGACATCGAGCTGGCCCTGGCCAGCATGATCACCGGGCACTACGGGTGCTGCCACGCCTGCCACGCGGACATCCCCCTCGCCGTGCTGGAGGTCATTCCCCAGGCACGATTGTGCCTGGACTGTCAGCGCAGCGAGTCCGACCTCCGCTAACTCATCAGGTATGCCATCCAGCCAGCCCCCCCGCCCGTGGAGCTGACGGCCGCGAACGTGCTGCCTCTGCCTGTCGGTGGTCGACCGTCTCTGGCCGCCGCCTGACCATGCCAGCCACCTTGAGCAAGCAAGAGGCTTTGCCGACCAGCATCTCTGCGGCCGGGGTAACACAAGGCGATAACCGCCCGGGATAACGACGAGCCAGCCAGGTCAAAGCACGCACGGTGCCCGCCCCCGGTACACCAGGTGGGCCAGCATCCGGCCGCGCTGACGACAGTTGTCGGCCCGACCGGGTGCGGGCTCCACCGCTCAGTGGTAGGTCACGCTGGGACCGGCCAAGGGCGCCGCAGAGACGCTCAACGGCCCGTCTATTTCGCTGCGGGCTCCCAGCTGGACAACGAGGACGGACCGCAGTAACGCAGGGCACAGTCGATCATGATGGTCAGCGCTCGTGTTGGGGCGTGGCGAAAGTGACGGTTTGACGGTTTGACGGTTTGACGGCAGAATGTAGGCATGATGCACCAGACTGTTCATGGACCGATCAGCAGCGCGCCATCGCGGGCCCGGCCGCCCTATGACCAACACGACCCCACTGGCGAGCAGAGGTAAACGAAGCCATTCACCAGTGGTGGAACCGTCGGTGCGCCGACGGGTTTGCCGCGCTGCTCACACCCCTGGAGGGCCTCGACCTCAGCGACTACGAACGGCACACCCTGCGCTGGCTCGCCGGCCAGGAAGACTCCACCACCGCCGTGGTCGCCGCCTTGCTACACCGTGCCCGCGCCACCCGCCCGCTGCCCACGCAACCGTGAGTCATGTCCTGGCCCAGGACACCACCCGCCGACCCAAGGCTACGACCGCGTGCTCACCGCGCTGAAAGGACAGCCCGTGATCCGCCGGCCTGCCGAAGCGCCCCCGCCCAGCAAGTTCACCGTTCTGCTCGAGCCCGACGCCGCCACGGACTTCGACCAGCTCGCCCTGGACATCCGCCGGTTGCTCGGCCGCCGGGTCTCCAAGGGCGACTTGGTACGAGCCCTGATCGCTCTGGCCGCCGCCGATCTCACGCTGCGCGACCAGCTGCTCGACGAGCTCCGAACCCGCCCCCCAGCATGATGACATCCCCATTGCAGGGACTATTCAAAAATCGTGAGGAACGCGAACGCACCGCAATGCCCGTAGAGGAGACAGCATTATGAATGGTCACACCATCACAATAGAGAGGGTCTCATCATCCTCGGACAGTACTCCAGGCCATGATCATCAAGCCAAATGCTCATGTGGCTGGGTTAGCAACCGGGCCTGGCTAACAGCTACCGTTCGCCGTGTCGCCGACTACCACCTGTCAGCAACGATCACCACGCCACGAGCCGAGAACATATCCCTACATTAGGCCGTCACCGTCACCGGCCCTAGCGCGACCCATGCGTCCCCTGACGATCCTGGTTTTCAGCGACCTCCAGACCCACTGTTGTAACGGCGCGGTCATCGCCTCCGTGTGAAGATCTCCTCGGATTAAAGTCCCGCGCTGGACGTTTCCCTGCGACCCCGACAAGCAAATATAGACAATCTAACTTCGTGATTTCAGCGCCATCGGCGCTGCTATCGCTTGCCCGAGGCTGCATATAGGCACGAGTGCGGTGCCGTTGGCCACCGCGTGGGTCACTCGGTAGTAACGTCGAAGACCGGGTGGTGCCCGGCGCAGAGCAGCTCCTCCAGACGGGTCAACTCCCCACGGACCGCGCTCAGCGCACGTGTCGGTGTCCCGGACCGGAGCCGGCGGTATACGCTCCCGCTGCAGGACGCGGCGGATGGTGGACGCTCCGACGCGGTGGCCGAGCTTGAGCAACCCGCCCTGGATTCTCTGGTATCCCAGCTGGGATTCTTCCTGTCCCTGTGCTTGATCAGCACGGTTACGGCGTCGGAGACGGGCGGGCGTCCGAGGCGATGTGGATAGGTCCATTTCCTGGCGACTAGGCGACGATGCCAGCGCAGGAGTGCCCGGTGTGACCACGGGATGCGCCCGCAGCATCTGCGGCAACCTGGAGACGAGCGCGGCGAGGATTGCTCGATCCGCCCAGTCCGACGAGGCCTCGGATTCGCTCTCCTCAAGACAGCGACTTCATGGCGCAGTACCAGGAGCTCGACGTCCTTGGACGTCGACGAGCGGCCGAACAACAACAGCAGGTTCAGCAGCCGCACAAAGACCAGGTACAGCAGACGCAACGACACAAGCCACGATCTGCCCCGACGGCTGACCACACCCATCTCCCTGGTCAGCGGCGCAAGCCGACTTCTGGAATCCCTCACCCGCCGTCGAGCTCACCGCACTCTAATTGAGGCAGTCGCAGTGCCGGTCCGTCGGATCGCGCTGAACATGGCCGGATGGGACAACGCTGCTCGCCGAATCCAGTGTGGCAGCGGCCGAAAGGTTGCTGTTGTGGACTGGTTCCGGATCTCGGGTGTTCGCCTGATCCGGATCGTCGGCACCGATGATCAGCGCATCTCGGGCGGCTTCGAGCTGGATCTAGCTTCAGGCGCCCGTCTCGGTTTCCGTCTCAGCATCTGATGGCCTTGTGGGGCCGCGCATTTCGCGGTGAAATGGGGTCTCCTGCGGTTCCGCGGATGAGCGTTGATCAGGCTGGCCTATCCAGGGGAGGACAGTGCGGCAGGGTTGCCGCCGCACTTTCTAAGGGACGGTGGGCAGGTGGTTCCTGACTTACCAGTGGCGACCCTATTTGGGAGTGGAAACTCAATCGAAGATCAACTCATGGCGGTTTCAGGGGCTTATCTTGGCCACACCCTGATATGGGACGCTGGGTGCGGAGACCGCACCCTCCGCTAGCCGGGTGGGATCAGGAGGGCCCGAGGTGCAGCCGAGTCATGCGCAGCCGGAGGGGTCGGATCCGGCTGACCGGCTGCTCACCGTGCCCAACGTGTTGAGTCTGCTGCGGTTGGCCGGTGTCCCGCTGTTTCTGTGGTTGCTGCTCGGTCCGCATTACGATCTGCTTGCCATGCTCGTGTTGGCGCTGTCGGGCCTCACGGACTGGCTGGACGGCAAGTTGGCCCGCTTGCTGCACCAGTCCAGCAGGTGGGGCGCATTGCTCGACCCCGCGGTCGATCGGTTGTACACGCTGAGCACTCTGCTGGCGTTTGGGCTGCGCGGCATCCTGCCGTGGTGGGTGGTGGCGGTGCTGGTCGGCCGGGATGTGGTGTTGTCTTTGACGTTGCCCGTGCTGCTTCGACATGGCTACGGTCCGCTGCAGGTGCATGATCTGGGCAAGGCCGCCACTCTCTGCCTGCTCTATGCCTTCCCGCTGCTACTGCTAGCCGACAATGTGCAGGGTTGGTTGCAGGTGGTGGCCCGTGCGTGCGCGGTGGCTTTCACCGGATGGGGCGTCACGTTGTACCTCTGGTCGGGGGTGTTGTACCTCGTTCAGGTTCGGCTCACAGTGCGCGCGACGAGGCCCCGGACTGGTTGATCTGCACCTCGTTACCATTGCCAGCATGAGCGGGCTGTGGCACCCGTTTTATTTACTCCGTTGACATGCTCCCCGATTAGATCCATTCGTACGACAACAACAACACCAACTATGGGGATTCTTCTGGTGGGGACTAGGTTCGCCCATGATCTCATTGCACGATATTGTTTTATGATGAGGGTATGTGCTGTGGGTCAGTCTCGGAGTTTGCCGGGCCTGGTTGACCACTGATCGTGATTGGCTTTTCGATAAGATGCGGCTCGGGCTCAGATCCAGCTGGGGCGAACCAGGGAGCATGTGCAGGGGCGTCCGGGCACAGTGTCCATTTCCGGCCGACCCGGTCGACGCCTATCGGGTACACCGTCAGGACACCGTCAGCTCCGATGTGCAGACGGAGGAAATGCTTGAGGTCCTGGTGGTGCAGGGGTGCGTACCCTTCATTTCCGTGCAGGCCAAGGCAGTTGGTGGCCCAGAGATACCCCGACAGCCCCACTATTCCCCCGAAGCCACCCAGCAAGCCGACCAGGCCGAGGAAGGCGATCAAGGACCACACGCCGGCAAGCCCGAAGGCCGACGACAGCCAAGAGGCGGCCATCATGACCCCGGCCACGCTCGCGAGTTGCAGCATCGAATGCGCCATTCCTAGCATCAATCGCCCCACGCCGCTCGCCTCGTGGGCAAAGCGCACCATCCCGGCCAGGGACCCGATCATGAGCAGAATGAGGAGGAAGGACGTCGGGCTCTCCCACACAGCCCCAACCAAGTCGCCCAGGCCAAGCGAGACGTGGCGGTCTCCGAGATGCAATCCCAGCATGAACCCCAGCAGCACTTGAACGGCGCCGAACACGGCGGCAAGGGGAAGATTGTAGGCAGCAAGCAGCCAAATTCGCTTCCTCAGCCGTTTCGATACCGCCGGAGAGGGATAGGTGCCCGCTCTGCGATAGGTGATGGCCCCTTCCGCGCCGGGCAGCTCCATACGGTCGGGGAGGCTGTGGGTGGGGTGCAAGAAGGCGCCGCCACCGCCCGAGGTGATGTGCTGGCGGGTGCCATCTTCCTCCTCGTAGCGAGCGTAGTGGTGCCTTCCGCTCTTGAGGTACAGCAACAGCTGGGCGCCACAGGGCTGAATGACCTCGCGCTCGAGGTACTCCACATCCCGGTCGGAATGAATTTCCTCCTGTTTACGGCCGCTCTCGACCTCCTTGGCCATGCACAAGATGATCTGGTCTCCGGGCTGCACCTGATCGGCGGCGACAGCAGTGAAGTACTGCAGTTGAGTTTCGTCGATGTAAGCCCCGAACTGGATGTCGATGCCCCACAGCCACCAGCCATTCGGGAGCTTGACCGCGAAGTAGCTGCGGCGCTGGCGCGTTTTCCATCCACCAATCCAATGGTTGCGGCAGAAGACGCTGGTGAAGTTGACCAGTCCGTCATACCAGTCGTGGCTTCCCGGAATGGCAAACAGCTCAGGACCTTCTCCGAGAACGCACGGCAGCGCCGCCTGGTACGGACCCAGCATGCGGTTTTCGTACTCCGCGGCGTTGGGCACCGGATACACCTGGTCGCCCCCCATGACCAGGATCCGCCCCCGCTCGGTGGAGTAGGTCTCACCGTCCCAGTTGAGCTTAAGCTCGTCAGTAGCCAAAAGCATGGCCACGGTATAAGTCGAGTTCCACCCATCGCCCACGTCGGCCACGTAGTCCAACCACAGATCGGCTTCGCCAGAGTGGTCTGGAACCTCGGCTGGCTCCCGCGCCTGTAATTCCCGGCTGTCGGCGTAGGAGCTGAACATGCCTGACAGCAGCACCCGGACAGTGGTGTCGACGAGTTGGTGGGGATCCAGCCAGCGCACCATGGGCTTGCGCACGAACCCAAGGTCGGAAGGAGAAGACGGACGACAGGGACACCGCGGACGGCGGTCAGCGGACCCCCCAGGTGTCTCAGCCATGGTCTCCATTCTCGCAACGAGTCAGGCTAGACGCGCACCAGCAGGGCGCCCCGATCAACGCGCATCCGCAACCTCCGCACTTCACCCACCGGATCGCCATCGAATTGGGCCAGCTGTGGAGACTCCGTGCTGATAATGACGGTGCGACCTTGCCGGTGCTGCACTGTCCGGCGGCCACGGCAGTGGCGAGTCAACACCCGCGCGGTCACCGCCAGCCATCCAAAGATGGTCCGCAGCCCGATGGCCACCACATCCAGCAGCCCGTCATCCATGTGGGTGCCCGATATTCGGCCACACGGCTGACCTGCGGGGATGTGAATCCGGTTTCCGTTCGGCATGATCGACGTTCGCGACATTGCGACTGGTGTACCTGATGTTTCTGTCAGCTCAGCGCCTGGATCGCGCTCCTCGCGCGGTCGGAGGTGTCCAAGACTGCGGAGATCCTAATGCTGCGCCACCAGGTGAACGTCTTGCGTCGGAAGGTCGGCCGTCCTCGACCATCCTGGGCAGACCGCGCCTTCCTCAGCGCGTTGGCCCGGCTACTTCCCAACGCTCGTCACCAGACCCTGTTCATCATCCCCTGGCACGCTCCTGCGCTGGCATGTCGACTTGGTCAGACGACGTGGACCGGCAAGCGCCAGCGGTCCGGACGCCCGCCCTCGTCACCATCGCTGCGCAGGGTGATTCTGCGCCTCGCTGGCGAGAACCCAGACGGTCTGGGCGATCCTCGAACGCGCCGGAATCGGAGACCATGCTCAACGAGGCGCGTACTACGGCCGAGACCCTGGATCGGCAGGCCCATGACCAGGCCGTGACGTTGGAACACGATGCGGCGCGCAAACACCCGAGATCATCGGTGTAATTAATCATTAGAAGCGCATCCTGGAAAGAAGATCGACGAACTTCGCGCCTCCGAACGCGAGTATCGTGCTCGCTTGGCGACCTACCTGGAATCCCAACTCCAAAGCTGGGCGAGCCCGGCACTTCCGAGGTCAGCGCGCGCACCGAGCCCGAAAGCCACCGTTTTGACCCATCAACACACTTGGCTGCTGGTACTGGTGCCGGCCCGGCGAGACATGAAGCCCGAAACGGGACACCCGACAGGAAAATCAACGACGAACCGGATAACAGCGCAACCCAGTGGAGACCCGGCGTTGAGTTCCGCAGCGTGGGGGTCCGAAGGTAGCCCAACCGCGGTCACCGAGACAACGTTCAGCTTCTTGAAAAGTGCGACTGAACGGTGTGCTCGAAGTCTCGCCGACACCGTCGGCGCCGGGAGGTTCGGATGAAGGTGCGATTGCCGGGCCAGCAAAGGGAAAAAGGGGCTACCGGTGGAGTCGCTGTAGATCAGCCCACGATGATGATGTCCGGGCGTCCGGCGTCGTTCCGGTAAGGATCCAAACCGGGATCCTGCTGTCACTCCCAGAGCGGTGTGGGTCCGGGCGACGGATCTGTACCGTTGTTGAGGTAGCCCCGGACCCCGGCGACGCCTCATGCGTCTGCCAGAGGGTGGGTGAAAGTCGATGCAGCTAGTACACCTCGGGGCGGAAGATATCCCCCACCGCGCAGTCACCACCGGCGATATCAACGATCTTCCTGCCGGGTGTTCCTTTTGCTGTAGCACAGAGTCAGTGCTCTGCGCTGCGGGTGAGATCATCGTGCTGCAGGTGGAGGGTGAGGTCGACCTGTGCACCCTGCCGATCCTGCAGGCCGCGCTCGGCGACAGTCTCGACCACCACCCTGCCCATCTCCTCGTCGACCTGGCCCGGATGACCTTCTGCTCCGCCCGGGGCCTGGACCTACTCACCCAGACCGGCCACACCACCGCTGGACAAGCGACCAGCTTCGCCGTCTGCGGCGTGTCACCCCAGCTTGACCGCATCTGGTCTGTGGTCTGGGAGGGTGATCTCCCGATTGGTCACCGCAGTACCGCAGCAGCCATGACCGCTCTCGGGGCTGCCGAATAAAGACTGAACACTGTAAAGGGGTCCTGGGTAAGGCCAGGCAGAACTCGAGGAGGCGTTGTGATCGTTCTTGGTATTGTCTTGCTGATCGCAGCATACTTGCTCGCGATTCCGATTCTGTGGACTCTCGGGATCATCCTGATAGTGGTCGGGGTGATCCTGGAGCTGCTGGGAGCTATCGGGTACGCCGTCGGCGGCCGACGGCACTATTACTGACCTTCCACGGTTCCCGGTTCCCCGAGGTCGACGAGGAATGACCGCGTAGTCATGCGGTCGATCGGCCCCGGTCGGTACCGCCGAGCTGACCGTGCACCGCCGCTGTTCATGGAGAAGCGGGGGGCAGCCAGGAGCTGCGGTGGATCCGCGTTCGAGACTCCAGCGGTCCGCTCTCGGACTGGCCCAGTTCGTCCGGGCCCTGCGAGTGTTCCGCACCGCCGCAGCACCCTCGCACTCTGTGTGCGTCGCCGTCTTCCACCTCGGGGCGTCTGGATCTGTGCCTACACAGGCCGATTCTGGACGTGGTGATCGTGCGGGTGCGCGGCCGGGTGGCCGGGTTGACAGGCGCCGCCGGTCAAGGAATTCGAGCCCAGCGAGCCTGCTCCAGCGTCCCCTGGACCGGTCGAAATGGCGACGTCCCGTTAGCCGGTAAGGGCGTCGAGGATCTTCAGGACCCGGTGGGCACAGTCGAGCAGTCCGGGGATCTGGTCGGGGAGGAGGAGTCCCGGCGCTGCGCCAAGCCCGCCAGCACGCCGAGATCACCGCCTCGGCCGATCCGGTCGGCGAAGTGGTCAGCCGACCAGCATCAGGGGCCGGTCGCCGAGCCGGTCATTGAGGAGGTTGTCAAGCAGCTCGGCGAGGTTGCCCGGCAGGAGCTTGTCGGGGCAGGTCCGAAGTTCGGTGGCGGACCACCAACGCCGAGCCGCGGGACCACCCGGGTGGCGGACATGCAGACAGATCCTTTGTGCTGGTCTTCAGATGGCGGCCAGCACGAAAAGACCCGGTCAGAACAGGGTTGGCTCCAACCCGGGCTCGCTGGGTGCCGCCATGGCGGGGTCAGAGGTTAGCAGCGGCGCCCTCGGCGTCGTGGCTAGGCGCACGGCGAGTCCAGAGTGATCGGTCAGCCGCGATCCGTCCGGGAGGACGTCCCTGCTCTGGTGGACGTAGTCACAGCCGTGCAGCAGAGCCAGCAGCTGGGCAGAGCAGTGGGCATGGTCGCAGCGGTAGCCGAGGTCGGGCCTTCGCGCCCAGCTGTGCTCGATCCGATCAGGATGCAGGTACCGGAACGCATCGCGCAGGCCGTGCCGATCGGTGAGAGCGCGGTAAAAGTCGTACTCAAACGGCGCGAACTGCTGGTGGTGGTCAGGCTGGTGACCAGGTTCTAAGACGTTCAGATCCCCCAGCAGCAGCACCGGGACGCCGGAGTCCGTGGCCTCCAGGGCGGTGTGGAAACCCTCAATCCAGCGCTTCTTGCGCTCGGTCCTTTCCAGCGTCGCATCCCGCGAGGGGACGTAGGCGCCGAGCACCCGCAACGGCCCCTCCGAGGTGGCGACGAGGACCCCGGCCGCGCGGGCCGGTAGGTAGCTGAGTGCTCCGGTGAGCGGATCGGGGGTCGTGGCGACCTTGCTGACGATCATGACACCGAGTTCGCCGGGGTCGTGGGTGGGGAAGGTCACCGAGTAGTTCGCCGCGGTACATGCCTCGGCCAGCAGCTGGCTGCCGGGGGTGGCCTTGGTCTCGGTGAGCACAAAGATGTCCTCTGACCGTGCGGCAAGCCACTCAAGTTGCCGACGTGCCCGCGCAGGCGAGGGAGCGCCGACGTTGACGGTGATCACACTCAGGGGCATACCAGGCTCTTTTCGCCAACGACACGGTAGATGAGGGCCACAATCCTGGCAGCGATTACGTCGGAACCCTCGGCGGTGCAGTCGAGGGTCTGCACCGGCCATCCCGCCTCCAGCAGGTCGGCCACGGCGCGAGCGTAGAGCGCGGACTCCCGTTCGCTATCGTCCGCAGCCCGCTCGAAGCGGCTGTGCCCGCCACGGGCCCGGAGCCGGGCCTTGATCACCGCGGGATCGCTAGTGAGGATCAGGGGCAGGTCGACGAGGGCAAGGTTCGCAAACCCGGGCAAACATGGACGGTCGAGCAGTGGCTGAACCACTGGCTCAACACCATCGTCGCTACGATCGCACTCGCGCTGGGCCTGCGCCAAGGCGAGGCACTCGAGTTGCGGTGGTCAGACATCGACGAGATAGCCCGCGCACTCACCGTGCGCCGCAACCGGCTACGACCGAAATGGAAACACGGGTGCGCCACCCCCCGCGGCCACAAACACGGCGGGCACTGTCCGCAACGCATACCCCTGCGCGAGGACACCGGCCCCACGAAATCCAAAGCCGGCAACCGGATCATCGGCCTCCCCGACGAACTGGTGACCCTGCTCCAACGACACCACACCGAACAGGACCGCGAACGGGCCACGGCCGCCGAACTGTGGCACGACACCGGCTATATGTTCACCACCCCAACCGGCCAACCGCTCAACCTGCGAACCGATCACCACGAATGGAAACAGCTCATCGCCCGCGCAGGCGTGGCCGAGCGTCGGCTACACGACGCCCCGCACACCGCCGCGACAGTGCTCCTCCTGCTAGGTGTCGCCGGACGCACCGTCATGGGCGTGATGGGATGGTCCAACACCGCAATGGCCGCGCGCTACCAGCACATCACCGCCACCATCCGGCACGACGTTGCCCAACGCGTCGGTGGGCTGCTCTGGGAGCCAACCAGGGGCCCCTCACCAGAACCGTCCGACGGTGACCCAGCTGCGTGCACAGCGGCGCAAATGCAACCAGAAATGCAACCACTACCTAGAACGGATCCGCACAGACGATCATCACGCCCGGCGTTGACGCTGGTCAAGGGTGGCGGAAGCGGAGGGATTCGAACCCCCGGACCCTCGCGGGTCGCTCGCTTTCAAGGTCGTCGACCCACTGATCAGCAGTGACCGCTCCAACAGTATGGGCAGGTTGTCGGCCCGGGCATGACCACTCCCGGGCCTTACTGATCGCTGGCGAATGCAACCACTGCGGTTGTGCCACTGGGACGTCCGTCGCCCGTCGGTGCCACGATCGGAGCAGGGTGTGTGTCCCACGGGCCTCGACCACTACGTACACGTCCTCTACCAGCGAAAACTGGTGCTGGTGGGGTTAGTCGCAGGTAGTGACGCCCGCGGATTAAAAATTTGCTGTTCCGAGTGTCGCGTAGTGCCGGGTAATGGTGGTTAAGGCCGGTAAATGTACGTCAGCGGCTATCTTTGCTGGTTTAGGGTGTCGGGTAGTGTCGGGCAGTGTCGTGTTCGCACAAAACAGCGGAGCCCGATATGAGCCCGGCATAGATCTTCCAGAACGCATATACGCAGTTATGAGATGGGTCGCAAGATCGAAGGGATTGTCGCATAACTTTGCAAAATGCGTGCATTACACCCAAGCTTCGGCACGACCATCCTGGCGTTGCCTACAGACTCTTGCTCGTCATCGCCGAGCGATCTTCTGGCAGGGTAATGTGCTGACTTTTGCCGTGTGCAAGAACCGCGGGCAGCTATACGGTCTTCACGCCGACCTGCCGCCGATCCCACTGCATGATCTGCGCCACGGCGCGCCCAGTTCCGGCAACGGCCTCGAGGCCATACCGATCTCCACTCCGGCATCGTGCTCACCGTTGACGCTTACACCAGCGTGCTGCCCGACCTCGCCCACCATGCCGCGGAATCGTTGTCATGGGCGCCTCTATGTCCCCTCTCGCGGCCCCATCCGATAGGCCTGCGAGCAGCGAGTCCGCCCGGCCAGCGATCGGAGCGAGGATGAACGCCACTCGATCCTGGTGCGGTTACTCTCGGTTGCCACTGTGCCCGAGTGTGCGGTAGGCGGGCCTGAGTAACTCGGTCAGCGGACGATCGCGCACCGCGAGGGCGATGTCGGGAAGCTGGTCGAGCAGCGCTGTGGACGCGGTCACCGGCGGGCTCGGGGCGCGTGTGGGGGCCTGTGGGGCGAAGTAGGAGTCGAGGTAGTCGGCCAGTGGACGGCTGGGCTGCTCGCCGCGGTCGGCGGCTGGGGGACCGGGGCAGCGGGCGGCTTGGAGGTTGGCCAGCAGGTCTTCGCGCTCACGCCCGCGCCAGGCGAGGATGGCGAAGGGGTCAGCGTCGAAGGACTCGGCGAGCAGGTAGAACGTCGCGGCGAGGTGCTTGCACGGCACCGCGGCGTCGGGGCAGGAGCAGTCCAGTGACACCTCCCGCGCGGTGGCCGGGAACAGTGACAGCCCGAGTCCGGCGAAGACGTCCTCGATGTCGTCGGGCATTTCGCCGGACAGCAGCATGGCCGTGTACCAGGCATTGCCGGCGAGAGAGCGTTCGGCCTGTGCCCACTCGGATTTGCCGAATGCGGTGAGCCCGATTCGTACCCGGTAGGGCCGCGGCCGGCTGCCCTGCACCTGGGCGGTGACCGAGCCGGGACCCACGTCCATCGAGATCACCTGCCCGGTGCGGGCGTAGCTTCGCCCGCGCGCGAGGCGGTTACCCAGGCCGATGCCTTCGAGCACCTCGATGAATCGCTCGGACCACCAGGTCTTCGCGATCGCACCGCGGGTGCTGTGGGCCTTGAGCCCGCCCTCGACGGTGCGCGGGCGCGACCGCGGCCCGTACCAGTTTTTACCGGCCCGGTTACTCATCGACGGCTCCCGCAGACAGCGCGAACACCTCGCGCAGGTCGCGGGTGGACAGCTCGGTCAGCCACCCCTCGCCGTCAGTGACCACGAGGTCGGCCAGTGCCTTTTTCTCCTCGATCATGTCGTCGATCTTCTCCTCCAGGGTGCCGGTGCAGATGAACTTACGGATCTGCACGGTGCGCTTTTGCCCGATCCGGAAAGCGCGGTCGGTCGCCTGGTTCTCCACGGCCGGGTTCCACCACCGGTCCAGGTGAATCACGTGGTTGGCGGCGGTGAGGTTCAGCCCCGTTCCACCCGCCTTCAGGGACAACAGGAAGATCGACGGACCCTCCCCGGACTGGAAGCGGGCCACCATCTCGTCGCGCCGCTTGCGGGGGGTACCGCCGTGCAGGTAGGCCACGTCCTGGTCGAAGCGCGCGGCCAGGTGCGGCAGCAGCATTTCGGCGAACTCGGTGAACTGGGTAAAGCACAGCA
Source organism: Pseudonocardiaceae bacterium (assembly GCA_035606945.1). Lineage (GTDB taxonomy): Bacteria > Actinomycetota > Actinomycetes > Mycobacteriales > Pseudonocardiaceae. The sequence goes on from DATNDR010000111.1 coordinate 13,479, forward strand.
CCCGGTCACCCTCGGCGAGGATCTCCTCCAGGATCTCCTCGAGCCGGATCACCTTGCCTGACCGGGTGCCGATGGGTGAGCGGTCGTGCAGCACGTGCGCCGGGTGGTTGCAGACCTGCTTGAGCTTGGCCATCGCAGCGAGCACGTTGCCCCGCCGCTCGATCCCCTCGGTGTTCTCGATCTTCTCCATCATGTCGTCGACGATCGACTGGTACAGCGAGGCCTGCTCGGTGGTCAGCTGGCAGTACTGCTTGACCTCGATCTTCTCGGGCAGGTCGTCGATGATCGCCGGGTCGGTCTTGAGTCGACGCAGCACGTACGGGCGGGTGATCGCGCGCAGCCGTTGCGCGGGCTGGGTCTGCCCATGCCGTTCGATGGGGATCGCATAGCGGGTGCGAAACAGCTCCGACGATCCGAGCATGCCGGGATTGAGGAAGTCCATGATCGCCCACAGCTCGGCGAGACGGTTCTCCACCGGGGTCCCGGTGAGCGCGACGCGGTGACCCGCCTCCAGCCGCCGCACCGCCTTGGCCGCTCGGGACAGGCTGTTTTTCACCGCCTGCGCCTCGTCCAGCACGACCCGGTGCCACCCGTGGCTGGCGAGCTCGTCGATGTCGCGGGTGGCCGTGGCGTAGGTGGTGACCACCAGGTCGGTGTCTTTGAGGTGTTCGCGCAGCGCATCGCCGTGCAGCCGCGCGCCGCCGTGATGCGGGTAGACCCGCAGGCCGGGAGCGAACTTCGCCGCCTCCCGCTGCCAGTTGCCGACCAGCGACATCGGGCACAGCAGCAGCGTCGGTCCGGTGCCGGGATCCTGGTGGCACTGCAAGCATTCCATGGCCAGCAGTTGCACCGTCTTGCCCAGTCCCATGTCGTCGGCCAGGCAACTGCCCAGCCCGAGCGAGGACAGAAACACCAGCCACGACAGGCCGCGTTGCTGGTAGGGGCGCAGTGTCGCGGTGAAGCTGGGCGGGGGTTGCAGTGGTTGCAGCGACTGGGCCGCGGCTCCGCTGAGCAGATCGCCCAGCCAGCCGTCGGCGCGCACCGAGGTGACCTCCAGCGGGGTGTCGAGGTCCTCGGGGTGGCTGGCGGCCAAGGCGAGGATCTCGGCCGCGGTCTTGCGCCCGGTGGGTTCGCGCGCCAGGAACTCCAGCCCGCGGCGCAGCTGCTCGGGGTCCACCACCACCCACTGGCCGCGCAGCCGGATCAGCGGCGCCTTGGTCTCGGCCAGCGCGGCGATCTCGTCCTCAGTCAGGGTGTCGTCGCCGACCGCCAGCTCCCACCGGAACTCCACCAGCTGGTCACGACCGAACTTGCTTTCCTTCTTGACCACCCCGTCGACCGGGGTGTACGCCGACATGGCGAGCCCGAGCTTGCTGCGCCGGTCCCACCAGGACGGCAACAGAACTCCGAACCCGGCCTCGTCGAGTAGCGGGGCAGCGGTGGACAGGAAGTGGTAAGCGCCCTCAGCATCTAGGTCCAGATGGGAGGGACGGGCCGTGTGCAGGCCTGATGCGAGCTCGGGGTAGATCCGGCTGGCCCGGCCGAGCTCGGCCAGCAGCAGCTCCTCGGGGCGTTCCAGCCACCGGCGCAGGCTGCCACCGTCATTCCACGCCTGCCCGGCGGGAACCAGCAGGCTGGGGTCCGCCATGGACTGCAGCAGGAATTCCAGCCGCCAACCCGGGCCGGCCGGTGTCTCCTCGCGCCCAGTCTCCTCGCGCCCAGGCTCGTCGGGCCCAGTCTCGGTGAGCCGGAAGGTTGCCCTGGCCGGGCCCGCCTTGCCGACCCCGACGGTCTCCCATGGCCGCAGCGACTCAACCAGCCTGTCGAGCTCGTCCGCATCCGCCTCGAACCGGCCGTTCGGAGCGGTCAGCGCCGTGAGCCAGGCCTCCGTAGCGGGCAGACGTTGTGGGCGACGGCCGCGCCGGGGTGGCAGCAGATCGGTCCCTGCTGGCAACGCCGCCCGCACGGCCGCATCCAGCATGCCGCGCAACGCGGAGGTGGCCAGCTCGTGGGCATCGTGTTCTCCCTGCTCGGCCCGGCACACCGGCGGCATCGCGGTGACCAGCGAGTTCAGCGTGACGACATCCGGACCCTGCACCACCGGACGCCACAAGGCCACGGTCCCGCACTCGTCGCGGGCGAGTGCCGGTAGAACCCGGCCGCGCTCGACCAGCTCCCGCGCGAAGGCCGCTAGGTCGGCGAGGTAGGCGATGGACGCGCCATACCGGACATCCACGACGGGCTCGTCGAGAGCGGTCAGCGCCGACGCGGCATCGATGCACACCACCGGAACGGTCCACGGCAGCAGCGCTGGTGGGTTTTGCGGTGCCGGGCGCGGCGTAATCCGGATCAGCTCCGGCGAGTCCAGCGGCGCCGACCGCAACGACGGTAACAGCAGCACCGCGCTGCCGGGCTTTCCCGCGTGGATCCCGGTGATCACGTCGGCGGGTGCGGCGAAGGGATGCGGGCGGGCCGAGCGCAACGCCTGGCTTGGGCTCTTCACCGTGAGATCGGAATCTTCGGACCACAGGCACAAGCCGTTCGAGGTGGACCAGAAGCCGTGCAGGACCAACATGTGGCGTTGCCTCTTTCGTCGCGCGCGGACGCCGAGCTAACGAACACGGGAAAACGGCGTGACGTCCAGCCACGCCGCCCCACATGATCATGCTGCTGTGCTGAAGACTGCTGTCGCAAGCCGGCGCAGCCGGCGTTTGAGTCAGAGCGCGCAGTTCCCCACCACATCCGCCATCACCGCCTCTACCCACTGATCCGGCTGATCACCCTGGTCGGGCCGCGTCGCGGCGAGGCCTGCGCACTGCGCTGGTGCGGTGTGGACCTGCAGCACGGGCGCTGGTCGTCTGCCAGCAACTCCAGCACCACGGTGTCGAGCTGGCCCTCTGTGACACCAAGACCCCCGGCAGCCTTCGCATGATCGCGCTCGACCGGCTCACCGTCACCGTCCTACGCCACCACCGCCATCGAGGGCCAGGTAGGCGGGTCCGTCTTCACCAACCAGCGTGGAGACCCGATCGAACCCGACCGGCTCGGCGAGCTGTTCCACCGCCCGGTCCGCGACGCCGGCCTGCCCCCGGCCGCCAGCAACGACCTCAAGACCGTGCAGACAATGCTCGACCATTCCAGCATCGTGCTCACCGCCGACACCTACACCAGCGTGCTGCCCGACCTCGTCCACCACGCCGCCGAAGCCACCGCCCGTCTGATCCTCACCGCCGCCGGCGCCACCTCCCGTGCCCCGCCTCACCAACGCCCGGCCTAACGACCGCCACACTTCACCATCCCCCCACGGCGATCTGGCCGTTGGCGACACTTCACAGCACCTTTTGAGGCCTGCGGACGTCCGAGTCTGTCAGTGCCAATCCGTACCCTCGGGATGTCGATCGCGGCGGTTGGCGCTCTTGCCGCTACGGTCAGGCGTCCCAAGCGAAGTCGACCTGCTCGACGACGCTTACTCCTATCCCGCGGCAACGACGCCAATGTGCATTGCTGCGCCGGGGGGAGGGGCTGTATTCCAAGCGCGAGCTGGAGCAGGAGCTGGCCAACGCCCGCTTCGCAGCGTGCACCGCGGTCGGCGCCGCGCAGGCCGGCTACTACCGGTGCCACCGGACCAGCCCCGCACCGCCGCGACCGACGCCCACACCGTGACCGGCCCCAGCCCCGCGCGCTAACTAGCAAGAAGCGGGCCGCGAGGCACAGATGCATTAAGCCTGGCATCCCGCCGACCTTTCCAAGGGCTACCCACCCAGCTCGAGCTTCCCGTCGCCTCGGACCAGTCAATGTACCCGCCTGAACTTCTCCAAAAGATGAGACGAGGCCCGACCAGGCCAGACTTATCATGCGACCCGCCGAGCTCATCTGGCCTGCTCAGAGGTGGCGGAAGCGTGCCGGTGCATGGGCCCGCGGTGGCTTGCATAGGCACCTGTGTGGAGTTGCTATCGCTTGGTGTGGTGGGTCTCCGGCCCCTCGCCTTGGGGGTTGTGCTGAGCTATCGCGATGCTTCGACAGCTCAAGATCGGCGGTGTGGTGACGGCCTGTGCGGTGGCGATGTCCTGTGCCGGCAGCCCACCGGATCCGCCACGACCGGCGCTGGTTTCCTGCACGCAGGCCACCTGGGAGACGATGACTCCGCGGGTCCGAGTGGGTCAGTTGTTTTTGCTGGGCATACCGGCGACCGCAGCCGATGGGCTCTCGCCGGTGATCGAGCGGTTGGCTCCCGGTGGGGTATTTTTGGTCGGCCGCAGCACCGCGGGGGTGGTCGCCACGGCCGCCACCACCGGCACCACCCAACGACGCGGAACCAGCGCCAGCGGCGGGGTCGGGATGTTCGTGGCCACCGACCAAGAGGGCGGCCAGGTCCAAGTCCTGTCTGGGCCTGGCTTCTCCCAGATTCCCAGCGCCAAAGTTCAGGGCAGGTGGAAGCCGGAGGTGTTGCAGGCCGCCGCTACCGGCTGGGGCCAAGAGCTACGGGCCGCTGGCCTTAACGTCAACCTTGCTCCGGTGGCTGATGTGCTGTCCCCCGCGCTTGGCACCGCCAACGCGGCGATCGGCCGCTACGACCGAGCGTATGGCACCGACCCGCAGGATGTCTCCAAGCACGTCCTGGCTTTTGCCTGGGGTATGCGTGACGCTGGTGTGGTCAGCACAGTCAAACACTTCCCTGGCCTCGGCCGGGTGCGGGACAACACCGACTTCTCATCCGGTGTGGTGGACGAGCAGACCACCGCGACCGACCCCGACCTGCTGCCGTTTTCCCGCGCCTCCGGGGCAGAAACGCCGTGGATGATGGTGTCCTCAGCGATCTATTCAAGAATCGACCCAGAACAGCCAGCCAGCTTCTCCGCAGCAATCATCACTACCTTGCTCCGGGAGAAAATCGGTTACCGGGGACTGATCGTGTCCGACGATCTCGGCCGGGCCAAGCAGGTCGCCGCCGTGCCACCCGGACAACGCGCCGTGCGGTTCCTCCGCGCCGGAGGAGATATCGTGCTGACCGCCGACCCGGCCACCCTAGGCCCGATGATCGACGAAGTACTATCCACCGCAACCCGCGACCCCGAATTCGCCGGGCGCATCACCGCAGCCCAACGACGCATCCTTGAGGCCAAAACCCATCTTGGCCTCATACCATGCGGCCGCTCCTGATCGCATGTCGCCGGGATCAGTCAGCGGCGTGAACAGGACATTCACGGCATACATAAATCGCCGATAAAGATCGTATCTCTATCGGTCACAGGAATGGCTGGCGGTCTGCGGAACAGGTGGTGCCGTCGGCCGGAAGCTGCAGGGTGATTAGGTAGTTGGCCTCCGCAGCGCTGGCGCAGGCGCTATGCACGTTCAACGTGGTGTGCCCATAGCCCTCGACGATCAAAAGCCGGGCGTTGCCGAGTTCGTCGGTGGTGGCCTGCGCGTTCCATAGCGGAGTCTCGGGATCGTAACGATTGTTCACCACCAGGATCGGGTGCTGACCGGAATGGTCCCAGGGGCCAAGGTAACGGTCACGGTCGGCAGCGGGCCAGGTGATGCATTGCGCCATGTCGAACAGTACAGTCAGCCCGAAGTACGGTTGACGCTGATCTTCCGCCGGGATGAGCCGTTGGTAGGCCTGCGGGTCTCGCGGGTAGTCGCTGTCCACGCACTGCACAGCGAGAAACGACCCGGAATGGCGAGGTATGTACGGGTCGAGGGTCAATGGCGGACCCTTCGCCGCGGCGCCAGCGGGGTGCAGCGAGTCGTAGACACCCTGCAATACCGTCGCCAGATTGCGCCAGCGGGTCGAGCTGTGCAAGCCGTAAGAGACCGCACTCAATACTGCGGCCAGGCTGGTGCGCCCACTGCCCCCTTGCTTGAGCCGGGCAAGGATGTCGGCGAACTTGCGATGTGGTTCACCAACCGAAAATGCGCATCGAGGCCCCGCTTGGCTGCAGCGGTCAAAAAACGCATCAAGTTCCTCGGCTTGCGAGCGTGCGGTGTCCGCGCGCACGTCGACCGGTAGATGCTCCTGACCGGGTCGACCGGTCGAGTTGGCCACCAGATCCAGTGCCCCGTCGAAGACCATGGCGCGCGTGCGATCGGGAAATAGGTTGGCGTAACTAGCGCCGACATAGGTGCCATAGGAATAGCCCAGAAAGCTCAGACCTTCGTCACCGACTGCCTGCCGCAGCAGCTCCAGATCGCGGGCCGTGTTCGCCGACGAGATGTGTGCCAGCAGCTCACCGGATGCTGCCGCGCAGCTGTGGCCCAGCGCAGCGCTGCTGGCGAAAAACTGTGCCAGCTGCTCGGGACGCACCGGCGAACCCACCAGCTCGTCGGCTGCTGCGGCGTTGCTGGTGCACCGCACAGGAGTGCTACCCCCGACGCCGCGAGGGTCGAAGCTCACCAGGTCGAAGCGTTGACGCAGCACCTCAGGGTAGGAAGGGCCAAGGCTTCGGAGCCCACCGACACCTGGGGTTCCTGGACCACCGAAGTTGACAAACAGCGAACCGATGCGGTGCGCCGGATCCGCCGCCGGCAATCTGACCATCGACAGCGTGATCCTTGCGCCGTGCGGCTGATTGTAGTCAAGCGGCACCGTCGCGGTGGCGCACTGAAACAACCGGCCGCAACTAAGCCAGTGCAGTGCCGGTATTGCAGCGCCGTTAATACCCAGCGGCCCCAGCGCAACCTGCCGTGGCGGAGACAGCGTCCTAAGAACGTTGTGGTTATGGCCAGAAAAGCTATGGTCATGCCCAGTACTGCAGGCGGGCACCATCAGCGCGGCTAGCGTGATGAGCCCCGCGGCCAGCCGCGATGACCTCAAGACAGCGACCCGCAAGATCGCGCACTTGTGCCACGCTGGCATCGCAGTCCCTCCGGTGCCGGCCACCTACCGCCTACGATAAATGCGCTGTGCAACCGTCGATCATTGCGGACGGTGACCGCCGGACCTGAAACCCCGGACAACGGCCACGACGATGTCGGCTGTCGCCGATGCGAGACACCTCACTGTCCGGGCAGGACTATAAGCGGCGCAGAGGGTGTCCATTCACGGGTCCGGTCGAGCTGGGCCGTCGCAGTGAGTTGATGTTGGCGGGCTGTCGTGATCGGTGACGGCGTGTCGAGTTCGATCGTGGTACTTGATCGTCGATCATCTGGGTTGTGTCCACACCCGAGCCGCCGTCGCCCTCGTATGACGAGCTGTCGGCGCTGGTGGTGGGCTTGGCCTCGGAGCTGGAGCGGACCCACGCGCGGATCGCGCAGCTGGAGGCGCGGCTGGGGCGTGATTCGACCAATTCCTCCAGCCCACCTTCGGCTGATTCGATCGCGGCCAAGGCCAAGCGGCGGGCGGATCGGTCGTCTCGGGAGCGATCGGCCGATCGCAAGCCCGGTGGGCAACCGGGCCGCAAGGGGTCGGGGCTGGCGCCGACGGTGACGCCGGATCGGACCGAGACACTGCCCGCTCCGGGGGATTGTTCAGGGTGTGGTGCGGATCTGGCCGATGCCGCAGATGCGGGATGAGCTGGGCGCAGGTGTGGGACCTGCCGCCGATCGTGCTGGCCAAGGTGCATTATCTGCTGCCTCGGCGGCGATGCGGCTGCTGCGGAAGATCACCACCGCGGCGCCACCGTGGGGAGCGGCCGGAAACGTGACCTACGGGCCGAACGTCAACGCCGCGGCGATCCTGTTGGTCAGCGAGGGCAATGTGCCCCTGGAGCGGACCGCGCACCTGATGGCGGCGTTGCTGGGTGCCCCGGTGTCGACCGGGTTCGTCGCCCGCGCCCTGCAACGCTTGGCCCAGCGCCTGACCGCGGCCGGATTCGATGAGGCGATGACCCAGGCGCTGCACGCCGAGGAGGTCCTCTGCGGTGACGAGAACCCGACCAACGTGGTCCACAAGGACACCGACGAGCACGGTCAACCGATGCCCGGGTCCCCCCACGCGGTCACGGTGCGCACCCCCGATGCGCGGCTGGTCTACTACGCCCCGATCGGCTCCCGATCCAAGAGCGCTCTCGCGGGCCTAGGCGTGCTGGAGGGCTACACCGGCTACCTGGTCCGCGACGACTACGCCGGCTGGCACCAGTTCGACCCCCAGCTCGCGGGGGTTCAGCAATGCGCAGCACACCTGATCCGCCACGCCAAAGGCGTCCTGGAGCTGCCCCCCACCCAGCAACAATGGGCCGGACAGGTCATCACCGTGCTGCGCCAGGCCGCCGCCGCGGTCACCGCGGCCCAGGCCCAGGGCCACCATCAGCTCGCCCCCCAGATGCTCGCCGACCTGCGTCAACGCTACGACCAGGCCGTCGAGTGGGGCATCACCACCAACCGCCACCGCGACTGGCCCAACGGCAACCACCCCGGATACAACCTCGCCAAACGCCTCGACGACAAGGCCGAGCAGGTCTGGACCTTCACCCGAAACCTCGCCGTGCCCTGAACAAACAATGCCAGTGAGCAGACCCTCAAAGGCCCCAAACGACATCAGGCTGTCTCCGGCTACTGGCACACCCTGACCACCCTCGCCGGATACTGCCGCGTCCGCTCCTACCTCGTCAGCGCCCGCGGCCACGGCGTTCGCGCCATCGACGCCATCCACAACGCCCTCACCGGCAACCCCTGGCTCCCCACACCCGCAATGGCGTGACATCACAGCTCAACCCGTGAATGGACACCGCAGAGGTGCCCGGATGCCCGGTTGGCCATAATGGAACTAGTAATCGCGATGACCACTTCCACGGCAGTGAGGCCGGTACCGACTCATGCCCAGGTTGAGGATCCGCCACACTCCGGAACTGTTGACCTCGCTGTCGTGGTACCGCTCGAGGTACATGCTCATCGTGATGGGCCCGAACTGGTCGTTCTCCCGCAGGTGAATGATCTTTTCGACGACCTGGGTGGTAGTGGCGTGCGGTCGTGACATGCGGACAAGTCTTCGGCCGCCGCCAGCGTTCCCATAACCCTTCCAGGCCATCGGTGCGGTAGCGACGTAGCCAGGTGCAGTAGCGACCGCGATCGCATCGAAACGCACTCTCATGGCCGCTGACCGTGCGCTGAACATGGTGGCGAACCGGACTATCTGAAGATCATAGTACCGGCCGCGGGCGGCGTGACCGGACGTGACATCAACCGGTGTCCACCCGTAGCCATGGTGGCCACCACGATGATTACTAAAGACGCGGAAGTCCTGGTAGCAGCCATGGTCTACGCCAATGCATAGTGGCAGCGGGCGGGTTGGTTTCGTGCTTGATGAGACGGGGGCAGTTGGCTACGGCACGGATAAGTCAGCGGCTGTTGCTGCGTCTGGTCTAAGTCATGCTTGCCGCTGCGGGATTCGGAATTGTGATCGGGCTGGCCTTGGGATTGCTGGGGGCTGGCGGCTCGGTCTTGGCGGTACCGGCGCTGGTGTATGGGGTGGGGCAACCGGTCGGCTTGGCGATCCCGGCCTCGCTGATGATCGTGGGATTGGCCGCGGCAGCTGGTCTGGTGCCGCGGCTGGGCCAGCAGGTGGTGCGCTGGTCGGTTGCGGGCATCTTCGGTGGGGCAGGCATCATGGCGGCGTTCGCCGGTGCGGCGGTGGGTCGGTTGCTTGCCGCGCGGGTGCTGCTACTGGCGTTTGCCGTGGTAATGGTGGTGGCCGCGGTGCGGATGCTGGTCGAGCCGGGTGAACCGCAAGAACCCTCCACGTCCGCTGACAGACAGATGAACTGGCAGATGTGGCTGCCCCGAGCACTGGGCGTCGGGGCTGTGGTGGGCTTTCTGACTGGGCTGTTTGGAGTGGGTGGCGGGTTTCTCATCGTGCCGGCGCTGCTGTTGCTGCTCAGGTTCGAAATGCCGGTGGCAGTGGGCACCTCGCTGGTGATTGTGATGATCAATTCGGTGGCGGGGTTGGTGGCTCATCTGCCCGAGGCCGCCCAATTGAACTATCCGGTCGTCGCCGTGTTTACCGGGGCCGCATTGGTCACCGCCGGGAGCTCAGCATGGGTGGCCCGGCGGCTAGAGGCCCAACGACTGCGCCGCTGGTTCGCCTATCTGATGATCGCCATGGCGCTATTCGTCACCGTCTCAGCCGTGGTGAGTCCAAGTGGACTCAAGTGAGGCGCACAAGTCAAGGCAGTAAAAGGCGCAGGTCAACACCAAGGCCAGAAAAAAGCTCGACTGCTATCCCAACCGAGTCCTCGCCGCCTACATAGCTTCCGGCACCGACAACCCAACACACGGAACCTTCGAACGCACTGACATGCCGATGAGCGGGTGTCGTGTCAATAGGGATCCTGCGGTGATCGCCGGGGAAGCGGCCGATGGCGGCCGCCAGCAGCCGCACGGGTGTTCCACGCGGTTCCCGGTCGCGAGCGGTTTTACATCGCCATGACGGTCCGGATCGACGTTGTCTCCCGACTTGGAAGACTGTCCGAAACTTATTCTTTCTCGTCGTGGTCAGGCGGCCGGAACTCGGTGTGGACTCGTTGGTCGTGGTGGTAGGTGCGTTCCTTGGCGTAGGCGTCGTAGGCCCGATGATCGGCTTCGGTGGCGGGGGCTGTGACCAGTCGGCGGGGGTGTAGCCGTTCCTTGAGCACTACGTTGAGCTGCGCACCGATCAAGGTGACGACGCTTTGCGAGTAGAACCAGGTCAATATGGTGATGACGGTGGCGAAATTGCCGTAGATCCGCTCGGCGTTGTGCAGGCACCCGGCAGCACGTCGCGGGTAGAAACGTCGCGGTCGATGAGCATGCGGAAGGCCATCACAAACAACCCCACATCGAGCACGATTGCGATGAGGCAACCGGCGAGGCGAGCGACTATGCCGAGGCTGGTTCCGAGGGTGGCTTCGGTGACGTAGTTGCTCATCATCGTGCTGATGACCAGGCCGAGCGCGATGGCGCCTAGGGTGAACACGCCGCGCTTGATCTGTACACCGATGCTGGGTCGCTGGGCATGAGGGATTTCCCACACCGAGTTGAATGCTGACTGGATTGCGATGACCACGAAGGAACCGCTCCACAGTGCGCTGAGGATGCCGACCACCAGCGTCCACCACTGGCCGCTCAGGTGGCCGATCGAATCCGTGGTCAGCAGCGGGAAAAATCGGGCCGCGCTGCGTAGCACGTCACCTTGCAGGCTGGATGGCAGGACGTAGCCGAGCAGGGTGACAAAGAGGAGTAGCAGCGGAAAGATCGAGAAGAACGCCCAAAAGGCGATAAGAGTCCAACCGATCAAGCTTGGCCCGCACTCCACCGGCAACGCTGTCGTCGGGTCGACTCATCAGTCAGCTCCTGAAGAAAAGTCCCGCAGACAATCATGACACGGGTGAGCCTCCGATTTGGGTAACCACACTTCGACGGGATTAGTCGCAGACTCCGGGGTGACATTGTGCATGGTTGCTGATGTGCCCGGCTGCGTAAAATCACCCGCAACCGCGGCCAGTTCCTCAGCGAGCGGGCCGCCCTCAAGGGTGCTCTATCTTGCAGTGCGCAACCTCGACGACTACGCGGACCCAGCGTCGGAACACACGATCTTCCCGGCCGCCTGCGATGATTCTGACTCGTCGGCGCACTCCTGGCCGAGCAAAGCGAGATCGCCGCTCAATGGGCCGGGAACTTCGCCAACTCCCGGATCCGGATCGTCACCGCCAGCCCAGAATCGGTCCACGGCCAGCCAACCGTGACAACCGAAATCAACCTTCGACCACGCAAGCGGCTAGGGTTTCGCAAACCGATTGAACAGATCGGACCACTGCTGTTGCGATGATCACCAGAATCCGCCCCACCTCAGTGGGAATCTTCACCGGGCGGAGCTTGCGGGACGCCTTTGCTGTAGTACCGAGAATGACCTGCGGTGTTCCCGGTAGGCGTTCGGTTTGCGGCACGACCGGCAGGGTGCACCGGCACGGTTGCGGCAAGGGCGACGTGCCGCGGTCGGTGGCGGCTCGGTAGCCGGAGCGGTCGTATCTCCGTAGCCGTCACGGATTCGCCTGTCGCTGCGTAGCCGTAGACAGGCTCGCGTATCGACGAGCCGACGGATTGTGATGTCTGCCCACCCCCATGCTCCGCCGGCTGGCCGCCGTGGCCACCGCGTCGGGGGCCGCGGTACCAGCTGTCGATGACGCGCCCGATCCTCGCGCTCGCAGCGCGACGATCGACATGCCTGCCTGGCACCGGCTTCGTACCCCGCGCCTGCTTGTCTGTTAGTCGTCAGTCTGATGTGGCGGCTGCTTCTTATGGCCGGGTGTGGGTTCGTACTGGACGGCCCCGGAGGTGATCTGTGGGATGCCGTCGACCTCTGATGCGTCGGCGACGGCCTCGGCGGCGGCCTTGGCCGCCCGGGCGGTATCTTCAGCAGCCTCCTCCGATGGCTTGTCGGACGCGCCGGTCTCGCGGGTGGCCGCAGACTTGGGCAGGGCCTCGCTGAAGGCGCGGGAGATCCCGTGGAGCGCGGAGGTGACTTCGCTGGGGATTACCCAGAACGTGTTGCCGGTGCCCTGGGCGAGTTGCGGCAGCACCTGGAGGTACTGGTAGGCGAGTAGCTTGGGGTCGGGGTCGTTGCGGTGCACCGCCTGGAACACCTCATCGATCGCCTGGGACTGGCCTTCGGCCTTCAGGATCGCGGCGGTCCGATCACCCTCAGCGCGCAGGATCGCGCCCTGTTTGTCCCCCTCGGCGGTGAGGATTTGGGACTGCCGCTGTCCTTCAGCGGACAGGATGGCGGCGCGCTTGTCTCGCTCGGCCCGCATCTGCTCTCCATCGCGTCCTTGCTCGTCTTCGGCGGGTCGATGGCCTTGATCTCCACTCGGTTGACCCGTATGCCCCACTTGCCGGTCGCGTCGTCTAACGCGCCTCGGAGTTGGCTATTGATGCTGTCGCGGGAGGTGAGCGTCTTTTCTAGGTCCATGGAGCCGACGACGTTGCGCAAGGTGGTGACGGTGAGCTGCTCGACGGCCTGCAGGTAGTTGGCGATCTCGTAGGCGGCCGATCGCGGGTCGGTCACCTGGAAATACAGCACGGTGTCGATCTCGACAACCAGGTTGTCCTCGGTGATGACTGGCTGCGGCTGGAACGACATGACCTGCTCGCGCAGGTCGATGGCCGGATAGACCCGATCGATGGAGGGGATGACGAAGTTAAGTCCGGGCTGCAGCGTGCGGTGGTAGCGGCCGAGCCGTTCGACGTTGCGCGCGCGGGCCTGCGGCACGATGCGCACCACCCGCGGGGCGGTGAAGACCGCAAACAGCGCGAGGAGCAGCCCCGCGATTAGCAAGGGTGAGACTTCCATGATCACTCCCGAGGGTAGACAACGGCGGTGGCGCCGTCGATCTGGATGACGTCAACGGTCGTTCCCGCGGGAATCACCTGGCTTTCATCGAGGGCGCGGGCCGTCCACTCCTCACCACCGATGCGCACCGCGCCGTCCCGACCGGTCACCTCCTGGACGACGTACGCCGTCTTACCGACAAGCGCATCTACGCCAAAGCGTTCGAGCCGCGGCCGCAGCATGTGCCGTTGCGCGATGGTGTGGGTGCCGAACTGGTCATCCATGGCCGTGACCTGTGGCGGTGCTAGGAAGTGATCGTCGGGGATGATCACTGACCGTGGCGGTTCGACTGCTCTATCTCATCCTCCGGCAGGTCATGGCCTGGTTCGGCTACTGGCCCGTAACTCACGATCGAAGAACGCGGAGATTCTGGTCCTTCGGCACGAGGTGGCCGTGTTACGTCACCAGGTCCGCCGACCACGACTGTCGTGAGCGGACCGAGCGGTGTTCGCAGCGCTGACCTGGTTGCTGACCAGGCCGCTCACCCGCAGCGGATCGTCACCCCTGCCACGGTGTTGCGGTGGCTCCGCGACCTGGTGACCCAACGCTGGACCCAGCCGCGACACCGCCGCACCGGCGGGCGTTCCACGGCTCCTGAGCTGCGCCGGCTAGTGCTGCTGCTGGCGTCGGAGAATTCAACCTGGGGTATCGGCGGATCCACGGCGAACTTGCCTGTCGGGTGGCCGGAGGGGGTCTCACCCTCCGGCCACCCGACAAAGTGACCGGGTGATCAGGGCGTCGCTAGCCCGTCGCCGCGCGAGCGATGTCTCCTAGGGTTCAACGAGCAAGTGCCGCGCTGGGTTGGCTGGCATGGACCTCGGCGTTGATGCGCTCGCTTTAGGGCTAAGCGCAATGGGCGCCCGATACGCGACCACATCATCGCTGCCGCCGCGGCGCATCTGCGCGACCCACCATGGTAACCGCGCCACTGCGGGGCCGTCAGGGCTAGACGCGGCAAACCTCTGGGCCGGGATACACGGTTGACCAGGCAAATTCTGCACCGTGCACACTAAGACCGTGCCAGCGGGGCGTGCCTCCAGCCATGAGGTGCAGGGGCCTCCATGGCCAAGGATCCATCTACCGCACACCGCAATCATCCGGTGGACGGCCAGCCAGGCGAGTCACCTGGTGGCTCGAATGCCACCAGAAATACAACCACCGCCGTCCGCACTGAGCCGGGAAGTGATCGCCATATCAGTGTTTGTGCTGGTAGGAGGGCGGAAGCGGAGGGATTCGAACCCCCGGTGCCTCTCAGCACGCTCGCTTTCAAGGTCGTCGACCCACTGATCAGCAGTGACCGCCCCAGCAGTATGGGCAGGTCGTCGGCCCGGGCATGACCACTCCTGGGCCTTGCTGACCGTGGGTGAATGCAACCACAAATGCAACCACTGCCTGGTGATCGCTGGCGTAGCGCTGCTGGCCGTCGGTCTACTCGGCTGGCGGCAGCGGTTGCCGCGCAACCGCTTCGCCGGTATCCGCACTCCCGCGACGCTGCGCTCGGGCGCCGCCTTCATCGCGGCCAACCGGGTGGCTGCGCCACCGATCCGGGCAGCGTGCGTGATCTACACCGCCGCCGGTGGGCTGGCCCTCAGCACCCACGGGCCCAGCACTCACCATGATCGTCGGAGTAGCCGGGACCGGCGCCTTCGCGCTAGCGCTCGCCGGTGGTTTGCTCGGCCACCGGGTGGTCGCCGCGATGCTGCCACCGGCTGGTGGTTGCGCCGGGTTCAGTTGCCATGGCGCGGGCTGACTGCTGCGAGAGCGCGGGCCGCTCCCAGAGCGCAGGCGCACCGGCGATCCGCTCAAACATTGTGCTCCACTTGCCGTAACGGTAGCGGCTTACTGACCGATTTGCGTGTGAGGAGGGTAACCGGCTGGACACGCACAGTAGCGTAGGGTGCCCATCGCCGGTGTTCCCACGAGGAAGGTTGGGGCAGCTGTGAATCCAAATCCGTCTCCGGGTGATGCCGGCCCAGCACCGCGGATTGTGGACCTGTTCCAGCCAGTTACCAGCTCGAAGCCACCTGCCGCTCCCATCACTGACCGGCCGGTCAAGCCCCTCAACGGGCGTACCCAAGACAGCGAGCCGCTCTTCGCCCCGGCGACGCTGCCAGGAAATAGCCCGACCCCCCGGCGGTGGACCGGTCGGGTGGCCGGACTGCTGTCCGGGACGCAAGGGGCCGTCATCGCTCTGGTGGCAAGTGCGGTGCTGGTGCTCATGGTGACCGGGATCACCATGTCCAGAAACTCGTCGTCCACCGGGTCAGCAGTTGCCGAATTCGCTCCGGATCGGCCACCCGCTCCGGCAACACCCGCGATCAATGACCCGCCACCGGTAACCGGTGCGCCCGTCACTGCACCAGTAGGGTTCCCCCCGCACGCAACCGCCAAGGCGTACGCAGCAGACAGCTCTGCGGTATCCGCACCCGCGCAGTCGCCGCCGGCAGCGCATCAGCCAGCGCCGCCGGCCCAGCAAGTCGTGCCAGCCCAGCCAGCGCAGCAAGTCGTGCCAGCTTCCCCTGCTTCTCCTGCTCCGCCGCCCTCCGGAGCGACCAGCGAAGGTCCTAGATACTGGACGGTTAGCGACTCTTACTCGGAGAATACGAAGCCGCAACCAACCGATCGCGAGTCGTGCAACTGCGGCCCTGATCATTGGGGCCGGCCATCCAGGGCTGACCAGCAGCGCGAATACCGGTCGCCGCGGGATGGGTACCGTACGACGAGCCCGCCCGAAGAATCCAGGGATGACAGGCAATCCCGGTTCAGCGAGCGGGACAGGCAGGCAGACGCCGACGGCGGGCACCGAGCATCATCCGAGCGGCGCTCTGCTGGTGGGCACGGCCACGCTTCGCGGTGACCGGTTCTCCGTGCGCCAGCTAGTCCTTGCCGATCCGTACCTCTCCTTAGAGACCGTCGGGGTCGCGGAAGAAGATGCTGTGTACCGGGCCGAAGTCGTTGATGGTGCCGTCGCTGGCGCCGTGGTCGATCAGCCGTTGCCGGATGGTGGCGAACGCCTTCGGTGAGGCGGCTTGCAGGCCGAAGTGGTCGATGCGGCCGCGGCCCCACATGGGCGTCTGCCGGTCGGGCTCGGTGTTACCCTTGATCACGAAGATGTCCAGCTCGGTGTGCGGGCCGATGCGGATGATGGTCATCGTCTCGTTACCGTCGTGCCCGTGGTCGCGGGTTGGTCCGACCTCGGCGTCGAAGATCTCGGTATAGAACCGGCTCAGCGGGCGGCGTCCTTGGACAGCCAGGCGATGTGGTTGACGCCATCGAGTAACACGGTGTTCTCCGAAATGATCTGTCGATCATTTCGGACGGGTGCGGGCTTCAGGCGCGCTCGTTGTCCTCACCGCGACGGCGTGGTCAACGCTGTATCGACCAGCGCCGACAGCCGCCAAGATCAGCGCACCTGCCAGCACCGACCCGCTCAGGGCCTGGTACTGGCCAGTTGCGACGATCGCTCCCAGCATTTCTAACGCCATCAGCACGGTCGTTCCATTCGCTTCGGCACGGTGTCGCTGCTCGCTCGGATTAGGGACCTCCAAGGTGGTCATAGGCGCGTCAGAACACGTCGCGCTCCGTCGGGAGGGATAAGGCCTGGCATGGCGGTCATGGCTTCCTCGTGGTGGCCCAGTGGCCGCGCGTTGCCGCAGCCGGGTATGCACGCGCCGTAGGCGATGACCGGGCTGGGGAGGTACTTTTCGGCCAGCCAGGGCACCAGGTCGTGCTGGGCGATGCGGTAGGCGTCTTCCAGCGGCCTGGCCGCCCCGATGCTCATCAGGTGGGTCTCGGACTCCAGCCGCGGCCACGGTGTGGACACGCCCTTGACCACGTCCACCGCCAGGACGGTGGTCATGGCGGCCTCGACGGCCACCCCGCACACCTCGCCGCCGCCCTGGCGGGCGTGCCCGTCACCGATAGCGAACATCGCACCCGGCACGTTGACCCCGAAGTAGGCTGTCACCCCGGCCCGGACCTCGGGAGTGTCGAGGTTTCCGCCGTGGGCGTCCGCCACGATCGTGGAACGCACCTCGGACGCTGCCGGGGCCACCCCGATGGTGCCGTGCATCGGTTCCAGCGGCAGCTCCACCGTGTGGTCGACTTCATAGAGCCACACCCGCTCTTCCAGCGGCGGCTGCAAGGTGGCGGTGGTGTGGGTTGAGGTCAGCGCTCCGAAGTGAGGAAACGTCGCTGACACCGCCCAGTCCCGGGCCGCGGTGATGGACACCACATGGATGGCCAGCGTGTCGCCTGGCTGGGCACCTTCAACAGAGAACGCTCCCGTCACGGGGTTGACGAACGGCAGCTGGCACACCACTGAAGGCCGGTCATCCACCGCGCGCACCAAGCCGTGCGTTTGCCGGTCCAAAGCTTGGTCAGCGACTGTTAGAAGATTTTCACTACGAAGCTGGTTCTACAATTAATTACCGCGCCATGAGTGCGGCTTCTGGACGGCTGCACACACGACGGCAGGCCGCTGATGGTAAGTTGCGCGGAGCGAACGATACGCCGGATTCTATGCGGGTTCAGCATTTCCCGAATATCTGGGGCGCGGCGACCTGGATCTGTTCGATACCACCGCACCCGAGAGAGTGCCGCTGCTTCAAACTGAGGTCATGGCATGGGTGAGGATGTGTTAGCTGGCACCGTAACGGACGTCGTCAAGCCGATGAGGTATTCCAGCAGTGTTATGAGCACCTGCTTACTCGAATTTCGCCTACGCACATCGCACAGTACGGCGGGGATTGCGTTGTCGATGCTTAGCGCTTCGCGGACCTCATGGACCTCATACACCGGAGCGTTGTCGAAGCAATTAACCGCGACCATAAAGGGGATTTTTCTCCGTTCGAAGAAGTCTACCGCCGCAAAACAGCTTTCCAATCGTCGGGTGTCTGCGAGAACCACCGCGCCTAGCGCCTCGTAGGCGAGTTCATCCCACATGAACCAAAACCGCTCTTGACCTGGGGTTCCGAAGAGGTACAGGATAAGGTCGGGATTGATAGTGATGCGCCCAAAGTCCATGGCGACCGTGGTTGTGGTTTTGTCCTCAACGCCCGCGAGATCATCAACGGCGGAGCCCAGTTCGGTGAGCATCTCTTCTGTGCGCAATGGGCGAATCTCGCTCACCGACCCGACCATGGTTGTCTTGCCAACGCCGAATCCGCCCGCGATCACAATTTTGACAGCTCTGGCTGACAGAGCGTGAGTCACCGGCGCTTCAGAGCTTACGAATGCCATCGAGGACCGCCTGCAATAGTTCCATTTGGGGGATATCGGACGTTAGCGGCGGGGACCGGAAAATGATGAGTCCCCAATCGATGAGATCGCTGAGCAGTACCTTGACTACCGCGAGCGGCAGATTCAGCATGGCGGACACTTCGGCGATCGACAACGGTTGTTGACACATGCGCAGGATGTGCGCGTATTCCCGTTCCACGTTCACGTCGCGGTCCGTCCTCGCAGCAACGACAAGCGTAGTCATCTCGAGGTTGTGACGAGTTGGCCGGGTCCGACCGCGGGCGACCGCATAAGGTCGTACCAGAGGACCTGCATCCTCATCGAACCAAAACTCGTTTTCCAGTTTCATGATGCGTGGGCACCATATGTTTCGTCGGAGTTGGGAACCCGAGGCGCGGCTGACAAATATGTGCCTACTCTCTTGAGAAGGATGTTCATCTCGTAGGCAATCACGCCGAGGTCGGCTCTATCAGATGCGAGGACCGCAAGGCAAGCGCCTCGCCCCGCAGCGGTCACCACCAAGAACACCTTATCCATTTCGATGAGTGTTTGCCGAACTCCGCCACCGTCAAAGTGGCGTGCAGCGCCTCGGGCCAAGCCTTGGAAGGCCGACGCTATCGCCGCAAGGTGTTCGGCATCCTCGTTGGACAAACTACTCGATCGGCTAACGAGTAGGCCGTCAGCAGAAAGCACCACGATACGATCGGCATCCGCAACCCGTCCAACAAAATCATCGAGCAGCCAGCGTAGATCGATTGTTGTCTTTGGTTGTACCATGATATCCCTTGTCGTTTCAGGCTATTCATCCAGTCCCGACTTACGGTTGGGGCTTATCACCATTGGTGCGACCTCGCTCAGTTCCCTGTTGAAATGCCGAAAGACTATTCTGCGCATGCTGCGCGGCGAGGTCAAGATCCGGCTCAAAGATTTGGCCGTTGCCGTCCGCTGCAACTTCGGCGTCAAGTTGCCTCGCGAGGTGCTCCTGTGGACGGCGCCGTGGTAGGGCAGGACGATCATTTGCGTGCCGCGGTTCCTGAGGAGCGGTTTCCTCCGCGCTGGTGCGTGCGACAGAGGGCTGCGACTTTGTGGTCACCAACTGCGCCTGCGATGACCCATTTTTGTGGATTACAGCTTTATCCACGATAGGAGGGACGCTCTGATCACTCGACTTGTCGGTGTCACCGCTGTCGTTAGGCTCATCTTCAGAGTCTCGGTTTGGCGTGCTGATTAATGCGTTAGGAATGACCACACCAGCCCGCACGCCGCCATAAGTTGATTCCGTCAGGCTCACCCGTATGGCATGCTGACGGGCCAAGCGTGCCACCACAAAAAAGCCGACCCGCGGGTCCTCAAGCAACGCCATGATCCCGAAATCGGGCGGATCACGGAACATCTTGTTGAGGGACTCGCGTCGCTCAGCCTCAATGCCCAGTCCCTGGTCTTCCACCTCGATAACTACGCCCTTACCAACTGGGTTGCCGCGCACCTCGATGGGAGATCCCGGAGGCGAGAAAGAGGTGGCGTTGTCGACCAGTTCGGCCAGAAGGTGAATAAGGTCCGCCACGGCCCGGCCGTCGACCAGAACATCAGGGACCCGGGCGATTGTGACGCGGGTGTATTGCTCAGCCTCCGCGACAGCGCTGCGCACGATCTCAACCAGTGATACGGAGTTGCGCCACTGCCGGGCTAGCTGCCCACCACCGAGAATGATCAGATTTTCTGCGTTCCGGCGTTCCCTGGTCGTCGAATGATCCAACTGGAACAACAGCTGGAGCTGGTCGGGATTGTCGACTGCGCGCTCTGCCGAGTCGAGAACCTGTAGTTGGTGGTGCACGATGGTCTGGCTTCGACGTGCGATGTTGAGGAACACCGCGTTGATGCCCTCACTGGTCTTCGCCTCTTGGACAGCGGCGGCGACCGCCGTCTGCTGAGCTTTGTTGAAGGCGGCAGCCACCTGTCCGATCTCATCGTCGCCATGGTCAAGCACGGGCACCTCGGTGGCGACGTCGATCTGCTCACCGGCGCGCAGCCGCGCCACAATCTGCGGCAGGTGTTCATCAGCCAGTTCGAGTGTCTCAGTACGCAGCCGCACCAACCGCCGGATGAGATCGTTGCCGAGCCGGATCGCAACGATGAGGACAGTCCCAATTACAAGTATCGTCACCGCGGCGACAATAATCGAACGGACTAAGGCGGCGTTGGCTTGATCTTCCTCCACGCTGGCGGCGTGCGCGCCCAGCATATCTAGGCCAAGGCTGCTCAACATGGTCGCGCTCTCGTGAGCAGCATTCTGCCAGTCCTGGAAGCTGACTGGGAGAACCGGTAAGTCCACCTGCGGTAGCTCAGTCTTTGCTGGTTGAACCTTGGACGACTCGGACCTTGATATTTTAGCGTTTAACGAACTACGTGCGCGTGCGAAATATTCCTGCTCAACAAGAGCAGTCTCCACGGCCGACAACTGCTGCCATGCACGGGACGAACGCAGTGCCGCAAGTTGAGCCTGCTCATTCCCCATAAGGGGTGCCAACGCGTCCAATTCGGCTCGGTAGCCTTGCGTGAGGTAGTTGTATTCGTGCAGCTCTTCGACGCTCAAGCCGTCACTGGCCAGCGCTCCCGCGGCGAGCGCATTAGCACGATCCAGCCAATCTGCGGTACGCATCAGATCGGAGGCCATCGCCCGATCAAGGGCTACTTCCTGGTCGGTGGAATCTTTTCCGATGACGCCCGCGGTGGCTATCATGGTGTCCGCCACCTCGTTGTAGGCGCGGTACACGTCGAGTCGAGATATGCGACCAGTATCTATCGCCTGGCGAGTGGCTAAAAGTTGAGGAATTTTAGCCACGAACACGCCGATCGACGCCTTCGCGCCAGGTGACATGGCATCTGCCACTTGAGACGATATCGTCCTGGACTGAGCCAGTAAACCATCCATGTCCTGACGCGCCCGAGCCAAGGCCAGCCGGTTTTCAGGCGCCGGATTGGAAACCGCCAGGATGCTCGCACGACGCTCTTGACTCATGGCCGGCATAAACGGTACGGCCATCTGATAACCCTGGCCGAGCAGATGCGCCCGGTCGCGCTGCTGTAGGGCGTTGACGAGCAAATACGCACTCAACCCCACGCCGAAGAGTAAGAGCACCAGGCTTGGCACCAAAGCGATGACCAACACGCGAAACCGCAACGTGGCACCCAAGCCACGTCTGTAGACACTGATCACACCATTCCCCTTCCGAGCGCCCATGACGTGCACGCATGGCACGCCGAGGTGACTCTGTGCAACTCGCCGTCACCCCGCCGACGCACGAAGGCGCGCAGCGTAGCGACCCCCTCGAGCCAGCCACACGGTAGGTCCCATTTGCCCCCCGATGACCGGGTCCGGTCAGGCGGCTACACTCCGCCGCGCTCGGGGGATCACTGGCTGGGTTCTGCAACGACAACGTCGCGCCATGCCACCTGCCCCCGGCCGGGTGGTGTGCGCCGGACAGATCGGAATGGCGTGGGCTGCTCGCACAGAGAGGGATGTCCCCTCTTCCCCCTACTCAACGCAAGTTTGCGCGGATGGCGCGATCACTACTGCGACAGCGAAGATCGCTGGCACGACTGTGCCCGATACAAGTTGTCACTCACCGGAAAGCTGGTACCGATCACGCTGCTCCCGAACGGGCACGACGCTCAGCTCTTAAGACCCGACTTCGACGCCGACCGTGCCGGTGCGGCTAAGCGGAAGCAGCCTTCCAGGCAGGCGGCGCCGTCGCAGTTCAATGCGGGGTCACCGGCGACCACGGTCAGCGCGGGTCGGTTCGAACCGGTACCGACATCGGCACCGGCCGAGGCACCGGTACCTGCTGAGCCACTCGACGAATCGCCCCCACCCGCGCAGGTTCTACAACCCACAGAGATCTCATCGGCGGTTCCGGAGCCTGTGGACAACCCACCAGGCCGATTGACCAAACCCGCACGACAAGCGCGCGGCTGGACGTTCCGCTGGTGGACCCGGCTGCTCGACTGGATGGCAGGTCCGGCATGAACAACTACTGGCCCTGGTGGGCAGGCGCAATCGGACTCGCCTTGGTCACCATCAACTACACTCTCACCACTGATCGGTCCCTCGGAGTCTCAGCAGCGTGGGATCGCGTCTTGCACTGGCGGTCCGAACGCCAGCTCGAACGGTTAGACGCCCAGTTCACCAATGACCGTGCCCTCGTGGAGGCTTTCGCCGCGGCCACCGCGGAGCAGTTCGGAACCAACCCCGCAGCGCCTACTCAAGCGGCTGCCGCCCACGGCGATGCGCAGACACCCGGCCAGGATGACGGGTCCGGCGCGGATGATGAGACCACCCCTGCGGCACCCGTGCGCCCAGCACCCCTGGTCAGCCAGGCGGCCCTGCTCCTGTCAATTCTCGTCGGTGGGTGGGTAGCGGCAATGACCACTGGCCGATTCCAGCTGCGCTTCGACATGGGCGACGGTTTCCGTCAAATCGTCACCGACAATCCGATCACCATGATCAGCCTCTTATTCGCGGGAGGTGTACTCGTCGGCTTTGGCACCCGCCTCGCCGGAGGGTGCAGCTCCGGCCACGGACTCAGCGGCTGCGGGCGGCTACGCCCGGTCAGCATTCTTGCCACCGCCGTTTTCTTCGGCACTGCCGTGCTCGTGTCGTTCCTGTTGTGGAAGGTGATCTAATGAATACTCGGGGCGGGGTTCTCGTTGCCAACATCATCGCCGGGCTAGCCCTTGGCTACATCGTTGCCAACATCGGGTACGGCGACTACGCCGAACTCAACCGTATGTTCACTTTCCAGGATCTGCGCATGCTCTTCGCCTTCGCCGGCGCCGTAGCGATCATCGCGGTGGTCTTTGCCGTACTACGAGTACGCCGCACACCAGGGCGAATCCACGCTGGCGTAATCCCCGGTGCAGTGATGTTCGGCACAGGCTGGGCGATCTCGGGTGGATGCCCGGCGATCCCCATCATCCAAGTCGCCAGCGGATACCTTCCCGCCCTCATCACGATCGTCGGCGTCATCGTCGGCATGTGGCTGTGCCACTGGGCCAACGCCAGATATTTTCACCTCGATCGCGGCTCCTGTGGGCTGTAACAGCCCAGTCTCCCGGTCGCCTTGATAGTGGTTCCAGCAAGCTTTGGTCCTAGTGGAGTGCCTCCACAATTTAGCTGCACCATCTCTTTGTTCTCCGCTTGTCATTCGCATCTGCCCATGGACGTCCAGGCTTGCTTGAACCACGGGTGAGCAGGCAGCATCGGAACGAGCTGGGTTACCTGGATCCCGAACTGCCGCCGGGCTCCTTTAAAGATGAGCGACCAGGCCGATTGATCAATCGAAAAACGTATGAGGTGTTGCAATGCCTTTGACCCCGGCAGACGTGCACAATGTCGCGTTCAGTAAGCCACCGATCGACAAGCCAGGCTATCACGAAGGCGAGGTCGACGCCTTTCTCGATCTCGTAGAGGCCGAGCTGGTCCGGTTGATTGAACATAACAACCTTCTCTGCGGCCAGCTTGAGATGCTGGATCAGCGGCCGCACGCTGGCTCGATCGGCACCACACCTACCTCACGCCCGGTGTGCCCAGTTCAGCACGGGATGGCCCCGGCGCCCCTGCCGACGAAGGAACTTCTTTCGACTGGTGAGGATCCCAACGTGCACGCCGCCAGGGTGCTGGGTCTTGCCCAAAAAATGGCTGACCGGCTGACCAGCGAAGCCAAGGCAGAGGCGGACGGGATGCTCAGTGACGCCCGCATCAGCGCCGAGCAGCTGTTGAACGAGGCGCGCACGAAGGCCGCGGGCATGGTCACCGAGGCCAGAGCCAGGGCCGACACCATGCTTGGTGACGCACGCACCGCGGTTGGGGCCCTAGAGCGGCAGTCTCGGGACAACGCCGCGGCGCAGCAGCAGGAGGCAGCGCGCCGGCGCACCGAGATCATCACTGGGCTCACCGAGGAAAAGAATGCCCTGGAGAATACGCTCGGAGAACTGCGCGCATTTGAGCGCGCCTATCGCGCTAGCCTGGCGAAATATGTGCAGGCACAGCTTCACGAACTAGGCGGGGATCAACCCCCCGGACCTGCAGACCCGACACGGGGTCCAGCAGGGCTTGGTGACCTCCGGGTTCGGCGCGCGTAAATCAGGCATTCCAAACATAGCAGCGGTATTTACCCGCTGCTGATGCCGAAGACGGTGCTATTCCATAGGAAGGGGTATTGATACCGCGTTGCCGACGTACAGATGACTGACGCAGACGGTGTCACGGTGCGTGACCCACGCCGACCAGAGCGTGGTCTGGTTACCAGCCAGCCTTTCCCAGGCCCAAACTTCCCCACCGGTAGCTGCCGACTTCGTCCGCGGATGAATGTGGTGCCTGGCGCAGTTCAGCGCGCAACTTTGGCGGCTACCCATATGTCCTTTGCGCCGCAGTTGAGCGACCCCAGCTGCACCACCCTGACTTGCGCATCCTTTAGGTCGGCGTGGTGCGCAACAGCCCGGCGCTACATCAGCACACACAGCACGATCCCACCGCATAACGCCCTCGCCGGACAGGCAAGCCTTCAGGATGGCTCCCCACAAAATCGCCACCGCTGGGGCGCTGCGCTGTTGCATTGACGGAAGGGGGAGCAGGGTCTGCTGTCTTGAAAGCTTTGGTCAGATGGCGAGCGCGAGTTCGACGACGGCCGTGAGCTGAGTCTGGGGTCGACATCCAGCCCGAGCTCATAGTGGCTACGGCGAACATTCTGCACGAACGCGTGTCCGGTGCAGATCACTCGGGCCCAGCGGAGCCGTTTCAGCCCACGCATCGGTCTCAGCCTGGACTTGAGCCGACCATGATCGGCCTCGATTGTAGCGGTGTCGAACGGGGCTGCAATGGAGATTTTCTCAGATCGACGTGATCCGGCGCAGATTTCGCAAGCCGAGCAGCGCGAGGGCCGGCGCTGGGACGCACGCCAGTGCTCTACTTCGCCCCATCCCAGCAACACCACAACTAGACAGCAGGTGAATGCCATGATCGTCTTCACGGGTAGCCACGCTAACCCGACTCCGATCCCGTCCGCGGTCAGACGGGACGGATGACGCCCCGGGTCGTCGCCAACCGGGCTGAAGGGGTCACGACCGACGGCGTAGAGCCGTCCGGATCTGGCGGTCAGGCGGCGGGGCCTGCCGGGAACAGGGCAAAGGTTCCAGATCCAGGCGGGTGGTCGGCACCACGCCGGGCGAGTCGAGGTCGAGCACCAGGTCGCCGAGCCGTACTGCGTCGGGGACCCACCACAGGCTCACCCACCACCCGACTCCTCCGGACTGGTGATTCGACGCCAGATCCGACGGTCGAGGCGCGTACGAATAGGAACCTACCGGACAGGCTGATCAACCTCGGTGGGCGCTGCTGGTCGGGGTGACGTCGGTCATTTCCAGCGGAAGTGCACGAAGATCCGGCCGAAGTTATTCGAGTCCTTCTCCACCCGGTGGTACTGAGACTTGATCTCTTTCTGCTCCAGAAAGCGAAGCACACGTTTCTTAAGCGCGCCGGAGCCTTTCCCGGGAATGATCTCGACGAGCGCTGCCTTCGTGGTAACGGCCTCGTTGATGATCGCTTGCAGTGCGCGATCGATGTCACCACCTCGGTTGTAGATGCCGTGCAGGTCGAGCTTGAGCTTCATACCTGCCATGGTTGTCCCGACGGCGTGATCGCAACAGGGCGACAGGTCGTCAGTGTCCGGTTGCGGAGTCTTCCGGACAAACTGATCAACTTGAATGAGGGGGTTGAGCAGCTGCAAGTGATGTCCACTAGCCCTCCACGGGAGGGTGCCGGGTTGGTTGACTGCCGGGGGGTTTCGGCGTTGATGCGCTCGCTTTTGCGGCAAGCGCAATCGGCGCCCGGTACGCGACCGCGTCGTCGCTGTCGCGGCGGCGCGCCTGCGGACCACCGTGGTAACCGCGCCACCGTGGGGTCGAAAGGCTTGGACATGGCAGATCTCTGGCCCGGGATCCGCCGCTGACCAGAAAAATCCTCCACCACGCACGCCTAAACCGTGGTGGCGGGGCGTGCCTCCGGCCATGAGGTGCAGGATTCTCCCTGCGCCAAGAACCCCTCTACAGCACACCACCACCATCCGGTGGGACGGGCAGCCAGATGATCACTTTGGGGCTCGCATTGCTACCAGAAATGCAACCACCGGCGTCCCGTCTCGATCGATAAATGATCAAGGAATCGGTGTCTGTGCTGGTAGAGAGGCGGAAGCGGAGGGATTCGAACCCCCGGGTGGTTGCCCACCGCTCGCTTTCAAGGCGAGTGCATTAGACCGCTCTGCCACGCTTCCAGGCAGCCACGTTAGCGCGGAGCTGGTGGTGGGTGGCGTTCGGTGCTAGAGCACTGAACGCCACCCACTAGCCGTGCAGTGCATAGCGCTGCACGGCTACATCCGCTAGTTCAGTACGTGGCACGCAACCGCGCCAGACCCGGTAGTCGACCTCCGCGAGGCCGAGGTCTGCTGCCCGCGGACCGTTCTCGCCGATGTAGTGGATCACAACCTGTTCCGGCCCGGACTCCACTAACTCCACCGGCAGGCCGTGCCACCCACCGCACCAGCGCACCAGCTCGAGCGAGTCGAGCTCCTCGATCGTGACCGCCAACGAGCACACGCCCGCCTGCTCGATGAACTCATCGGGCACTGGCCTGCCCGGCAGCGGGTGCAGGGTCACCTCGCCGGGGTGGGGACCGAAGTCGGCGTCGAAGTCCCCACCGTGGAACCGCGCGACCAAACCACGTCGCACGCTGGGCCGCAACGGTGCCGGTGGCCGGTTCCAACTTGCCGGACCCAGCGCGGCGGGCCCGGTGCTGACCCATCCGACCTGCCGGTTCAGGTAGGCGCCCACGCGCTGCTCGTCACCGTCAGAATCGATGCGCCACAGCTCGGTGCCAGCCGGCAGTTCGATCAGGTCCACCTGGAAGACGCTGCGCTCGAAGGGAGCGATATACAGCTGTGGATCGTGCGCGTAGAAGCGCAGTACATGCAGTTCGTCGGTGACCGGCCAGCCGGTCACCTGATTCAACCCGTAGCGCCGGATCAGCTCGGACGACGAACTCGCCGGAACGTCCTCCAGCCGGGTCACGAAACCGGCGATGCGGTGCGGGTCAAAGCGCCCTCGCACGACCACATTGCCCAGGGTCAGATCCACCAGACCCGGCAAAACGACCTTCTGCATCGCGGTGTCCGCAGTGAGGCTAGGGACCTGACCCGGCACCCGCAGCCGTGGCGGCGCAGGAGCAAAGCGTTCTCCGGATGGCGCCCGCTCGGCGCCGGGCGCTGTGCCATTCGCACCACCCTGTACCGAGCCCGTTCTCGAACCCGCTCCATGGCCCGCTTCTGGACCGCCGATCAGGCCACGATCAGGGCCGAACCCATTGGCTGCCACCCCTGTTACTGGATCTGTCATCAGCTCCACACTCCCCGCGGGATGCCCGACCACGCTCCGACGCCAGGCTGGGTGCGGGGAACCTACTACGCCATTCGGAGCAAGCCCACCGGGAGGGGGTGGGTCAGCCGTCAGCGGGGTTTGATACGCCACAGCGACGGCCAGGTGATTACGGCCCGCGCAGGTGATCGATCACGCGTTCGAACACTCCGGCCAGCACGAGCCGCTCCTCGGCCGACAGCAGATCCACCAGGTGGTCGCGGACACCGCGGACGTGCGTCGGGGCCGCGCTACGCAACACCTCCCAGCCATGACTAGTGATCACCGCGAACACGCCCCGCCCGTCGGCCGGACACTCCTGGCGGCGCACCAGTCCAACCTTCTCCATCCGGCCGATCTGATGCGAGATCCGGCTCTTCGACGAGGCGACCTGCTCGGCCAGCGTGCTCATGCGGGCCTGCCCGCAGGGCGCCTCGGACAGCCTGACCAGCAGCTCGTAGTCGGCCAGCGCCAGTTGGTGTTCCTCCTGCAGTTCACGGTTGAGCTGGGCATCAAGCAGGTGCGTGGCTACCACGTAAGTACGCCAGGCGCGCATCTCCTCGGCATTGAGCCAGCACGGCTCCCCGCTCATCTTCGCAGGTTATCCGACCGCCTCCCGGACGACGCTGTCCGCGCCCAGATCGGCCGGCCTGGCATAGCCGGCCAGCGCCAGCGTGAGGTCGACATCAGCCAGGATCACCCGCAACACGTGCTCGACCCCACGCTGCCCGGCCAACGCCATCCCGTAGACCCACGGCCGGCCCAGCAATACCGCGTGCGCGCCCAGCGCCAGCGCGATCAGCACGTCAGCGCCGCACCGGATCCCGGAGTCCAGCAGTACTGGAGCGCGCCCGTCGACGGCGGCTACCACGCCGGGCAGGCAATCCAGCGTCGCACGGGACCCGTCGACCTGCCGGCCGCCGTGATTGGACACCACCAGGCCGTCGACGCCGTGGTCCAGCGCGGCCCGGGCGTCATCGGGATGGCAGATTCCCTTGACCAGCACCGGCAATCGGGTCCACTCCTGCAAGCGCGACAGATCGGACCAGCTCAGCGCCGGGTTGCCGAACAGCTCCATCCAGACACCGATGGCCGCCTGCATGGCGTGCTCGGATTCCTCGGGCGGCGCACTCAGCCGGGCTTGGAACACCGGGTCGGACAGGTAGTTGGCGATGCCCTTGCGTTGCAGGAACGGCAGGTGCGCCAACGCCAGGTCACGTGGCCGCCAACCCAGCGACCAGGTGTCCACGGTCACCACGATGGCCCGGTAACCGGCCGCGGCGGCGCGGCGCACCAGCGACTCGGCCAGCTCCGGGTCGCGCGACCAGTACAGCTGGAACCAGCGCGGCGCATCCGGGGCCGCGGCGGCGACATCCTCCAAGGTGGTCGACGACGCGGTGGACAGCACGCTGGCCAGTCCCAGCGCCGCGGCGGCGCGGGTGACGGCCAAGTCGGCGTCCGGGTGCACCAGGCCCAGCACCCCAATCGGTGCGGTGAGCACCGGGGCCGTCATCGGCGTCCCCAGCACCGTGGTGGACAGATCGCGTTCGGTGACCCCGCGCAGCATCCGTGGCACGATCCGCCAGCGGGCGAACGCCTCCCGGTTCGCGGCCATGGTGCGCTCGGTGGACGCCCCGCCGGCCACGTAACTGAGCGCCTCGGCCGGCAGCACGTGGCGCGCTGCGGCCTCCAGCCCGTCGGCGGTCATGGGTAGGTCCGGCCGTTGCCCGGCGAGTCCCCGCTGGTAGATCTCCTTCGCCAGATCACCGAAGTGAGTCATAGGCCGATATGGAGACATATCGGGGTTTTCAGGGGTGTCCTGACCCCGATATGTCTCCATATCGGCACCCTAGAGAATGTGGGGTGCACTAGCCTGCCGGCATGCCTCGGACGTTGGTGGGGGATCTCGCTGGGCACGTGGGCGAAGAGGTGACCGAACCGGCGTCGGAGATCGAGGCCGTCCTGCAGCAGGGCGCCCCGGTGGAATCGGCGGTCACCGTGGTGGGCACCGTGGTGGACAACCCCGCCGTCAAGCTCGGAGGCCTCGAGCTGATCCCGACGTCAGTTCAGGTCGTCAACCGCGCGGAGCCGTCCTTACCAATCCGGCAAGACTCCGGCATCGATCACCGGCTGGACTGGCGATTCCTGGATCTCCGGCATCCTGCCCGCCACTTGATCTTCGACGTGCAGAGCGCATTCGAGCGCGGCCTGCGCGAATTCGCGTTCGCCGAGGGCGCTACCGAGATGCACACACCCAAACTGATGGGTACCGCATCGGAGTCAGGTGCCGAGGTGTTCGCCGTCAAGTATTTCGATACGTGGGCCTATCTCGCGCAGTCACCGCAGTTCTACAAGCAGATGGCCATCTCGGGCGGCTTCGACAAGTTCTTCGAAATCGGCCCGGTTTTCCGTGCTGAACCGAGTTTCACCAGCCGGCATGCCACCGAGTTCACCGGAATCGACGTCGAGATCGCCTGGATCGACAGTGTGGAAAACGTCATGTGCTTCGAGGAGCGGATGCTCACGCACGCGTTGACCCTGGTCCGCGACGAGCACGGCGAGGCTATCCAGACCCATTGTGGCGTCGAGGTCGTCGTGCCTGACCTGCCCTTTCCGCGGCTGACCCGTCGTTGATCAGCGAGCGATACGGTCACGAGTTCGTTTTCGTCACCGAGTACCGATCAGCGTGCGACCCTTCTATCACCTGCGGCCAGCTGACAAGCCGAACGTCACCGAAAGCTTCGACCTGCTGTGAAAAGGAGTCGAGATCACCACCGGCGCTCAGCGCGAACACCGATACGACGTGCTGGTTGCCCAAGCCCGAGAAAAGGGCATGGAGCTGGAACCGCTGCGGACCTACCTCGATTCATTCCGCTACGGCACCCCGCCCCACGGTGGCCTCGGCGCTGGGCTCAACCGGATCGTCATGGTGCTGCTCGGCCTGGACAGCATCCGCGAGTCCACCTTCTTGTTCCGGGGTCCGCACCGGCTGCA
>DATNDR010000114.1:0-39303 GCA_035606945.1 Pseudonocardiaceae bacterium
CGGCAAAAACGGGCAAGATTCATTGACAAAACCCGGCTATGGCGCGGACGCCTGCGCCTCGGCAGAGCCCGAAGTGATGCCAGTCAAACTTGTCTGCCAGCTCAGCGCCTTGCCTCGGTCAACCTTGAGTGTCAACGGACAACCGCGTTGCCTTCACCGCCGATGACGGCAAGGGGGCGCCTGCAACGGCACCGCCAAGGTGACCGTCCCGAAGAGCCAAGGCCGTGATGGCGCCGCTGTAGAGAGTGCTTCCATGGTCAATCGTTCGGGCCGGGATTTGAAGACCGGTCCGTAGCCGACACTGACGAGGGGACTTCCGGCTCTTGATCGGAGTCCCCCTCCGGCGCTGGCGCGTACTACTCCAAGCGATCAACCGATGAGACAACAGACCCGTAGCGGTGCGGACGTAATTAGGTTAGGCTCACCTTCGCGTACTCACAGGCGCGGCAGGAAAGGTGACGGTGCACCGTGGGTGACGAACGGCATACCCAAACCCGGTCGGACGGTCGGCGCGCGAGCGGTCGCCCGCCCACGGAGCCGGTGAAGGCCGAGGATGTCGACTGGCTCTTGACGCACCTGCGGGGTGTCGTCGCGGCCAGCCCCCCAGCCGTGTGGGCGGGCCGGGGTATGACGCTGTTGCAGCTCACCACGATGCACCTGATCAGCGCACTGGCGCCGGTCAGCCTCACCGATCTCGCCCACGTACTGGGCACACGACCGCCGGCGACGTCCGCCATGGTTGATCGGCTGGCGCACGCCGGGATGGTGTGCCGCACGCCCGACCCGGACAATCGCCGACGAGTCAAACTGACCCTCACCACCGCCGCCACGAAGATCATCGGAGACACTGGCGCGGACACCGCAAAACGGCTGCACGCTGTGCTGACCGGGATGAGCCCGCAGATCCGGCGTCATCTGATCGACGTGCTCCGGGATTCCGTTCACCCATCCACTGCCTAGCCACGGCAGGGCGTCTAAGTCCCCTCTCAGGCGGTGGGTCCACACTGGGCGCATGCGGATCCTCGTAGTCGACGACGACCGGGCCGTTCGAGACTCGCTGCGCCGGTCGCTGCAGTTCAACGGCTACACCGTGCAGCTCGCCGGGGATGGCCAGCAGGCCATGGAAGCGATGGCCACGGCGCGACCCGACGCGATGGTGCTCGATGTGATGATGCCCAGGGTGGACGGCCTGGAAGTGTGCCGGCGGCTCCGAGGCACCGGCGACGACCTGCCGATCCTGGTGCTCACCGCTAGGGATGCCGTGTCCGACCGGGTCGCCGGGTTGGATGCCGGCGCAGACGACTACCTACCCAAGCCCTTCGCCCTGGAGGAGCTGCTCGCCCGGTTGCGCGCGCTGTTGCGGCGTTCGCCTCCTGATAGCGCCGGGCCGGCCGGGCCGCCAGGAGCCCGGCTCGAGTTCGCCGATCTCACGCTCGACGAGAGCACCCGCGAGGTCACCCGCGGTGAGCGCCGGATCAGTTTGACCCGCACCGAGTTCAGTTTGCTGGAGCTGTTCCTGCGGCATCCGCGGCAAGTCCTGACCCGTAGCCGGATCCTGGAAGAGGTGTGGGGCTATGACTTTCCCACCTCTGGCAACGCGTTGGAGGTCTACGTGGGTTACCTGCGGCGCAAGACCGAGGCCGGGCGGGAACCGAGATTGATCCACACCGTTCGTGGTGTCGGCTACGCGCTGCGAGAGACGCCTCCGTGACCCAGCCAGCCGGTCCGAAATTCGGAAATCGGCGGATGTCGCTGCGCACCAGGGTCACCGCACTGGCTGCGGTGTGCGTAGGAAGCGCCGTCGCACTGGTGTCGCTGGCGGGTTATTTCACCGTCCGCACCAGCCTGTACGACCAGCTTGACACGACGCTGCTGCAGCGCGCCGACTCCCTGCGCAGCACGCTGGCCAACGCCGAGCAGCTCGGTGGCATACCGGACAGTTTCTTCGGCGCAGCGGACATCAGGGTGGGCCTGCTCGACGGCCGCACCGGACGCAGCGTGGTCGGCGGCGACCTGTCGATGGGTCCCGAGGAGCTCGCCGTGGCGCGCGGCCAGCAGCTCCAGTCACTGCGCACCGACCGGGCACGCGACCTGCGCGTCGCCGCGGTGCCGGCAGCGCCGGGCGCTGCGCTGGTGGTGGCGCGAGGCCTGGACGCCACGCGAACCACCTTGGCCCGGCTCGGTCTGGTGTTCACGCTGGTCGGCGGCGCCGGGGTGCTGCTGGCCGCCGCAGCGGGCACCGCGGTCGCCCAGGGCGGCCTGCGCCCCGTCCAACGACTGACCGAGGCGGCCGAGCGGGTGGCCCGCACCGGCAACCTGCAACCCATCGCGATCTCCGGTGACGACGAGCTGGCCCGGCTCACCGGTAGCTTCAACAGCATGCTCGGTGCGCTGGCCGAATCGCAGGAACGACAACGCCGGCTGGTCGCGGATGCCGGTCACGAACTGCGCACTCCGCTGACCTCGTTGCGGACCAACCTGGAACTACTGGCGGCCTCCGATCGCCCGGACGCGCCAACGCTGTCCGAGCAGGACCGCAAGGAGATCTCCGACGATGTACGCGCCCAGGTCGAGGAGCTCTCCACCCTGGTTGGTGACCTTGTCGAGCTGGCCCGGGAGGACGCCCCGCAGGTGGTGCACGAGCCCGTGGAGCTGACCGAGGTGGTGGAGCGGGCGCTGGCCAGGGCCGGCCGGCGAGCGCCCGACGTCCAATTCGACGTCGACCTGGCGCCCTGGAGCCTGCTCGGCGACGCCAACGCCCTGGAACGCGCCGTGCTCAACCTGCTCGACAACGCCGCCAAGTGGAGCCCTGCGGGGGCGACGGTCGACGTGCGGCTGGCGCCCACCGGCCGTGGTACGGCAGCGGTACAGGTGGCCGATACCGGACCAGGGATCGCCGAGGACGACCTGCCCTATATCTTTGAACGGTTCTACCGCTCATCTGATGCGCGTACTCTGCCCGGCTCCGGGCTGGGCCTGGCCATCGTTGCGCAGGTCGTCGCCCGTCACGGGGGTAGTGTGCGCGCCGGTCGGCGGCCGGAGGGCGGCACGCTGATGACTCTCGAGCTGCCAGGCAGACCATCCACACAACACGCCTAGTTCATTCACATGCATATCTCAGGAATTCAGGACAACCTAGACACATGAACGACGACTCGCCGCGACCGCAACAGCCTCCCGAACCGCCCTGGTCGCCGGGCCGGCAACAAGGGGGATGGAACCAGCCCTACGGCAGCCCAGCCGCAGGGCCCTGGTCCACTCAGGGTGCAGCGTCCCCGCAAACCACCCCGATCGGAGCGCCGCCCTCAGGTACATCGGCACCGCGCCGCAGCAGACCTGTCGCGGGAGCCGTCGTGCTGTCGCTGATCGTCGGCCTGGTCGCGGGAGGCGTCGGCGGTGCGATCGGCTACCAGTTCGCCAGTCAAGGCAGCGGTGCGATCAGCGCGCTGGACCTACCCGTGCCCGCAGCCTTGCCGGCCGCGAACCTGCCCAACGGCTCGGTCGAACAGGTCGCACAGCGGGTGACACCCAGCGTGGTTCAGCTGCGAGTACACGGTTCCCGGGTGGCCGCCGAAGGCAGCGGAATCGTGCTCAGCCCTGATGGGCTGCTGCTCACCAACAACCATGTCGTGGAGCCCGCCGCCAACGGCGGAGACCTCGCCGCAGTCCTCCAGGACGGCCGCTCGGTGCCGGTCCAGATCGTCGGTAGGGCGCCATCGTTCGACCTCGCTGTGGTGCGAGCCCAAGGCGTCACCGGCCTAACCCCGGCGCAGCTGGGCAGCTCCGCCAACGTTCGGGTCGGTCAGGAAGTGGTGGCGATCGGCTCGCCGCTGGGCCTGTCCGGCACCGTGACCAGTGGCATCATCAGCGCGTTGGACCGCCCGGTGCGCGCCGGCGGCGAGGGCAGCGGTCAGGAGACCGTGTTGGACGCCCTTCAGACCGACGCCGCGATCAACCCCGGCAACTCGGGCGGCCCGCTCACCGACATGCAGGGCCGTGTGATCGGCATCAACTCCGCGATCGCGTCGCTCGGCTTCGGTGGCGGGCAGGCGGGTTCCATCGGGCTGGGCTTCGCGATTCCCATCGACCAGGCCAGGCGGATCGCCAACGAGCTGATCCACACCGGCCAGGCCACGCAGGCCCTGCTCGGCGTCACCGTGCCTGCCGGTTCGCCAGAGGACAATGCTGCCGTCGTCCAGCAGGTCACCCCTGGTGGCGCTGCCGCCACCGCCGGAATCCAGCCCGGCGATAAGATCACCAAGGTGGATGACCGGTTGATTGACAGCGGGGATGCGCTGATTGCGGCCATCCGTTCCCATCCACCGGGTTCCCAAGCCACGCTCGCCGTCAAGAACTCGGCCGGGGCGACCCGGCAGGTCAAGGTCACCCTCGGCAGCCAAGAGGTAGGCACCCGCTGACCGATCCTCGCGCCGGCGCGGAGAGATCAGACCTGCTTCGCTCCAGGAGGTCGTGCCCGGCTACGGTGCTCGGCATGGAACGCAGCGTGCGCAACTTGGGGCGGGCTCTCGTCGTGATCGTCGACGATCGGGTAGCGCACGGGGAACATGAGGACTCCACTGGCCCGCTCGTCACGGAGCTGCTGGAAGAGGCCGGCTTCGTGGTCGACGGTTCGGTGGTCGTGGCCGGTGAGTCGGTGGACATCCGCAACGCCCTGAACACCGCGGTGATCGGCGGAGTGGACCTGGTCGTCACCGTCGGCGGTACCGGGGTGTCGCCCAGAGACGTCACTCCGGATGCCACAGCTGGCGTACTGGACCGCCCGATACCGGGCATCGCCGAGGCTATCCGGGCCTCCGGTCTCGCCGCCGGCGCGGTGGATGCGGGCCTTTCCCGGGGACTAGCCGGAGTGTCGGGTAGCACCCTGGTCGTGAACCTGGCACGATCACGCGCCGCGGTCCGCGACGGGATGGCCACTCTCACGCCACTCGTCGGAAGGGTGATCGACGAGTTGTCCTGGCCAGATCAGGACTGAGCGCCACGCGAGCGGGGCGCTCACCCCGACACGACCGGTATGCAGGAAGCTGGAGCACCACCACGACAGGCCCGAGCGGTCGCCATCCCGGGCCCGGAGGGTTCAGGCGCCTGCCTTGCCGTTTCGGCTCAGCGCCTGACCGACCAGCTGGCTCACGTTAGCGCACTGATCATGGAAACGCCCGCCGGTGGCCGTGTCCACGGCGAAGACGGCTGCCTCGACACAATCGCGAGCGACACCGCTTGCCTTCTCGACAAGTGGGCCGGCCTTTTCCATGGCCTGATCGACGATCGGGCCAGCCGTGACCGATACCTTCTCGGCGAACGGGCCGACCTTGTTGATCGTGCTCTCCAGGAGCGGGGCCGTCATCTCCCGGGCTACCTCCACGAACGGAGTCGCCACTTCCTTGGCCTGCTCGATGTACGGGTTGGCCTTCTCCAAGGCCATATCCACAAGTGGAGTGGCCTTCTCGAGAGCTTGCATGACAACGGGGCCGGCCATGCCGATCACGGGGCTAGCCGCGTCCTTGACTTTCTCCACTAGACTCATGGTGGGAGCCCTTCCGGTCGTGAGAGATGGAGAGACCCTATCCTGGCACTGCGATCTAGTAGCGGGAAGTGATCGGTGCACGAGGAGTCCTGCGATCACGCGGTCGGCGGGATGCCATGGTGCCGGACAGGGGCTCTGACCGCGTCAAACGACGTCACCGCGGGTTGGATGACGTGTTGCCCGATGATACTGCAGACGACCGCCCGGATCTCGCGGTGGCCGAATCCGAGGCCCATGATCGGTGGCTTCGGGACAACCGACCACCGCACCACGACGCCGCCTGGTGATCACCACTGCGGTCTCAATGGACCGTGACGGTCAGGCTCTGAGCTAGCGACGTTGCGGCGACCCTGCTCGCCGCCACCGGATCCAGCGCGACCAGCACCAGCTTCCCGTCGCGTTCCGCAGAGCCGGGACCGGACTCCAGCACCGCGAGCACCCGGGCGGCGCGGGCCAGCACCACTGGCTCGCCCTGCTGCGGTCCGGCGGCCACCACGTCCACGGTGACCCCAGCGTGCAACAGTGCGGCGACGCCCGGATCCGCCAACCGCAGCGGCACACTCATCAGCTCGGGATTGCTCGAGATCGATCGGGTGAGGTCCGGGCCGGTCAGCCGGACGTCGGTCAGCGCCTCACCACGCCGGACCGGTGCGGCCAGCGTCCGGCCCAGCACCGCGGCCGGGGACCGGGCGGCACCGTCGGGCACCGCCTGCGCGGGTAGCCGGCGCAGCCCCAGCTGACCTGCTTCGACAACGGTGCCCGGACTCAGGTCCCGGGCGGCCACCACCATCGTGTCGCCGAGGAAGGGATCTCGGGAGGAAAACAGCGCCATTATCGCGGCGAGCCCGACGAGCACCGTGGCGGCGACTCGGCGTAGGAACATCATCTGGCCGAACGCGGCTGCCCGCCTGAGCTCGTCCCACCCCTGCCGCAACAGTGCTGCACCATCGGCCTGTTGTCGCCAGCGCCCCATCGTGACCTCCCGATCTTCCTCGTCACGGCCGTGACATTAGGCAAGGTCAGGTGGTCGGGGAAGCGCCGTCGCCGCTGGCTGTGGACAACCGTGCGGCTGTGGATAACTGCTCCGGTCAGGAGGTCGCGGACGCCCCAGAACTCGTTGACGCCGAGGCGGTCTTGGAGTCGGACGAGGGTTTCGCTTCGGATGACTTGGAGCTGGACTTGTCCTGCGGATTGACCTCGGACTTACCGTTCGAGCTGGGCTTGTCCGAGTTGGTGGAGCGGCTGTCGGTGCGGTAGAAACCGCTGCCCTTGAACACGATGCCCACCGACGAGAACAGCTTGCGTAGCCGGCCAGAACACTCCGGGCAGTCGGTCAGCGACGGATCGGTGAACTTCTGCACGGTGTCGAACCGGTGCTCGCACGCTGTGCACGCGTAGGAGTAGGTCGGCACGTTTCGCCCTCCACGTAACTGGCACTCTACGCACGAGAGTGCCAACACGATGATAGCAAGTTTAGTGGCCCCGCAAGATCTGGCCGGCACGGTCGGTGGGCAGCGTGAACAAACCGCGCCGAGGAGTCAGCGCCGCGGTGACCGGCACATCGTGCGGTTGCGACGGCACCGAGGCCAGCACCTCGTCGTCGCGCACCACAGCCACCAGCGGGATTCCGGACCTGGCCAGCGGTAGCGTCCGGTCGTAGTGCCCGCCGCCGCGGCCCAGCCGGGTCCCGTGCCGATCAACGGCCAGTGCGGGTACCAGCACCAGCGCGGCGGTGGCGATCATCGCAGCACCCAGCAGTGGTCCGGCCGGTTCGCGCAGCCCCAGCGGCCCGGCTCGTAGTGAACTGGCGCCACGGTAATCGGCCCAATCCAGCGGGCCCTGGTCGGTGACCAGCGGAAGCAGCACCCGGCAGCCGCGGCGTACCAGGGCGTCGAGTAGCTCTGGAGAGCCCGGCTCGGCACCCACCGGCCAGTAGGCGCACACCGTGGCCGGCCGGTCGACCGGCAGCGCAGCTGCAGCCAGTGCTACCGCCTCCGCCGCGCGCACGGCCACCGGCACCGCCCGCCGCGCCGCGACCACCCGTCGTCGCAACTCGGCCTTCGCGCTCTGTTCCACCCCGCCCGCCTCCTAGACCCGACATGGAGACTTATCGGGGTTATCGAGCCCCCGATAACCCCGATAAGTCTCCATGTCGGGCTGGGAACTGAGGCCGATAGGGTCGGAGGTTATGGGTGTGTCGATGGGTGGCGGGCCGGGGTTTCGGACGGCGGTGGTACCGGCTGCGGGGCTCGGCACCCGATTTCTGCCGACCACTAAGGCCGTGCCCAAGGAGCTCCTCCCGGTGGTCGATACACCCGCGATCGAGTATGTCGCGGCGGAGGCGGCGCAGGCCGGGGCGCAGCGGCTGCTGGTCGTCGTCTCACCGGGCAAGGAGTCGGTGGCGGCGTACTTCGACGCCAACCCGGATCTGGAAGCCGAACTGCGTGGGCGGGACAAGGACGGGCTGCTGGAAAAGGTGCGCCGAGCCCCCGGATTGATCCGCGCCGAGGTTGCGCTGCAGCACAAGCCGCTCGGGCTGGGACACGCGGTGAGCTGCGCCGAGCCGTTGCTGGACGAGTCCGACGACGCGGTGGCCGTGCTGCTGCCCGACGACCTGGTGTTGCCCACCGGAGTGCTCATCACGATGGCTGCGGTCCGCCGGCGGTACGGCGGCAGCGTGCTGTGCGCCTTCGACGTCCCGCGTGAGCAAATCTCCGCCTACGGCGTGTTCACGGTGGAGGACACGGCAGACGCAGATGTCAAGCGGGTGCACGGGATGGTGGAGAAACCGGCCCCCGATGCGGCGCCGTCCACCTTCGCCGCGGCCGGCCGCTACCTGCTCGACCGCGCGGTATTCGACGCGCTGCACCGGATAGCCCCGGGTGCCGGCGGTGAACTTCAGCTCACCGATGCGATTGCGCTGCTGATCAATGACGGTCATCCGGTGCACGCCGTGGTGCACCACGGCCTGCGCCACGATCTGGGCAATCCCGCGGGATTGCTCCGAGCGTCGGTGGACTTCGCACTCGCCGACCCCGATATCGGTCCTGAGCTGCATGCATGGTTGCGCGACAGGTTGGAGCAGGAGACCACGTGAGGTCGCTGGACGAGCAGCTCGGGCGGGTGTTGGACGCTGCGGTGCGTCCCGCGCCGGTGCGGGTGGCGATTTCCGAAGCGCAGGGCATGCTCTGCGCGGAGGAGGTCGTGGCGCAACGCTCGCTGCCCGGCTTCGATCAGGCCGCGATCGACGGATATGCGGTGCGCAGCGTTGACGTTGCAGAGGTGCCGGTGACCTTGCCGGTGGTGGGCGAGATCACCGCGGGCTCGCGGCAGCCGTTGCGACTGCAACCCGGCCAGGCGGTGCGGGTGGCCACCGGTTCGGCGCTACCCGCGCTGGCCGATGCGGTGGTGCCGGTGGGGGATACCGAAGACGGGGTGGCGCACGCGGCCCGGGTCACCGTGGTGCGAGCGGTGCCGTCGAAGGCGTACGTGCGCCGCGTCGGCGAGGACGTGCAGACCGGTGACGTCGCGGTACGGCCGGGTGCGGTGATCGGTGCGGCACAGGTCGGGCTGCTTGCCGCGGTCGGACGGGCCAAGATTCGGGTGCATCCGCGGCCCCGGCTGTCGATCCTGTCGGTCGGCGAGGAATTGGTGGATATCGATCGGACCCCCGGCGTCGGGCAGGTCTACGACATCAACTCCTACTCGCTGGCCGCAGCGGCGCGTGATGCCGGCGCCGAGGTGCACCGGGTAGGCATCGTGTCCAGCGACCCGTCGCGATTGCGTGAAGCGGTGGAGAGCCGGCTGCTGGTCTCGGAGATCGTCGTGGTGACCGGCGCGGTGGGCGGCGCCACGGGTGAGCAGCTGTGCGGCGCGCTGGCCGAACTGGGTCCGTTGGACGTCGAGCGGGTAGCTATGCACCCTGGCTCAGTGCAGGGTTTCGGTCGGCTGGGCGCCGACTCGGTGCCCACGTTCCTGCTGCCGAGCAACCCGATCAGCGCATTGGTGGTTTTCGAGGTTTTGGTGCGGCCGCTGATCCGGCTGGCGCTGGGCAAGCGCAATCCCCATCGCCGTACCATCACCGCGCGTTTGCTGTCCCCGGTGACGTCCACGGCGGGTCGTCGCGGGTTTCTCCGTGGCCAGCTGTTGCGCGATCCGGACACCGCGGAATACCTGGTGCAACCACTGGGCACCTCGGGTGCTCATCTGCTGGCCTCGCTGGCGGAGGCGAACTGCCTGATTCTCGTCGATTCCGATACTACAGAGGTGCCGGTGGGCGAGCAGGTGGCCGTGAGCTTCCTCGCCCAGCGCGGATGAGGCGCCGTGTTCGGGTCCGGGCCTGACAGCCGCCATCCCGGGTGGCCGGCGCGGCTGGGGCCGGTGAAGGTGGCGGCGGGCGAGGTTGGGCTGCGTCCGGTGCGGTTACGTGACGGCGCGACCTGGAGCCGTCTGCGCCTGCGCGACAAGGACTACTTGCGGATCTGGGAGCCGGAGGCGGAAGGTACCTGGGAGGAGCGCTTCGCCCCGATGGCCTGGCCGGTGCTGTGCAGCGGGTTACGGGCGACCGCGCGGCGAGGGCAGGCGCTGCCGTTCGTCGTCACCCTCGACGGGCGGTTCGCCGGCCAGCTGACGCTGGGCAACGTGGTGCGAGGATCGTTGCGCTCGGCTTGGGTCGGTTACTGGGTGGAGTCTCGCGCGGCCGGGGGTGGCGTGGCAACGGCGGCGGTGGCGCTGGCGGTGGACCACGCGTTCGGGCCGGTCGGACTGCACCGGGTCGAGGCCACCGTCCGGCCGGAAAACGCAGCGAGCCTGCGGGTGCTGGCCAAGCTCGGGTTCCGTGATGAGGGGCTGCTGCAACGCTATCTCGAGGTGGACGGCGCGTGGCGGGACCACAGATTGCTCGCCGTGACCCGGGACGAGGTCGGCGCCGGCTTGCTATCACGTCTGATCCGCTCCGGCCACGTGCACCAGCCGTAGCCCCGGCTCCCGCGTGTCGTGCCGCCGTGCCCCGCGTGTTGCGCCTTCGTGTCCGGTGTGTCGTGCCCGAGCGCGCACGATCATCGCGGCGCGCCTGCGGCATCCGGATGGTGGTGATGACTACCGTGATCGGCGAGTTCAATACGGACCACTCGGGATGGCGGACGGGGTGGGGCGAGAAGTGCCCAGCTCGATGATTTTTGCCGCGCTGGCAGGGGCATGGCTCGTCGTTCTCGTGCCGATGGTCTCGAAGCGGCGGCAGGAAGTGGTCCGCACCGCCGAAACTGCGCTTGCTGCTCGGGTACTGCGCCGGCCCGATCATTCTCGTGCGGCGCCCCAGCGTGGTCAGGAGAGGCCCATGATTCCCGGACGGGTCGTGCAGCGGGAGCCCGCTGTGGACGAGCGCCGTTATCGAACGGGGCGCGGTGGGTACGACCCGGAGGTCGCCGCACAGCTGGCGAGGGCCAAGTACGCGTTTCGCCAGCGCGTGGTCCTCGGTCTGGCGCTCGCAGCACTGGCCACCGTGGTGCTGGCCTACACGGTGTCGCCCCTACTGTGGTGGCTGCATGCGGCATTGGATGTCGCGATCGTGGTTTACCTGGGCTACCTGCGCCGCCAGGTGCGCATCGAAGAGCAGGTGCGGCAGCGTCGGGCCGCACGGCTGGCCGGTGCGCGGTCCCCGGCGCCCGTTGCCGCCGGCGTCCCCGCCGATGTTATGCAGGATGTAGAGCCGAGCTGCGAGCCGGAGGTATGGCCTAGCCCGGAGTTGGCGGCGACGCACCCCACCGCGGTGGCGCTGGATTTCGACGACGAGGACCCCATCTTCGATGACCTGCAGCCGACGTTCGAGCCGCCTTACCGCCGGGCGGTCGGCGAGTAGCTTAGATGACCGGCTGCTAAACTTTCCCCGCACCTCGGGGCTGTAGCGCAGTTGGTAGCGCGTCTCGTTCGCATCGAGAAGGTCAGGGGTTCGATTCCCCTCAGCTCCACCATGGCAGCCTTACTCGCACTCTGACCCGCGAGAGCAGTGATGAGGAGATCACCGAGTGGTTTCGGGGTGATCTCCTCTGCTGTGGGTGTCGGTGGTTTCTTGGCGCTGCTGGTGCGGGTGGCGTGTATGAGGCTGGCGAAGGGTTCTGTGAGCGTCGCGGTGGTCGTGGTTGGCTGGCGGTCGGTGATGTCGAGGTAGAGCCGGGTGAAGATGGCCTTGTTGAGCATTTTGCGGGCTTGGTCGTCGGCCGCGTCGTAGAGGTCGCGTGGCCGTTCGAGGAGTTCGAGTGCGGTGAGCAGGACGGCGCGGCCAGGTTCGAGGTCGTCGACGGCGCCGTCAAGTTGGTGGGTGATGCGTTGTTTGCTTTCCCTCACTTGCCGCATTCGTGTTTTGATTTTGTCTTGTGGCCATTCGGGGTCGCCGAGGAGGTCGAGGAGTCGGTCTTCCTGGCGGTCGAGTTCGCCGAGTTGCGCGCGGAGGGAAGCGCGGAGCTTGGCCGTTGTCTCCTTTGAGTCGGCTACCGCGGTGGTGGCAAGGCTTTCCAGGGCCTCGCGGTGTTGTTTAGCGATGCTGATCTGGCTGTAGTGTTGGATAATAGCGTGTTCAACTTTGTGCAGGGGTAGAGCTGGCAGGTCGCAGTTGCCTTCTTGGACTCCCCGGCAGATGTAGTAGAAGTACTTCCGGCCGGTTTTGCTGGTGCTGGGCCGCAGGATGAGCCGGCGGCGGCATCGGGAGCACCAGATGGTGCCTTTGAGATAGTGGTCATGGATGCGTTCACGGGTTCCGGCGTTTCGGTCCACGTAGAGCACTTTTTGTACCCTGTCGAAGAGCTCGGGGTTGATGAGGGCTTGGTGTCGGCCGGGGTATTCGATGCCGTCGTAGGTGACGAGTCCGAGGTAGTAGCGGTCGCGGAGCATGTTGCCGAGGCTGTGGAGGGAGATCGGTCGGGGGCCGTAGCGGCGGTTGCCTCTGGTGCGCAGGCCAGCGTCGGTGAGGGCGTCGCGTAGTTCGGGGAACGAGTAGTTCCCGGTGGCGTATAGCTCGAATGCCATCTTGACGAACGGGGCGCGTTCGGGGTCAATGTCGATGGCGCGGACTTCCCGGCCATCGTAGTTAATGCGGACATTCCGGTAGCCGATCTTCGCCGCGCCGAGTGTGCCGCCATTTTTCGCTTTTTGGCCCATCTTGTATTTGATGTCTTCTCCGGAGACCCGCACTTGGTATTCGTTGAAGACGGCGATCATGCCGTGCATGGCGCGTCCGGCGGGGCTTTCGTCGAGGTTCTTCTCTGTGGTCGAGATGAGCTTTACGCCAAGTTTTTCAAGCGTCATCATCATGATGGCGTCGTACCTATTGCGGGCGAAGCGGGAAAGGGCGTAGACGATGACGTAGCGGACGTTGCGGTTGGCCTTGAGGTAGGCGATCATCTCCCGGAAGGCGGCGCGGTGCTCGATCGACTTCGCGGATTTGCCGGGGTCGGTGAACTCGTTGACGATGACAGCGTCGAGTTCCTTCGCTCGCGCGATGATGGCTTTACGCTGGGCGGGCAGCGAGATGCCCTCAGGGTCGAAGTCCGTCTCGACCTGGCCAAGCGATGAGACACGGAGGTAGCTGACGGCATTAGAGCCGGTGTCCGCTGACTGCTGCTTCACTCTGCGGTTCTCCTTTCGTGGCCGGTAGAGGACATAGTTCTGAACATGGCAGTTCTGTTCACATCATAGAGTTCCCACCCGGTTCAGCGGCCAGCCCGGTGCGGTCACTGCTGA
The DNA here is from genome assembly GCA_035606945.1 of Pseudonocardiaceae bacterium. Lineage (GTDB taxonomy): Bacteria > Actinomycetota > Actinomycetes > Mycobacteriales > Pseudonocardiaceae. Next base: position 13,277 of record DATNDR010000114.1, read on the forward strand.
GCTTCCCGCTCGGCGTACCGGGGCTGGCGGGCTTGCTTGGTGGCCCGGCGGCTCTCCTTCCTTCTCGGGCCTCGTGTCTGTTCAGCGGTGGCTATGAGGACTAGGGCTTGTGCGATGAGGTCTAGATCAGGGTCGGGTTTGGGCTTTCCGGTGACGGTGATTCGGTGTTGTCGTCCTCTCGGTCGGGATGGTGGGGCGGCGTGGCGGCGCCGCGGTGGTCGGGTGATCGCCGGTTCCTCCTTCCGTGTGGGTGGGCAGCGGTGGGTTCGTTCACGTGGACGTCCAGACTCACGCGCCTGCGCGCGTAGGGCGTACACGCGCCCTGGACGTCCACGTGGACGATCGCCTCAAGTCACTTCATCGGCGTTGTCGTCTGTGTTGCTGGCGGCGACCCAGCGTCCACGACTCACCTGGATGGCGCGCCCGGTGCTGGCGAGCTCTTGTAGCCGGTAGTAGACCCAGCTGCGGCTCATCCCGGTTGCGGTGATGAGTTCGCGGACGGATAGCCCGTGACGTGGCGCCCGCCGTAGCGCGATCCAAAGGGCGATGTTGGGGTTGTCGTTCCGTGCCGTCTGCTCGTCCACGGCGGTTCGGAGCGGGAGAACGAGTGCTGGTACTGGGCGGTCGGCGTTGTGGTTGTCGGCGGCGTTCTGGGATAGCGGATCGAGCTGTGGCCGGTTCGATCGGTTCCGTGCAGCGATAGTGGACACGTCGTCATCGGTGAGCAGGTAGGCGCGGGCGCGGCGTGGGGTGTGGTGTTCGGGGGTGGAGATGAGGAACTTGCCGGGAGCGTTGAGGGTGTGGGCGTGCCAGCCCGCGGCGAGCATGCCTTGACCGAGGATGAGGTCGACGTCGCGGCGTTCCCGCACGCGCAGGCAGATGCGGATGTCCATCTGCGAGCGGACCGCACCGGATCCCATGGATTTCTGGGTCGGGCGTTGGGTGGCGGCGAGCAGGGTCACGGCGACGGCTCGTCCGCGCCGGGCGAGCGAGTCGGCGTGGATAACCGCGGTTGGAGATTGCTCGGCCAGCTCGGCATACTCGTCAATGACGATCACCAGCGCGGGCGCGACCGGCGTGGGTAGCCAGAGCCTGGAGCCGTCCGCGGTGAGTTGGCGTGCGCGGGCGTCGAGGATGGCGACGGCTTCGGCGAGGAGGTCGGCTGCCTCAGCGGCGGTAGTGGCCAGCCGGTTGAGGCAGGACGCCCACGGCCCGAGTTCCATGCCGCCCTTGAGGTCGATGCCCCACAGCACCACGTCAGGGCAGGTAGTCAGGGTGGCGAGGATTACGTTGAGGACACCGCTTTTGCCGGCGCCCGCGACGCCGCCGAGCAGGCCGTGGCGGTGGGTCAGGGTGAGCGTGACGGGCCGGGCATCCTCGAACAGGCCAAGCGGTACCGGGCGGGTGATGCTCGCGGCCGGCTGGCCATCCTGATCGGTGGGATAGGGGATAGCCCGGGCGTGCGGATCGGCGTGCAAAACGCGGATCAAGGCGCGGTCCGCCCGGCCGGGATCGGGCTCGACCCGGACGGCTCCGGGCCGGGTGCCGAGCCCGGATTCCAGCGCGGGAACCCGATTGGCCAGGTCGCTGACGGTCTGCCCGCGACGCAGGCCGATTCGGGCGCGCCAGCCCCACAGGTCGACCACCGCGGACATCACGCGGGAGCCGGGCAGGCCGATCGCTTCGGCGATGTCGGGCCAAGCGTCGAGCGTTCGCTCGACGCGAATCTTGGCTCGGCGGCGCCGGTGTGCCCACCAGGGCAGTCCGCCAGCGATCGTGCCGACGATCAGCAGGATGAGCAGTGGCCCGGCGCCGGGTCCGCAGGCAGTGGCGAACATCAGCCACAGCCCGGCCATAATCGTGACGGTGATGGCGTAGACGCGTTCGATCCGGCGCAGGTCGGGGGCGATTTCCGGTCGCGATAGTCCAGCCGCTAATGCTGCGGTGATCGCGGCGACGACGGGTGCCGTGTGGGGCCAGTGGTTGTGCAGCACCATGCCGGTGAGGGCAAGCATGCTCGCCACTGCTGGCGGGGCCAGTTCGGAGCGGTAGCGGTAGACGCAGTGGGCGAGTGCTTCCAGGGATTCTCCGGGATAGCGGTCGTCGGTGACGAGCAGCAGCGGTTCACGGCGGGCGTCGCCCCGGCGTAGCCGGCGCCGGGTGCGTCGGGTGCGTCGGTTCATCGCTGGCTCCAGCCGTCGGCTGAGTAGCTGGCCGAGTCCAAGCTCATCCGGTGCCACGCGGTGAGTTCGTCGGCATCGAGGATCGGTGAGCCCGTGTCGGGCGGTGGGAGCTGGCCTTGCGCGGCGAGTTCATCGATGAGGTAGGCCAATGGGTGGGCGTCGCCGTCACGTGCGGCGGTGAGAGTGGCGCGGGCAGCGGCGAGCAGGTTGGCGTAGCGCATCCGAAGCCAGCCGAGCGCAGGGCGCAGTCGGGCGTATTCGAGCATGGCGTCTGGGGTGTTAGGGGTCATCGGTGTGTCTGGGTCTCCTCTCGTTGGGGGACAAGGGCAATCGGCTTTGTGTTCGTCAGAACCCGACTCCGGCGACGATCCGCGCGACAGCGCGGCAGCCGGTCTGGATGTAGGGCGCCAATGGGGTGGAGGCGAGGTAGAAGCCGAACAAGACGCAGAAGAGGGCGTGCCAGCCGCGCAGACCGGCGAAGCGGACTAGGAACCAGACCAGCACGCCCAACAGCAGGACGAGGGAAATAGACAGGACCAATAGGGATCTCCGTTCGGTCGACGAAACGGTCAGCGGCCTGGGCGGCGGCCGCGAGGACCGCTTGAGTCCCGACTCGTCCGGCGAGAAGGCGACCCACGCCGGACGGCGCGACGTTCCCGGTTGGCCTGGCGGCGCTCCCACAGGGCGCGCGCCGGGCACTTGCGGCACAGGTTGTTCCGCTCAGCGAGCGCACCGCATGGGCAGCGAGGGTCATCGTGGTGCGGCGGGTTGACGGGTTCGTCGTCTCCGTGGACGGCCTCGGGGTGACTGTCGGCACTGCTCATGTTGATGGTCATCTCCTTTCGCTCGGTGCTGGTCATGTCGTTGTTGCTGGCCGAGTAATCGGCGGGATGCGGTGTTGTTGGCATGCCGAAGAGGGTCCATCAGAACGCAGGGACAAGATCACCACGCGGTTGGATTTGGCGGAGACGTCCCCAGTACGGTGAGGTCCGTCCCGGGACGTCCCTGGGACGCTTTCGGGACGGCTATTTGTCCCGTGGCGTACCGACGAGGCACGGTGGAATGGCGAACGAGAGGCTCCGGGCAGCGCTGCTGCAGCGCGGGGTGACCCCGAACGACCTGGCCGAATCCGTGGGCGTGGACCCGAAGACCATCGAGCGGTGGATCGGCGGCCGGATTCCCTACCGGCGCCATCGGTACCGCGTGGCCAGCAGGCTCGGGGTCGATGAGGCGTACCTGTGGCCGGGCGCGTTGGCCGCGGAGCAGGTCGCTTCCGCGTCAGAGAGCGAGGTTTTGGTCCTCTACCCGCACCGCTGGGCCGTCCCGCGGGACATCTGGGGACAGCTATTCGACTCCGCCGAGGAAGAGATCGGGGTCCTGGTCTACAGCGGAATGTTCATCGTCGATGACCCGGGACTGCTGGCCCTGTTCCGGGCCAAGGCCATGCAGGGAGTGAAGGTTCGCATCCTGCTCGGGAACCCAGATTCCGCCGAGGTAGCCACTCGGGGCGCGCTGGAGGGGATCGGCGACGCGCTGGCATCAAAGATCCGCAATGCGATCGTGCTGTACCAGCCGCTGCGCGAGCTGGCCGGCGTGGAGATCCGGCTGCACTCGACCGTGCTCTACAACTCGATCTATCGCGCGGACGGGGAACTACTGGTCAACTCCCATGTGTACGGCTTCCCGGCATCGCAAGCGCCTGTCATGCATCTACGTCAGGTAGCCGGCGGCACTATGGTCAGCACCTACCTGAACAGTTTCGATCGGGTCTGGTCCGAGGCCGTTCCGCTCACCTAACCGGCCAACACAGCGGAGACGACGGGAAGGATCACCGAGCGTGGCGCGCATTGACTACTACGACGATCCCGACGCACCGAGCGCGACCAGTCTTGTCCCGTCCGCGAACGTCGTCGTGGTCAACGACGACGGCGATCTATTGATGATCCACCGAACCGATAACGACAACTGGGCATTGCCGGGTGGGGCGATGGACCTGGGTGAATCGCTGATCGACACCGCCGTCCGGGAAACAAAGGAAGAGACCGGTATTGACTGCCGCATCACGGGACTGGTCGGCATCTACACCGACCCCAAGCACGTCATCCTCTACACCAGCGACGGTGAGGTACGCCAGGAGTTCTCCGTCGTGTTCGCCGCACGCCCGACCGGCGGGCAGCCGACCCCCAGCAGCGAGACCCGGGAAGTCGTGTGGGTCAGCCGGACGGCGGTCGGCGAGCTGCGGATGGACCGGTCGATGAGGCTGCGACTCCAGCACTTCCTGGAGGGCAGAAACCTGCCCTACCTCGGCTGATCCTGATATGAATGAATGGATCCCCGTTGCAGCGGAAGTTCTGTCGGCGGTGGGTACCGTGGGCGCGTTCGCGACAGGGTTTGTGCTGCTGCGGCAGGAACACCAGCGCGAAGAGCTCCGGTCGGAGGACGAACGCCGCCAGCAGGCAATCAAGGTCAGCGCCTGGGTAGAAGCCCACTCCACCGCCTACGGCGCCCGAGAGCTGCTATTTCACGTGCACAACGCCAGCGAGATGCCGATCTACGAAGTATCGCTGGCCACGCCGGAGGAGGACACCCACGAAGCCGAGTTCATCGGCCTCGTCCCCCCAGGGCAGACCGTGCAGCGTCCGGCACCGCGAGAATGGCTCAAGACCTACTACTCACCCGAGCCAGTCGAAATCGAGTTTTTGGACAGCAGCGGACGCCAATGGACCCGCGATGAGCAAGGTGTCCTCACGCCAACCGCAGACACCAGTCCTGCGGTGGCGGGGTTATCCCGAGGCTCGCGATGGCTCAGGCCGCTTCAAGGGCTGCGGCGATCTCAGTCGTCTGCCGGCGCAGGATCGGCGCGGCTTGGGTGATAGCGCGGTGCACGACGTCATCCGGGCCGTACCGGCTCAGGATCTCCGTGATCCGCTCACCAACCTTGAGCGGTGTCCCGTCGGGACCGGTGGTCATATCGCAGTACGTCAGCGCTGCGACCAGAAACGGGTCGACGCCGCCGAGCGGGAACTCGGCAGCCAGGACCTCGCCGAGCCCGCGAGCTTCGGCTTCGATCTCCGCGCAAGTGTGGTGCGCCACCAAGGTCCACAGTGCCCGGTCACCAAACCGTGTCTCACGCAGGTACCGGGCGCCATCAAGCGGATGAAACCCCGCCACCGCCAGCGCGCTGGCATAGCCGATGTCGTGCAGCCACGCGGCGGCCTCAAGCAAGTCGGCGTGCTGCCCCACAAGCCGGCGAAGTACGGCGGCCTGACCGGCGACTCCCCGCGAGTGCGCCCACCGCACCGGCAACTCGGCCTCAAGCAGCGATCGGGCCAGCTCACGAGCTTTCGCGGCGATGGTCACCAAGCGAGAGTAACCAGCGCGGGCGGCCTCAACCCAGAGAAAGGCGTCCCTTCACGTCCACAAAACGTCCCTTCCCGTGTACCGCCGTCACCAAGCCAGCGGCTTCCAGCAACGCCAAGCCCTGCCGAGCGGTACCCCGGGACACCCCATAGCGGCGCATCAGTTCGGCCTCGGACGGCACCCGCTGGCCGCTTGCCAGCTCACCGGAAGTGATCTGCTGCCGGAGGTCCTCGGCGATCCGCCGATAGCCAGCGGCAGTGGCGGCGGCAGGCTCACTGGTGACCCGCCCGCGACCCGGCAACGTCACGATCACCCCGTCGCGTTCCAACTCGGCCAACGCCCGGCGCACCGTGTTACGCACCACGCCGAACTCAGCCGCGAGCGAGGTCTCTGACGGCAACGCAGAGCCCGGCGCGACGTCGGCCAACCGTTCCCGCAGTTGCTCAGCGATTCGCGCGTACGTACCCCATGGAGTCGACCGCACGCAGACAGGATCTCAGCAGTCTTGCCACCAGCATCACCACCAGGTGGGACGACTAGGGACGTCTTGTGTTAGCGTGCAGCGCACAAGGGGGTGCGGGAGGTCAGGATGCCGGACGGTCGCTCTAGCGGGGAGCCGCTCCGGCGCGCGCTGGCCGGTGCCCGGCTCCGGGATATCGATGTCGCCAAGACGCTGGGCGTTGACCCGAAGACCGTGCAGCGATGGCTTGGCGGGCGGCTTCCCCAACCCCGGCACCGATGGGGACTGGCCGACCTGCTGAGCCTGCATGAGTACGACCTGTGGCCTCACCTCGCCGGGGTGCCATCGATCGGCCCGGAGGTCTACGCCACCTACCCACATCGCGGATCCGTCCCGCGTGACGTGTGGCGCCAGCTCTACCACAGCGCGGAGCAACAGATCGACATCCTCGTCTACAGCGGCCTATTCCTCGCCGAAGACGTTGAAATGATCCGCTTGCTCGGCGACAAAGCCCAAGCCGGAGTCGCGGTCCGCATCATCCTCGGTGACCCGGACAGCCCACACGTCAGCCAACGCGGCAATGACGAAGGCATCCATGGCGCGATGGCAGCGAAAATCCGAAACGCCATCGTGCTCTACCGACCACTCGCCACCTCCGGCGTACAGATCCGCCTCCACTCCACGGTGCTCTACAACTCGATCTACCGCGCGGATGACGAAATCCTCATCAACCAGCACATCTACGGCATCGCCGCCGCGTACGCGCCGGTCCTGCACCTGCGCCGCCACGGCGACAACGACGTGTTCAGCACCTACGTCGCCAGCTTCGAACGCGTCTGGTCCTCAGCCCAGCCGCTGACCGACTGAACTCAGTTCAGCTCCGGCCCGGACGAACCCCAATTACCAGGAAACTTTCGGGCGTGATGGCGTGACCAACGGAGATCGACCTTCGGCCGGTGTCTTGCCGCCCTTTTCAGTTCAGGGGGCCCAGTCGGCGACCACGGTATGCAGCACCTCGATGGCGTCCCCGTCGACGCGCACGGCCACCGGCTGCCCGTTGGGCACCACCAATGACGAGCGGCGCCGCCGCAGCGCGGTACAGGAGTTGGTGAACCCGCCAATGTAGACTTCGTCTATCCACTCGCGGGTCTGGCGCGTCCCGCGCAAGTGGCCGTCCGGACCGGGCGCGATGCGCACGAACGCGAATCCGGCGTCTTTGGCGGCATCCAGCAACCGCTTGGCGGCGGCTAGCTGCGGCCCATCAGTGCCAGGCATGGCCATCCCCGATCAGGTCATGCAGCTGGTCGAGCTGAGTGATGATGTGTGCGATGCCCGACGGTGGTGAGTCGGCGTCTGGCGGTGCCGTTGCAGTCTGCTCAGCCCGCAGCGCCGCTCGGACACTGTCGTGCTCCAGCGCCAACTCCGCGATCAGCGCCCACCGGCTGGGGAACACCGCACTGTTCCCGGCGAGCTCAACCACCTCAGCTAGCAGCGCTGCCAGCGCCGCAACCTCCGTGGCGGGATCCGCATCGGGTGGCACCGGTCGGCTGCCGGGAGACTGTGACGCGGACTGCTCAACCCACGGCCGGCCGGAATTGAGGTCTCTTACCGGGCTCATCGGGCGCACTCCCGGCACCGGCCACGGCCCGGGTCGGTCATGCTCGCCGCGAGCACCTCAGCGCCGCACTTCGCCGGATAGCTCAGGCGGGGCGCGGCCAGCACATCGTCGGGCACCAAGTGCTCCATGCGAGTTCGTGCATCAACGATCCCCACCGGACGCACTCGCGGCGGCTGTGCCGATACCCGGATCTGCGCAGTCTGTGACTTACGCCTATGCCTGCCTGTCATCGCGTTTCCCCTCACGACATACGGATTCGCTCGGGGATTTGGCTGACCAACTCACCGCGATCACCCGTCTATCGGTCGCGCAGTCCCGCCGCTTTTCTAGAAGGAGCCACGGAGCCAGGCCGCAGGCCCTAATATCGCCAGCACCTCCGGCCGGCGCCGAGATAGAGCATTCCGCGGGCCGCAAGACGTAAACACCTCGGCCATGTCCCGGTTCTATGACGTCATTGACGTCCCCTATCCGTCCGATGTCCGTCCGGTAAATCGGCCGCAAGGTCTGGGGTGAGACGAGCAGCGGCATTGAAGGCAATTTTGTTACGGTGCAGGATGCCCCCATCTGATTGACCCGACCGACCGCAGCTGTCGCAGCACTCCATGCCGCCCCGCGCAGCGAAGGGATGACCGATAGCCCCACCAGCGGCCTGTCCACACCCGGGAAACCGGACTGGAGCACGCACCCGAACCGCCCAGGACAACCCCCAAGGAGTAACCCCACACCCGCCATTTTTTCGCCGCCAACATCATGCGCCGCACGGCGCCGGCGTCAAGGACCTGCGGCCGCTGCGCGGTCCTACCGGCAGATCCTGGACCCTGGCTCTGGCAAGCTAGCGCTCCACTAACTTATCTTGCATATCCTCCACAATTTCGATTAAGTGAGTGCGGGCAGCTTCAAATGGTTCACGGATTATGCCCAAGCTCACGTCAGCTTCTTCTGAGCGTCAATCAAACCGCGAGAGAACGGCATCTTCGGGTATCTGTATTAACTCCAATACCTCCCCTTCCCCCAAACTCCTTGCCGCTCAGGATGCAGGAACAGTCTATGTTGTAAGAATTGAAAGATTGGCACGCGCCAAAGTGCTGGATGTTTTCCTGGGCGGGATCCTTCGAAAAGTGCGGTGATATCAGGGATAAGGCTGTTAAATTTAGTGGCGAAGTCCGCGTAAGCCTTGTCTTAGGTGCGATCTGCAAGGTTGTTGCAGTCGGAGCACAAACCGCGCACCCACAATGCCGCCGCCCGTCCATCGCCCCGGCCTACGGGTCCCGAAGCGTCGGTCACATCCACTGCCCTCAGCAGGAGGGAGGTGTTCCCAGCGACCTGAGGAGGCACGTGTGCTCGCGTCGGGCATCGAAATTGCCCACACAGTCCGCATGGGCGGGACTCGGGGAGACGCCAGCATCGTGCCGACAAGGTTTAGTCCTGTCACAAGACCTCTCCCTCTTCGCGGGGAGCAGGTATGACGTTGATCACCGCCCATTCCTGACGAGCAAGCTGGCTTAGAATTCTTCCAGCCTCGTTACGATCTCAAAGTTCCGGATCGAACAGTCCACACTACTTCCATGCACAACTAGGTTTAGTTTCTTGAGGGTCCTTGACGAGTCTGCGAGCCATGTAGCGATGTCTATGACCTTGGCCGGTACGCTTCCACCGGCTGGGAGAAAGAGTCGTTCCACCGAACTGGACTCTGGGTGTGGCGCGATTAGTGACAACACTTCACCGAGACAGCCTGCGGCGAGATCGGGCGCCGCTGCCAGGTCCTCGATTAGCAGATCACCCGCGTCAGACGCGGTGGTGCCGAAACGAAAGTGTCCCATCGCCCCGCTGCAGTAGGAATTCAAGTAATGACCAAGGATCTTGGTGGCCTCAGCATGCTTGGGATCGTTGGGCGCAATTTCGTCCTCGTCCGTAATCCAAATTAGGTTCTGCCCGTCCCGCCGGACCCCTTCGATCAAGATCGCAGCCAGATGGCCCACTCTGGTAAGTTTGCCGAATGGGCGATCGGCCCATATCCCCAAGTGGCCGAAGGCTGTATCTGATGTGTAACCCTCGCTGAGGCGGTCAGTTGCACGCTTGTCCAACGCAAAGTTGACCAACAGCCCTTGCAGCTGATCGGTGGCATCCAGGTAAGCACGCAAGGAACGCATACGTACCCTGTCGTTGAGGGCCTTGTAAGACATGCGGCGTTCGACTCCGAGTGAGCCTTCACGGAGCCGTCGGCGCTCGGTATCGAAGCTCTGCAGGCCATGAACCGTTGATACGAGGAAGGACAGAACCTCGTAGCGTGCATGTTTGTGCGCTCCGCCGTAATCGCTAAACATCAGCAACGACGCAGCGCTACGCAGTGAACGAAGGCAGCCCTCCTGTATGCGACTGGACGCGGAGATGCGATTACTGATGACGTCGGCTAGGCCTAGTTCAGGCCTGGAGAGGGTTCTCCAACCGCCGCCGCTATGCTGGGCCGCCGTCACATCGCCGTCCTCTCAAGTCTCGCTGTGTGAAGTCTGTCAGAAGGTGCGTGGTCCTGAGGGGTGAGGAACATGCGACCCGCATTGGCTGCAAATGTCGTGTGCTTCGTGCTGCCAGGTATCTCGGCCGCAGCGGGAACAACACCCGGCTGCGGCAACTGGCCGCAGGTCCGCTGATGCACCCCCCGTCCAACGTCTGTCATGCCGGGAGTCGCTCGGGGTGCGTCCAGAGGCTCTCATAGGTGACCATGGATTCCAGCGAGTGAGCGAGCACCGCGGTGGGTTCGTGGGTGGCGATCTTGTCGACGACCTGCCTGCGGACCCGATCCGGCATGCACGGTCACTGAGGTAAATGAGGATGTGCCTCTCGGCGGAACGTTGTGAGCGGAGGTACGCGGCCAACCACTCACACGCGCGGGACCTGGCTGTGCCTGTGGTAGGAGCAAGCGCGGGCACAGCCGTACGGATGTTCGAGCAAATCGCCGAACGGTCGGTGTGCCGCGAGGCTTTCAGCGATCAAGTTGAGAAGATGCATGAGTGGCGGGCAAGAGTGCGATCGAGTGGACTGAAGCCACGTGGAACCCCACGACGGGGTGTGACCGCATCACGTCTGGCTGCGATAACTGCTATGCGTTGACGCTGGCGAAGCGGCTCAAGGCAATGGGCAACGCCAAGTATCAGCTCGACGGCGATCCACGCACTAGCGGTCCCGGCTTCGGGGTGCAGATCCATGAGGACGCGCTTGAGCTCCCAAGACGGTGGACAGCGCCGAAGCTTGTCTTCGTCAACTCTATGTCGGACCTGTTGCATGCTCGCGTCCCCGACGACTTTATTCGTCGCGTGTTCGACGTCATGACTGAGACGCCAGGGCACACGTACCAGCTGCTCACCAAGCGCCCGAAGCGGCTTGCCCGACTGGCGGCCTCGCTGCCGTGGCCAGAGAACATTTGGATGGGCGTCAGCATCGAAGACGCCACGCAGAGCTGGCGGGCCGACGAGCTACGCGAGGTGCCGGCGGCGGTCCGGTTCATTTCCGCCGAACCGCTCCTCGGCCCGCTCGATGGGCTTAATCTTGATGGCATCGACTGGGTGATCGCGGGCGGCGAATCCGGGCCAAATTACCGAGCAGTCGCCCCGGTGTGGGTCGAGGGCTTGTGTGCTGTGTGCGTGGCGGCTGGAGTTGCGTTCTTCTTCAAGCAGTGGGGCGGGCGCACGCCGAAGGCCGGGGGCCGGCTGCTTGACGGAAAGACGTTCGACGAGATGCCTGTCGCACGGCCCCGTTGCTCGGCGCTCGCGGCTCAGAGCTGAGCTCTGGGCGCCCGCACTATGGTCTTCGGGTAGAGGTCGCCCTTCTCGTTCGTGCTGGTCGAGCCCTCGGCTACGAGGCGCCGGAGTGCTTGGCGCAGGTGCTTCTCGCGGGCCTGTCCAACCGTAGCGCCGAAGACCTCCGCGTAGTGCTCGCGAATGACGAACCGCTCGTGAACCTGCAGTAGTGCGCGCAGATTGGCCTCGATGATGTCGTGCCACCGACTCTCCAGCCTGCGCTCGTCGGCCTTGAAATGGTCCTCGGGATCCATGAGCATGAGCTGCCCTGTCTCCTGCTGCTTCGCCACTGCAAGGTCGAACACCGCCCGGCGCCACTTCCCCAGTGCGCGGCTGACCGCGTCTCCGAACTCGTCCATTCCGTCGGGGTGACGCGTTAGGAACACCAGGTAATACGCGGGCTGGTGCTCGGGCTTTTGCTTGATCTCAGTTGCCCAGCCGGAACATCTGATGGTGGCGCACAGCCGGTCAAGGTAATGCCCGAAGAACCAGGCGAGGAACTGCTCACCGGTGCGGGCGCCGTCGTCCTGATCACGCCACCACGTGCCGCCCGCCAGGGTGTCTATTCGTTGTAGCTGCTTGTCCCGCGCCGGGTTCGGCTTGTCAGAGCGGTATACACCGAGGGTCCGCCGGAGTGCGCTTGCATCGACGCGGAAGAGGATCTCAGTGGCAGGCGTCCCAAGTCCACCTGGTCGCTGCCGGAAGATCTCCTCTACCTGCGCGAAATCTGGACCGATGCCGTACGGATCGACAAACATAAACAGCGGAACACCTGCTGCCCGCGTGAGAACTTGGTCGAAATGTTCTCCGGCGGTGCCCTGCCACGCCTCCCAGATGATCGCGTCGCCTTCGGCTTCGAGGACCTCACGCAACCGCTGGTAGTTCCCCACATCGTGCTCGACGAAGTAGCACTCAAGTTTCCGGGTGGGAGTTCTGCGCGCAGCATCAGCGAAGATCGCGGGGGAACCGGCACTGCCGTCGCGGTACCGGCCAGCGCCAGCGAATCCATCCATAATCACCACACGGTTACCGGGTGATCGGCTTCCCGTCTTGCCCACGAACGGCGGTACGTAACCCCTGAGGATTTCGTGCTTGAGGAGGGCAGCGGCCTTTCTGTTCTCGAAGAACTCCTGAGTATCGATCGTCTGTTCGTCGAGCGCGCGCTGTCCACTGTCGGAACCCCGGCGTCGTGGCTTCACGGGTATCTCCTTGCCTCCTCCGGCTCGCCTCGGGGGAGGCGGAGCACCCAGGGTAGTGGATCATCACCTGGAAGTAACTCATAGCGCCGGGATGGTTACATTGCGTATCCGAGACGCGAACCGGGGGCAGTTGCCGCCGGAGAGCAGGTCACGCATGGCAAGGATCCTGCCGAGCGACCCACGTCCGCCGTGATGGTGCAGTACGGCAGCCCGGCTCCCGGACGTTCTGGACGCGTGGCGCCGTCGGCGGCTCCGGGCAAAGTCGCAGGCCCGCAGCTTGCACCGAGTGCGAGTAAGCGGTGAGCACCTTTACTGAACACGCCCGAGGTCTCTGACCTGGGCGTTCACGCTTCTCCGGTGTGCGAGTCCCATCTTTCCGCCGTTGCGGAAGCGTCGCAGTCTGCGGACTGTTCGCATGGCGTGAGCGGCCAGTGTAAATGTTCATGCCGATGAGTGAACGCTCAGGTGGTCTGTCGTTTCTTTCGGCGCGGGGTTTCTGCTGTCGGAGGGGGCGTTGCCCTGGGAATCGTGAGTACGTAGGGGAAGGTCCGGTTGCTGGTCTGTGAATGTATTTCGGTGGCCTGTTTTTGCAGTGTGCGCAGGAGTTCTTCATGGGCTCCAAGTTTGGCTGCGGTGCGTTTGGGCTTCCGGTCGTCAGCAGTCCACAAGTCCAGTGGGTACCAGCCGATGAGGTATACGCCTGCGTCGGATTGTGCTGCGGGAAGGTATCGGTCCGCGAGTTGGGTTCGTTGCGCGGTGGGGACCGCTTCGTGCCAGCAGCCTTTGATCTCGATGGGGACGGTGGCCGTCGTGGCGGTGTCGAGGGTTGTGTCGGGGGCAATGGCTTCAACGAGGATGTCGGGCCGCTCGCCAGAATCGCCCGCGTCGGTAGGCTTGATGACGACTTCGCGGTTGATGACGATGGCGCGGCGCGCGAGTCTGAGGTCGAGTTCGTGGGCGATGTAGGAGACGAGCCCCCCTTCGAGTTTGGGGCGCCAGACTATACGGCGGCGGGTCCTTTTTGGGGAGCCTTTAGGGACTGGTGCTCGTTCACAGTCCCACAGCAGATTCGGGTGACTACTCAGGTCGCGGCCAATCTCGGTGATCGTGTCGATGAGGAGCTCCGCCAGTTGTACAGCGGTGCGGATGACACGCCGGTCCGGGTCAGCGAGTAGTGCGATTACCTGCTCTGTGTTGAGTAGAACGGTGGCCTGGGTTTGGGCTCGACGTCGGGCGGCGACCAGGGCGGCTTGGAGGCCAAGGATGTCGGGGAAGCTCTCGACGAGGGCGCGGATGCCGCGTACCGCCTGCGGGGTGCCGCGGCGGGATAGGACCGCGAGGAGGGCGTTGCGCCAGTCGTGGATGGATTGTGTCCGGGGCAGAAAGCCTGTTCGGTAGACCTCGGTGTTGGGCGGGGCGACTTCGGCAAGCCAGCGGTAGGCCTCGATCAAATCAGTGTCTGAGAGAGCGTCAGCGACGGTATCGATGCCACGTGTAGTGGCGCACGCCATAGCCAGGTCACGGGCGAATCGCCGGGATACGCTTAGTGTCTGTTGGATCTGGGGCCAGGCTGTGGCCGCATCGGTGGTCAGAAGTAGGCGGGCTGCGACTACGGATAGGCGCATGGCGGTGTCGTTGGTCTCGTCAATGGTGAGGGCTCGCTCAGCGCGCTGCGTTGCGGTGGTGTTTCCGGCGATGAGTGGTTGGCGCAGCAGATCGGCCCAAGTTTCGACGGTAGCGTCACGGGCCGCGATGGTCGCGGGCAGGGCGAGCGGCGCCGAAGGATCAAGCGGTTCGTCTGATGCTGTGGGCGGAGAGATATCTGTGGTGTCGATGATGGTTCGTTCGTTCAACGCTGCGTGGACCTCATCGGCTAGGTCGATGAGCACCGGGTGTAGGTGGGAAGGCAGAAAAGAGACGATCACGGGTAGTTTCCAGGGTCTCTCTCCCCGGGTCAGCGTCGCACGCACGAGTTGGCGGATGGCATCAGCCAACTCGGCTGGCGCATGGCGGATGATCTTTGATGCCAGATCCCGGTAGAGGGTGGTTTCGGCGGGCACCTCGGCGCGGTGGGCTTTGTCAAGGATGGAGCCGACCCATGCCGTCCACCGGTCCTGTATGCCATCGAGGTCGCCGGTGTCATGGAGAACCACGAAGGCGGCATATCCGGCGTTGGCCCGGCAGTCGAAGGTCAGGGTGCCCAGCCATTCGTCGCGATGGTCATCTTCGGTGCACAGGTAGTGGCGGGCGGCGGTGCGGAAGGCCGCAAGGAACTCATCCTGGGACCAGAGGCTAGCTCCGGGGTATATGCGGACGTCGTAGGTGTCGATCGCTTTGTCGGAGCGTCCGGTGAGGGGATTGATGCGGAGGGCGTGCACGAGTTGCCAGAATGCTGTGGCGTCGCCTCCTGCGGCGGCCTGGAGCCGTTGCCTCTGCTGGTCGGCGAACGCGGCCGCGTGTTCCCAGACATACGGACGTGGAGTGTTAGCTTTCATCGCTGTCGCGAGATCACTGTCCAGGGCGACTCCGTCAAACACCCACCGGAAGTGTTCGCCTTCCGGGGTGTCACGTCGGCTGTACGCGAGCTCCAACGTGGTGGGGTTGTACAGGTTGGCGACGCTAGCTGCGAGGAGACCCAGGGCATCTGCCCGATCTTTCGCGTCTTCGGCGCGGTAGTGGTCGGCTCGTTGCAGTGCCCATGCGAAGTCGCCGTCGTCGAGCAGACGCGTACGTCCCCCGCGCCGCAACCCTGGAGGCACGCCGTCATCGCCACCTTCGGTCTTCCAAGGTGAGATGATGAGGTAGGCGTGATAGCGATCGAACGTGCCGGTTTGGTCGAGAAAGCACAGGCTAAGGGCTTCCGCCAGTGCGCGCCGGAGCTCTCGGCTCGTATCGACTTCGTGGCCGTCGTCGTCACATAGATCGGTAGCCACTGGCACGATCAAGTCCGTCGAGGCGAGAAGAAGCCGTGCCATCTGCTCGGCCAGTCTGGGCAAATACTCGCCGATGTTCGCCGAAAGCGTCACGCGATCGATGATCGGGGCGAGAAATTCACGCAGCGTCAACTCGCGTGACAGGTCAGGTACGCGCTGGACCGCTGGCGGCGAGTCGTGCTCGAACGGGTCGTTCACGTCGGGCAGTCCCGCGATTTCGTCAACGAGGTCTTTGACGAAATCCAACAGTATCGGTAGATCCGATTCGTCAATATCGTAAGGAAGTTTCGATAGCTGCCAGCGGTACATGCCATACATCGCGCTGTCACGTATCGGCCGTATGTGCGGCAGGACCTCGGTTAGCCGGAGGTGGTCGGGCCACAGCAGCAACAGCAATGTCCCGACCAGCTCATCGTGATCATCGTCCCGGTCGGCACCGCCGGTTGCCAGCGTCGCGAGCAAGGCACGCAGTCTCGGTATCGCCTCAGTCGGACCGGTTGCCATGGCGGCCTTCGCCGCATTCTGCCGTAGAGCCGACGGCCATCCGTCGACCTCAGCCAAACACAGCAGAGAGCCGGTCACCTCGGCAACCGCCCCGTCCCTGGCTAGGTGGATAGCCAAGCGTGCCCGGGCGAAGTCCTTCCATTCCGGTGAAGGGCTGGATACCGCGTGGTTGAGCACAGGACGCAGCTGGTCGGCTAATCCCGGATGGGCCAGCCGCCACCGAGTGCGTTGCCACGACCGCTCCGCGAGCTCGACTTCCGCAGCGCGTCGCAACAACTCGTCCACCATCACCGCCCGGGTGATGGAGTCGGTGATGTACGGGGTGTGCGCGATCAGGCCGTCGGGGTCCGCTGAGGCCAGCCAGCGGTACTCCCCGGGTGCGTGGGCGAGTAGCCAGGCCGCCGTCTCCCGCAGGTGAACCGGGATGCTGGCGGTGTCCTCGTCGGGTGCGGCGACCAAGAACACCCCGGATAACCGGCGGCGCGCGGCATCGCCTGGACCGCGTAGCGAAGTGGCCAGGTAGCGGGCGGTGAGGAACGCGGCGAACGACGAGTGCGCGAACGCCACCCGGTTCCTGCCGCTTCGATAGAACAACGCTGTCTTGAGGGCCTCCCCGACCGCGGCCGGAGTCACCTCGAAGGCACCGGCATTGCCCTCCGTGCCTCCTGAGAGCTTTGCTTCGGTGATGTCGTTGGGGCCTGCCAGCGCGTGTTCGCCGATCCAGATCGTGCGCTGGCCAGACAGCACCATCCGGGTGGCGATCCGTGAGGCGATCACCACCCGCTGCTCCACGCTGGTGACGCTGAACTGATCTTGCGCTCGGCCGCGGTCGTGTTCGTCGGCCAACCGGGTCATGCCGAGTTCGAACAGCTCCCGTGGTCCCCGGTCGAGGAAGCGTACGTCGTGACGGAACGCCGCAAGCAAGATCTTCAGAGTTAACGGCACGCTCGCGAGGGTGCCCAGACCGGCGTCGGTGACCGCCTCCACGAACGCTAACGCATCGACTCCGATGCCGGTGGCCAAAGTGAGGACGTCGTCGCGGGTCAACGGGGCGAGGTCGGCGACCACACACCGCCCGAGCGCCCGTTCAAGGATGCTCGTCAGCCGTTCGGGGTAGTCGGCGGTGCGGCACGCCACCAGCACCCGCAGGGATCGTGTGTCCTTATTGGACAAGGCGCGCTCTAACCGGCGAGGCAGCCGCCGCAACTCCGTACTCTCATCGAGTTGATCGAGCACGATCGTCAGCCTGCCTGCGGACTGCGGGGTGTTCTCCGCGTTGGGTAGCGCGGCCAAGTGGCGACCGAGAATCTCGTTAAACGCCGCCGTGTCACTCAACTCCGAACCGTCCACCCACAATGTGCCTGACTCGCCCGGCTCGGGTTCCGGAGTGTCGATGCCAGCGCCGCTCAGCGAACGAAAAGTCGCGGTCTTCCCCGCGCCCGGTTCTCCAAGCAACACCAACGCCCCGGCATCGAGCGCCTCATCAGGGCGGATCAAGGTCACGCCAGCTGATACCGATGTAGTGGCTGCGGGATCGGGCAGAAAACCGTCCTCATCGAGGTCAAACGGCGGATCATCGCCATCCGACCCGTTGCGGACACGCACCCACCGTGGGACGGGCGCCTCAAACTCCAGCTCGCTCGACACGTACCGAATAATCGCCGATGTCCGTATCACAGCTACAGGAGGCAGTACTAAGCCCTGGGCATGAGCGGGGCTAAGGATGCGTGGCGGACATCAGCGGAGTGCAGGAGGCGTTTGACGCTCCTGATGCTCACACCGTGGATCGTGGCGAGGGAGGCGGCGGTGGCGCCGTCGCGGTAGGCGGTGATCGGCTCGGCGATCTCGCGCTCATCGAGGCGCTCGCGCAGGCTCCACGGGTGATTCGTGCGCGGTCTCGCGGCACGTACAGGACTAGTGAGTGCCACGGTGACAAAGCCCCAGGTCAGCGGGCTTGTACGGTGTGCGAGTAAGTGGCAAGTATCTTCACCGAGCACGCGCCAGGGGCTCTGACCTGGATATTCATGTTTCTCGGGTATGCGAGTCCCGTCTTTGTCGCTATGGAAGAGTTGCGGTCCGCATCCAGCTTGCGCGGCATGAGTGGCCGAGTGCGCGCTTATGCCGATTAGACCGGCTCGGCCGCAATCGAGGTTAGGTGACCGGTAGGGCGATCGATTCGAGCGTGAAGAGCTGCGGGTGTCGCCGAGTCGCCCTTGGGTGCTGGAATCCGCTGCCGCGGGTCGGACACGAGTGTTACCCGAGGAGTGTCCGGCGCGAAGCCGAAAAATCCTGAACACGCCTTCGCGACACTGTCCAGCACCCGATGACACCGACGCTCCGGCGCCGGGAAGAGGTGTCCATGTGGCCGGCGGGTGCCACTCGTAGGGTTATGCTGGGCCACGCGGCGGTTCGACGGAGTCACCGTCGCGTCGCGAGCGGTGGTTCGGGTCCGGTCACCTGTCGCAGTTGTCTCGACGCCAAGGAGCGCCGAGGAGTAGGGGTCCACGTGGTAAGCGTCGGCGCGATGGGCGGTCCGTGACTGCCGACGGCCGGCAGGACGCTGGCCTTCTGCGGTTGACCGGTCGTCTGCAGGGATCGGTTTGGGCCGTTGCCGCGGCCATGCTGCCCGATGGCACGGTCGTGGTTGTGGCTGGCGACTCGGATGGCGGCGTGGCCTGGTGGAACGGCGCGAGCGGCGAGCTACTTAGCGACGAGGTCCGCGGACCCGGCCGTGATGCGGGCGATGACTGCCGTGACGCTGCCCGATGGGCGGGTCTGGTTCGCTACCGCGGACAGCAGTGGCACGGTGCAGCTGTGGGACGGCGCCCAGGGGATGACGACCGGAAAAGCGATCTCGTCGGAGGCCGGCCCGGTGTGGTCCATGACAGCCCTGACGATCCCCGAGCCGATGACAGTGCTGTTCACGGGGGAGGACGACGGGCGGATTCACCGTTGGGACGTTGAGACGGGTGAGCCCGTTGGCGAACCGTTCGGTGACCACGCGGGTGCCGTACGGGCTATGGCGGCCGGCCCGCCGATTGACGGCATGCCCACGCTGGTGACTGGTGGCGATGACGGGACCGTGCGCCGCTGGGACGCCGAGGCCGGCCAGCGGCTCGGGCCGCCGCTGCGCAGTGGGAGCGGAGCGGTGTGGGGATCACTGTCACTAGGTTGCCGTCCGGCCCGTCGATCGTGGTGAGCTGCGGCAACGACGGCGTCTTGTCTCGATGGGACGACACTGGCGCACCTCTGGCGCGATCGTCGTCGGCCCCGGCGCGCTGACCGCCGTCGTCGCCGTCACCCTGCCGAACGGTCATGTGGCGCTGATCTCCGGTGGCACGGACGGACGGTTGTGTTGCTGGAACGCCCATACCGGTGAGCAGGTTGGCCGCCCCGAGTCGGTTTCCGACCGCGGTGTGGTCTCGCTGGCCACCGTGCCAGAGGTTGATGGCCGGGTCCGGCTGGCATACGGCCGCACCGATGGAAGCGTGACCGTCGCTCCGGTGCTGTGGGGCTCAGAGCCGCGCATGTCCGCGCCAGCGCAGGTGGACTCCACCCGCGTCCAGGACAGGCTGGGTCGGCGGCTCCTGGCGGTGCACTTGGGCGCACTGCTAAGCGAGCTGGCCGCGAACTTCGACAGCACGAGCGCGGTTAGACAGAGCGCCCAGCATGTTCGCGCACTGGGCGGTCTCCAGCACTCTCTGAGAATGGACGACACGAGCCGTATGAGCCGCGAGGCTCACGTACGGATCTGTGGGGGCCGGCGGGTGAAACCCCCGCCTGCTACCCGGCGCTCTGCGCCCGGGGTGGGCTGTTCGGGGTTTCCCGGGTAGTGGGCTCCGCGCGGAGGGTGGATGGTGGCTGGTCAGGTTGGGTGCGGGACGATGTTGGTATTCGGGCCGTGTCCGGTGTTGGCGGTCGCGTGGTTGTGGTGTCGGTTGATGTGATGACTGATGGTTACGGGGCCCGGTGGGTGGTGGTGCTGGACGGAAAGGTGGGTTGATGGGTGGCGGGTAGGGCTGTGCGTTGGGTGGTGGCTCCGACGGTGGCGTGGGCGGTGTCGACCTCCGTGTTGGCGGTGGTGGTGAACCTGGCCACGGCGTGGGAGGTGAATCTGTGGGCGTGGTTGGCGGTGGTGGTGACGACGGCGCTGGTGGCGGCCGCGTCGTTGTGGCTGGATCACCGTCGGGGTGAGCCTGAGCCGGTTCGTCCGGTGGGTGGGCAGGTGGTCAGCAACTCCGTGATCGGTTCGAATGTCCAGGTTGGCGGCGATATAACCATCAACCGTGATCGGCAAGGGTAAGGGCCAGCCCCAGGCAGGTGGGGCCGGGCAGTCAGTGGTCGGTGCGACGATCGGGATCAATATCCAGATCGGCGGCTCGGTCACCGGTGACCTGCGGATCCTGTTGGATCGCCCGGACTACCGGTTGGAGCTGCTGACACCCAGCTCGGCCGGTGAGGATGGGTGGGCGGCGCGGGCGCGCAAGCAGCCGAGCTATTTGCTGGACCCGCGGCATGAGGTGGTGTCGTATCGGCCTCGGCCGGTCGAGCAGCGACACGTCCAGGAGTGGCTGGACGAGGAGGCCTGGCCGGTGTCGGTGCTGCCGGTGACCGGGCCTGGTGGGCAGGGAAAGACTCGGCTGGCCAGCCACATCGCCACCGCTTGTTACCACGCGGGGTGGGTGGTGTGCCAGGCGGTGGAGCGTAGCCCCCGGCTGCCCGCCGGTAACCCCGTCGGCGCAGGCGAGGGGCGGCCGCTGCTGGTGGTGGTCGACTATGCCGAGCGGTGGCGGCTGCCGGTGCTGGTACGAATGCTGGAGTCGGTGCCGTTGAACTGTTCGGGCCGGGTGGTGCGGGTGTTGTTGTTGGCTCGTCCCGCCGCCGGGTTGTGGGAGGACATCGCCGCTGAGTTGGACCGGGTGGGGATCGAGTGTGCCGATCCGGTCGCGTTGGGCGAGCTGGGGTCGGATCGGGTGGCAGTGTTCGTCGAGGCCGCCACCGCGTTTGCCGAGCGCCTGGGGGTACCCGCGCCGCCGGCACCCCCAGGCGAGCGGTTGGCTGACCCTGGGTTTGGTTCGCCGTTGGCGGTGCACATGGCCGCGTTGGCGGAGGTGTGTGCCGCGCGCGGGGACCAGCCGCTGCCGCGGCGCCCTGAGGAGTTGTCCCGGTTTTTGCTGTGGCACGAACGCCGCTACTGGATTGCCGCCCAGGCGCGGGTGGGTGGTCCGTCGACCCAGGTGTTGGAGCGGTTGGCCGTGCTGGGCACCCTGCTGGGCCCAGTTGGTGGGCATCCGGCCGCGGTTGGGTTGCTGCGGCGGGCGCGGCTGGTCGATGGTGACGCCGCCGCGGTGGCGCTGCTGGAGGTGTTCGATCGGCTCTACCCGCCAGCGCAAGGCCCCGCCTTAACCGATGATCAGGCAGGGATGCTGACGCTGTCCCCGCTGCGTCCGGACCGGTTGGGCGAAGACCTGGTCGGGCTACACCTGGCCGCAAACCCGCATACCGTGGCGCTGCTGAGCGAGCTGCTCACCGACCCGGACCCGAGCATTAGGGTGGATTCGCTGGCGCTGCGCCGATGCCTGATCGTGCTCGCCGCGACCGCCACTCGCCACGACGCCGCCGCCACGGCGCTGTTTGGGCTGCTGCAAAATCACCCGGGCTTGGTGGCGCGCGCACCAGCCGAGGCCATCCGGCTGGTGGTCGAGCGCGCTCCCGAGACCGTCGCCGCGTCGGTCAACGGGACCTTGCCGCGCTACAGCAGCGAACTGCTGCGACCGGCCGCCGCGCTGGCCCGCCGGCTACTCGATGGGTTAGCCCCGGACGCAGACCCCGCGCAACGCGCTTACTGGCTCATCACCCTCGGGGTCCGGTTGTCGGAGGTTGGGGACAAGCGCGGCGCGCTGGCGGTCACCGAGGAGGCTGTCGCGGTCTACCGTCGGTTGGCCGAGGCCGAACCGGCCGCCTACTTCCATCTGGCTGTGGCATTGGGCAACCTCGGGGTTCGGTCGTCGGAGGTGGCGGATAAGTGCGGTGCGCTGGCGCCCACCGAGGTGGCCGTTGCGGCCTTCTATCGGTTGGCCGAGGCTGAACCGGCTGCCTACCTCCCCAACCTGGCTGTGGCGTTGAGCAACCTCGGGATCATGTCGTCGCAGGTTGGGGACAAGCGAGCCGCGCTGGCGGTCGCCGAGGAGGCCGTCGCGGTCTACGGTCGGTTGGCCGAGGCTGAACCGGCTGCCTACCTCCCCTGTCTGGCTGTGGCGTTGGGCGACCTCGGGGTTCGATTGTCGGGGGTTGGAGATAAGTGCGGTGCGCTGGCGGTCGCCGAGAAGGTCGTTACTATCCGACGGCGGTTGGCCGAGGCGGAACCGGCCGCCTACTTCCCCGGCTTGGCCTCGGCGTTGAACAGCCTCGGGCTCTTCCTGTCGGAGGTGGGGGATAAGTGCGGTGCGCTGGCGGCCGCCGAGGAGGCCGTTGCTATCCGACGGCGGTTGGCCGAGGCGGAACCGGCCGCCTACCTCCCCGACCTGGCTATGGCGTTAGGCAATCTCGGGGTTCGGTTGTCGGAGGTGGGGAATAAGTGCGGTGCGCTCGCGGTCACCGAGGAGGCCGTCGCGGTCTACCGTCGGTTGGCCGAGGCGGAACCGGTCGCCTTCCTCCCCCGTCTGGCTATGGCGTTGAACAACCTCGGGCTCTTCCTGTCGGAGGTTGGGGATAAGCGAGCCGCGCTGGCAGCCGCCGAGGAGGCCGTTGCTATCCGACGGCGGTTGGCCGATGCCGAGCCGGCCGCCTACCTCCCCGACCTGGCCACGGCGTTAGGCAATCTCGGGGTTCGGTTGTCGGAGGTGGGGGATAAGCGAGCCGCGCTGGCGGTCACCGAGGAGGCCGTTGCTATCCGACGGCGGTTGGCCGAGGCGGAACCGGCCGCCTACCTCCCCGACCTGGCTATGGCGTTGTGGGGATTCGCGGAGATCCGAGCTGCTGGTCAGCGTGAACTGACCGCGGCGCTGGCGGCGATTGAGGAAGCCACCGCGATCTATCGATCTCTCGCGGAAACCTTTCCAGATGTTTTCACCAATCCCCTCCGGGCAGCTGTAGCGTTGAATGCCGATCTCCTCGATGACCTTGGTCGACCGGACAAGGCTGAGAAGCTTCGCCGAGCACTCGACAACCCTGATGGCGGGTGAGCCCCTTTCACGTTCGACGCCCGGGCGTGAGAATGTACGGATAAGGATCGGTAGTGAAATTGGTTGCGGCCGGAGTGCTGGTCCTTCGCCGTCAGAGTCAAGATGCTGCTGGCCTCAGATGCTTGTGGAGAAGTGCGATCACGCGCTCGGGATCGTTGGGAGAAAAGACTGGTCGAACGAACTTACCGAGATCAAGGATAATGGCTGTGTCCTTCTTGGGGCGGTGCAGATCTAACGGTGCCCAGTGCCGTAGGTCCCCGCTGCCCCACAGTCGGCCCTTGCCGGTCCAGGCTCCCATCGTCCGCTGCTGCACGTCCAGGATGTCGGTATACGAGATGCGCTTATTCATTGCCAAGGGGAAGTAGTACCGCCGTAATGTGATGCCCTCATGATCTAGTTCAACCAGGTCATCGTGGTACAGCACCTCGCGAGCCACAACGATAGTCTGCCACCATCGCCGCCCTGTCCAATCGGGATCCGCTACTGGTACGCCGGTTCGGCGTCCAAGACATCGACAGGCTGTCACTACAACTCGTCATGAGAGTATGGCGATCACAGTGCGCTGGCTCAGGAAATCATCAGCAAGCCAGCGCATAATCATCCAGAGTGAGCCTCCGGATGCAACGTCTTCTACTGCCGCTGAGCGCGCGGTGAAAGCCCGAGCATGACCTGGCTATTGATACGGGCGGTCGGGCTGGCCTTCGCGGATCCTCGGGTGGATGGCGTGCGGCGGATACCAGCGGTGCGGAGGACGCGTTTGACGCTGCTGAGGCTCACACCGTGAGCGGTGGCGAGGAAGACGGTGGTGGCGCCGTTGCGGTAGGCGGTGATCAGCTCGGCGATCTCGCGCTCATCGAGGCGGTCGCGCAGGTTCCACGGAGACTTCGTGCTCGGTTTCGGGGCACTCATCGGACCGGCAAGCGCCGCAGTGCGCCAAAGCAGCAGGTCAGCGGCTTGCACGGAGTGCGAGTAAGCGTTAAGTAGCTCCACTGAGAACACTTCGGGGCCTCTGAGCTGGGCGTTTATGCTTCTCCGGTGTGTGAGTCCCTCTCTTCTCGCTACGGAAGTTAAGCCCCGTCACATCGGCTCGCCAGGGGACGGTTTCCGCTCATGCCGATGAGAGAGCGTCCCGGCGAGCACCTCGACCGAGCCTGGCCGGGCATCGACTGTGACGCCAGTTGACAGCAGCCGATGAGCGAGCTTTTCGATTCTGGAGATGGCCTTCCGGCGGTTCCAATGGTGATCAGTGACGTAGGTCGGGCGAGGTGCACTCAGTCGAGGCAGACCTAACTTCCTCATCGGCGGTGGCCGTGACGGTGGGTCAGCCGGGACCGCGGCCGCTGGCAGTGTGTTCGATAGACCGTGGCACATGGTGACGGCAGTGTTAGGTCGGTAGCTATCCCTTGGTGGGTGCAAGTGCCGTGTGCATTGCGTTGTGGTGAGCTAACCGGATGTGTCGACGGCTACGGATTGGCGGTGCGGTAGCGGCGTGCGCGGTTGTGGCTGCTTGTGGCGTGACGCCGCCAGATCGCGCCGGACCGGCACTGGCGACCGCAGGCTCGGGGGCCCGGGTGCAGCAGTCGTCGGCCCCGCTGCCGATGTCCTGCGCGCAGGCGACACTGGACGCGATGACTCCGCGGGCGCGGGTGGGCCAGCTGTTCTTGTTAGGGGTACCGGCCAGCAGACCCGATGCACTGTCACCAGTGATTGAGCGATTCGCTCCTGGCGGCATTTTTTTGACTGGTCGCAGTGCCGTGGGGGTTGCGGCCACGGCGGCCACTCTGGGGACAGTGCAGCGAGTCGGGACTATGGCCAGCGGCGGTGCTGGGATGTTTGTCGCAACCGACCAGGAGGGTGGCCAGGTCCAGGTTCTGTCCGGACCGGGATTTTCGCGGATTCCCGCGGCCACGGTGCAGGGCAGGTGGGAACCTGACGTGTTGCAGGCCGCCGCGACCGAATGGGGTCACCAGCTGCGGGCCGCGGGTGTCAACGTCAACCTTGCGCCGGTCGCAGACGTGCTGTCACCTGCGCTGGGTACCGCCAACGCGGCGATCGGCCGGTATCACCGGGCATTTGGCACGGACCCGCACCAGGTCTCCAACCACGTTTTGGCCTTCACGCGGGGCATGCGTGATGCGGGCGTGGTCACCACCGTTAAGCACTTTCCCGGTCTGGGCGGGGTCCGGGCCAACACGGATTTCTCCGCAGGCGTCGTCGATGGGCAAATGACCGCGATGGACCCGGATTTGCTGCCGTTTGCCAGTGCGTCGAGGGTCGAGACCTCCTGGCTGATGGTGTCCTCGGCGATCTATACGAAAATCGACGCGAGTCGTGCTGCTGCGTTTTCGCCGGTGGTTATCATGAATCTGCTCCGAGAGAAAATCAACTTCCGGGGATTGGTGGTGTCTGACGACTTGGGTCGAGCTGAGCAAGTTGCAGCCCTGGCACCCGGCCAGCGCGCGGTGCGCTTCCTCGCTGCGGGAGGAGACATCGTGGTGACCGCCGAGCCAGCCACGCTGGGGACGATGATCGACGCCGTGCTGTCCACAGCAAGTAACGACCCTGCGTTCGCCGCCCGAGTCACCGACGCGCAACAACGAATCCTCGACGCGAAAAATCAGCTCGGCTTGCTGCCCTGCGCACCCTCGTAAGCGGATATCGCTTCAAGGTGCGGAGTTCACTCTCATGCCGCTAAGCGCGGGTTTAAACAGCGCTTGCACGGACTGTCTGACGGGAATGACCGTGGCGCGCGGCGTGTTGATCGTGGACGTGGCAGACGAGACCGTAGAACT
>DATNDR010000128.1:0-7250 GCA_035606945.1 Pseudonocardiaceae bacterium
CGGTGGCGTGTCGCTGATCCAGGCTGGTGCGCTGGCGTTCGAGAAGCTGGAGCTGACCGGTGACGAGGCCACCGGCGCCAACATCGTCCGGGTGGCGCTGGAGGCTCCGTTGAAGCAGATCGCCATCAACGCCGGCCACGAGGGTGGCGTGGTGGCCGAGAAGGTCCGTGGCCTGCCCCCAGGGCATGGCCTGAACGCGGCCACCGGCGAGTACGAGGACCTGATCAAGGCCGGCATCATCGACCCGGCCAAGGTCACCCGCTCGGCGCTGCAGAACGCGGCATCGATCGCGGCGCTGTTCCTCACCACCGAAGCCGTAATCGTAGACAAGCCGGAGAAGGACAAGGCCCCCGCTGGCGGTATGCCCGACGGCGGCGGCATGGACTTCTGATCCGCTCGCGTACCCACCGGGGGCCGGTCCCATCACCTGGGGACCGGCCCCCGGTTTACTGCATTCTGGTTACAGAATGCAGTCCGGCGCCCAGTACGCGCTGAAACGCCGTGCAACAGCTACGGACTGTTGGTGGTGATCCGACGACGCCGCACCCCAACCTGTGGGGGGTTCCAGAAGTCAGCCGCCTGTGGTGTGCAGTGGTTTCATGCGGCCTGTTCGTACTCGTTGAGCAGGCCACCTAGAACTGGTCGACGCTTGATCCGTTGATGGCTGAGGTCCGCGACGGGGTGGGTCGGTTGAGGTGGGCGAAGGTCGCGGGCGCGGTGGGGTCGTTGACCGTTGTAGTGGCGAACGTACTCGGCGAGCACCATACGCAGGTGTCGCTGGCTGAAGATCATCATGCGGTCGGTGAGTTCGGCCCGGAGGGTGCGTATGAACCGTTCGGCGAAACAGTTCGCCCGCGGGCAACGCGGAGGAATCCGGACCGCCTGGATACCCACATCGGCCAGAGCGGCATCGAAGGATGCGGTGAACTGGCCGGCCCGGTCGCGGACGAGGAACTGAAATTCAGTGACGCGATCGCCGAGGTCCATCACGAGGTTGCGGATCTGTTGCGTGGTCCATGGGCCGTTCGGGTTGGTGGTCACGCCGAGTAAGTGCACGGATCGGCTGGCGACTTCCAGGACAAAGAATACGTAGATCCGCTCGAGCGTCATTGCGCAGTCCACGTGGAAGAAGTCGCAGGCCAACATCGTCGACGCCTGGGCACGCAGGAACTGCCGCCATGTTGTGTCGGTGTCCCGGACCGGTGCCGGCGGTATCCGCAACCGCTGCAGGACGCGGCGGATCGTAGAGGCTCCCACGCGGTGGCCGAGCTTCGACAGCTCTCCCTGGATTCTCTGATATCCCCAGTTCTGATTTTCCCTGGCCATATGCTCGATCAACGAGGCCAGCGCCTGATCGACCGGTGGTCGCCCGATGCGATGGGGATATGTCCATTTCTTGGTGACCAGGCGACGATGCCAGCGCAGGATCGTGCCCGGCGTGACCAAGCGATGCCCCCGCAGCATCGGCGGCAATCTCCGGACCAGCGCGGCGAACACCGCTCGATCCGCCCAGTCCAAGCGCGGTGTCGGGTTGGCTCTGCGCAGCACGGCGACTTCGTGACGTAGCACCAGGAGCTCGACGTCCTTGGATGCCGACGAACGGCCGAGCAACAACGGCAGATTCAGCAGCCGAAGGAAGACCAAGTAGAGCAGACGCAACGACACGGCCAACGATCATGCCCTGCCTGCCGGGTACACCGATCACCCAGGTGAGCAGCGCAGGCCGACTTCTGGAACCCCACACGGTGGGCCAAGACCACCGGGGGCTCGGGCGGTGACCTCCCCCTGGATCCGAACGGTCTCCCAGGAATACCGCCGCGAGAGGGCCAGCCGCTTCAGCACCTGCAACGACGTCGTCGGGCTGACCACCACCGCCTGAATCACCCGAGCGGACCCGACCATCCCACCTCAACCACGCACTGGATTGATCTTCTTCGCTCGTCGGACCGAACAAATTGACGATGCCAACTAAACTAATACTGGCGGCGACTACGGCGGCGGCGGGTACCTCGCCCACGGAATGCGTCCTTGACCTTTTCTCCGGCCTGTTTCAGGTTGCCCATCACCTCGTCGGCCCTGCCTTCGGCCTGAAGACGCCCACTGCCGGTGACCTGGCCAGTGTCTCGCTTGATACGGCCGCGCAGCACCTGCATCTTGTCCCGGAACTTATTCGCGAAGCTCACACCGGCCTCCGACCCTCATCGTCGAGGCTGCCCCGGCCCTGCGCCCGGGACGCCGCCGACTCCTGCGAACATACCCTGATCGGAACCATGCCAGGCATGGCGTTGCGATCGGCGGGAATTGCTCAGGCGACCGGCTCGGCGAGCCCGTCCGGGGACCGTAGGCCGAGCACAGGCAGCAGCGCCAGCCCGCCGACCCACGTGTCGCACTGATCGACGACCCTCGCCCGAGCGCCACGCCCACTCGGCGAGTGGAAGTCGCAGCCAGCCACGAGCAACGCGGACCTCGGCCTGGCAGACCGTCACGACCGACGTAGGGCGCACAGCCAGCCACCGTCGACCCTGCCCGACGCGTCTTCAAGCCAGGCTCAGCCGCCACCTCGGTAGCCGAATAAGAGATAAGCCGGGAACTCACGGCTTCTCTCTTAATAGGGGGTGGGCTGGACTATGCCGGCGGCGGGAAATGCTGCAGCACCGAGCCGAGCAGTGCGTGCTGCAAGGCGGGGTCACCCTCCAGCGTGGAGCCCAACACGCTGACCAGCAACAGCATCAGCGGAAACAGCGAGAGGAAACCGTAGTAGGTGATCAGCGAGGCGAGGTAGCCACCCTGATCGTCGATGAACTTGTAGACCACCGCCCCCGGGAAGCCCAACCAGGTATGACGCCGTTGGAAGCGGTCCAGTCCAACCGTGACACCCACTCCCCACTGTCCCGTCTCATCAAAGCTCAAGGCAACTCCGTGAGTCCATGACCGGTGGGCTGTCGGCCTCTGCCGGTATGCGCTTGCGAGGTCTGTTGCTGGCGCAAGGACGCTTGCGGCGGTTTGAGTCCAACTCCCCGGCCGTTGGTGTTAGGACAAGGGTTACGCGGGGAATACGTAAAGCAGCAATTTCGCCGGGAGTGCAGTACCCGCGCGATACAGAAAAAATGAGGTGAACAAGGATGCTCCTCGCTATCGAGCCCTTGGGCCAGGTCGATCGCTCCACTCAGCGAATGCCGAGCACCGGAGGGAAGCGGACCATGCCGATGGACGCGTACCGGGACGGCGAACAGCTGATCATGAAATTCGATCTGCCGGGTATCGAGCCTGACTCGATGGAGCTGAACGTGGAGAACAACGTTTTGACCATCAAGGCACACCGGCCCCGGCAGCAGATCGAGGACTCACAGTGGGTGGTGTCCGAGCGGCTGCACGGCACCTTTTCTGCCCAGCTGCACCTAAGCAACCAGCTCGACCTCGACAACATCCGCGCCAACTACGACCAAGGCGTGCTGACCATCAGCGTTCCGGTGGCCAAGGAAACCCAGGCTCGCCGGATCGAGATCAGCGGCTCGCAAGCCACCGGGATCCAGTCGGTCGAATCCTAACCCTACGGTCGGACACGCAAGCGTGCTGGCAGCACTGTGGAGGGCACGGTTGCATTGAGCGCTCGACCCACTCGATCTGCTCCATCTGCTCGCCCAGACGCCATGCGAGACGCCTTCAGATGTCCGGTTTGTTAGGGTTTTCCAGGGTTTCTGACGGATCTTGGCTCCCTGCTTGGTGCATGACGAGCACGCTCTTCGCCTCAATGGAACAGCGCCCTCGGTCGTTCGTAGGGAGTCAGAGACTGGGGGTGGGGACCGGAACGAGGATCTGTTTGCCGTCGTCTGACGGTTCGAGGCCTGCACCGCTGTTGCGAATCGCATACACCAAGGCCGGGAATTGACTGGGATCGTGCGGTCGGACTAGTACCAAGGTGTCGTCCTTGATCGTCACCGTGCTGAGCTGGGGCAGAGGTGTCATGATCCCGTAGCAGTTCACCTCCACGTTATTCAGCAGGTCGACAGTGTCGGATGCCTTCGTCACTTGCTCCGCTGCGGAGACTGATTTGTGATGGTCATCGGGCGCGGGGCGGACTCGCCATGGTGCGATGGTGATCGGTCCATGAACAGTCTTCATCATACCTACAGTGTGCCGTCAAACCGTCAAACCGTCAAACCGTCGTGACGGCTGGTAGCTCCAGGTCTACCAGGTGCGGAGCATCTCGACAGTGACGGAGACCGCGACGCCGGGCCTCAGCTGCGCAAGCTCAGAGCTGCGCGTATAGACCGTCATGATCCCGTCAGCTTCAGGCGGCTCAGGCCGGCCTGGTGGGGAGGTCGTTGAGTGCCCTGTTGTAGCCACGGGCAAGCGGCAGCAGCGCTGATGGCGCTGAAATCGCGACGTTAGATAATCCATATTTGCTTCGCGAACGCAGTGGGTCAACGCGCCATCCCGACGACGTCTCGAAGGGCTACCACACCGCGCGTCAAGGGGGGCGTCCAACCAACCGAAACCGCAGTCCCGAATCAGCGGTTTCTGGGGTGCTCAACGCCGCCAGCCGGCCGCATGCCGACATCGAGTTTTGCGCCGCGGGTGAGCAGCTCAGCGGAGGCCCGGTTCCAGCGATCGTTGTTCGCAAGCTCCAGATTGGCCACGGCGGGCAGCATTTGCCCCGATACGGTTGTATTAGGCCCACTTGGACGACTGTCGTGCGTGTTCTGCGCTTCAGAATGTAGACCAAATTGACGTACCCACGAAACCTGGTAGTCGCGCTGAGTACTGCCGCAGCGTGCGTACCATCCACCTTGGGCGTTGCGTGATCCTCGATACCATCGATTCTGTGCGGCGGGATGAGGGCGGCTCTGCACCGCGATACCCGACTCCCGCAGGCGGCGTACGGACATGCTCGATCGTTCGCACCGTCGCGTGCAGGCCGACATCGTGCACCGCGATACCGCCGTGGCCGGCGTTGTGGGCGACTATCGAGAAATCCTTGTCGGCGAACCGGCATCGACCATGACCTTTGCCGGTCACCTCTCGAACCGCCTTTAGATTCCGGTACTGGCGTCTCATCCTGGAGCGGTGGAGTCCATCTGGCAGCATGTCGCACCGGTCCCCGTCCTAGCGAGCAGCCGGAGGAACGCTTGAGCGAGAAGGTTGAGCCGTACATGGAATACATGGATCGCTATATCAAACATGCCGAGACGTATTCCGCCGGGCCCCGTCGACAAAGATCTCCTTTCGTGAATATTGGTGCAGTCAACGGGTCTTTGGCACGGCAACGTCTTCCGCGCCCTGACCACGATCGATGGCATCATCATCGACTTGGAACGCTCCAACCTGCCGACGAACCGAGCGAACTGCTCACGGCGGTACGCGAGTTCAACAGTTATCTGCGCGCCAACCACTGGCCGGATCCGAACTACGGCGAACGTGCCGTGCCGGCGAGGCGATCTCCACCGCATCACCGAATCCACGGTCAACCAGGTGATCAGCAGCGGATGGTCAAAAAGCGGCAAATGCGTTGGACACCACGCGGCGCCCACCTGCTACTTCAGATCCGAACCCGGGTCCTCAACGATCAGCTCTCCGCCGACTTTCACCGCTGGTACCCCCACTTCGCCCGAGCACCAGGCGGCGAGGTCCTAGTCACGTAGCTCCCCTAAAAGTCCCGTCTCGCGGCGATGTCGCCATTACACGTATCTGGTCGCTACCTGTACTACTGCCGGTCTTTTGCATCGGGTTGCGGATGCGGTGAGAATCCCTGGCCTGACGTGGTAGCCGGCGCGCTAGCGAGCAGCTCGGTGGCGGTGGTGCTCCCGTCGATGACGGTGGCGGCCAGCTTGGTGAGCCGCTGGTTGTGGTCGCGGGCGTAGGTGCGCAGCAGGGCGAAGGCGTTGGTGGGGTCGATGTGGTGGCGTTCGGCGAGGATACCCTTGGCCTGCTCGATGAGAACGCGGCTGTCCAGCGCGGTCTGCAGCTGGTCGACGAGGACGTGCTGCTGGTGCAGGGCCCGTTCCTGGATCAGGCCGATGGTCGCCACGTCGGCCAGGGCTTGCCCGATCTGGGTGATCTCGGGGGCCAGGGCGTGGGAATCGGTGTGGAACAGGTTCAGCGCCCCGATGACCTGCGAGCGCAGTCGCATCGGCAGGGCGTGCACGGTCCGGAACCCGGACTCGGTGGCCGCGGGAGCGAACAGCGGCCACCGGTCGGAGGCCAGGCTCAGGTCGGGGTGGCTGACCGGCGCACCGGTAAGGTAGCAGTCCAGGCAGGGGCCCTCGTGATTTTGCAGCTGAAACAGCTCCAGCAGATGGATGTTTTCCGCGGAGGAGGCCATCACCCGCAGCCGGTCGCAAGAATCGCCCAACAAAAGTCCGGCCGCGGACACCGCGAGAAGTTCCATGCAGCGATCCACCAGCCTGTGCTGGAACTCGACCTGGTCGAAGTCATCGACCAGGGTGTCGGCGAGTTCAACCAAGGTTCGGGCCAATCGCTCATTGGCCATGGTGTCATCTCCGAACGGAACGCGGGCCATAATAATAGGACGCCTCCTCATGAGGTGTGCTTGGAGTCGAACCGTTGTCGGCGGGCGACAATGTCGGCCGCTAGCTCGGATAGCGGACGCCCCTGGGCGAACGCCCGCGCGCGCAGCCTGCTGAAGGCCTCAGCGATTCCGACGCCGAGCTGTACTGAGATCATTCCAGTGGCCTGGTGGATTTCGGGGCGACTGTCGGACAGCCAATCGACCAAGGGGTCGCCGCCCTGGGAGTCGACGCCGGCCAGCCCGTCGAGCACCAGCCGCAAGGCGAACTCGGCGAATACCCACGCCTCGGCCAAGTCCTCGGCCGGCAGCCACCCCGGGCGATCCGAAGACAGGACGAAGACCCCGACACGGATAGCCCCCAAGCGCAGCGGCAACGCGAACAGCGCCCGGACCCCAGCCTCCACGGCCGCCGCGGCGAACAACGGCCAACGAGCCTGCTGCTCGGCTGAGTCCAACTCACTCACCAGAACCGAAGGCCCACCGGCCAACACCTGCAAGGACGGACCCTCGCCCACAGTGAGTTGCAGCTCCTCCAGCTCTCGGCTCAGCGGTCCGATCGCGCAGAGCACCTCGGAGACCACCCGGCCACTGTGAACCGATACCGCTACTCCGCTGACCGGCAACCGGGCCGCAGCCGCCTGACACAGCAAGCGCAGCGACACGGGCACATGGAGGGAATTGGCGTGGGCGCTCACCACAGTCCACACCCGGTCGGCCCGAG
>DATNDR010000004.1:0-77827 GCA_035606945.1 Pseudonocardiaceae bacterium
CAAGACTACTGCTCCCGCGCTGGTCCCCGCCCTGGCACGCGTAAGCCCGATACCGTTCTCTCCTGCACCCGTGACCGGCGACAGGGAACGACCGGCGATGTCCGCGAGCTGACATCGCACATGTCGGTCAGAGACGCCCGCAGCGGCCCGATCCGGGCAGGATGCCGGCGCGTTTCGCGGCCCGGGCGAGGTTCTCGACGTGGGCACACGCGACGGCGGCCTCCTCGACGGGCAACGCCGATCCGGTGACGGTAGCGGTACCGTCCTCGTTCAGGTAGCCGATCACATTGCGCTCCCGCACCGCGGTCGCATAACGGCGGCCGGCCCACTCGGGATCCAGTGCGATGGCCAGCTTCTTGATCCGCGCCGCCAGCTCCCCGGTGGTGAGCCGGGCCGCCTTGGGCAGCAGCCGCCCGCAGACCACGTCGACCTGTTCGGCGGTCAGATCAGCGCACAGATCGGCGAACACCCACGCCTTGTTCCGGCAGATCCGCCGGTATCCAGCGCGGTGAACACCGCCGGCATCCGCAATACCAGGGTTTCGGCGAAGTCATGTTCCCGCTCCGCGGCGCGGCGCGTCCACGCCAATGCAGCGCGAATCTCGTCCGCGGCATAAGTCGGTGACTCGGACAACCGGGCCACGTCATCAGGATCGGCGTAGGGGTCACACAAACCGACTTCTACCATCGTGACCAACAACCGAGCCTGCTCATGAGACAGTTGCCGGGCGCGGGCACGCAATACCTCGACCACATCCGCGCCAGTCAATGCTCGAATGTCAATGCCGGCCAGCAGCACAGCCAATTCAGGGCCTGGCGCCAGCTCGGCCAGACCCTCCGGAATCAGCTGCCGCACCGTCACAACCGGGTGTTATAAAACAGGTCCGACAATCTCGGACCGCTCGACCGAGTGACCCGAAAAAATTTCGGACAGTTCACGGACCTGGCAGCTACTCCCACATGATTCTACTGGGTACGCCGCCGAGGTACTCACGGCACGCATATTTGCGGTGCTTGCCGACGAGTTCGGTCGACTGCCGACGCCGACCTGCAACCACGGCAGTGGTGCGTCGACCGCCACAGGTGTTGATCGTAACCGGGCTCGATTGCGCCGGGTTATCCGGGCGAGCCGCGGGGCGCTGTCGGTGGTGGCGGCTACGGTCGCCTCCGCCGGGGCCGCCCGATCCCCTGGACGATCTCAAAGGAGTCAGCCACATGAAGCTCGTGGTGGTGAAGGGCATCGATACGGCCACCGTGGCGAGCGCAATCGGCGCGCAGACCTACGCCAGGGGTATCACGTACGCGAGCCAGCGCGCGGTCGAGCACATGGAGTGGGACGGCGCGGATCACGTCCTGCGGGCGGTGGTCCGTGGCAGTCACGGCAACTACTACGAGACCGCGGTGTACTTCGAGCCTCGGCGCGGCCCAGTGGGTGACACCGAGTTGACGTTCACCTTCGGCGACTGCACGTGCCCGGTCGGATTCGACTGCAAGCACGTCGTCGCGGTGGCGGTCACCGCCTCCAGCGCGGCGGGTCCCGCCGCCGCTGCCGACCCGCGACCGCCTGCGCCGTCGTGGGAGCAGAGCCTGGCTGACTTGCTCGGACCGGGGCGCCCGGGCCCGCAGCACACCGACGATGCCATGCCGCTGGCCATCGAGCTGTCCCTGTCCTTGCCGCCAGCCGCGCCCGCAACCCGAGTGCCGGTTGCCCCGAAGCTGCTGGCCCGGCTGGTGCGGCCGGGCCGCAGTGGGTGGGTCAACGGCGGGTTGAGCTGGAGCAGGATCGACTCGCCGTACTACTTCGGTGACTACCGCGCTTCGCATGTGCAGCTGCTACGGGAGCTGTATGCACTGCACCGGTCGCACAGTCCCACACCGAACTACTACGTCCGGGACGACAGGTCGATCGATCTGGCCGTTCTGTCTGGTCGGCGACTGTGGTCGTGGCTGGATGAGGCCGCTGAGGCCGAGCTGCAGCTGCTGCATGCGCACCAGCGGCTCGGGACGGTCCAGGGTTACGGCAATGGCACGCTGTGCCTCGACGTGACCGCCGGGGACAGCCCGGGCGCGCTGGTCATCGCGCCGGTATTGCGGCTGGCGGGGCTGGATGAGCCCGACGGCGATGCGATGCCGGTGCTGTTCATCGGCGCCGACGGCGACGGTGTGGTGCACGTGTCTCGCACCCGGACGCAGCGCGAGTCGAACCCCGCCGAGTGGCAGTTCCGGCTGGCGAGGCTCGCTGACCCCGCGCCGGCCCCGCTGCAGCGGATGGCGCTGGAGGATCACCGTCTGCCGGTACCGGCCGGGCAGCAGGCCAGGTTCGGTGCCGAGTTCTACCCGCGGCTGCGACGCCTGGCGCAGGTGGTGTCCTCGGACGGATCGTTCACCCCGCCGACGATCTCCGAGCCCACCCTCGTCTTGCAGGCCGCCTACGGCGACGACCACGACCTCACCCTCGGCTGGGAATGGGCCTACGACGTTGGTGGCCGGCAGCTTCGCGCACCGTTGGCACCCAACGGCGCCGATGACGCGTACCGAAACCGGGCTCAGGAGAAGGCCGTACTCGACGCGCTGGACATGACGCTCGACCGGTTCGGGCCGCGCGGTGACAGTCCTGGGCACTTGCGAGGACTGGACACGCTGCGGTTCACCACCGAAGTGCTGCCCTTGCTGACCAGCGCGGCCGGGGTCGCCGTGGAGATGACCGGGCAGCCCGCTACCTACCGGGAGGCGGGCGACTCGCTGCGGATCGGCCTGTCGACCAGCGAGGTAGCGGGCGAAACCGACTGGTTCGATCTCGGCGTCGACATCACCGTCGAAGGGCGCGCGGTCCCGTTCGCCGACGTGTTCGCCGCGCTCGCCGCTGGACAGTCGCACCTGCTGCTGGGCGACGGGGTGTACTTCTCGCTGGACAAGCCTCAGTTGCAGGCATTGCGCACCCTGATCGACGAAGCGCGCGCGCTGCAAGACGCTCCTCGCGGTCCGCTGCGGATCAGCCGGTTCCAGGCGGGACTGTGGGAGGAGCTGGCCGCGCTGGGAGTGATCGAGCGCCAGGCGCGCGCCTGGCAACAGCAGGTCGCCGGCCTGCTGTCCCCCGCCGGGCTGGCCGGACCGGAGCTGCCGGCCACCCTGTCCGCGCAACTGCGGCCCTACCAGCGCGAAGGGTTCGACTGGTTGTGCTTCCTGTGGCGCCACCGGCTGGGCGGCATCCTCGCCGACGACATGGGGCTGGGCAAGACGCTGCAGACGCTGGCGCTGCTCTGCCATGCCAAGCAGCGCGACCCCGCCATGGATCCGTTCCTCGTCGTCACGCCGACCAGCGTGGTGGCGAACTGGGCGGCCGAGGCCGAGCGTTTCGCCCCGAACCTGGCAGTGGTGACGATCACCGACACGCTGCGGCGTCGGGGCCAGAACCTGCCGGAGGCGATCGCCGGCGCCGACGTTGTGGTCACCTCGTACACCTTGCTGCGGCTCGACGCCGATGCCTACGAGGCGGCCGACTGGTCCGGTCTGATCCTGGATGAGGCCCAGTTCACCAAGAACCACCAGTCGAAGGTCTACCAGTGCGCGCGCCGGCTGCCTGCGCCGTTCAAGCTGGCGATCACGGGCACTCCGATGGAGAACAACCTCATGGAGCTGTGGTCACTGCTGTCGATCACCGCGCCGGGGTTGTTCCCGAACCCGACCCACTTCCGCGAGATGTACGCCCGGCCGATCGAGAAGCACCACGATGCCGAGCTGCTGGACCGGCTGCGGCGACGGATCAAACCCCTGGTCAAGCGCCGCACCAAGGAGCAGGTGGCCGCCGACCTGCCGGCCAAGCAGGAACAGCTGCTGGAGGTGGAGCTTGATCCCCGGCATCGCCGCATCTACCAGCGGCACCTGCAACGCGAGCGGCAGAAGCTTCTCGGGCTGATTCACGACGTCGACCGCAACCGGTTCACGATCCTGCGCTCGATCACGCTGCTGCGCCAGCTGAGCCTGCATCCCGGGCTAGTCGAGCCGGAACACGAGCACCTGGGCAGCAGCAAGATCGACGCGCTGGTGGGCCAGCTCACCGGCGTGGTCAGCGGGGGCCACCGGGCACTGGTGTTCAGCCAGTTCACCGGTTTCCTCGCCCACGTCCGCGAGCGGCTCGATGCCGCCGGCCTGGAGTACAGCTACCTCGACGGCGCCACCCGCAAGCGCTCCGAGGTCGTGCGCCGGTTCAAGGAGGGCACCGCTGGGGTGTTCCTGATCAGCCTCAAGGCTGGCGGCTTCGGCCTGAACCTCACCGAGGCGGACTATTGCTTCCTGCTCGATCCGTGGTGGAACCCGGCCACCGAGGCGCAGGCGATAGACCGCACCCACCGGATCGGGCAGACCCGCAACGTCATGGTCTATCGCCTCATCGCCAAGGACACCATCGAGGAGAAGGTGCTCGCACTGGCCACCCGGAAAGCCGAGCTGTTCCGCGGTGTCATGAACGACGGCAACGCCTTCGGCGCCGCCCTGACGGCCGACGACATCCGCTCCCTGATCGCCTAACAAAGGAGTACACCACCCACCAGGCGCTCGATCCTGCGCCGGCTGGGGTTCGGGGTGCACCGGCGTGGGCAGGAGATCCCGCGCCCGCGCGACCCGGCAATGGCCGACTGGCCGCACGGGGGCGCGGAGGCCGCCGCCTTGGAGCCCTACAAGGGCCGCTACGTCGCTCAGGACGGTCTTGAGGTGCTCTACGACTCCGACTCGCCCTATGACGTGGTGCGCTGGCTGCGCAAGAACGGCCTGCGCGCGCGGGTATGGAAGGTGCCGGCCACAGCTGAGGACGCCGGGTCGTTCCTCACGTGGTGACCTACCCGTTCGTCGAATTGCAGCGGGATCCGTCCGGACCGCCGCGGCCGGTGCTCGACGTTGTCGTCGGCGAGGCGAGCGAGGTGCTCGTGCCATGCCTGGTAGACAGCGGTGCGATGAACACCCTGCTGCCGGACTGGGTCGCCGATCTCGCCGGCATCGATCGCACCGGCGCCCCGACGACCACGCTGGGTGTCGGTGGGTCCGGCGTGCTGGCGCATCTGGTGCCGACCGTGCTCACGGTCGGTGAGCACAGCTGGGAGGCCGAGGTCGGATTTTGCGATCCCTGGCCGGGCAGTTGGGGGCTGCTCGGGCAGCACTCGTTCTTCCGCTACTTCGTGGTCACCTTCCGCACCGCGGACTTCAAGTTGGAGATCGCCCCCGTCCCCGGCTAGCAAGGAGTACCCCGAGCAGGCCGGTTTCGCCAGCCCCGCACCGCCGGGAAGGATCTGCAGCGCGATGCTGCCCTGCACCGCCAGAATGTCCAGAATGTTCAGGCATCGCCCGCGTTACGCACCGGGTTGCTCGATGCCGCCGAGCATCCAAGGCTTGGGCTGTGATCGAGGCCCGCACCGACGTCGTCGGCAGCCTGCTGCGGCCGCCCGAGCTACTGGCGGCGCGCCGGCGCCTGGAGCGCGGCGAGATCGATCCGCCAGAGTTCAAGCGGATCGAGGATACAGCTGTCGACGCGGCGATCCGCTTGCAGGAGGATGCCGGGCTCGCCGTGGTCACCGACGGCGAGATGCGTCGGCTGTCGTTCCAGAGCCAGTTCACCGAGGCGGTCGAGGGGTTCAGCGAGTGGGATATCGATGCGTTCCTGTGGGGCGATTGGCATGGCGACGAGGTCGGTGACAAGCGCATCGAACGGCCGCCGATCGCCGTGCTCGGCCGGCTGCGGCGCCGACGCTTCCTGTCCGCAGAGGAGTACGCCTACGCGCGCGGCCGGACGCGGCGGATCGTCAAGGTCACGCTGCCGAGCCCGAGCCTGTTCGCCAGCTTCTACGATCCGCAACGCTCGCGCGGCGCCTACCCGAGCTTGGAGAGCTTCCTGGCCGACGTCACCGAAATCTTGCGCGACGAGGTTGCCGAGCTGGAGCGCCTGGGCTGCGAGTACGTCCAGCTCGACGCCCCGCACTACCCGCTGCTGCTCGATCCGACCTACCGCGACTTCTACGCCGGTCGGGGCTGGCCGGCACAGCGCTGGCTGGAGCTCGGCATCGAACTCGACAACATCGTCATCGGCCAGCGTCCGGGTGTGACCTTCGGTTTCCACCTCTGCCGGGGAAACCAGCAGAGCCGCTGGTTGGTGCAAGGCGGCTACGACTGGCTCGCGCAGCGATTGTTCCCGCGAGTGGCGGCGCAGCGGTTGCTCCTGGAGTACGACGATGAGCGTTCCGGCGGGTTCGAGCCGCTGACCGCGGTACCGCAGGACAAGACCGTCGTGCTCGGGCTCGTCACGACGAAGACCAGCCGGCGGGAGACCGTCCACGAGCTGCAGGCACGCATCCGCGAGGCGGCCCGGGTCGTACCGCTTGGGCGCCTTGCGCTATCTCCGCAGTGCGGATTCGCCACCTCCGTGCTCGGCAACGCGCTGTCTCCCGCTGACCAGGAAGCGAAGCTGCGGACGATCGCGGTGACCGCTGAGCGGGTATGGCGATGACCGATTCGATCAGCGATCCGCCGGCTCGGGTTGGCGCTGCGGTGCTGCCGGGCCGGCACTTCCACGCGCGGACTGCTGCCTCCCGCCGGCATCCAGCCATTCCTGGTAGTACCTCGATGACGGCAGAGGCATGGGAAGGTAGCCGGGCTCATCCAGCCGGAGGCGGTGCAAGTAGAGCACGTATTCATCCCACAACGCGCCCGCTCGCTGGCCGATGA
This sequence comes from Pseudonocardiaceae bacterium, assembly GCA_035606945.1. Lineage (GTDB taxonomy): Bacteria > Actinomycetota > Actinomycetes > Mycobacteriales > Pseudonocardiaceae. The sequence goes on from DATNDR010000004.1 coordinate 6,711, forward strand.
AACGGACGAACATCCAACCCGGCAGGAATGACGCCACCCAGATAGCGAAAATCGAGAGCAACGCCGCCGGCAGGGACGGTCGTGTACCGAAACCCCAGTACAGAAGGACAGCCGCGACTGCGATGGTGACCGCCATCAGAACATACATCCACAGCGCCGTCACAGCGCGTTGCAAAGGCCGCGTCAGCCGCTGCCCGACGCTTGCCGGCAGATCGTGTTTCTTGGCGAGTATCCGTCCCTGCTCTTCGCCATTGAGCGGCGCACCTGCGGAGATGGCACACCTGCGTTCTCGCTCTCGGCAACCGATTTCCGGGCTTGTGATCCCGGCTCGAGCTCAGCTAGCTACTCGCCTCGTCGTGATAGGAGGAAAAGAACGCGTGGAGATCCGAAATCATCTGCTCGAACGACACCGCGGCGAACAGCACGGGCTGGTAGCGGGTGATGTCGTAATCCTGCTTCGCCATGGCCGGCAGATCCCATGGGCGGACGTCCGCGGCGCGGAAGGTTTCGATCTCACCGTAGGACGACAGCAGGCCGGCGCCGTAGGCCTTCAGCGCGCCGTCCTCGTAGACCACACCGAACTCGAGGGTGAACCAGAACACCCGGCTGAAGGCATCGAGTGAGTCGTCGGTCGTGGCGCGCAGCGAAGCCCGCCCGGCCGCTTCGTAGAGATCGGCCAGCACGGGGCTGGCCAGCATGGTGGCGTGCCCGATGATCTCGTGGACGATGTCGGGCTCCGGTGTGTAAAAGGGCACCGAATGGTGGCGGATGTACTGCGTGGACAGAAACGTCCGCTCGGCCAGCGAGCCATAGAACGTGCGGGTCGGCACCAGGCCCGGGACCGGGTTGATGTGGAAGCCGGTCAGGCCGTGCACCCGCTCGTCGACCTCCCGTAGCTGCGGGACGCGGGCCCTCGGCAGCACCAGCCGGCTTGCGCCGAGGAGGTACTCGCGGCACGCGTACTTGCGATGCTTACCGGCGAGCTCGGTGGACACCGTCCGCCAGACCTCGTCCTCCTCGGCGGTGTAGGTGACATCCGGAATCGGGTCACCACGGTGGTAGGCGGCGCCGACCTCGGCGATTCGGGCGCGCCGCGCGCGGTACGCCGGGTCGCGCAAGCCTGGGTGATCCGCAGGCAGCTCGAACCGGGAAGGTGCGATCGGCGCGGCCATAGCGGCAGCCTGCGCTCGGCGGCACGATTGTTCAAGGGTCACGCCGTACTGCCAGACGGATGTCCTATCGAGTACTCTGGTTAGTCGATGTCCGTCTCGCCTCACCGCCTCGATGACGTCGACCGTCGGATGCTGGGCATCCTGGTCGACGACGGCCGCATGTCGGTCAACGAGGTTGCGAACCGAGCCGGTATCTCCCGGGCGACCGCCTATGCTCGGTACGACCGGCTGGTGGCGAACGGCGTCATCCGTGGTTTCCGCGCCGACGTCGATCCGCAGGCGATCGGGCTCGATGTCGCAGCCATGATCCTGATCAACATCGAGCAGGGATCGTGGCCGACGATGCGGGACAAGATCAGCCGGCTGCCGGGGGTCGAGTACGTCGCGATGACCAGCGGCGAGTTCGACTTCGTGCTGATGGTCCGCGCACCCGACATCGCCGCGCTGCGCGACGTCGTCCTCTACCGGCTGCAAGGCATGCCCGAGGTGCGCTCGACTCACACGGTCTTCGTCCTCGACGAGGAGCGCCACCCCATCGGCTCGGCTCACCATCTGGATCTCGACCACGGATCGCGACGTCCGCCTCGGTAATGCGGACGGTCGGCCTACCATCGCCAGGTGGATTCGACGAAGATCGAGTTTCTGTTCCGCGAGGTACCCGACGGGTTCGATCCGGACGATCCCGACCACCGGCTGGCATTGATCACTGCCGAGTACGGTGGTGACGCCGACGAGCCGTTGGTTCGGGGGCAGGTCGGCTTCCGGGCTGCGGTGGCCGACCAGATCGCCTCGGATACCCCACCGCAGGTGTGGCAGGCGGCGCAACGGCTGCTCGCCGAAGGCCGCGATCGGGTCGATGTCATGCGACAGCTCGTACTGGCACTGACTCCGTCGATGATGAATGTCGTCATCAAGGAACGCGAGTTCGATCTCGACGCCTACCTGGCCGCCCTGGACCGGCTGCCCGTCCCGACGGCGGCGGACGTCACGTCGGTGATGATCGAGATCGTCCGAGCCCGGCAGGGCATCGGGGTCGACGAGCTCGACCATCAGCTGATGACGCAGCTAGGCATGCCGGCAGACGACCCGGTGACGGAGACGTTGCTGGACAGGGTGAGCGACCACGTCATCGGACCGGACGGTGCGCTGGAGATGCTCGCCGGCGACCGGGTGCTGCACGTCGAGTCGCTGACGAACGGGATCGTCCTGACCCACCCGCTCTCGGGTGAGGAGCGCCGGTCCGGCGTGCTCGATATCGGGGTAGACCTCGCTGGGTTCTGGCGATGGGATCAGCTGCGGCTACCGGCCGGCGCGGTGCTCGCGGCGGGCGATTCGTCACATCAACCGTAGGTGCGTCGTGAACTCTGCGTCACCGCATATCTGCTCACTGCAAACGTCGGTACTGTCGAGTTCACGACGCGCTACCTTTGCCGACGAATCTCTTCATGATCTGCGCCTTTGTGCTGGGTGGGCACGATCGCGCCCGGTGTGGAAGAAATCGATGGCCGTCTCGACCGAGGCCACCTCGTGGTGGCGCAGGACCGCCCCGAACGGGGCGTTCCAGAAGTCGTCACCTGGCGGCGGGCCGTCGAACGGGCCGACGTACAGGTAGGGCTGGGCAATGTGTACGTCGCCTGGCGAGGCGCCGTAGTTGATCCGCGCAGCGGTGACTCCGAGATCGAAATGTTCCGGCCACAGCTGCGCGCTGCTCGGTTCGTCGCCGGGAACCGCGGCGGCGAAGGCGGCCAGCGACTGCGCCCCGAGCTGGTACCAGTCCGCCAGCAACTGGGCCGCCTGCCGGTCGATCCGCAGCGGCGTGTCCGGCTCCAGTGGGGTAGCCGGGCGGTACACCTGCGCCGGCGCGCCGGGGGTGATCCCGGCGAAGTCGGCGACCTGCGCCACGGTGATGATCCGGGTGCGCTGCTGTTGCCCGTTGCGGGTAACCACGAACTCGTCGAGGTCCACCGCGAGCACGCGAGCGTCGGGCCCGAACGCGGGCGTCGTGAAACCGCCCGGGGCGGGTAGCAGACCGATGCGACCGGTGGCGGCGTGCCGGGCCGCGGAGAGCACATGCTCGGCCAGCCGGTGCCACCCGTCGCGGGTGGCGGGCAGTGTGTCGGGAAGGGTCATGCCGATCAGTATCGGTGCGCCGGTGCGCCGTTACGCCTCACCGGAGGTTGTCGGTGCCCTGGTCTATCGTCAGCCGACGTGACTCGATTTCGGTTGGTGCTTGCTGCGCTCACAGTGGCTCTGGTCTGGCTGGTGACGGCCTGCGCGGGCGCACCACCAGCACCACCAGCACCTCCGCTGGTGTCGGGGCTGCTGCTGTCCGGATACGACCGTGGCGTGCGCGTGCAGGACGATCTGTTCCAGTTCACCAACGGTCAGTGGCTGCGCACCACCGAAATCCCGGCCGATCGGAGCAGGTACGGCGCGTTCGACGCGCTTGCCGAGAAGGCTGACAAAGACCTGCACACGATCATCGAGGACAGCGCGGCTCGCCACGCCGCAGCCGGCACCCCTGATCAGCGAATTGGGGACTTCTACGCGAGCTTCATGGACACCGCGCACCTCGATGCGCTCGGGGCTGCTCCACTCAGGGCGTCGCTGGCCCGCATCGACGCCCTCGCCAGCCCCACCGACATCCTGCGGTATTTCGCCGACAGCGGCCAAACCGGCACGCCCAGCCCCATCTCGCTGAGCATCGACCAGGATGCCCGCAACGCCAATGCGTACATACCCAGCGTCTCCCAATCCGGCCTGTCCATGCCCAATCGGGATTACTACCTGAAATCCGATCCGCAGTTCGTGACGCTACGAGACCAGCTGCGGTCCTACGCGACGCGGGCGCTGGGGCTGGCCGGCGTCCCCGATCCGGCTGCCGAGGCCGACCGGATGCTCGCTGTGGAGAAGCGGCTGGCCGAGATCCAGTGGACCGCCGCGCAGGACCGCGACGCCACGGCGACCTACAACAAGTTCACCGTCGCCGACGCCACGGCACGCACTCCGGGGCTGGACTGGCAGACCTACCTCGACACGGCCCGCGTGCATACTCCCGACTTCATCATTTCCGAACCCAGTTTCTTCACCGCGTTGGGCACCGCGCTGACCACCGTGCCGCTGGCGGACTGGAAGTCGTATCTGAGGTTCAGGCTCATCGACGACCTGTCCCCCTACCTGAGCAAGGACTTCGTCACCGCGCGCTTCGAGTTCCGCGGTCGTGACCTCGCGGGGCAGCAGGAGATGCGTCCCCGGTGGAAGCGCGGGGTCACTGCGGTCGATGACGCGATGGGCGATCTGCTCGGCCAGCGGTATGTGCAGCGACACTTTCCCCCGGACGCCAAGAAGCGAATCGACGCACTGATCGGCAAGCTGACCGACGCCTACCGCTCGTCCATCGACGGTCTGGACTGGATGAGCGACGCGACCAAAGCCGAAGCCAGGGACAAGCTCAGCAAGCTCGCCGTGAAGATCGGCTACCCGTCCAAGTGGAAGGATTACTCGAGGCTGACCGTCGCCCGCGACGACCTGGTGGGCAACGTGCTGCGCTCGGCGCAACTCGAATACCAGCGTGACCTCGACCGGCTCGGCAAACCGGTGGACCGGGAGGAATGGTTCACCACACCGCAGACCGTCAATGCCTACTACAACCCGACCCGAAACGACATCACGTTCCCCGCCGCAATCCTGCAGCCACCGTTCTTCGACCCGAACGCCGACGATGCGGTCAACTACGGCGGGATCGGTGCGGTAATCGGTCACGAGATCAGCCACGCGTTCGACGACCAGGGCCGCAAATTCGACGGGACCGGCAATCTGCGGGACTGGTGGACCCCGCAGGATGTGCAGCGGTTCACGGCCCGAACCCAAGCGCTGGCCGCACAGTATTCGGCCTACGAACCGTTGCCCGGTGAGCACATCAACGGTGAACTGACTCTCGGTGAGAACATCGCCGACCTGTCTGGCCTGACGGTGGCGCGGCGTGCCTATCAGCTGTCCCTCGCCGGCCGGCCGGCCCCGGTCCTGGACGGTTTCACCGGCGAGCAACGCTTCTTCCTCGGCTGGGCGCAGGTGTGGCGCGGCAAGACCCGGGACCAGGATCTGCGGTCACAGCTGTTGAGCGATCCGCACAGCCCGAATGAGTTCCGGGCCAACGGCGTGGTCAGCAACCTGCCCGAGTATTACGCCGCGTTCGACGTCAAGCCCGGCGACAAGCTGTTCCGCCCGCCCGACCAGCGCGTCAAAATCTGGTGAGGGGTCTACATCGCGCGCTGACCAGCATCAATCCGGCATTTGGTGACGGTGGGTGTAAGGCGAAACGAAACGGGCCATACGCTGGACCGGTGGACAACTTTCGCCGGGGACCTCGAATGCCGCACCCGATGGTGTCAGTCTGGATCGCGGCGCTGACCCTGGTGATCGTCTCCAGTTGCGGGGGTCAGAGCTCCTCGGTCGCTCCGAGCCCGTGGCCCACCCAGAACTCGCCGTCCGGCCCGCCCTCGGCAGCGGGCCCGAACCGGGCCGCTCCCCCTCCCTGCACCCGCACCGTCAGCCAGGCCGACGAGGTACGGCCGGCCTTGGACGCTGCCTCGCCGGGAACCACGCTGTGCTTCACCGGCGGGGGCCTGTCCGGCACCGATGTGACGGTGGCACGCTCGGGCGCGGCCGGCACGCCGATCACGCTGCGTTCCGATGGAGCGGCCGTGCGCAGCATCCACATCACCGCAGATCACGTCGCGGTCGAAGGCTTCACCGTCGCGGGTGGCGACGGGATCCTTCTCAAGGGCGCTGATCTGGCCGTTGACCACAACACCGTGCACGACAGCCAGCGGGGTGGGATCACCTGCGAGCGGTGCCAAAGCTCGAGCATCGAATCCAACACAGTGCGCCACGTCGATACCGTTGGCATCTGGATCGAGGGGCAGCAGATCGAGGTCAGCCACAACACCGTGAGCGATATCCTGGCCCGCGACAACGGCGACGCCGACGGCATGCGGTTTTTCGGCAACGGTCACCGGATTACCGAAAACACCATCACCGATATCTCCGCCCGCGGCTACGCCAACCCGCCACACCCGGATTGCTTCCAAACCTACGACGACAACAGCCCGCCTACCTTCGACGTCCTCATCGCGGGTAACACCTGCCGCAACGTCGATGCCCAGTGCCTGATCGCCACCGGCGACCAGCACGCCAATAGCGACGCCCCCACCAACGTCGCGTCAATCACCTTCGTGGACAACGCCTGCGCGAACAACGGCGCTCAAGCGGTGAACGTGCGCCGCTGGCCCAATGTCGAGATACGCGACAACAGGTTCTCTGGCCACAACGTGACTCGGGGAATCATCATCCTCAACGGTTCGACGGGGTGCGTTGTGATCGGCAACACCACCGACGGCGGCCGCCCTACGGTGGATATCGACCACTCCTCCGAGCCGGGTTCCCAGGTGGAACACAACAGTCCCGGCCGATAGGTTGCTTGGGGCTGCTGATGACCGATTTCGAGCACTACCTGGTCGGGGAGCACGTCGAGGACTTCCACGCTCGATTGATCAGCCGGCGGGAACTGTTGCGCCGGGTGACCCTGATCACCGGAAGTATCGCCGGCACCATGGTGCTGCTGGAGGTGGCGGGCTGCTCGAGCGAGCCGGCCGGGACGCGTCCCTCGCCACAGTCCCGCCAGACCAGCGCGCCGCACCCGTTCGCCACCCCACCTGCCCGGCCCACCACAGACGGGGTCACCGTACGGCCCGATGATCCTCGCATCACCGTCGCACCGATGACGGTGACCGGAGCGGACGGCACTTCGTTGATCAGCTATTTCGCCCAGCCGCGCAGCGGCACCGCGGCGGGTGGCGTGCTGGTGATTCACGAGAATCGTGGCCTGGTCGCGCATATCGAAGACGTGGTCCGCCGTGTTGCCACCGCGGGATTCAGTGCCGTCGCAGTTGACCTGCTGTCTCGCCAGGGCGGCGCCGGCACGCTCAGCGATCCGGCTGAGTATGCGGCCGCGTTGAGCAAGCAGGATCCCATGACGATGGTGTCCGACCTGCAACAGGCGCTGTCCGCGCTGTCGGCGGCCGGGGCCGGAGACCGGCTCGGCATCACGGGTTTCTGCTTCGGTGGCGGCATGACCTGGAACGCCCTCGCCGCCGGTACCCAGGTCAAGGCGGCGGTGCCCTTCTACGGCCCGCCGCCGAAGAACCTGGCCGGGCTGGCCACCACCCCGGCCGCAGTATTCGCCATCTATGCCGAGCGTGACACCCGGATCACCAGCTCGAAAGACCAGATCGAGCAACAGCTGCGCCGCACTGGCCGTCCGTACCGGATCACCGTCTACCCCGGTGTGGACCACGCGTTTCACAACGACACCGGCCCGCGCTACAACGCGACCCAGGCCGAAGCGGCCTGGGTCGCCACCATCGAGTGGTTCCAGCGCTACCTGCCCTAGGCGGGGGTGGGGGTGGAGACCGGGGCGGGGGCGGTGTGCATGACGGCCAGGGCGATCGATCTGCACCGCCGCGACGATGAACGGCAGTGAAGTGGCCTGCAGGAACCCGGCCGCCATGGTGCGCCGCATGCCCAGCTGGGAGCGGTACAGCAGCGCGGGTAGCGCCCGCACCACGAACAGCGCGGCCAGGAACAGCGGTACCTGCAGCAATGTCGAGGACGACGCGAACAGCGCCTTGGCGTCGAACATCACCCCGCTGGTGACGAAGAACACCGGGATCAAAAACCCGTAGCCGATCGCGTCGAGCTTGACCTCGGTGTGCGGGTGCACGGTGGCCGCGTCGGCGTCGATCAGCCGCAGCACCGCTCCGGCCAGGAACGCCCCGAGAATCGCCTCGAAACCCAATCCCTGGGCCAGCGCGAGAAACGCGACGAGCAGCAGCGTGGCGAACCGGATCCGGATCTGCGCGGTGGTGTCCATCAGCTTGGCGAACACCCGCTCGGCGCGGGCGCTGCGCCCGGCCCGCATCAGCGCCACCGCCAGCAGCACCGCGACCAGCGCCAAGCCGGTCAGCAACAACAACCGCGCGGGCAGGCCGGTGGACTCCTCGGAGAACAACAGCGACAGCAGGATCACCGCGCCGAAGTCGGCGATCGACGCCGCGGCGATGATCTGCTGGCCGGTGGCGCCGCCTAGCTGGCCGGAATCTTTGAGTACCGGCACCACCAGCCCCAGCGACGTGGAGCACAGGATGATCGCGATGAGCAGCGGCGCCGAGGCGAACCCGCCGGCCGCCAGCAGCAGCGCGACACCGACCGCGATCGCGAAGGACACTACGAATCCGGTCAGCGCCAGGGTCAGTGGCCGCCCGCGCAGCTTGTGCACGTCGATCTCCAGACCGGCCAGGAACAGCAGGAATGCCAGGCCGATCAGGGCGAGCACCTGGACCGGCGCGTCGACGTGCACCCAGCCCAGCAGCGAGGGGCCGAGCACGATGCCGGCCACGATCTCCAGCACGGGTGAGGGCACCCGCAATGCAGGCACGGCGTTGACCACCAGCGGTGCGACGAACGCCACCACCACGATGATCAGCAGGTTGGTGAAGTGCATCGCCAGCCACCTCGTTTTCTCAGGCGGGTAGGTCCGCGAGGGCGTCGAGCATCCCGCGGTGGAACGTCGGGTAGGCGTAGATCATCTGGCGCAGGGTGGTGACCGGCAGCCGGGCGTGCACCGCGAGGGTGAGCATGGACAGCACTTCACCCCCACGCGGGCCGACCGACGTCGCACCGACCAGCACGCCGCGGTCGGCATCGCACACCAGCTTGATCAGCCCTTCGTTGCCGGGGCCGTGGATGACGCCCCGGCTCGACGCCGGCACCGGCGCGCTGCCGGTGCGCACGTCCAGCCCGGCCGCGCGGGCAGCCGCCTCGGACAGCCCCACCGACCCGATCTCCGGATCGGTGAAGGTGACCCTGGGCAGCGCGGTGTAGTCGGCGGGATGCCCGGGGACGCCGAGGATGTCATCGGCGGCGACCCGGGCCTGGTACACGGCGAGGTGGGTGAACCCGCCGATGCCGGTGACGTCGCCGATCGCCCACAACCCGTCGGCGACCCGCATGCGGTCGTCGACGGCCACCGCGTGCGCTGACTCGTCTAGGCCCACCGACGCCAGCCCGGTGCCGCGCAAGTGGGGACGCCGCCCGACGGCGACGAGCAGCTGCTCACCCTCGACCGTGTCGCCGTCATCCAGCTCAACGGTGGTGCAGTGCACGGACCGGGAGACCGCGACCGCGCGCCGCCCGGTACGCAGGATTAGCCCTTCGGCTGTCAACACCGCTGCGACCACTGCGCTGGCTTCCGGCTCTTCGGCCGGCACCAGCCGATCGGCGCCTTCCACCACGGTGACCGCCGACCCGAACCGGCTGAACGCCTGGGCCAGCTCGAGACCGATGGCACCACCACCGAGCACGACCAGCGAACCGGGCGGCTCGGGAGCTTCGATCGCCTCCCGGTTGGTCCAGTAACCGGCCTCGGCCAGCCCCGGGATCGGTGGCCGGACCGGCGCGGAACCGGTAGCCAGCACCACGCCCACCGAGGCGGTGAACACCGTCTCACCGACCCGGACCCGCCGCGGCCCCACCATCGTCGCCTGGCCCCGGATGAACCGACCACCGTGCTTTTCGAACCGCTGCACCGCGACGGTGTCGTCCCAGTTGTCGGTGGCCTCGGCGCGGATCCGATGGGCCACCGGGGCGTAGTCGGGATGCACTTGGGCGGTGCCGGCGAGCTGGCCGACCCGCCCGGCCTCGGCGAGCGTCTCCGCCCCGCGAACGATCATCTTGCTGGGGATGCAGCCCCAGTACGGGCACTCCCCGCCGACGAGATCGCGCTCGACGCCCAGCACGGTCAGCCCGGCATCGGCAAGCCGGGAGGCCACTTCCTCACCGCCGGGCCCCAGCCCGATCACCACCACGTCCACGTCCTGCGCGATACCTGTCACGGCTGATTGGAGCCTTCGAGCAGGGCTGCCGTTACACGTGATCGCGCGGTTCAACGAGCGGTCCGGGCGTCATAGCGCACGAAGGCCGGCACGAGCAGGACGAGCACCCCGATTCCGGCCAGGCAGGCCAGCCCGCCCGAGACGACCGACACCTGAGGGGTGAACGCAGTCGCCACCGCGCCCGCTTCCAGATCGCCCAGCCGCGGGCCACCCGTGACCACCACGATGAAGACCCCTTGCAACCGCCCCTGCATCCCCGGTGGGGTGGCGACCTGCAGGATCGTCGAGCGGTAGACCGCGCTGACGGTGTCGGCCGCGCCCGCGACCGCGAGCAGCAGCAACCCCAACCACAGCGTCGAGGCGAGCCCGAACACCGTGATCGCCACCCCCCACGCCGCGATCGAGATCACCACCCCGAGCCCGTGACGGTGCACCCGGGCGATGGCCCCACCCAGCAACGTGGCGACGACCGCACCCACCGCGGGCGCGGCGTAGAGCAGGCCGGCAGTGCCGGCACCGCCGCTGTACCGGCGCTCGGCCAACGCGGGGAACAGCGACGTCGGACTCCCGAAGATCATCGCAATCAGGTCGGCGACGAACGTCATCAACACCACTCGGCGTGCTGCCAGGAAACGCAGGCCCTCCACGACCGAGGCCAGCCCGGCCCGCTGGGCGCCGGTACCCGGTGGCAGCGACGGCAGCCGTACCGCCGCGTAGAAGGCCCCCGCGAAGGACGCGACGTCGATCGCATACGCCCACCCGAAGCCACCGGCGGCCACCGCGACCCCGGCCAGCACCGGCCCGGCGATGACGGTGAGCTGCATGCTGCCGAAGGACAGCGTGTTGGCCGCCGGCAGCTTCTCGGCCCGCACCAGTTGCGGGATGATCGCCCGCCGGGCCGGCGAGTCGACCGCCGCGAACGCCGACTGCACGGCGACGCACCCGAACAGCACGCTGACCCGGTTGATGCCCAGCACCGCCTGGACCAGCAAGACAACGCTGACCAGCATCGTGCCGGTCGAGGTCAGCAACACCAGCTTGCGGCGATCGACCGCGTCCGCGATCGACCCGCCGTAGAGCCCGAAGACCACCAGCGGGACGAAACCGGCGGCCCCGATCAATCCCACGTCCAGCGACGAACGGGTGATCGCGTACACCTGCAGTGGTACCGCGACGCGGGTCACCTGCGTGCCGACCTGCGACACCGTCTGACCGGCGAACAACCGCCGGAAGGCCACCGACTCGCGCAGCGGCGATACATCGGAGGCGGCCGCCCGCAGGGCCCGACCGACCAGCGCGCCCAGTGCCATGTCCCACCCAGCGTCGCACGCGCTGCTCGATGTGGGCAGGCCTGCTTCGGGCTCCAGACCACCGTGCTCGCCGACTGGCCCGCGGCTGGGCCATCACGGCGGCGCACCATCGCCGACTGATGTGACTCGTATCTTCCGCCGGGCGAATCGATCCGGGACGCTCACGGTGTGAGTGGGCCGACGTTGTTGGCTACCAAGCTGGCGCCGCCGTTGCGCCGCGGGTTGATGCATCGGCGGCGCCTGGTGCAGGTGCTCGACGGCGCGGCGCGCCACCGGTTGACCTTGCTCGTCGCCCCCGCCGGTTGGGGTAAGACCTCGCTGCTGGCCGACTGGCACACCACCGGGCGCCGGCAACGGATCGGCTGGCTGGCATTGGATCCGGAGGACAGCGACCCGGTGCGGTTCTGGAACTACCTGATCAGCGCGGTGCGCGCGGTGCTGCCCGGGGTGGGTGAACGCGCGCTGGCAACGCTGAGCATCCGCGGCCGGGCCTTGTATGACGCCGCCCTACCGGCGCTGATCAACGACCTCGCAACGCTCGACGAGGACGTCCACCTGGTACTGGACGACTACCACGTGCTGACCGACCCGGAGCTGCACCGTTCGGTGGCCTACCTGCTGGCCCACCAACCACCACGGCTGCACCTGATGATCGCGACCCGCAGCGATCCCCCGTTGCCATTCGCGCGGCTGCGGGCCCACGGGGAAATCCTGGAGATCCGGGCCAAGGATCTGGCCTTCACCGACACCGAGGCCACCACCATGCTCAACGGGGCCCTGGCACTGGGTCTCGACGTCGCCGACGTCAAGCGGCTATCCGCCCGCACCGAGGGTTGGGCCGCCGGGCTGTACCTGGCCGGGCTGTCCCTGCGGGAACACCCCGACCGGGCCGCATTCGTCGCGGAGTTCCACGGCACCGACCGTTTCGTGCTCGATTTCCTCGGCTCCGAGGTGCTCGCGTCGCAGCCGGCTGACTTGCGCACCTTCCTGCTGGAGACCTCGATCCTGCCCCGGCTGTCAGCGTCACTGTGCCAGGCGGTGACCGGCCGGGCGGATAGCGCGGTTGCGCTGGAGCGCATCGAGCGATCTAACCTGTTCCTTGTCCCACTGGACTCCGAGCGGCACTGGTTCCGCTACCACCGCCTGTTCGGTGAGCTGCTCCGGCACGAACTCGGTGTCGCCGAACCACAACGGGTCCCCGAACTGCACCGGCGGGCGGCTGCCTGGTTTCGAGCCGCGGGCCAGGTGAGCGAGGCGATCGACCACGCCGCGGCGGCGGGCGATGTCGACGGCGCCGCCGAGCTCGTCGCCGGGCACTGGAACACCTGGTTCAACGCCGGACGGCTGGCCACCGTCGAGGGCTGGCTGGATCGGCTACCGCCTGGCGCGCAGCTCGCCGACCCGCGGCTGTGCGTGGCGCAGGCCTGGCTGTTACTGGACACCGGGCGGTTGGATGCCGTGGACCGGTGGCTCGCCGGGGCTGAGGCGGCCGCCGCCGACCCAGCTGACGCGGTGACGCTGCGCGAGATCGCGGTGCTGCGCACGGTGCACCGGTTCAAGATCGGCGACGTGGGGGCCAGCCATCTCGCGGCCCGCCGGGTACTCGAGCTCATCCACGGTGAGGTGTGCTTCGCCGGCACAGTCGCGTACGCCCTGCTGGGCGTGACGTTGTTCTGGAAGGGCGAACTGGCCGCGGCGTTGCGGCCGTTGACCGAAGCGGTCGCGCTGGCGCGGCGTACCGGCAACCTGCTCGGGGAGACCTACGCTCTGAGTTATCTCGCGTTGACCCACGCGGAGCAGGGAGAAGTCGGCGAAGGCCGGCGAGTGGCCGGGGCAGCACTGAGCCGGTCGGCAGAGCCGCTCGTGGCGGAACATTTCGTCACCGGGCTGGGGCACTTGGCGCAAGCGCTGGCTTTGGCGGCCACCGGTCAGGTGGAACAGGCAGCTGCGGCTGCGGCGAGGGCGGTACAACTGGCCCGGCGGGGCGGCGGCCGGCTGGAACTCGGCCTGGCGTTGGCCACCCACGCGCAGGCTCTGCTGGCCGCAGGAGAGGATGGCGCCCCGATGCTGGCCGAGGCCAAGCGGATAGTGCGCGCCTGCCGCGACCCGGGGTGGTTACCCGAGTTGCTGACCCGGCTGAGCCGCGCCACGACACCCGTCGGGCCGCGGCTGGTGCCGGACGGTACCGCTGTGGTGGCTTTCAGCGACCGGGAGCGGCAACTGTTACCGCTGCTCGCCGGCACGCTGTCGCAACGGGAGATCGGAGCGGTGCTGCATCTGTCGCTCAACACCGTCAAAACCCACAGCCGCATGCTGTACCGGAAGCTGGGCGCAAGCTCTCGAGCCGACGCCGTCCAGCGCGCTCGGCGCATCGGGCTGCTATAAGAACACCAGAGTTCGTCGATATACGCTTGACATAATCTATGTTCACAACTGTAATTACGGAGTGCGGCGATCCGGCCGAGTCGTCGGGTCCCTGTGGTTTTGGAGGGAGCCATCGAAAGTTGGGTGTGGAGCGGCTCGACGATGAGGATTTCCCGGCGTTGAGCATGGGACAGGCAGCGGAGCTGTTGGGCGTTCAGCCGGCATTTCTCCGCAGTCTGGACGCCGCCGAAGTGCTACGGCCGGGTCGTTCAAGCGGCGGCCATCGCCGCTACTCGCGCCGTGAGCTGGTGCTGGCTTCACGGATCCGGGCGCTGTTCGACGAAGGCCTGAGTTTGGATGCCGCGCACCGCATCGTCATGCTGGAAGATCAACTCGAGGGTGCGCGCCAGCGGATCACCGAGCTGGAGCAGCGCCTGGGTGAGCGCGGCTGGGGTCGGCGCCGAGAACAATTCTAAGGGCGACGACGAGCGACCGGCGCTCGTTTCCCCGCAGATCAAGGCGGGTCCAGATGGCGGCGCACTGGTCCCACTCTGATCCAGGTTTGAGAGCTGGACGTACTGCTACGTCGATGCACGGGGATGCGGATCCCAGTGGATGCTGCTGTCGACCGGTGGGTTCGGGCGCGGTCATAGCCGGCACGGCGCGTCGGGTCACGAAGAACGGCATAGGCGTGCAGCACCTGCGCCAAGCTGGGCTGAGCGGAGTCACCGAGATTTTCTGGAACGCAGTGCTGGCCATGGGTATCGGGGTGAAGCTGGCGCAGCCGCCGCCGGTAGGCGCTGGTCAACGCGCCGATCTCGGCGTTCGGTGACACATCCAGGATGGCGTACAAGTCGTCGTCGCCGAGCTGATCCATGCCGCGAGGGTCCCCTGGGTGCTGGCTGCCTGTCATCGCCGCGGCCTCCTGTGTGGTCTCTCATCGGTGTGTGTCACGGTACTGGACTCCGACCGCAGTATGTTCCTCTTGACTAGATAAAATCTATAGTTATCATTGCAGGTATGGGCTGGCAGCGCAGCCCGTGAGTGACCCAGTGAGTGACCCTCGTAAGTGACGTAGTGGCATCGCCCCACACAGGGAAGGAGAGCTTGCGATGCTGATGCGTACCGACCCGTTCCGGGAGCTGGATCGCCTGACCCAACAGTTCTTCGGCACCAACGGGACGACGGCCCGCCCGGCGGTGATGCCGATGGATGCCTACCGCCATGGCGAGGACTTCGTCGTCGAGTTCGACCTGCCCGGCGTCGACCCGGCCTCGATCGACCTGGACGTCGAGCGCAACGTGCTGACCGTCAAAGCGCAACGCCGGCCCACTGTGGGCGAAGGTGTGGAGCTGCAGGTCGCCGAGCGGCCGCGTGGAGTGTTCTCCCGCCAACTGTTCCTCGGCGACACTCTCGACGTCGACCGCATCGAGGCCGGCTACCACGCCGGCGTGCTCACCTTGCGAATCCCGGTCGCCGAGCAGGCCAAGCCTCGCAAGATCCAAGTCGCCTCGCGTGAGGAGACCAAACAGCTCAATGCCTGACCGCCGGTGGCCTCGCCGCGGTTTCCACGTCTGCGGCGGGGCCACGCCTACCCCGCACATCCGGTGATTCACGAAGGCTCTACATCCTCGGGAGTGGCGGATGACTCACGTCATAGACCACGGCGAGCAGGGGAGGGCCGCACCATTCGACGTCGTGGTCTCTCAAGAAAGCGGGCGCACTGCGGTGTACCTGCGGGGCGAGCTGGACGCGAGCACAGCACCCCGCTTGGAATCCCTACTGGACCAGCTGCGTCATGACGGCCACCACCAGATCGCCCTGGACCTTTTCCAACTGGCCTTCCTCGGCGCCGCCGGGCTACGGGTCTTAGTCCGCACCCATCACGCCCTGCACGCCACCGGCGGCACGCTCCTGCTCACCCGGCCCGCCCGGATGGTGCACCGCATCCTGGCGATCACTGGGCTGGATGCCGTATTGATCATCCAGTGACTGCGCTGGAACCCGCGGATGGCGCGCCGCCGGCGGCGGACACCAATCGCATACTCACCCGGCTCATCTCACCCGGGTGAAAGGACGCTGGACTACTGACCCCGGCGTGCACCGCGCCCAACGTAGTTGCATGCCCTCCAAGGACTACCAACCCGCTCTCGCAGCGTCGTCAACGGCTACCAACCAGGCAGCGGAAAGCGAGCTCGTCGAGGCCCTCCGGCGCCGTGATGACAACGCCTACCGGATCCTGGTCCGCCGCTACAACCCGCTGATGTTGCGGCTGGCCCGCCAGCATGTGCCCAACCAGGCCATCGCCGAAGAGGTCGTGCAGGACAGCTGGGTGGCGGTGTTGCGGGGCATCGACGCCTTCCAGGGCCGTTGCCAATTCGCCACCTGGCTGATGCGGATCCTGCTCAACACCGCGCGCAAGAGGGGCGTCCGGGAACGCACCCCCGCGCGCTGGGACGCCCTGGGAGTGGGCAGCACGCACGCCGAGCCCGTCCAAGCGGCGGAGCTGAATCCGGAAGCTGTCGTGCTGGCCGCTGAGATTCGCACCATGCTCGAGCAGGCGATCCGCGCGTTGCCCGAGCGGCAACGTGCCGTGCTGATGCTGCGCGACGTCGATGGCTGGCCGGCTGATGAGGTGTGCACAGCACTGGACGTCTCCACCGGCAATCAGCGAGTACTGCTGCACCGGGCCCGGGCGGCAGTACGGTCAACGCTGCACTCTACCGACCCTATCTGGGCCGATCCTCTCGGGACCGGCCTTGTCTGGCGCCACCATGATCTCGTACCGGCCTGATGGCTCCCACACCGTCAGGTGTCCGAAGCGGGATGCACCACGCAGTCGGGGCCCGGGAAGACCAACCGCTCCTGGCCATCGTCGAAGCGAACCAGGAAGGGCGGCTGGCCGTCCGGTCCCCGCACCTCCACCACGTCACCCATGCGGTCGGGACGGCTGACAATGCGGCCGTGCACGCACAGCCGATCACCGATACGCGCTCGCATGATGGATCACCTCGCTGGCTTCCGAATCGGGGATCGAGATACCACATCCCGACGCTAGGCCCGTCGGTGTTGGAGCTCAACCACCCACAGGGTCACGGTTGCGGCGCACGACACACCGCGCAGGGACGCACGACACACCGAGCGGGAGGGCGCGACACGCGGGGGTGCGGCGGGCGGGGATGATGTGGGGGTGCATGCGAGACGGGCAGCGCTGCGGATCGGGCCTTACCGGGTCGACCCGCCGGTCGTGCTCGCGCCGATGGCCGGAATCACCAATGTGGCGTTCCGGCGGCTGTGCCGCCAAACCATGTCACCCCAAGGTGCCGGACTGTTCGTCTGCGAGATGATCACCAGCCGGGCGCTGATCGAGCGCCATCCCGGCACCTTGAACATGATCAGCTTCGACCCCGCGGAGCGGCCCCGCTCGATGCAGCTTTACGGGGTCGACCCGGCGACGATCCGCAAGGCCGTGGAGATGGTCCGTGACGAGGATCTCGCTGATCACATCGACCTCAACTTCGGTTGCCCGGTCCCGAAGGTCACCCGCCGCGGCGGCGGGGCCGCGCTGCCGTACAAGCGAGCCCTGTTCGGCGAGATCGTCCGCGGCGCCGTCGAAGCGGCCGGGCACCTGCCCGTCACGGTGAAGTTCCGGATCGGCATCGACGACGAGCACCACACATACCTCGATGCCGGCCGGATCGCCCAGGACGCCGGAGTCGCCGCGGTGGCACTGCACGCGCGCACCGCTGCCCAGCGATACTCGGGAACCGCCGACTGGGGCGCCATCGCCGCGCTCAAGCAGGCCGTCACCTCCATCCCGGTGCTGGGCAACGGGGACATCTTCGCTGCCGCGGATGCGATCCGGATGATCGAGCACACCGGCTGCGACGGGGTCGTGGTGGGTCGCGGCTGCTTGGGACGGCCGTGGCTGTTCGCCGAGCTGCAAGCCGCCTTCGCCGGCACCCCACCCCCGACGCCGCCGCATCTCGGTCAGGTGGCGGCGATCCTGCGCCGCCACGCGGATCTGCTCGCCGAGCATCTCGGCCCCGACAAGGGCCTGCGTGACTTACGCAAGCACGTCTCCTGGTACCTGCACGGTTTCCCGGTGGGCGGGGACGTGCGGCGCGCGCTGGGGATGGTGTCCAGCTTCGCCGAGCTGGATTGTCACCTGGCCCGGCTGGATGCCGATGCGCCGTACCCGGCCGGCGCCGACGGTCCACGGGGGCGTCAGGGGTCCCCCGGCCGGGTAGCGCTACCGCAGGGCTGGCTGGACGATCCCCTGGATCTCGCGGTCCCGGCGGATGCCGAACTACCCTATTCGGGCGGGTAAGCCCGGCGTTCACAGCCGGTTCACGTTATCGCCGAGCCCGGTTGAGATTTCCCCCGTACCCTCTGGCAATGCGCGAGAGCTTCCATGCCGAGCTGGACAGCCTGATCCTCGACCTGGCCAGGGCCGCTCGGATGGCCGGCCAGCTGATGGCCAATGCCTCGACCTCGCTGAGTCACGCCGACCTGGCACTCGCCGAGCTGGTCATCTCCGCTGAGAGTGAGATGAAGGCGCTGTGCGATGACATGGACCAGCGCTGCGTCAAGCTGCTCGTATTGCAGGCACCGGTGGCCACCGATCTGCGGGTAGTGGTTGCCGCCATGCACGCGGTGGGCGACGTGGAACGAATGTGCAACCTGGCCCAGCACATCGCCAAGATCGCCCGGATGAAGCACCCGGCCGTGCCGATCCCGGACGACGTCCGCCCGGTGTTCGCCCGGATGGGCATGCTCGCCACCAACCTGGCGCAGGACGCCGCGGCAGCGATAGAGAGCCAGGATCCGCTTTCTGCTCCCCGGCTGGCGCAGGCCGACGATGAGGTGGACGCGCTGCGCCGGCGCATCTTCCAGATCCTGTTCGCGGAGAACTGGACGCATGGGGTCGAGCCAGCCGTGGATGCCGCACTGATCGGTCGGTACTACGAACGCTTCGCCGACCACGCGGTGGCGATCGCACGCCAGGTCAGTTTCCTCGTCACCGGCTTACCGCCGGAGCGATGATGTCTCGATGACCACACCGCCGAACCCGAACTGGCCGGCCGAACCGAACCGAGACCCGGCTCCGGGCGCCCACAGCTACCCCATGCCGGGCCCGACCAACGGGTTCGCGATCGCGTCGCTCGTGCTGGGGATCCTCTGGATCTGGTGGATCGGCAGTATCCTTGCGCTGATCTTCGGATATATCGCCCGCAAGCAGATCATGGAACGCAACGAAGGCGGAAACGGCCTGGCCATCGCGGGTATCGTGCTCGGCTGGGTCGGCGTCGGGGTACTGGCGCTTTTCTTCATCTTTTTTGCGATCGGTCTGGCCTAGCCGCGGTCGAGGAGGAATTCCACATCGGTGTGGTGGTGGGTGAAACCCAGCTTGTGATACGTGGCCAGCGCGGCGGCGTTGTCCGAGTCGACATACAGCATCGCCTCCGGTGCGCCCCGCTCGCGCAGGTACACCAGGCCCGCCACGGTCAGCGCCCTACCGAGGCCAGTGCCCTGAGCATCCGGGTCCACCGCGAGCACGTAGACCTCGCCGAGCCCATCGGGATGCATCTTCGTCCAATGAAAACCCAGCAACCGGCCGGCTTGATCGATCGCCAGCAGGAAACCCTTGGGATCGAACCACGGCTGCGTCTCGAGCAGCGTGAGTTCGTTGGTATCCAGCCGGCTCTGCTCGGGATGCCAGGCGAATGCGCGCTTGTTCACCCGCACCACCGCAGCCTCGTCCTGCCCCGGCACGAAACTGCGCAGCGCCACCCCGTCGGGAACCGCGTGCGGCGGGATCGGATCAGCCAATCCGCGACGTAACTGATACAGGGCCCGCCTGCTGACCAGCCCGGCCCGCTGCGCCAGCCGTAGCGCGCCGGGATGCTCACCGTGTGCCCACAGCCACAACGGCCCGCGCGCGCGATCGAGCAGCGCGGCGAGCATCGCACCACCCACCCCGCGGCACCGATGCTCCGGGTGCACCGCGAACTCGGCGGTGCGACGATCGGACCGCTCGTCGACAGCCGCGTAGCCGACCAGCGTCCCCGCGGAATTGCGCGCGAGCAGGTGCACCCCCGCACGGGAACTCCGATGCGGGCGCAGCCGCAGCATCGCCGCTTCGGAGACGGCGTGGAAACCGTCGGCCGTATCGGCTGCGGCCAGCAGGGCGAGCGCCTCGGCGATCTGGCTGTCCGACAGATGGGTAAGCCAGGCCAGCGCCACAGTCATGCCCTGGTCAACTCCGCTGGGCAGGCAGCGACCGGGAATCCGTCGGTTGAGGGCCGCCCCGGTCCGGGTCGGCCCAATCCGGATCGGTGCTGTCCACAGCCTCGGCATCGTGCTCGGCGGCGCGATCGTGTTCGGCCCGCTCCCGGGAACTCATGTTGCGCACCGGCCGGACGAACTTGTAGCCCACATTGCGGACCGTGCCGATGAGCTGCTCGTGCTCGGGGCCGAGCTTGGCCCGCAGCCGCCGCACATGGACATCGACGGTGCGGGTGCCGCCGAAGAAGTCGTAGCCCCATACCTCCTGCAGCAACTGCGCGCGGGTGAACACCCGTCCGGCGTGCTGCGCGAGGTACTTGAGCAGCTCGAACTCCTTGTAGGTGAGATCCAGCGGGCGCCCGCGCAGCCGGGCGGTATACGTCGTCTCGTCGATCACCAGTTCGCCGAGCACCAGAGCGCTACCGCGGCCGACGCTGGACTCGGTGGCGCGCCGGGCGACGAGTAACCGAAGCCGCGCGTCGACTTCAGCCGGTCCCGCGGTGGGCAGCAGGATCTCGTCGGATCCCCAGTCAGCCGACAACGCGACCAGTCCGCCCTCACTGATCACCACCACCACCGGCACGTCCAGCCCGGTGGATCCGAGTAACCGGCACAGGCTACGCGAACCGGCCAGGTCCAGCCGCGCATCGACGAGCACCGCATCGTAAGGACCGGCGTCGAGCAGGGCCGCGACCTCTGGCGCGGCCGAGCGCACTCCGTGCGGCAACAGGGACAACGCAGGCAGGACGGAGGCCGCTCCAGAATCCGCGGTGAGTAACAGCAGTTCCATGCCCGTTCCCTCCTGTGGAGGCCGGCAATGTCACCACCGGACCGCGATACCTAGGATTCCAAGGCCGCGACCTGTGCGGTGTTTTGCGGAGAATACCGTGCCCGTCGCACGACCCTACGAAACGGACAGGATGGTGGCGCTGCGTGCGCAAGCTGATCGTCGCAGTGCTGCTCGTCGTGGCCCTGGCTCTGGCGGCGGATTTCGCCGCCGCGGCGTACGCCGAACACACCGTGGCCACTCAGATGCGAGAGCAGTTCCGGCTGCGCAGCGACCCGTCCGTGCGGATCAACGGCTTCCCGTTCCTCACCCAAGCACTGGCCGGCCACTACACCGCCATCGA
Source organism: Pseudonocardiaceae bacterium (assembly GCA_035606945.1). Classification (GTDB taxonomy): domain Bacteria; phylum Actinomycetota; class Actinomycetes; order Mycobacteriales; family Pseudonocardiaceae. The sequence continues at coordinate 27,926 of DATNDR010000004.1, forward strand.
CGTGCGGGCCACCGGTGTTTCGGTCGATCCGTTGCACGATCTCGACATTGAGGCGACGCTGCACGACGTCGACGCTCCGCTGGCCGAGGTGACCTCCGGCGACCTGCACTCAGTGCGAGCGGCCCGGGTGGACGGTCGGATCCGGATCAAGGACACCGACCTCGGGCGAGCGATCGGGATCGAAGATCTCCGCATCCAGCAGCCCTCTGACCAGGAGATCAAGGAACTGCTTCCGGCCGGGACACCGACCGGCGACTCCCCGCACGGCGACCGCGCGCCGGTGCGCATGGTGGCCACCACCGACCTGCTGGGTCGGCGCACCGAGATCGTCGGGCTCGGGTTGATCGCGCTGACCGGTGGCGTGGTGCGGATCACCGTCAGTGACGTCCGGCTGGCGAGTGACGGGCTCGGCGCGGTGAGCCTGCCGCGACCCGTCCGCCAGACCCTGCTCAACACGCTGAGCACCACCGTCAAACCCGGCGAGCTGCCCTTCGCCGTGACCCCTACCACGGTCTGGGTGGAGACCGGCTCGGTGGTCGTGGAGGGCACCGCGTCCAACGTTTCGCTTGCCGGCGTGTCGCGGTCCAGTGCCCGGTGTGTCGCGCTCCTGTGCCCGCTCGCCTGACGTCACCGAACTCGACAGGGCTGTTCGTCGGGCGGCGGCTGGCACCTTTGTGGAATGACAGTCCCGTAGAGCGGGACTGTCAGGTAGTGTCGATCGGGTGCACCCGCTGCTGACCAAGCGCCGGGCAGTTGATTTCTGCCGCCTGCACAGCAGCCTGTGTTGCCTGCCCTGACCGGGCGGCGACTTTCCACTTGATCGCGGGTGTGTTCCCGCAGTATCCCCTCGCGACCCCTGCGACATGTCACAGAGCAGCGGAACCCGGGAAATGTCCCCTAGAAGTTGTGAACGAGATCAATACAAACGAGGAGCTATCGCATGAGCCGCGAAAATGTCCTGGTCACGGCGGACTGGGCGGAGCAGAACCTGGACACCAACGGCATCGTTTTCGTCGAGGTCGACGAGGACACCACTGCATACGACGCGGGGCACATCCCGGGCGCAGTGAAGATCAACTGGAAGACCGAGCTGCAGGACCCGGTGATCCGCGACTTCGTGGACAAGGGCGCCTTCGAGAAGCTGCTATCCGACAAGGGCATCGGCAACGATGACACTGTGGTGCTCTATGGCGGAAACAACAACTGGTTCGCCGCCTACGCCTACTGGTACTTCAAGCTCTACGGGCACGATGACGTCAAGCTGCTCGACGGCGGCCGCAAGAAGTGGGAGCTCGACGGCCGCACCCTGAGCACCGACGAGGTGAGCCGGCCGGCCACCAGCTACACCGCGAAGCAGGATCAGGACACCTCGATCCGGGCCTTCCGCCAGGAGGTGGTCGATGCGATCGGGAACAAGAACCTGGTCGACGTCCGCTCGCCCGACGAGTTCTCCGGCAAGATCATGGCTCCGGCGCATCTGCCTCAAGAGCAGGCTCAGCGCCCAGGTCACATCCCCAGCGCGCTGAACGTGCCGTGGTCCAAGGCTGCCAACGAGGACGGCACCTTCAAGTCCGACGACGAACTGCGCGCTCTCTACGAGGCGGCTGGCTTGGACGACAGCAAACCGACCATCGCCTACTGCCGGATCGGTGAGCGCTCCAGCCACACCTGGTTCGTGCTGCACGAGCTGCTCGGGCACTCCGACGCCAAGAACTACGACGGTTCCTGGACCGAGTACGGCTCGCTGGTCGGCGCCCCGATCGAGCTCGGCAGCAAGGGCTGATCGCCGTGTGCAGCGCACCGGAACAGACCCCGGAGTTGCCACCGGGGACGGATCTGTCCAGGCAAACCGTGGTGGCCGGCACCGTGCGGGCAGCCAAGGAGCCCGTCGGAGGTGCATTCGTCCGGTTGCTCGACGGCACCGGCGAGTTCACCGCCGAGGTGGTGTCCTCAGCCTCCGGGCAGTTCCGGTTCTTCACTGCTCCCGGCTCCTGGACCGTCCGCGCACTGCACCGAACCGGCAACGGTGAGGCGGCCGTGACCGCCGACGGCCCAGGTCTGTACACGGTCGCGGTCACCGTGTCCTGACCGGTTGGGTTGGGGGCTCTTCAAGGACTACCAACCCCGGATCGGAACGTCTCAAACGGTAGCCAACCCCGCCAGCGTGCTGGCGGGGTTGGCTACCGTTATGAGCAAGCCGCGGGGGGGTTGGTAGTCCTTGAAGAGCCCCCAACCGGGTCGGTGGCCAGGGCAGCGGGCAGGGCGATCTCCAGTGCGGCCATCAGCTGGTCGGGAGTGGGCGCGCGCTGGGGGTCCAGCAGCCACTGCACCTGCAGGCCGTCATAGATTGCGATGAGGAATCCGGCGACGTGCCGCGCAGTGTGATCGGACAGCCCCTGAACCGAGGCCTGCACCATGTCCGCCACCGAGGCGCGCAACCGCTCGTAGCACTCGGCGAGCTGGACTCGCAACTGCGGCACCCGCTGCGCCTGCGCCAGGGCCTCGACGAAGGCCACCATCAGCGGGCGGTACTGGTCGAAGGTGCTCACCAGCGCCTGCCACGACGCCTGCACCCGCTCCAGCGGCGTCGCGCTGGGATCAGCGAACACGATCCGGGTGATCTGCTCGATGTACTCGTCGAAGCATTGCTGCATCGCCCCGTTGAGCAGGGCCTCCTTGGATCCGAAGTGGTAGCCGATCGACGCCAGATTGGTCCCCGAGGCGGCCACCAGGTCCCGGGCCGTGGTACGGGCGTAACCGCGTTCCAGCAGGCAACGTCGAGCGCCGTCGAGCAGCGCCTCCCGGTGTCCCATGCCCGGAGGATACTACCGGCGTTAGACAAACGTATGTATATTGCCAGGCTATGGCGAGCGCGTTACCCCCCGGCCCGCCACTGCCAGCCGCGCTCCAGGCTGGGCTGGTCTGGCTGGATCCGATCCGCTTCGTGCAGCACTGCCACCGGCGTTACGGCGACGTGTTCGCCATCCGGATTCCGGTGATCGGCACGCTGGTCTTCCTGGCCGACCCGGAGCACATCCGCACGGTGACCCGTGGCGACCCCGCGATCTTCCATGCCGGAGAGGCGGCCGCCCCGATCGCCCGTGAGGTGGTGGGCACGCGCTCGCTGTTCGTCATCGACGATGACGAACACCGGCGTAGCCGCGGTCTGATGCTGCCGGCCTTCCACGGCGACTCGGTGCGCCGGCAGGTCGCCGAGATAGTCGCCATCACCGCTGAGGAGGTGGCGAGGTGGCCGGTCGGCGAACAGTTCCCCCTGTACCCGTGCATGCAGCGGCTTACCCTTGAGGTCATCCTGCGCACCGTCATCGGCGTGCACGACCCACACCGGCTAGCCGCGCTGCGGGCGGCGTTGCCGCCCATGCTGGAGATCGGCTCGCCGGTGGAGTTGATCCCGCCACCGGAGGTGCTGCTGCGGTTCAGCGTGTGGCGTCGCCGCGCGCAGCGTCGGGCCGCAGCTCTGGCGCTGCTCAGTGATGAGGTCACCCGCTGCCGTGCGGACCCGCGACTGGAACAGCGGACCGACGCGCTGGCGATGCTGGTGCGCAGTCGCAGCAGCGCAGGCCAGGGTATGCCCGACGACGAGCTCGTCGACCAGCTCGTCACGCTGCTGCTGGCCGGTCACGACACTACCGCCACCGCGCTGGCTTGGACCTTCGAGCGGTTGACCCGCCACCCCGAGCTGCTCGCGCGGACCGCGCAGGCCGCCGCGGACGGCGATGACGCGTGGCTCGACGCGGTATGCAAGGAAAGCCTGCGGGTGCGGCCGGTGGTCTTCGAGTTCGGCCGCAAGCTCACTGCTGACCTCCGGCTGGGCGGGTACCACCTGCCGGCGGGTGTCACCCTGATGCCCAGTATCAACCTGGTGCAGCACAGCAGCCGGTACTACCCCGACCCTGAGCAGTTCCAGCCCCAGCGCTTCCTCGACCACCGGCCGGATCCGGCGATCTGGCTGCCCTTCGGCGGTGGGATACGCCGCTGCCTCGGCGCCACCTTCGCACAGGTGGAAATGCGCACCGTGCTCCGGGAGATCCTGCGCCGGATCGAGCTGGCTGCGACCACCACGCCGGATGAGCCGGTACGGGCCCGCCACGTGACGATGGTGCCGCGGCAGGGAGCCCTGGTGACGGTGCGCCGCCGCATCGCCGTCGACCGCGTTGCGACGGCGTGATCGACGTTCGTGCGCGCAGCGCTACCTCCGGAACCTCGATCCGAGGGCCGTGGCAGGCTAACCACCCTGCATAGCCGGTCACTGGGGAGGTAAGCAGATGCGTCGAGTTGCGATTGTGGTAGTTGTGGCAGCTGTGGCAGCGGGGGCACTGGGTGGCTGCGGGCACGGTACCGCGCCCGGCGCCAATCCCGCCGGTGCGTCAGCGAAGCCGCCGGCCGCGTCGGCCGTCCGCACGATCAGCATCAAGGTCCGCGGTGGTAAGGCCAGCGGCGACACCGGCCGGATCGCCGTGCCCGTAGGTACCCCGATCGTGTTGTCGGTGAGCAGCGACGTCGCCGACGAGATCCACGTGCACGGCTACGACCGCAAAGCCAAGATTCCCGCGGGCGCGACCGCGGCGGTGACGTTCGTGGCGAACACTCCCGGTGTCTTCGAGGTGGAGCTGGAGAATTCCAAGCTTCAGCTGCTGCAACTGCAAGTGGGCTGAGTACCACTCACTGGCCGATGATCGCTGTTTGTGTGCTGGGCACGACATGAGGTGTCGCTGACGACACACAAAGTGCGATCACCGCACGCTGCTGGCGGGCTCAACGGATCAGCCTATGATCTCGGGCGTGGCAGCCACCAGTGGTTCCAGCGGCGACGAGGCACTCCGGATCGCGGCGCAGCGCGCGCAACGCACCGGCATCCGGAACATGCCCGAGTTCACTGACCTGCCGATTCCCGGCGACACCGCGAACCTGCGGGAGGGTCCTGAGCTGCACCCTCACTGCCTCGCGTTGCTGCCACTGATCGGTGTCTGGCGCGGCGAAGGGGAGATCGTCTACCCGACCATCGACGGTCCATTCCACTTCGGTCAGCAGCTGGTGATCTGCCACGACGGGCGGCCGTTCCTGCGCTACGAGTCGCGAGCGTGGTTGCTCGACGACGACGGAAACGTCATCCGGCCGGCCGCCCGCGAGACCGGGTTCTGGCGGCCCCAAACCGATGACACCATCGAGCTGCTCGCCGCCCACGGCACCGGCATCGTGGAGTTGTACTACGGGCGGCCGCGCAACCAGACTTCATGGGAGCTGTCCACCGACGCGGTGGTGCGCAGCGCGTCGGCCAAGGACGTCACCAGCGCGCACCGCCTCTACGGCATCGTCGAGGGCGGCGACCTTGCCTACGTCGAGGAACGCGCCATGGTCGGCCAGCCCCTACAACCTCACGTCTCCGCCCGCCTCCGCCGCGTTATCGGCTGACTCGCTCACCCGATATGGAGACATATCGGGTCAAACTGGGTCGAAAAAGCCCGATATGTCTCCATATCGGGCTTGGGGAGCGGGGCGGAAAAGGAGTCAGCCCCCGGGGATGCCGCATAAGGGCGGCGGGCCCGAGGTGGACTAGCGCTCGGGCAACCCCGGGGGCCGGGTGACTGCCTTGGATTCGCCGGCCGCCTCTCGCTTCTCCGCCGTCATGATCGAACACGGTCGGGGTGGAGGTGGCCTTCCACGGCCGTCGGCGGCTCTAGCTGGCAGCCACCTCACGAGTCCTATAGCCGTTCAACCTTGGACCACCTCCTTTCCCGTGTGCCTGCACGCTATCCGGCGCCGCGCTGGGGCCGCAACGGCAATGTCAACCCCGGCCCCAGCGCGGCCCAAGCGGCCCCCCACGACCTGGCGCGATACCCGTTCGAGCACAGCGGTCGCGCTACCATCATGGGGTGGACACCAGCTTGCGCCGGACGCTGCACCAGCGGGGGATGCGGCTGACCCCACAACGTCAGCTGGTGCTCGACGCGGTGCGAGAACTGGAACACGCCACCCCAGAACGCATCTGCGAGCACGTCCAGCGCGTCGCGCCCGCGGTCAACATCACCACCATCTACCGCACTCTTGAGCTACTCGAAGGTCTCGATCTGGTGCAACACACCCACCTCGGGCACGGCGCGCCGAGCTACTCCACCCAAGGCCATGGGCACGTCCACCTGGTGTGCCACCGCTGCGCAGCCGTCACCGAAGTGCCGCCGGAGGAACTCACCGACCTGATCGAGCGGCTGCGGTCCCGGTTCGGGTTCGTGGTCGACCCCAGCCATCTGGCCCTGTCGGGACGCTGCGCCGAGCACGCCGAACCAGCGGTGGAGAACAACGGCTCGTGACCTCACCACTGCTGCAGTTGCCGGGCGCGGTGCGCCCGTCCGAGGGCTCCCCCGACCCCGGCGTCGCCTGGCACCACGGCGACCCGCTCGGTGAGCAGCGCGCCGCCGAGCGCAGGGTGGCGGTAGTGGACCGGTCCAACCGGGAGATCATCGCCGTGCCGGGTGAGGACCGGCTGACCTGGTTGCACACCATCACCTCCCAGCACCTGCTCGCGCTGGGAGACGGCGAGCACACCGAGGCACTGGTGCTGGACCTGCGCGGACATGTCGAGCACCACGCGGTGGTGTCCCATGTGGACGGCACGGTGTGGCTGGACACCGAGCCGGGCGCAGCGCAGAGGCTGCTGGCCTACCTGAACTCGATGGTGTTCTGGTCGAAGGTGGTCCCGCGAGATGCGACGACGGAACGAGCCGTGCTATCCCTGCTCGGCCCTGACTCTGACCGGGTGATCGCAGCAGTCGGGGATCTAGGCGGTTTCGTCCGCGTCGCGGCCGGTCGGACGGACCTGGTGGTGCCCCGTGACGAGCTCAGCCAGGTCTGGCGGCGACTCGTCGAGGCCGGCGCCACCCCGGCGGGCACCTGGGCCTACGAGGCCATCCGCGCCGCGACCCTGCATCCTCGGCTGGGCATCGACACCGACGAGCGCACCATCCCGCATGAGGTCGGCTGGATCGGTCCTGCGGTGCACCTGGATAAGGGGTGTTACCGGGGCCAGGAGACGGTGGCTCGGGTGGCCAATCTGGGCCGGCCGCCGCGGCGGATGGTGCTGCTGCACCTGGAGTCACCCGAGCAGGCGCCCAGCACCGGGGACCCGGTACGGGCCGGCGAGCGTGTCGTCGGCCGGGTCGGCACCGTGGCCGTCCACCACGAACTGGGTCCCATCGCCCTAGCCCTGCTCAAACGCTCCATAGAACCTGACACCCCGCTACAGGCGGGCGAAGCGGCAGCCTCCATCGACCCCACCAGCCTCCCCCCCGACACCGGCGAACCCCCCGGCCGCGCCGCGCTGCGCCGTCTCCGGGGATAACCGAACGCATGGAGCAGGCTCAGCGTTTTATCGCACCCCGAACTACCCCGCCCAGCCCGCTGAATGCGAGGCAGGTGGCAGGATGAGCGGCGTGATCGAGCGGATACTCGAGCCCGGGTTTGTGGCTGGGCTCGGGGAGCTACCGATGGGGGAGGTGCGGGCGCGGCGGGATCTCGCGGCGCAGGAGGAGACCGACCTGTCCTACCTTCGACGGCTGCTGCACGCCCGAATCGACATCGTGCGCGCCGAACAGCGACGGCGCCAGGAGGGCAGCAGCGCTCCCGTCGTCGGCGAGCTGGCGGCGATCCTGGCCGAGAACGCCATCGCCCCGGCGACCGGATCGGGCCGCCACCAACCGTTACAGCCCTCGCGGGTCGAGGCGCACCGCCGCCACATCGAGGCGCTGGTCGCCGATGTCGACCTGTCCGATGTGGGCTCGCTGTCCGCCGAGCAGCTCGCCGGCGCGCTGGCGGCCTACCAGACGGAGGAGACGTCGGTGTCTCGCCGTCGCCGCGAGGTGCAGCACGTGGTGGACACCTGCAATGCCGAGATCGGTTCCCGGTATGCCCAGGGAACAGCCTCGGTGGACGAGCTGCTCGCCGAGCAACGCGGACTCACCAACTGACGCCGCCCGACACTCCCGGCGGGAGCTGCCACGTCGCATCCGCTGCGGGGAACCCTGTACGGTGGTAGCCAACGGATTGTTGTCGAGCGAACGAGGCCGCCGCTCCCCCGGATGGCCCCGTCCCTGCGTGCGAGGGGGTCGAGCCATGGGGCGCGGCCGAGCCAAGGCCAAGCAGACGAAGGTGGCCCGGGAGCTCAAGTACAGCTCTCCCGCCACGGATCTCGAAGCTCTGCAACGCGAGCTGTCGGGCGGCAACGGCGGCAACCACAGTGACAGCTACGGTGAATCGGACCGCAGCGAGGACTCCTACGCCGACGAGTATGACGAATACCGTCGCTGACACTGATCCGGCTCCGATCAAAACCGTGGATGCTCCCCGTGCAGCATCGCGCGAGCGGACCCTTTCGAGTCGACATCGACGGTGACATCACGCGATTTGCGCACCTCGCCGAGAACCCACGCGGGAACGTGCCGCGCGGTGAGCACGGCCAGCGCCCGATCCACCTCGGCGGCGTCGACCACCGCGACCATCCCGACACCCATGTTGAACGTGTTTTCCATCTCCGCGCGCTCCACCCGGCCCCGGCGGGCGATCAGCGCGAACTCGGCGGCCGGCGTCCAGCTGCCGCGATCGAGCACCGCAACCAGCCCGCGCGGCATCACTCGCGACAAGTTCGCCACCAACCCGCCGCCGGTGATGTGGGCGAAGGTTCGCACCTCGGTCTCCGCTACCAGGGCCAGGCAGTGCTTGGCATAGATCCGGGTTGGTTCGAGCAGCTGCTCTCCCAACGTGCGGCCGAACTCCTCGACATGCCCCTCCAACGGCATCCGGGCGATATCCAGTAGCACATGCCGGGCCAGCGAATAGCCGTTGGAGTGCAGCCCCGACGAGCCCATCGCCACCACCACGTCACCGGGACGGACACACTCCGGCCCGAGGATCGCATCGGCCTCGACGACACCCACGCCGGTCGCGGACAGGTCGTAGTCGTCGTCGGTCATCATCCCGGGATGCTCGGCGGTCTCCCCGCCCAACAGCGCGCAGCCGGCCTGGACGCAGCCATCGGCGATTCCCCGGACGAGCTCCGCGATGCGTTCCGGCACCACCTTCCCGACCGCTATGTAGTCCTGCAGGAACAGCGGTTCTGCTCCGCAGACCACCAGATCGTCGACGACCATCGCGACCAGATCGAGGCCGATGGTGTGATGGACGTCCATCGCCTGCGCCACGGCGATCTTGGTGCCGACACCGTCGGTGGAACTGGCCAGCACGGGTTCGCGCCAGCGCTCCAGTTTGAGCTTGAACAGGCCGGCGAAACCGCCGATCGTGCCCAGCACCTCCGGGCGGCGTGCTCGTTCGGTGTGTGGGCGCAGTGCGGCGACCGCCTGTTCCCCGGCAGCGATATTCACCCCGGCCGCTGCGTAGGTCCTGCGTGGGTTGTCGATCTCGGTCATGGCGAGCGCTCCAGGACACGTGGTGATGGCGCGAAAGATGCCCCGACGAGCTGTTACAGCAACGTTACCCGGTCACAGACCCGGTCAGGGTCCGTGTCTAGGGACGGTGTAGGGCATCTTCGGCGCCGGTCCCCACCGGTAAGGCCGGCGCAGCGTCACCGGCGATGCCGCGCTCCACCCCGTCGAGCTCTTCGAGCAGGTGCTTGCCGATGGACTCGCCGGCGGGCAGCGGGATCGGATAGCGACCGTCGAAGCACGCCGTGCACAACCGGGACGCCGGCTGCTCGGAGGCAGCGATGAGGTTGTCCAGGCTGACGTAACCGAGGCTGTCGGCGCCGATACAGCGCCGGATCCCGTCGACCCCCGCGCCGTTGGCGATCAGTTCGGCGCGGGAGGCGAAGTCGATGCCGTAGAAACACGGCCAGCGCACCGGCGGGCTGGCGATGCGGACGTGTACCTCGATCGCGCCAGCCTCGCGCAGCATCCGGACCAGCGCGCGCTGGGTGTTGCCGCGCACGATGGAGTCGTCCACCACCACCAGGCGCTTGCCGCGGATGACGTCACGTAGTGGGTTGAGTTTGAGGCGGATGCCCAGCTGCCGGATCGTCTGAGAGGGCTGGATGAAGGTGCGCCCGACGTAGGCATTTTTCACCAGGCCCTTCCCGTAGGGGATGCCCGAGGCTTCGGCGTAACCGATCGCGGCCGGCGTGCCCGATTCGGGTACCGGAATCACCAGATCGGCCTCGACCGGGTGCTCCTTCGCCAACCGGCGGCCGATCTCGACGCGGGTGGCGTGCACGCCGCGCCCGGCGATCGTGGTGTCCGGCCGGGCCAGGTAGACGTACTCGAACACGCAGCCCTTGGGCTCGGGGCTGGCGAAGCGGGAGCTGCGCAGCCCGTCGGGGTCGATGGCCAGCAGCTCACCCGGCTCCACCTCACGGACGAAGCTCGCGCCGACGATGTCCAGTGCCGCGGTCTCGCTGGCCACCACCCAGCCGCGCTCCAGCCTGCCCAGCACCAGCGGGCGGACGCCGTGCGGGTCGCGCGCCGCATACAGGGTGTCCTCATCGCAGAACACCAGCGAGAACGCCCCCCGCAACCGGGGCAGCACCCGCTGGGCCGCGTTTTCGATCCCGATGTCCGCGGCGGCCGCAGCAAGCAGGCCGGTGATCAGATCCGAGTCGGTGGTCGCCCCGTTCCGGGCGCCGATCTTGCGGGCCTGGATGAGCAGCTCAGCGGTGTTGACCAGGTTGCCGTTGTGGCCCAGCGCCAGGCCGGACCCGGCGGCCGTGGTGTGGAAGGTGGGCTGGGCGTTCTCCCACGTCGTCGAGCCGGTGGTGGAGTACCGGCAGTGGCCGACGGCGATGTGCCCGGTCAGGCTGGACAACACCTGCTCATCGAACACCTGGCTGACCAAGCCGAGATCTTTGAACACCAGCACCTGCGAGCCATCGGACACCGCGATGCCGGCGGCCTCCTGGCCCCGGTGCTGCAACGCGTACAGGCCGAAGTAGGCGAGTTTGGCGACCTCTTCACCGGGTGCCCATACACCGAATACCCCACACTCTTCGCGCGGTCCGGCATAGTCTTCGCGGTCGTCTCGACGGTCGGGGTCTTGCCGGGGCTCATCGTTGCCCACGTGCGACTCCACACTCGGGGGTATCCAGACAGCCTCGAGTCTACGGGCTGGCTACACCCGACGCCCGAGCAGAGCCAGCAACCGGGTCTGCGTGTCGGCGTCGCCCACCTCGATCGGCGGAGCGAACAGTCCGGTGCCGACCAGTTGATCGACCTGCGGTTCGATGAACGCCAGCACGTCTGACACCAGCTCCTCGTCGAGCTGCTCGTTCGCTCCGATGGCCCGGGCCAGGTCCCACGTGTGCACCGTGAGGTCCATCGTCATCTCCTGGCAGTAGCCCTCCGCGGGGCGGCGCCCGTAGGAAAGCTCGACAGATCGCCGTAGCGCACCTGGAGCGGCGAACGCCTCGCGCGCCGCGGCCGCCGCACTCGCCCAGGCCGCCACCGCGTCGTCCCCAAGCTGATCGCCGTCGAAGCGATCGCCGACATCGTCGACGGTGGCCCCTTCCAGCAGCAGCGGCGCCCACAACTGCTCGACGACCAGGTGATTCACCAGCTGGCGCACATCCCACTCCGCACACGGCGTGGGCTTATCCCACTGGTCGGGCCGCACCCTCCGCACCCGCGTATCGAACTCCCCCACCGCTTTCTCATATTTCCCCAACGTCATATCCCCATCGTGCCGCTTATCGCATTCAGCGGCAGCGGCAGCCAGGGGGACAGGTCCGCGCGGGGGCCGGAGGCCACGACGCGGCCTTCGGTGATCGCGGTCTGCCAGGTGAGGCGAGCAGTGGCCAGTTGGAGCCAGGTTCTGGGGTCGGTTTCGACCACGTTGGGTGGGGTGCCTCTGGTGTGGCGAGGGCCCGCGACGCACTGCACCGCAGCGAACGGCGGTACCCGCACCTCGACCGCGGCGCCGGGCGCCAGCTGCGCCAACGCGCGAAGGCTGCGCCGCACAGCTTGCGCGACCTCCGCCCGCCCCGGCTCGCCGGCCGTCCCGTCCAACCACTTCCCCACCTCGTCTCTCACCCGCCTCCTCCTATCGCGGTCACGGGGTGCCGAACAGGGCGGAAAGGGTGGAGTTCCAGGCGGTGCGGAGGTCGGTGAGGGGCAAGGGGGCTAGGGGGGTGATGTCCAGGGTGGGAGCGGGGTGGATCTCGCCTAGGCGGGTCACCGGGACCTGGTGGACCGAGCACAGTTGCGCGACACGCGGGGCATGAGCGCAGGACACGCCAAGGAGGACGCGGGCGGAGGACTCGGAGAACAGGGCGACGAAGGGATCGACGTTGGCGGGGAGCTCGACCCGGGCGCCGAGATCGCTGAGCAGGCAGGCCTCGACCAGGGCCTGCGCCAGGCCGCCATCGGACAGATCGTGGGCTGCGCTGACCAGACCCTCGCGGGCCGCCGCAGCGAGTACTGCGCCGATCGCCTGCTCGCGGGCCAGGTTCACCGCGGGTGGGCGACCGCCGAGATGGCCGTGCACCTCGTGTGCCCACTCGCTGCCGCCGAGCTCGTCACGGGTGTCGCCGAGCAGCCACACCTCGTCTCCGACTCCGCCCAATCCCGTCGGTATCCGGCAGCGGACATCGTCGATCACGCCGAGCACCCCGATCACCGGGGTGGGCAGGATCGCGGTGTCACCGGTCTGGTTGTAGAAGCTGACATTGCCACCGGTGACCGGGATGCCGAGCTGGGCGCACCCGTCGGCCAGCCCGCGCACCGCGTGGTCGAACTGCCACATCACGCCGGGATCGGTGGGCGCGCCGAAGTTGAGGCAGTTGGTCACGGCCAGCGGGGTGGCGCCGGTGACCGCCACGTTGCGGTAGGCCTCGGCCAGCGCCAGCTGGGTGCCGGCGTAGGGGTCCAGCGCGCAGTACCGGGCGTTGCAGTCGGTGGCCACCGCCACCCCGCGTTGGGTGGTCTCGTCGATGCGCACCACACCCGCGTCGCCGGGTTGGGCCAGCACGGTGCCGCCGCGCACGTAGCGGTCGTACTGGTCGGTCACCCAGGCCCGCGAGCACAGCCCGGGGCTGGCCACCATCCGCAGCACCGTAGCCCGAACGTCGTCCACCGTGGACGGCCGGGCCAGCAGGTCCGGAGTGGACGCTTGCAGGTCATCCTGAGTGGACGGTCGCTGCACCGGCCGGTGGTAGACCGGGCCCTCATGCGCCACGGTGCGCGGCGGCGCGTCCACCACGGTGTCGCTGTGATAGCGAATCACCAGCCGGCCACTATCGGTGACCTCGCCGATCACCGTCGCGGTGACCTCCCACTTCGCACACAACGCCATGAAGGCGTCTACATCGGACGGGCGCACCACCGCGCACATCCGCTCCTGGGACTCGCTGCACAGGATCTCGGCCGGTGTCATGCCCGACGCCCGCAGCGGCACCGCGTCGAGAGCCACCTGCATGCCGCCATCGCCGGCGCTGGCCAGCTCGCTGGTCGCGCACGCCAGCCCCGCCCCACCCAGGTCCTGAATGCCGACCACCAAGCCCGCGGCGTAGAGCTCCAGGCAGCACTCGATCAGCACCTTCTCGGCGAACGGATCACCCACCTGGACGCTGGGCAGCTTCTTTCGGCCGGCCCCGCTGGTGAAGCTCTCGCTGGCCAGCACTGAGACGCCGCCGATGCCGTCGCGGCCGGTGCGCGCGCCAAACAGGACGATCTTGTTGCCGGTACCGCTGGCGTGCGCCCGGTGCAGATCGCTGACCCGCAGCACACCCACGCACAGCGCGTTGACCAGTGGGTTGCCCGCGTAGGAGGGGTCGAAGCCGACCTCGCCACCGATGTTGGGCAACCCGAGGCAGTTGCCGTAGCCACCGATCCCCGCGACCACGCCGGGCAGTACCCGCGCGGTGTCGGGAGCGTCCGCGGGGCCGAAACGCAACGAATCCAGCACCGCGATCGGGCGGGCGCCCATGGCCATGATGTCGCGCACGATTCCGCCAACTCCGGTCGCGGCCCCCTGATAGGGCTCCACATAGGACGGATGGTTGTGCGACTCGATCTTGAAGGTGACCGCCCAGCCGTCGCCGACCTCGACGACACCGGCGTTGTCCCCGATCCCGGCGAGCATGCGCTGGCGCATCGCCGCGGTGGTGGTCTCCCCGAAATAGCGCAGGTGCACCTTGGACGACTTGTACGAGCAGTGCTCGCTCCACATCACCGAGTACATCGCCAGCTCGGCGTCACTCGGCCGGCGCCCGAGGATCTCGATGATCCGCGCGTACTCGTCGTCCGCCAGACCCAGTTCCCGGTACGGCTGCTCAGTGGTCACCACACTTCGAGGGTATGCGGCGCTCTAGACTTCACCCCAGGAGGAGGCGACGATGACCGAACCGGTGCTCACGATCCCGGACGGTGGCTGGACCGTCGATGACCTCGACGCGTTTCCGGAAAGCCATCGCCGGTACGAACTCACAGATGGAGCGCTGACCGTGTCACCGTCCCCGTCAAGCCTGCACCAGTTCGTCGCAGGTCACTTGCTAATGCGCTTGACGGCGGTCGCACCCGAGCCGCTCGCTGTCACGCAAGGGGTGGAGATCCGATTCGGGCGGCAGCTGACGCGCATTCCCGACGTCCTAGTAGTGCGCAGTCCGCAACCGGAACGGCACTGGTTTGCGCCATCCGAAGTGCTGGTGGCGGTGGAAATCGAGTCGCCGGGCAGCCACCTGGAGGACCGGGCCACCAAGCCCGCCCTGTACGCCAGGTACGGGATTCCGCACTACTGGCGGATCGAACTGCAGCCGCCACTGGTCAGCGTCTACGGCATCGGACAAGGCGACTGCTACCAGATGACCGGTGCGGGCCCGCGGCTGTCCGTCAGCGAGCCAGTCATCGTCGATATCGCCATTGCTGAACTGCTGCCGCGGTGGGCAGGCCGCGGCAAGGGACCGACCGTGCCCGAGCAAGGTCTTTAGCCGCGCACCGAGCCGAGTACCGCGTCGACGGCGGAACGAAAGACGTCCAGGCCGTCGCTGGATGGGCCGGTGAGCGGATCGATGGCGTGCTCGGGATGCGGCATCAAGCCGACCACCCGGCCATCCGCCGAAGCAATCCCGGCGATGTCGTGGAGTGCTCCATTCGGGCTGAAGCCCACGTACCGGAAGACCACCCGACTATCAGCCTCCAGCGTGGCCAGGGTGGCGGAGTCAGCCACATACCGGCCTTCGATGGACTTCAGCGGCACGACCACCTCGGCGCCGGTCGTGTATCGACCTGTCCAGGCCGTCGCACTGGTCTCCACGCGTAGCCGCTGGTCCCGGCAAATGAAGTGCAGCCCCGAGTTGCGCACCAGCGCGCCGGGCAGCAGGCCCGCCTCACACAGGATCTGAAAGCCGTTGCAGATACCCAGCACCGGCATGCCGCGGCCGGCGGCGTCGCGCACCGCGCGCAGCACCGGTTGGTGCGCTGCGATCGCACCGGCCCGCAGGTAGTCGCCGTAGGAAAACCCGCCGGGCACGATCACTGCATCGACGCCGCGCAGGTCGTCGTCGGCATGCCAGAGGCCGACCGGCTCAGCCCCGGCATAGCGCACGGCGCGGGCGGTATCGACGTCATCGAGCGTGCCGGGGAAGGTGATGACGCCGATCCGACAGGTCACAGCAGGCGCACCGTCCAGTCCTCGATCACCGGGTTGGCGAGCAGTTCACCCGCAATCCGATGCAACGTCTCGGCGTCGACATCCTCATCGACGTCGAGCTCGAAATGCTTGCCCTGCCGCACATCTCGTACCCCGCGCACGCCCAACCGAGGCAACGCGCGCACGATCGCCTGCCCCTGCGGATCGAGGATTTCGGGTTTCGGGACGACGTCGACGACCACTCGCGGCACCTTAGCGAGGCTACCCGCGCGCCCGCGGCACGTGGCACGCTGGCCGGGAAGGATGGTCCCAGCGGCCGGAGAGGACGGGAGCATCGTGCACATCGTTCACCTGGGGCAGTCTTGCGTCCTGGTCGAAACCGGAGCCGCTCGGCTATTGCTGGATCCGGGGATTTACTCCACCGGCTTCGACGAGCTGACCGAGCTGGATGCGATCCTGGTGACCCACCAGCACCCCGACCACCTCGACCTCGAGCGGCTACCCGCGCTGCTGGCCGCCAACCCTGGCGCCGAGCTTGTGGTCGACGCCGGCTCTGCACCGCTGCTGGCCGACGCGGGCATCGGGCACCGGGTAGCCGGATCCGGGCAACGGCTGGAGCTGAGCGGCACAGCCGTTGACGTCATCGGCGGCGACCATGGCGTCATCCACCCGGACATTCCAGTAGTGCCGAACAACGGCTACCTGATCGACGGCGATGCCGGCACCGTCTTGCATCCCGGGGACGCACTGCACTCACCTCCGCGCCCGGTGGATCTGCTGTTGCTACCCACCGCCGCACCGTGGCTGAAAGTCTCCGAAGCGGTGGACTACCTGCGCGCCGTCGCGCCTGCCTTGGCCGTGCCCATCCACCAGGCCATCCTGGCCAAGCCCGAGAAGTACTACGGGCTGTTCCGCGAGCTCGCCCCTACCGGCACCGACATCCAGATCGCCCTCCACGGCGAGCCGCTCAAACTCTGATCTCCCGTCCGCAGCAACAGCGCCCGCAGAACACTCGCGGGGCGCCGGCCTGGTTTGGCCGGCGCCCCGCGAGGGACTGTCGATGAAAACCCTGCGAACTACTTCGGAGCCACTACCTGACCGAGCAGATCCCCGGTGTCACCCAGCACTGGCAAACCCTGCAGCAGGTTGGTCAGTACCGACGGCAGCTGAGTGGTAGGCAGTGCGGGCAGCGCGGGCAGGCCGAGCGCGGAAATCTGCGGAAGCAGATCCAACGACGGCAGTGACGCCTGCGCAGCTGCGGGATCCTGGCGACCCGATGCGGCGATCATTTCCCGCATCACACCCGCATTCCGCAGGTTCAGAAGGATGGGCGAGGTCTCAATCCCGAATGCATCACCGTTGACAGTGCCCGGGAAAGGAGCAGTGCCAACCGCGTTACTAATAATCGATGTGTCGCCATCAATGGTCTTGGCGGACCTGTCGATGTCGTCAGCCTGACCCGTGACCGTGACGACCCGAGCCCTGATGTCGTACACGTTGTCCAGCGTGCCGGCGAGTTGACCGTCGATGGAGTGCACAGTCCTGTTGATGGACTGGGCATTACCCAAAACGGTGATCAGGTTCGGACCAATCGTGTTGACACTGTTGTTGATCGTCAGCACCGAAGCGTTGATCTGCTTCGCCGACTTGTTGATCGGACCGACAACATCATTGACCGACTTCAGACTCTGATCGATGGTGGCGGCGTTATCCGCAATACGGCCGATGGTGGGGCTGAGATTCGAAGCCGCATCACGGATCTGGTTGGCGGTGTTCGACACCTGGGTAAGGACCGGCACCGTGTTGAGCTTGCTGTTGATCGGCGTCAACGCGTTATTGATGACACCGACCCGGCTCTCAATCCGGTTGGCCGCGGCCAGGATGCCGGTAAGGAAGATTACCGCCGTCAGTGCCCAGAGGACCACGATGGCGAGCATGATCCCCGGTAGAGCCGTGGATGTTAAGCGTCGCATCAGTCACCTCCTACGGGTGGCACTTGAACGGAGGCAGCAGGGACAGTACGGGCGAGGTGCAGATGTTGGTCAGGTGACGGTTGGTCTCCTGGAGCTGAAGGTTGATGTTGAACAGGTCTTGCTCAGCTCCGATGAGGGAGTTGTTGATGTCATTGACCTGCGGGGTGACCAAGGCGGTGCCTCGGCTGTCCGCGTTCTGAATCGACTCCAGGGTGCCGTCGATGGACTGCGCGACACCCAGAACGTTGAGCAGCACGTTCGAGGTGTCAATCAGCGAGGCCGAGATGGATCCCGCCGACTGCCCAGCGCCAATCAGTACCCCGGAGGTGTTGACCAACGAGTCCGACGTGTTGACGAGAGAAGCGGAGGTGTCCTTCAGAGACGCATCGATGCTCTGCGCAGTTCCCCTGATCGACACCAGTGAAGCGGTGGCGTCGGCGACCTGGCCGCGAATCGGCTTCAGGGAGGTGTCGATGTCGGTCAATGCCGCGTTGATGGTGTGAATGTAGTTGGGCAGCGGCTCGACGTTACCGGTCGCGCCCGTCACCGAACTAGACGCCGTGAACAGCCCATTGTCGATCGACTCGAGTGCCCGAACGATACCGATCAGGAAGCCGATGACGACGACCACGACGATGATGCCGAGCGTGGTGAAGATCCACAAAAACCGAGCGAACGAGCTGCCGGCACCGGAAGGCGGAGCGGTTGACGACGTCCTCGAGAATTCCGTTGTTGTCATCTGCCATCCTCCTAGCAGCTCGGAACCGGCGGGTTGATCAGGGTCAGACGCACCTTGGCATCGATGCAGCGAGCCGTCAGTTCCGCATTGATGGCCTGGTTGATGATGTTGCCGGCGTCGATCCTGATGTTCCGGGCGATGACGACGGTCCGGGCGAGGGCATCATTGATGTTCGCCGCGTCGACATCGATGCGCTGCGCGACATCGAGGATGGCCGCAGCCCGGTTGTCAATGCCCTTCGCGGTGCTGTTGATCGTGGCAGCAGTTCCGTTGATCGTCCCAACGCTGCCGTTGATGCCGGTAGCGGTGTTGTTGATCGTGGTAGCCGTACCGTTGATCGTGCCGGCAGTGCCGTTGATGGTGCCGGCGGTCGTGTTGATCGACTTCGCCAGGCCGTCGATGTCCCGGGCGGTGGCGTCGGTAGTGTTGAGCAGACCCTGCAGCGGCTTGGCACTCGACAGAATCGAGGATGCAAGCTCATTGGTCCGGTTCAACTCGACGACCGGGTCGGTCGCTACGTTGATCTTGCCAGCGTTTCCCGCAATAGTCTGCGCCTTCTTATCGATGCTCTGTGCCGCCGCCAGCGTGCGGGCGAGCAGGGCGGCCGCTATGCCGATCACCAACACGCCAACAATGAGGATCACGACACTAATAACGTTGAACAGTCCAGCTCCTCCAGATCCCCCGGATCGAGCATCCGTTCTTGCCAACTCCACCACCGCTTCCTTAGTGCAGGATTGTTCATGCAGGGAAGCGTGCTGGGCGGGGAGTTACGGCGATGACAAATAAATGAATGTCGCCGCAACGGCCGACGCCGCTCGACGCCCTCCTTTCTCAGCACGCGTTCCCCGGGACAGCTGCTCCCGTCAGGTATGCGGCAGCTTGGAGGAAGTCGACCAAGAAAGCAAGCGGGTGACGCCGGAGACGGAGCGTGGTGGCGTCCTGCGCCTCCACGCTCGCTGGTGACCGGCTGGTTCCTCAACTTACCCCTTCCGCGGTCAGATTGACACACTTCTTATGATCTTCTCAGGTTTCATCTCACGGTCGGTGACCTGCGAAAATAAGATTTTGCTCAGAACCGCCGGTCGACGTCCAACAGGCGTCGCCAAGCTCGGAATGTGGCTGAACAGCAGCCGCGGGGCTCAGCCCCGGCCGTCACCTACAGTGACCATCACTCGCCGTAACCCGTTGGTGACGTACCGATGTCGGGCGTTATCGAGGCTTACAACTACAGTAAGTTATATGTTCACTCAAGCGGGTGGACATTGGCTCATTCACCCGGAATAGTCGCCAGGCGGCGCCCATAGCGCCGTAACACAACCGTAAATCGGCACTAGACACGTGTTCGGGCCGGCGGCGCACAACGGCGTAACGCAACACCGGACCGGTGCGAGCTCACGCCAGCCGTTGCAACAGCCGCACCAGCACCCAACTGACGACGAGCCAGAAGGCCGCAGCGAGACCGTAGTTGACCACTATTCGGGTCCTGGGGTCGGCAGGCGTAAACAGGCCGCGGAAACCTATCTGGAGCCGGTCAGCCCACGTTGCCACCAGCCGCGTGATCCCGTTGGCGGGGTTCGCATCGCCCAACGTGAGCACGATGTGCGCCACCAGCACCAGCACGGCGAGACCGCCCACGATCCGGATAAGGGTGGCGAGTACTGAGGCGACCCGGTAGCGCGTCGCGCGGGCCGACGTGCGGCTGGAGCCCATGCCGGAAGTCTGCCACGAGCGCCACGGCGCCTGCAGCCGGACTCACTCGTGACCGCCGGGGGTGCGGCATCGCTTGCTCCCAGCATCCGGGAGACCGGTTGCGTACCGGGCGGTCGCCCCAGCTACGGTGATCGCGTGGCACGCGCCCTCCTGCTTCGCTGCCGCGACGGGGTCTGACAACGACCGGCCCCCCGTCGCGGAGTTGCCCGCGCGCATCCGCCGGTCGGATTCTCCGACTAGGCCCGGGCCCCGGAGGGCCCTTAAGAGGCCGGGAAGCGCAGAAGCAGACCATGATTTTCAAACCGACACCCCAAGGCGTCGATATCGCCGCCGGCGCCTTCGCCGCCGGGAATACCAGCCGTATCCAGCACCCCCAGGTTCCTCCACCGCCTGATCAGGACGTCTGGAACCCGCAGTGCGGCAGTGTCATGCCCGTGCACCGCTACCGGCCCTTCGCCCAGACCGTGGAACCGATTTCGCTGCCGGACCGCACTTGGCCCGATGTCACGATCAGCCGGGCACCGCTGTGGTGCGCGGTGGACTTGCGAGACGGCAACCAAGCGCTGATCGATCCGATGAGCCCACCCCGCAAGCGGCGGATGTTCGAGCTGCTGGTCCGGATGGGGTACAAGGAGATCGAGGTCGGATTCCCGTCGGCCAGTCAGACCGATTTCGACTTCGTCCGCGAGATCATCACCGAGGATGCGATCCCCGACGATGTCCGCATCCAGGTGCTCTCGCAGTGCCGCCCTGAGCTGATCGAGCGCACCTTCGATGCCTTGCAAGGCGCGCGCACGGCGATCGTGCACATCTACAACTCGACATCGATCCTGCAGCGCCGGGTGGTGTTCCGGGAGGAACGCGAGGGCATCAAGAAGATCGCCACGTCGGCGGCCGAGATGGTGCTGGAGTACGCGGGCAAGTATTCCGACACCGACTTCCGGTTCGAATACTCACCGGAGTCCTATACCGGCACCGAACTGAGCTACGCCGCCGAGGTCTGCAATGCGGTCACCGAGATCTGGCAACCCACGCCCGAATCGCCGGTGATCCTCAACCTGCCGGCCACTGTGGAGATGGCCACTCCGAACGTCTACGCGGACTCTATCGAGTGGATGCACCGCAACCTGGAACGGCGCGATGCGGTGGTGCTGTCGCTGCATCCACACAATGACCGCGGTACCGCGGTGGCCGCCGCCGAGCTGGGTTACCAGGCCGGTGCACAACGCATCGAGGGCTGCCTGTTCGGCAACGGGGAGCGCACCGGCAACGTCTGCCTGCTGACGCTGGGTATGAACCTGTTCAGCCAGGGCATCGATCCTCAGATCGATTTCTCCGATATCGATGAGATCCGCCGCACGGTGGAGTACTGCAATCAACTTCCGGTGGCCGAGCGCCACCCGTACGGCGGTGATCTGGTCTATACCGCGTTCTCCGGCAGCCATCAGGACGCGATCAACAAGGGCTTGAAGGCTCTGCACGCCGATGCCGCGCGGGCTGGTGTGAACGTCGATGAGCATCGCTGGGAGGTGCCCTACCTGCCGATTGACCCCAAGGATGTCGGGCGCACGTACGAGGCCGTGATCCGGGTGAATTCCCAGTCCGGTAAGGGCGGGATCGCCTATGTCATGAAGGCCGAGCACCAGCTGGATCTGCCCCGCCGGCTACAGATTGAATTCTCCCGGGTCATCCAGCAGCACACCGACACCGGTGGCGGCGAAGTGTCGGCACAACAGATCTGGGACATCTTCGCCGTGCAGTATCTGGACCGGCGGACTCCTGTGCGGTTGTTGCGGCATCGGTTGTCCGACGACGGCGAGGGGCACGACGACATCGTGGCCACCGTGCTGGTGGAGGGCGAAGAACACCACATCACCGGTTCCGGCAACGGCCCGATCGCGGCCTTTGTAGACGCTGTGGCCGCGCTAGGTTTCGACGTTCGGGTGCTCGACTACTCAGAACACGCGATGTCGGCCGGCGACAACGCCGCGGCGGCCGCATATGTCGAGTGCGCCGTCAGCGAGCAGGTGCTGTGGGGCGTCGGCGTGTCGGGGTCCATCGTCACCGCGTCACTCAACGCGGTGGTCAGCGCGGTGAACAGGGCGATGCGGTAAAGCGCCGTGATGGGTATTTGCCAGCCACTCCCGGTGATCCTCCGAATGGTTATTCCTTGACAGTGCCGCGCCTACGGGTTACTGTGCCCCGCTGCGGCCTGGGTCTACGATGATCGCATGCAGACTCCCTGGATGGGACTGGGCGATCCAGCTCCCATCCAGGGTATCTGTCCTGGTCAGCTACTCGTTCTCCCAAGGCGGACAGCTACCAGGCGGATGAGGAGCACGAGGCCCCTCGCAGTCAGCAGGGGTCTCGTGCTTCCAAACACGAGCTCTGCTGCCGTGATCAAACTTAGGGCTGCATCGCACGACCGGATAAGTCGCTCGGCCATTCGCGTACGAGGATAGTCGAGTGAGTTATCGGAATTGCGCGAAGCGCCATCTCCCTCCTCTTCATTCATGGTATCTCCCTTGCACTGCTCCCAGACCCGGATCGGTCTAGGTCGACCACAGACCAAATAGTCACGAAAGCAGAATTGAGGAGATATCCTGGCCACGATCCAAAAATGTCGATCTACCGGTGAGCGACACCCCCAAACACCGGTCAGTCAGATCTGCGGACTCAAAAGTCGAACTCGCCGTTCTTGACCCCCAGGACAAAATCGACCCACTCTTGCCTGTCGAAGGTGAATGGCTCACGGTCACGGTTCTTGCTATCCCGGACGACAGCCCCACCGTCGGGCAAGGGCGCCACCTCCACACATCCCCCCTTGCTGCACCGGCTGCTTGTCCGGAACAGCAGCGTGGGGTGGTACACATCGGTCACTGGAATTCCTCCCTCGTTGATTGGTGTTCAGTTGTCCCGCAGGAGTTGAGCAACAAGACCTGCGGACTGCTCAGCAGTCAGGCATTGATCTATGAGCACATCGAAGATCTGCTCATAGACCTGTACATCGTGCTCCTTCTCTAGATAGAGGTCACCTACGTGGCCCTCGATATACACAAGATCGTTATCGTCAGTATCGGCGAACGCTAGCACCACGAAGGAGCCGGAGACCGCGCGGTGCGCCCCGGTGCTGAACGGAAGCACCTGGAGTGTGATGTTGGGCTGCTGCGAGTCCGTCAGCAACCGTTTCAGCTGCTCCCGCATCACATCCGCACCCCCCACCGGGCGATATAACACTGCTTCGTCAATCACCATGTGGGCGACCAGCGGATCCTCGTCAGCGTAAAGCCGCCGCTGCCGCCGCATCCGCAGCTCAACGAGCCGGTCGGTGGCGTCCGTGTCTGTCGTGGACAGTGTGTGCAGCAAGGCGCGGGCGTAGGCCTCGGTCTGCAGCAGGCCGTGCAGGACGATCGCTTCAAAGCTGCGCACCTCGCTGGCGTCTTGCTCGAGCGCGACGTACCGGCTGAGGTTGTCAGGAAGTAAGGGTTCCTCCGGATCCGGGCCCAGTACATCGGAGAAGTCATCCCACCAACCCTGGCGGTTGCCCTCCCGAACCCAGCGCATCAACCGGTCCCGGTGAGCCTGATCGGTGATCCTGTAGCGGTCGAGCAGATCGCGGACGTCGCGGCGATAGGGAATACCCTGGCCGGTCTCCAACCTGCTGACCTTCGAGACCGAGCACTCGAGCGCCTTGGCGACCTCATCGATGGTCAGCCCGGCCTGCTCGCGCAGTGCGCGAAGCTCCGCGCCGAGCCTGCGCCGCGGCACCACCGGACCACGTAGAGGGGACATCGCGCGCCTCCGCACTTAAGGACCGTATGAGCAGGATGTCCGACTACCCACAGGAAGAGGAAAACGACACGCTACTCCTCTTCGGTGAATCGCATCAAGAGAACGCATCATGCAATTGCATGAATCAGTTGCCTCATGCACGCTACACCAAGGCGCCAGTAGCGCCGGGCATGGTGGCCCGGGCGATCCCCGGCCCACGTCAGGACGACCAACGAGGGAAAGGGGAAGGCGATCATGTCTGCATCTCACCGGAGCGCGACACGCTTCCCCGGGCATCGGCCCTCGGGCCGAAGCCAGGGAGAGAAACGTCGTGGCGGGATATACCGCAGTTCACGGTGACCCGGCAGGTGCTGGGTTGGGCGTTGCTCGCCGCGGCCCTGCTGATCCTGTTGGGACTTCTGATCGGATGGGCCTGGACCAACCAGGCCTTACAGCCGAAGCTTCGCCAACAGGCCGAGGAGCGTCGCCGGCTCAACGCGGAATGGTTGGCGGTCCGAGCCGCCCGCCGGCAGCAGGCAGAGTGCCCGCGCTGCGCCAGTCCACTGTCCGAACAGGACTGGTACTACGCACCAACTCTGGTGGAAGACCCACCGGATGACGACTGAATTCGCTTCGGTCAGGGGGTTGTAGGGGACCATGGGGATGCTTGTGACCGCTCGGTCGCGAGCATCCCCATGCATCTTCGGGTGACATCTGGAGACGTCAGACGGCGCGGCGGCCGGACAGCGCGCGGCCCAGCGTCAGCTCGTCGGCGAACTCGAGATCACCGCCCATCGGTAACCCGGAGGCCAGCCTGGTCACCGACAGGCCCGGGAAGTCGCGCAGCATCCGCGCCAGGTAGGTGGCGGTCGCTTCACCTTCGGTATTCGGATCCGTCGCAATGATCACTTCGGTGATCTCGTCGGCGCCGATGCGGATCAGCAACTCGCGGATCCGCAGCTGATCCGGACCGACCCCGGACAGCGGATCCAGCGCCCCGCCCAGCACGTGATAGCGGCCGGTGAATTCGCGCGTACGTTCCACCGCGAGCACATCCTTGGGCTCTTCGACCACACAGACCAGCCGCGGATCGCGGCGCGGATCCGCGCAGATCCGGCAGGTTTGTTTCTCGGAGACCGTGCCGCAGACGGCGCAGAACACCACCCCGTCCTTGACCCGCTGCAGCGCATCCTGCAACCGAGTCACATCGGCCGGATCCGCCGCCAGCAGGTGGAAAGCCATCCGTTGGGCACTCTTGGGCCCCACGCCGGGCAGCCGCCCCAACTCGTCAATCAGATCCTGAACGACTCCCTCGTACACCACGCCATCATGCCCCACCCGCGGCACGCCTTTCCCCGACATGGAGACATATCGGGGTCACAGGAGGGTGTCTTCCCCCGATATGTCTCCATGTCGGGGGAAGGCGGGGACAGCAACGTCACATGCCGGGCAGGTTGAAACCTCCACCGGGGCCGCCTAGGGCGCTGGCCAGGGGGCCCATCTTCTGCTGGGTGAGATCTTGCAGGGCTTGGTGCGCGTCGAGCATCGCGCCCATCACCAGGTCTTGCAGGGTCTCCACGTCGTCGGGGTCGACCACCTTGGGGTCGATCGTCACGCTGGTCACCTCCCCGGAACCGGCCAACGTGACCGTAACGAGATTCCCACCGGCCTGGCCGGTGACCTCGGACTCGGCGAGCTCGGCTTGGGCACTCATGAGGTCTTGTTGCATCTTCTGGGCCTGCTGCAGGATCATCTGCATGTCAGGCGCTCCACCGGGTTGCACGGCGGCTCCTCTCATCGCGTCCGGGCCCACGCGATGTAGCGGGCCCGTGCGGCACAGGGTAGCCACCCGGGGGTGAGAGAAACCGGTGCGGTACGGCCGGGTAGGTCGTAGCGTGGTGCACGTGCAGCTCACCGGGGCATGGCGTAGCTATCACGAGGCTGTGCAGCGGCTGGAGGCCAGTTACCGAGCGATCCCAGCCGGCTCGCCGGTGCGGTTGGCCAAACGAACGTCGAACCTGTTCCGGCCCCGCGCATCGACGGGCCGACCGGGCCTGGATGTGTCCGGGCTGACCGGGGTGCTCGAGGTAGACCCCGCCAACCGCACCGCCGAGGTCGCCGGGATGTGCACCTACGAGGACCTGGTCGCGGCCACGCTGCCCTATGGTCTGACGCCGCTGGTGGTCCCCCAGCTCAAGACGATCACCCTGGGTGGTGCGGTTAGCGGGCTGGGCATCGAGGCGCCGTCCTTTCGCAACGGCCTGCCGCACGAGTCGGTCCTGGAGCTCGACGTGCTCACCGGCGCCGGGGAGATTGTTACGGCCACGGTCGGTGACGAACTGTTCGCCGGTTTCCCCAACTCCTACGGCACGCTGGGCTATGCCACCCGGTTGCGCATCGAGTTAGAACAGGTGCGCTCGCACGTGGCGCTGCGACACGTGCGCTTCGAAGACCTCGACGAGCTGTGCGCCGCGGTGGCGCGGATCATGGCGACCCGGCAGTGGGATGGCGAGGACGTCGACTACCTCGACGGTGTGATGTTCTCCGCCGCCGAGTCTTACCTGACGCTGGGCCGGCGCACCGACTTCGACGGTCCGGCCAGCGACTACACCGGATTGCACATCTACTACCGGTCGATCCAGCAGCGCCGGCGCGACGTGCTGACCACCCACGACTACCTGTGGCGCTGGGATACCGACTGGTTCTGGTGCTCGGGCGGCCTGGGGGCCCAGCACCCGGTGATCCGGCAGCTGTGGCCGGCCCGGCTGCGTCGCAGCGACGTGTACTGGAAGATCGTCGCGCTGGCCAACCGGTTCGATCTGGAGAATCGCTTCGAACAGTGGCGGGGCCGTCCGCGCCGGGAACGGGTGATCCAGGACGTCGAGATCCCACTGGAACGCACCGCGGAGTTCTTGCGCTGGTTCGTCGAGCACGTTCCCATCGAGCCGGTCTGGCTGTGCCCGCTGCGGCTTCGCGGCGAGCGTTCCTGGCCGCTGTACCCGCTGGAACCCGGCCGGGACTACGTCAACGTCGGGTTCTGGTCCAGCGTGCCGATCCGTCCCGGCGGCACTGATGGCGACACCAACCGGGACATCGAGCACCAGGTGGACGCGCTGGGCGGGCACAAGTCGCTGTACTCGGACTCCTTCTACTCGCGAGCGGAGTTCGACACCCGCTACGGCGGCGAGCAGTATGCGACTCTCAAGCAGCGCTACGACCCCGACCTGCGACTGCTGGATCTCTACGCGAAGGCGGTGCGACGTCGATGACGACCTTCCGAGAACGGCGCAGCCCCAGCCCGGCGCAGGCCCCGACGAGCGCGGAGCGGCTGTCGCTGGCCGGCATCGTGGAGCTGCTCTCCGATGGCCGGTTCCCGGTCCGGTTCACCGCCTATGACGGGAGCGCCACCGGTCCGGCCGACTCCGAGATCAGCGTGCACCTGGCGACTCCGCGGGGGGCCACCTATGTGTTCACTGCGCCCGGCGATCTCGGCATGGCCCGCGCCTACATCGCCGGTGATCTGCATGCCTCCGGGGTGCACCCCGGTGACCCGTACGTCGCCATGCGGGTGATGGCTGACGAGGTGCGCTTCCGGCGCCCGACGCTGGCCGAGCTCGCGGTGATCACCCGCTCGCTGGGCTGGGAGCTGCTGCGGCCGGTGCCCCCGCCGCCGCAGGAATCGCGGCCGCGGTGGCGCCGGACGCTCGACGGTCTGGCGCACTCCCGGCACCGCGATTCCACGGCGATCCACCATCACTACGACGTCTCCAACCGGTTCTACGAGATGTTCCTCGGCCCGTCGATGACCTACACCTGCGCCGTGTTCGACCATCCCGAGGCGAGTCTGGAGCAGGCCCAGGAACGCAAGCACGAGCTGATCGCCGACAAGTTGGGGCTGCGGGCCGGGATGCGGCTGCTCGACATCGGCTGCGGCTGGGGCGGCATGGTGCGCTTCGCAGCGCGCCGCGGGGTGCGCGCGCTGGGCGTCACGCTGTCCGCCGAGCAGGCCCGCTGGGCGCAACAGGCCATCGAAGCAGAGGGGCTGACCGAGCTGGCCGAAGTGCGGCATCTGGACTACCGGGATGCGCCCGGTCGTGACTACGACGCCATCTCGTCGATCGGGCTGCTCGAGCACGTCGGGGTGCACTCCTACCCGTCGTATTTCGCGAAGTTGCTGGCGAAGCTACGTCCGGGCGGGCGGCTGCTCAACCACTGCATCACCGTGCCGGACAACCGGGCCAAGCCGCAGAGCGACGCGTTCATCGACCGCTATGTGTTCCCGGACGGAGAATTGGCCGGCGCCGGCAGGATCATCACCGAGGCGCAGAACACCGGCTTCGAGGTGCGCCACGTGGAGAACCTGCGGGAGCACTACGCGCTGACGCTCAAGCAGTGGAACGCCAACCTGGTGGCGCACTGGGACCAGTGCGTGGCCGAGGTCGGCGAACCCACCGCCCGGGTGTGGGGCCTGTACATGGGTGCCTCCCGGCTGTCCTTCGAGCGCAACGGCATCGAGCTGCACCAGGTACTAGCCGTCCGCCCCGACGCCCAAGGCAATGCGCACGTCCCCCTGCGCCCCTGGTGGCGCGGCTGAACCTGCCCAACCTAGCGGCGAGCGCTAAGCGGCGTGTGGCGTGCGGGCGCGCTGCGGGCGTGGCTGCTCGATCGGGTGGCAGTAGGGCAGGTTGTCGAGGGGCTGATCGGTGAAGAAACGGATCAGCAGGTCCGCCAGCTCCTCCGGACACTCCATGGGCACCAGGTGATCAGCGTCCTTGAAGCTCGTGTACAGGGCTCCTGGAATGGTGGCCGCCAGATCGCGCACGAACGCCGGGGGTGTCAGCACGTCGTGCTCGCCGGTGAAGACCAGAGTGGGCCGGCCGAAAAAACCGTATTCGACCGCGCGCGCCGGCGCCAGGACACGGTTTTGCACGTCGAGGTATCGAGCGGCTTCCGAAGGTGTCGATTCGCGCAGTATCTTCTCCATCAAAGCGCGAG
This sequence comes from Pseudonocardiaceae bacterium, assembly GCA_035606945.1. Classification (GTDB taxonomy): domain Bacteria; phylum Actinomycetota; class Actinomycetes; order Mycobacteriales; family Pseudonocardiaceae. Next base: position 56,717 of record DATNDR010000004.1, read on the forward strand.
TTGTTTCCCGGTTGCGGATGAAGACATCCGGGTTCAGGCACATCGTGCCTTCGACGATGTGATCGACGAATCGGTCGAGCCGTCCACCTTCCAGTATACGGCTGCTGGACCCGCGCCCTGCGAGTACCGCGGCGGGAAATGAGTTGACCGCACCGGCCACCGCGAGGCGATTGATGCGATCGGGCCAGCGATGGGCGAATTCGTAGGCAATGGATCCACCATAGGACACGCCGATCAGGTTGATGCGCGGAATGGCGAGTTCGTCGAGAAGATGGTTCAGGCAGTCGGCGAGGAAGTCGAAACCATAGTCACCGGACAGGTCGTCCGCGGATCCGGATCCCGGGAGATCCACCAGGAGCATGTTTCCAAGCGGGCGCAGTAGGTGCTCGAGCCGCGGCATGGCATACATTCCCTGGAATGCGCCGGTGATGAGCACGAGCGGGATCGATTCCGGCGCTGCCCGATGTTTCAGATAACGGTAGGTGTAGTTGATGCCCTGCCAGCTGATCGTGTCGGCAGCGTGCGCGCCAGGGCCGTCGACCAGCGCGGCGATGGCCCTGATAGTGCGAACGCGCAACACATCGGACCATCGAAGCTCATGGCCCAGTTCCTGGCATATCTGCTGATGCATCTGCGCCATCTGTAAAGACGTGCCCCCCAAGTCGAAGAAGTCGTCATCGAGCTGAATCGTGCGCAGGCGAAGGACGCTGCGCCATACCGAGGCGATCCGCCGCTCGAGGTCTGATTGCGCCGGTCCCTGCGGCACGTGCTCGCCTTTCAGTACCTCGCACGACGTCGGGGTGCCGTAGCGGTCCAGCAGGCGGATAGGGGCCAGGACTCGAGCGATCTGATCGACGGCATCCGGCTCGTCGATGCGAGCGACGATCTTGCGAGTCGGCCGTGGTGGACCGGCCATGTAGCGGCGGGTGATCCGTCCGTCCGGATCGAGACCAACCAGGAGAAAGGGACTCGAATCAGCGGCGGCGACGGCAAGCGACATCAGCGCGTCCTGCGGGGCCATCATCTGGTAGCCCCGAAGCGGGGCCTGCCCAGTGAGTGCCATTCCCTGGCTGATGCCCGTCTCGTACCACACGCTCCACCCAATGCTTCGGCATTCAGAGATCGCGCCTACTCGGGTGGCCTCGGTATGCAGGTGATCAGCGAAAGCGTCGAGCGCGGCATTGGCCGCGGCATACGGACCCTGTATCACGCCGCCGAAGTAGCCGGTGGCGGATGAGAAGAGCAGGAGAGGAACGCCGGGACGATCCTTGAGAATCTCATGCAAATGCCATGCCCCACAGATCTTCGGTTCGATGGCCGCCAGCAATTCATCGATCGAGCACCGCTGAAGTGATTGTTCGGTGTAGTGGCCGGCGAGATGCACAATGCCGACGACCGTTGTCGCCCAGTCCTTTTCGGCTTGCTCGATGCATTCGCGCACCTGGTGCTCATCAGTGACGTCGGCAACGGCGTACCGGACGTCGGGGCCGCACGCGCGCAAAGCTATGAGGGCCACCTCGTCCGGGCAGCTGCGCCCGAAAAGTAGAATCTTCGCGTCATAGTTGACGAGCAGGTGCCGGGCGACCTCCATGCCGACACCTCCCAAGCCGCCGGACAGCACGTAGAGACCGCCGGTGACGAATTGTGGAACGGTGACCGTCTCATCGCCACGGTGGATAGGAACCAGGCGCGGCACCATTCTGCAGCCGGCGCGGTAGGCTGCCTCCGGATCGGCGGTATCATCGTCGATTTCGTCGACGACACGCTGCGCATTGGCACTATTGTCACCGATCTCCACATCGAGATGGTGGCAGCGCAGCCAAGGGATCTCCTGCGCGGCCGTCTTCAGCAGGTTACGCAGCGGCGCACGGGTGAAGGTGACGCGATCGGTGTCCGCTATGCGCTGGGTGTGGGCAGCGACGACCCGCAACGACAGTGGCGAATCCCAGGCGGCGGCGTCCAGTGCCGCCAGGAGGTGTAACAACCAGCCGGTGCTCGCTCGGCAGCTGTCGCTAATTGCCCGGCTGTCCGAGAACTGAACGTGCTCTGCGAAGTCGGACAGATGCACCACATCCACCGGTGCTTGCTGCCTGACTGCCCCCACCAGCAGCCGGTAGTGGTCGCGGTTGTCCGGATCGATGAGGTAGACGTCGATGGCGACGCGGCGGAAAGCCGCACGTGGTTGCTGGTGCACTGACACGCACCGCTGGCCGCGCCCGCGCAGCATGCCGCACAGTGCCTCACCGAGACCGAGCCGATCCAGGAACACCAGCACCGCGCCGGACGCGTGGCCGACAAGTCGCTGCACGGTCGACCGGGTCCATTCAGGGCGGTAGAACCAGGCGGGCAGCTCGGTACCCGCAGTGGTCCCGGCAGCGCCGAGCAGTCTCCGTCCGTATTCCTCGCTGAGTTTACTGCGCTGGATCTTGCCCAGACCGGTCTTGGGAATGTCGGCGCGGCGGACCGGAATCAGGTGATCCGGGTTCACCCCGATCTCCCGGAGGATCGTCGAACGTATGGTGTGCAGCGCCTCTCGTTCTGCGGTGCCCGGTAACAAGTGGAAGAACACGGCGAGTTGATCGGTACCGGCGTCCTGGTGACGTACGGCGCAGGCTGCTGTGTAGGACCGGTCGATGAAAGGCAGCTCCTCCACCACTGCCTCGATCTCAGGGCCGGCGTAGTTCACGCCGTTGATGATGATGACGTCTTTGGCCCGGCCGGTGAGTGTCAACCGGCCATTTTTCAGAAATCCGAGGTCTCCGGTATCGAACCAGCCGTCTACGGTGAAGACCTCAGCGTTCGCCGCGGGATTCTCGTAGTATCCCGCGGTCACCATCGCGCCCTGCACATGAAGCCGTCCAATGTTGCCCTCAGGCAACACCCTGTTGTTGTCGTCAACAACACCTAGCCGGATTCCGGCGATCGGTCGGCCAAGCTCGACGAAGGAATCGTTGTCGTTCGCCGTGGCTACCGAAAAACGCTGTGAGTACACTACACCGGAGCATGTTTCTGCCATTCCCCACGCCGGCCAAATGGCGGTGCCGGGCAAACCCGCGGGCTCCAGCATCCGCAGGAAACGGCGGGCACTGCGGGCGGAAACCGCCTCGCCGCCATTGATGATCGCCCGGACACGGGACAGATCCCACCGGTATCCGTCCTCGCCGATCTGGTCCAGCCTGTCGGTCACCAGGCCGAAGGCGAAATTCGGCGCCCAGCTCACACTGGCCCGGTACCGCGTCAATAAATCCAGCCAGCGCAAGGGATCGCCTAGCACATTGTGGGTTGGCACATGAACCTGCGAGCAACCCACCTCGAGGCCGAGCGCATGCATCATGATGACGCTGCCGACGTGGTCCAATGGCATCCAGTTGAGCATGATGTCCGTGCTAACCAGCGACAGCCGTCGCGCGGATCCGAGGACCTGGGTGACGATCGCCCGGTGCCGCTGCACCACGATCTTGGGCACTCCGGTGCTGCCGGAGGTGAACAGCATCAACGCGGCGTCATCCGGGGATCCCGCCCGATATGGTTGCGCAGGATCGTTGTCGAGCAGATCCTCCAGGCAGGCGATCGTCAGCGCATCCCATTCGCGGGCCTCGGCGAAGTCGCGCAGCGCGGATCTGTGCGCGGCCGTGGTGAGAATCGGTGGCCGGTGCAAGGCCCGCCACGCCGCCTCCACCTTGTTGGAACCCGGAATTCCCTCGACGTAATCCGCCGGAACGGCCGCCAACGCCGGAATATATCCGCCGAGCAGGCAACCCCACAGGCCAGTGAAGAATTGGTAGCTTGAATCTAGCTGCAACAAGACGGTGGCGCCGGGCTTGAGGCCTAGAAGTTTCACCCCCTGCGCAACCCGGCAGGCATCGGTGACCAGGTCCCGATATGTCTGCAAACGCTCAACACCATTGGTGTCGACGTGCATAATGGCATGGCCTCCATGCTGGTCGGCGCTCCGCAACAATAGCTCGACCATGGTCTGTCCAGCATTGAGTTGGGCGGCGCCACCATCGACGAGAGACATCCTTACCGGATCACCGTTGTCGATCACCGATGGTTTGCTCGTCGTCACCGATTGAAGCTCGTCGACGACGTGGATGGCGCACTGGTTTCCTTTTGCCGCGGCGGTGCCGACCTGCAACCGGCCTTCCCCGGCGATATGATCGATCGTGCGCTGCCACGCATTCAGCAAATCGTCGTCGAGCACCGGGGGGCCGCCCACATCGAAGGAAGCGGGATCCAGGGCGGCCGGCAGGCTGCTGACCGTCACGACGGTAAAAGGTGGCGCTTGCGCAGGGTGACGAGAGCGCACGAAATCAGCCAGTGCGACTTCATCGATTAACCCATCTGCGACCACATAGGCCACCAACTCATCCGCACCCTTGGATGCGACGAAACAGTCCTGGACTGTCGGGTACGACAGGATGGTGGCGCGTATCCAGCGCTGGTTGTCCCACATCTTCGCACCTTCCACGGGCGTGATGGGACAACTGTTCGCGCCGAAGCTGACCGGGGCATCGGACCCGTAGCCGGAGATTTCACCGTCCCGTGCCGGATGTTTCGCCCCCGTGCTCCCGCCCCCGCGGGAGCACGACCCGCAGTCTGGATGCAGACTGCGGTTTTCAGCCCGGGAATAACAGCAGTCTGCATCCAGACTGCGGTGGGGAGGCCCGCAAAATCACACGATCGGGATCGCGGGGAGGGTATTCGGTGGATGCCTCGGAGCCTCTTTCCTGAGACCGGCAGGCGGAGAGGATCTTGAGATGCCGACGCTGCAGGTGGAATGGCAGGTCCGCGATGGCAGATCAGGCGAGGACCTGCGGTTGTTGGAGCGCGGCGGGGAGCTTGCGCGCATTGAGCAGTCAATCGCGACCTTGAGTGCTGGGCACGGAAGCGCGCTGATCATCGAAGGTGCGGCGGGGATCGGCAAGAGCAGCCTGTTACGGGTGGTGTGCGAGCACGCCTTTGAACACGGAGTGCAGACGTTCACCGCGCGCGCCAGCGAGTTGGAACGCGACTTCGGGTTCGGCATCGTGCGCCAGCTGCTCGAAAGGCGGTTGGTCCTGGCCGGCGAGGCCGAAAGAGCCGAGTTACTGACCGGCGCGGCCGCGCTGGCCGGACCGGTGCTGGGCCTCGCGGGAACTGGCGGCAATTCGTTTGCGGCATTGCACGGGCTCTACTGGCTGGTAGCCAATCTGGCCACCACCGAGCCGCTGGTACTGGCGGTCGACGATCTGCAGTGGGCGGACGAGCCATCGTTGCGGTGGCTGGTGTACCTGTGCCACCGGTTGGAAGGCCTGCCGGTGCTGGTCGCTGCCACCACCCGCCCGCTGCGCCCGGGACATGGCCAGCTGCTTGCCGAACTACTCACCGTGCGCAGCGCTCAGGTCCTGTGTCCAGGGCCGCTCAGCGAGCCTGCGGTGGCCCGGCTGGTGCACGACGGGTTGGGCGCGGTGCCGGATCCGGCCTTCGTGGCCGCGTGCGCAAGGGCCAGCGGCGGCAATCCGTTCGTCCTGCGCGAGCTGATCTTCGATCTGGCGGCTGACGGTGTCCCGCCGGTGGCGGCGCAGGCCGCGGGAGTGGTCGAGCGGGTCCCCGGTCAGGTGGAACGAACGGTACTGGCCCGGTTGCGCCGGTTGGATGTGGCGGCCACCCGGCTCGCGGAAGCGGTGGCGGTGTTGGGCGAGGGCACCGAGCTGCGGCTGGCCGCCGCGATGGCCAACCTGGACATCGACACTGCGGCAGCCGCAGCGGATGCGCTGCTGACCGCAGAGCTGTTCGACGAAGGCCGGCCGTTGCAGTTCCTGCATCCGCTGGTGCGCTCGGCGGTGTATGAGCAGCTCGCACCTGGTGCACGCGCCCAGGCGCACGCTCGCGCCGCGCGGCTGCTCGTCCAGGAGGGCGCGGGGTGTGAGCGGGTCGGCGCGCAACTGCTGTTATGCGAGCCGGCGGGCGACGAGCAGGCCGTGGAGGCATTGCGCGCCGCCGCGGCGGCAGCGTTGGAGCGCGGTGCGCCGGAGATCTCGGTGACATACCTGCGCCGAGCGCTGGCCGAGCCGCCTGCCGAGGGGGAGCGAGCGGCGGTGTTGGGCGAGCTGGGCGGGGCGGAACGGATCGCCCGCGATCCAGCCGCTCTGGGAGACCTCGAGCGCGCCTGGCAGGCGACTACCTGCCCGGTGGCGCGGGCACTGCTGGCTGAACAGCTGGCCAATGTGTTGTTCTACGCCGCCGACTGGACGCGCTGCGCGGCTGTGCTGCGGTCCGCTCTGGTCGACCTCGGCGGCCGCGACCCTGATCTGGCAGTGCGCTTGTGCACCCACGCCGCAGTGCTGGAGCTACTCAGCCCCGACCCCGCGATAGCACCCGGGGCCGCCCTTCGGTGGCTGCGTGAGCTGGCCGCCCGCAGCACTCCGGCCAGCCGCTCCGCGCAGCTGTGCCTGGCGGCGACCCTCGCGGTCCGCGGCGAGGATTGTCACGAGGTGGCCGGCCTGGTCGAGCGCGGGCTCGACGGCGGCCGCTTCATCGTCGAGGAAACCGGCGAGGCGGTGCCGGCCATGCTCGCCTTCTGGGCTCTGATGACTATCGACGAGCTGGAGCGCGCCCAAGCGCTGGTCGAGACGATACTGGCGGACTCCCGAGCGCGCGGTTCCGTGGTGGGCTGCACGTTCGCCTACGGCCGGCGCGGACTGCTCGCCTTACGGCGCGGCGAGCTGGCCGAGGCGGAAGCCGACGCGCGCGCAGCGTTGGAGCTGTCCGTCGAATACAACCTGGCCCTATCCACTCCGCTGCATCGGGCCGCCTTGAGCACGGTGCTGCTGGAACGCGGGGACCTCCACCAGGCGGCTGGCGTCGTCGAAGGGGTCGTACTGCCGGTTGGCGGGCCGACCGGAATCGCCCTGTTAGAGGCGCGGGGCCGGGTGCGCCTGGCCCGCGGTCAGCGTGAGCAGGCCATCGCCGACCTGCGCCACTGCGGTCGGCTCGCCATCGCCGTCAGAACAACCCCGAATCTGCACCCCTGGCGCTCCACGTTGGCGCTCGCGCTGGCAAGTGACGACCTGGCCGAGGCACGCGCACTGGCCAAGGCCGAGTTGCAGCTGGCTCGTGATGCCGGTGCGCCACGGGCGATCGGGATCGCGCTGCGCGCCTGCGGCCTGCTCGCCGACGGTCAGAACCGCATCGAGCTGCTCCAACAATCCGTCGCGGTGCTGGAGGCCTCGTCCGCCCGGCTAGAGCTGGCGCATTCGCTGGCTGAGCTGGGCGCTGCGCTGCGGCGTGCCGGGGCGCGCACCGCCGCGCGCGCACCGCTGCGCCGAGCCCTGGATCTCGCTGCCCGCTGCGGCGCCACACCGCTGGCCGAACGCGCCCGCGAAGAGGCGGTGGCTGCCGGCGCTCGGCCCCGCCGGCCCTGGACCAGCGGAGTGGACGCGCTGACCCCCAGCGAACTGCGGGTCGCCCGGCTCGCTGCGCAAGCCATGGGCAATCGCGACATCGCCCAAGCACTGTTCATCACTACCAAGACCGTCAGTGATCACCTATCCAGCGCGTACCGCAAACTCAACATCTCCTCCCGCGACCAGCTTGCCGCCGTCATGGCCGCTGATCACCGGTGAACAGCACCGGAAAGGACTGTAGTCCTCGGATGATCATGCTGGGGCGCCACTGTAACTGGTCGAGAGGGATGGCCGGGCACACGGTCGGCATCCGGCGAAGCAGGGTACTGATGGCGATCTGACCTTCGATGCGGGCAAGTGGAGCACCGAGGCAGAAGTGGATGCCCTTACCGAAGCCAAGATGCCGGTTCTCGACTCTCGTGATGTCCAGCTGGTCGGCGCAAGCAAAGCGGGTGTCGTCGCGGTTGGCCGAGGCGAGTACGATCACCACCTGATCGCCCTGCGGGATCGTCACGCCGTTGACATCGATATCGGTGCTGGCGTAGCGCAGCGTCGCAGTCTCCAGCGGGCCGGTGTAGCGCAGCAGCTCCTCCATCGCGGACCCGACCAGTCCAGGGTCCCGCATGAGCATGTGCAGCTGGTCGGGATAGGCGAACAGGGCCAGCATGCCGTTGCCGATGAAGTTGACGGTGGTCTCGTGCCCGGCGACGATCAGCAGGAAAACCGTGGCGAGCAGCTCCTCCTCGCTCAGCGCGTCTCCCTCCGCATGGACCGTCACCAGCTCACTGATCAGGTCGTCCCGCGGATCGGCCCGTTTGCGCGCGAACAGCGCGCGAATGTAACCGTTGAAGTCGGCGAATGCAGTTCGCCGCCAGGCCTCGACCGGCTCTCCAGTGGTGATGGGCTCCCCGGTGACAACAGCGTTGGACCAGATCCGGAACTGGGCACGGTCTGACGGCGGCACCCCGAGCAGCTCGCTGATGACCATGATCGGTAACGGGAATGCGTAATCATCGATAAGATCCATTCGACCGCTGGGCGCCACCGCGTCGAGCAGCTCGTCAGCGATGCACTGGATGCGCGGGCGGAGTCGCTCGACCAGGCGGGGAGAAAATGCTTTGCGCACCAGCGCGCGTAACCGGGTATGGTCCGGCGGATCACAGTTGAGCATATGTTTCGTCAGCGGCCGGATTTCGGGCGGAAGCTCGTCGAAGGGCCCGGCTTTGACCAAACGGGGATCGCACAGCGCCCGCTCGGCATCGTCGTAGCGGGTGATAAGCCACCGCCGGCGACCGCTGGACAGGGTAAGGCAATGGACCGGTTGGGCGGCGCGCAGGTGAGCATAGTGCAGGTAGGCGTCGCGCCGGACCGCAGGACTGAATGGATCCCCCAGTGCAGATTGTGCCATTGGTGCACCTTTCCGATTTCCGATCAGCCGCTGACAGTTCGACCATTGCGTTGCCGGCGGGTATGGGCATCGGCCTCGCTGGCGGAGGTTTTGCCTGCTCGTGCCGGATAAATGGGCCCTAGACTGCCGGCATGGCCGGGGTGGCGCGGCAGCTGCTGGAGCGTGGCGGGGAGCTGGCGCGCATCGAGCGGGCGGTCGCCGCCCTGCGGCGCGGGCACGGCGGTGTGCTGGTCATTCAAGGTGCTGCCGGAATCGGTAAAAGCTCGCTATTACGGGCGGTCTGCGAGCACGCCGCAATCCAACAAGTGCAAACGCTGACCGCGCGGGCCAGCGAACTGGAACGCGATTTCGGCTTCGGCCTGGTCCGCCAGCTACTCGAGGTGCGGCTGATCCGGGCGGCCGAATCCGAGCGGGCCGAACTATTGGCCGGCGCAGCCGCGCTCGCCGGTCCGGTGCTCGGCCTCGGTGGGACCGTTGGTGATTCCTTTGCGGCATTGCATGGGCTGTACTGGTTGGCGGCCAATCTGACGATGAACGGCGCGGCCGTGCTGGCGGTCGACGATCTGCAGTGGGCTGACGAGCCGTCGCTGCGCTGGCTGGTGTACCTGTGCCACCGCCTGGAAGGCTTGCCCGTGCTGGTCGCGGCCACCACCCGCCCGCCACGTTCCGGACACTCCCCGCTGCTGACGGAACTGCTCGCCGTGCGCGGGATACAGATTTTGTGCCCTGGTCCACTCAGCGAGGCTGCGGTGGGGCGCCTGGTCGGTGAGGGTTTGGGCGCCCGGCCCGATCCGACCTTCGTCTATTCCTGCGCGGCAGCCACTGGAGGTAATCCGTTTGTGCTGCGCGAATTGATCCTCGATCTCGCCGCAGACGGTGTCGAGCCCGGCGCGGCGCAGGCGGCGGATGTCGCCCAGCGCGTCCCGGGCCAGGTGGAACGGACCGTGCTGGCCCGGTTGGGCCGGTTGGACCAGGCTGCGGCACAGTTCGTTCGAGCTCTGGCGGTGCTGGGTGAGGGCAGCGAACTGCGCCTGGTGGCGGCCTTGGCCGGTCTGGACATCGGGGCGGCTACCAGAGCGGCGGATGCGCTGTTGATCGCTGAGCTGCTTGCCGAGGGCCGGCCGTTGCGCTTCGTGCATCCGCTGGTGCGCTCGGCGGTGTATGAACAGCTCGCCCCGGGTGCCCGCGCCCAGGCTCACGCGCGCGCCGCTCGTCTGCTCATGCGGGATGGCGCGGAGAATGAGCAGGTTGCCGCACAGCTGCTGTTGTGCGAGCCGGCGGGCGACGCCGATGCCGTTCACGCGTTACGAGCAGCCGCGGCGGCGGCGCTGGCCGGCGGCGCGCCGGACACCGCGGTGGGCTACCTGCGCCGAGCGCTGGCCGAACCGCCTACCGGGCCGGCCCGCGCTGCCGTGTTGCGGGAGCTGGGCGGCGCAGAACAGATCGCCCGTGACCCGGCCGCTGTAGTTCACCTTGAACAGGCCCGGCAGGCCACCACCGACCCGGTAGCACGTGCTCAGCTGGCCGATCAGCTCGCCGACGTCCTGTTCTACGCCGGAGAGATGGACCGGTGCTCAGCTGCGCTGCAGGCTGGGTTGGACGACCTCGGTGACCGGGACCCCAACCTCGAAGTGCGCCTGTACGCCCACAAGGCAGGTGCCGAGATTTTCGGGGAGACCCTGCTCGAGCGGCTGCGCGAGCTGGCCAAGGGACAGCTGCGGGGGAGCCGTTGGGCGCAGCTGACGCTGGCTTGCCTTCTCTCCGGGCGGGGCGAAAGCCGCGATGAGATCGCTAGCCTGATTGAGCGGGGGCTCGATGACGGCCGCTTTGTGGCTGAGGAAACCTCCGAAGCGCTGCCTGTGGCGCTGGCGGTCTACGCCCTTCTGGACACCAACGAGGTACAGCGCGCGCACGCGTTGACGGAGGCGATGCTGGCCGACGCCCAGGCGCGCGGGTCAGTAATCGGCTTCGTGGTCGCGACTACCCACCGGGGCTTGGCGACGCTGGTCTGCGGCGGGTTGGCCGAGGCCGAGGCTGACATCCGCGCTGCGCTGGAGCTGGCCACCGAACACAACTTGTCTTATGCGATTCCCATCATCACCACGTACCTGAGCCGCACACTGCTCCAACGCGGAGAGTTCGAAGAAGCGGCTGCGGTCCTGAAAGAGGTCGCGCTTCCTCCCGCGATGGCGCAGCTGCCCGCGGCGATTCTCCTTCTTGAGGCTCAGGGCCGGGCGTCCCTGGCCCTGGGCCACCGAGCACAAGCGATCTCCGAACTGCGCCGCTGCGGGCAGCTTGCCGACCGCGGCCAGCTGCACAATCCCACTCTCTTCTCCTGGCGTTCGGCGTTGGCGCTCGCGCTGGCACCCGAAGACCCCGAACAAGCACGTGAGATGGCGCAGACCGAACTCGAACTGGCTCGCCGGGCCGACTCGGCCCGCGCGAGCGGCATCGCGCTGCGGATCTGCGGCCTGCTCGCCGAGCCCCAGAACAGAATCGAGTTACTCGAGCAGTCCGTCACCGTACTGGAAACCACTCCGATGCGACTGGAACTGGCGTACTCGCTGACCGAGCTGGGTGCTGCGCTGCGCCGGGCCGGAGCACGCACCGCCGCGCGCGAACCGCTGCGCCGAGCGTTGGACCTGGCGCACCGCTGCGGGGCCACCCCGCTGGCTGACCAAGCTCGCCAGGAGGCACTGGCCGCCGGCGCCCGCCCCCGCCGACCCTGGACCACCGGTGTGCACGCGCTGACGCCCAGCGAGTTGCGCGTCGCCCGGCTGGCCGCGCAACCCTTGAGTAACCGCGACATCGCCCAAGCGCTGTTCATCACCACCAAGACCGTCAGCGACCACCTCTCCAGCACCTACCGCAAACTCAACATCAGCTCACGCGATCAGCTTGTCGCGGTCATGTCCGCTGATCACCGGTGAACAGCACGGGGAAGGACTGCAGTCCTCGCATGATCATGCTGGGGCGCCACTGCAACTGGTCGAGAGGGATGGCCGGGCGCAGGTCAGGTATCCGGCGAATCAACCTGCTGATCGCGATCTGGCCCTCGATGCGAGCCAGTGACGCACCGAGACAGAAGTGGATGCCTTTACCGAATCCGAGGTGGTGGTTGCCGGTTCTGGTGACGTCAAGCCGGTCGGCGTGGGCGAAGCGGGTCTCGTCGCGGTTCGCGGAGGCCAGCACGATCACCACTTGATCGCCTTGTGGGATGGTCACGCCGTTATACCGGAGGTCCGTGCTGGCGTAGCGGAATGTGGTTGTCTCGGACGGACCGGTGTAGCGCAGCAGCTCCTCCGTCGCGGGTCCGATCAGGCGCGGGTCGCGGATGAGCAGGTGAAGCTGATCGGGATGGGCCAGCAGGGCGCGCATGCCGTTGCCGATCAGATTGACCGTGGTCTCATGCCCCGCGACGATCAGCACGGCCACCGTGGAGAGCAGCTCGTCCGCGCTCAGGGTGTCACCGTCTTCCCGCGCCATGACCAGGCCCGTGACCAGATCGTCGCGCGGATCGGCACGTTTGCGCTCGAACAGCGCCCGCAGGTAGCTGCTGAACTCGGCCAGCGCGGTTCGCCGCCAGGCATCCAACGGATCTCCGTTGGTGAAGGGTTCATCGGCAACGAAGGCGTTGGACCAGACCCGGAACCGGGCGCTGTCAGCGGACGGCACTCCGAGCAGCTCAGTGATGACCATGATCGGTAACGGGGAGGCGTAGTCGTCGATCAGGTCCATCCTGCCGGCGGGCGCGACCGCATCCAGCAACTCGTCGGCGATCTGCTGGATGCGCGGGCGAAGTCGCTCAACCAGACGGGGAGAGAAGGCCTTGCGCACCAGCCCACGTAACCGCGTGTGGTCCGGCGGGTCGACGCTGATCAGGCTTTTCGTCAGCGATCGAACCTCGTCGGGAAGGTCGTCGACTGGTCTGGTTTTCACCAGCCGCGGATCGCACAGCGCTCGTTCGGCGTCGGCATAGCGGGTGATCAGCCAGCGCCGCCGGCCGCTGGGCAGTGTGACGCAATGAATCGGCTGGGTGGCCCGCAGGTGGGCATAGGCCGGGTACGGATTGGACTTTGCGGCGGGACTGACCGGGTCCCCCACGACCGACTGCACCATCACCCTGTCCCCTCGGTGTGTGCTGCTTCATCTGGGCCAACGGCACCAGTGTTGCGTTGGCCCCTGCAGCGGACATCGGACGAGCCGGCGGAGGTTTTGTGCGGTGGCACCCGACGTTTAGGCGTCACAGACCAGACACGCCAGTGCCGACGAGCTTCCCGTGGATCATCGCTCGCCATCTTGTCGCCGAGTTCGACACCATGGCTGTCGAGCTGCTGTCAGACGGCCACCCTGTCGAACTCGGCGACAACAGAGCCGGCCACCTTCAGAGCCCTTAGGCTGCTCACCATTCGTCGGCCAGTACCGAGTACAGCAGGCTGTCGCGCCACTGACCGTTGGTATAGACGTGATCCCGGATGCGCCCCTCGTACATCATGCCAAGCCGGCGCACGATCGCGATTGACGCAGCATTTTCCGGGCCAATTGCGGCCGAGATTCGGTGGAGCTTCAGTTCTCGGAAACCGAAATCCACCAACGTTCTGACTGCGTCGGTAGCATATCCGCGACCCCAGTAGTCAGCGGCGGTTGCGCCTCCCAGCTTGGCGGCTTGAACACCATTGAGTCCAAGACGCGCGAACCCCACTAGGCCAGCATCCACACAGTCCACTGCAAAGTAATACTCAGTGCGTGGCTCCTGCCGCGCCCGAGTAATGACCCCGTTCAGCATCTCCGTCGCTTGCTCCCGGGAGCGCGTATCAAAAGAGAGCGTCTTGGTTACCCGATCGTCGCCGACAACAGTCATAATCCTGTCCAAGTCACCCAAGCAAAATTCACGTAGAATCACTTGGGAACCGTTGAGCCGAATTGGGAACATATGGGCTTACCTCGTCAGAGCGCGAGCCGGGAGGAGCACGTAGCTTTCAATGCGCTCTTGAAGCTCGCGAGCAGTGGCACTGATGGGCAAGTGACTGAGCGCTCGATGCACGCGGTTTACTGAATGAACGATACCGTTGATTCGCTGTTCTGCGGGCAGATCAAGCACGGGGGCGAGCGCATCGACGGCACCGTCGATTTGAGCGCGTCCGATCCGCGCGATGGCCAGCGCAGCGTGCGAACCGGCGGCGTCACCGAACGCCCAATGCGGATCAGCCGGGTCGGAGTACGCATCGACGGCTCGCCCGGCGTAGTCCTCAGCCGTTGCCGACTCGTCGGATAGCCACACCAAGGCGTCGGCTGCAAAGTACAGTTGCCTATGCCTGCTGAAGGTGGCAATGCCACCCATCTCGTCCAACTCGTCCGGGTGTACCCGATCCCAGGCTCGTTCAGCACGTTCGATCGCGTCACGGGCCTGCTCACCATTACCGAGAACGCCCCACGCGCGTGCCTCGCTCGCCGCTAGCCACACCAGCGCTGTGTTGCCCGCACGCTGGGCATAAACGGCGCCGCGCTGGGCGTAGCGGATGCTGTCGTGGGGTCGACGCGCCCAGTAGCAGATCAACGATTGAAGTCCCGATATCCAGGCGCGCAGACCGTCATGGTCGGCTTGCTCGGCACACAGCCATGCGGTGCGTGACTGCGCCAGCGCAGCATGCGGATCGGCGAGGTCATGTGACGCCTTTGCCAACAGGCCACCGAGCACTGCGCTCAGAAAATAGAGCTGACGAGCGTGGGTCGGCCGCTGTGGCCGTTCCAGCAGGCTGAACACCGTCTCTTGACCGGAGACCAGGTGACCGAGAATTTCGGGCAGCGGCCGCGCCGGATAAGCGCGTACCAAGTCACGCACCTCGTCATGGATCAGTTGCAGCGACTCGTCGGACAACGTCTGAAGACTTGTCAGGAATCGCCGTGCCCGATCGGCCGCCACGGTCAGCACCTCCGAAGGCTGCGCACCCCGCTTCGATTCGTCGACGACGGGGAGATCACTGAGAGTATAGGGACCCAGGAGCTCATCGATCGGCCGGTTGAAGGTGTACTGCAGTGCCCGGCGGGTGGCCGGATTGGGCCGATTGCCGGATCGTTCGCCACGAGCCAGCCGCCCGAGGTGACGGCCGCTGAGCGAGATGAAGACGTCCTCGTGTTTCTTGGCCGTCTTCACCACCAAGTCGGCCGCTTCGTCCCACGACAGCTGCCGCTGGCGGACCAGCGCCTCCAGCAACGTCCGTGGCGCTGATGGCTCAGCCATCAATCAGTCTCCCTCCTCGCCTGCCCTGCCCGACGATTCCGGGTGACGCCCGGTGCTGCAAGCACCAGGTCCGGAGATGTCGTGCGGTGGTCCAGTGCTGTCCCGTCACGGGCATCGCGTGGTCACATACGGTGACGAAACTCTTACCGTCATGAAGACAGCTGGGGAGGCACTGTGCGGTGTGCTGCGCGCTGCCATCGAGGAGTCGCCTGATGCAGCCAAGGGCATCAGTTCGGTTCAGGATCGTGCCGCCACGGCTCTGTACTTATTGTTGATGGACCACTCGGTCGATCAACACGGCCGGTGCCGGTCATGCCGGCGTGCAGGCGCGAGGTTCGGGTTACGTCGCCGCCTTTGCCGAGTGCACATGAAGGCGGAGTTCTGGCTGCTGCAGCCCCGACTACCCCGGTTCGCGACCGCAGCCACGTCCGACTTCGGCCGTCCAGTCTGCTCGCAGACCACCGGGCACGACGTCCGGATTCCGCTCACGGTGGGACCGGGGTGCAGCCACCCTCCTCCGGTCCCACCGTGTCCATTCTTGGCGAAGTGACGTAGCGAATCGATTGAGTTGAGGCAGCTCATGCGGGTTGATAGCCCAGATCTGACGATCGCCAAGCGCCTAATCGATCATTTGAAAGCACTGGGATTCCAGTTTCGCCGCGTTGCGCCTGGCGAGGACGGCCCACTGGTGGGATACCGAGTCAGCGATGACTGGCTGGATCTGATCCACATCGAGGGCTTTAGTCGCAATTGCTTCGCGTGGCGGAAGCGGACTTCATCGTTGATCGTTCCAGGGGACGCGCTCGTGGCGCGACGCGCGAACGGCGACGCGCTCAACGTGCTTAACGAAGTGCTCACCTGGCAGGCTCGATGAGAAATCCGGCCACAACAATAAGGGGCTGCATCTGATGGGCAAGACGGGTAAGCATTCTCAAGACAACGACCAGGACGGGTATTGGGGGAAACCAGTGCCGAATGAGGACGGCACAAATGGCGGTGGCAGACACGACCCTAGTAAGCACGAGGACACCGAGCGGGACGACAACGAGAAATGACCGATCCCGAGTCACTGTGCGGACAGATGCTCGATCGGTTGGCCAGCAGCGGTGAGTTGAGCTCCGCCTGGTCCGAGGCCTTCGCGGCGGTACCCCGTCACCGGTTCATCCCGGATACCATCTGGCTCACTGATCATGACGGATTGGTCCCACTGCACCGCCGCGAGGACCCGCAAGAGTGGATGCGGCGCGCCTACGCCTCCGCAGCGGTAGTCACTCAAGTGGACGACGGTCGCCCCGCCGGGCCGGGTGAGCGTGGGTGCTACATCTCCAGCTCCGCCAGCCAACCTGAAGTGGTCGCCCTCATGCTGACCGCCCTGGACGCCGAGCCGGGGATGCGGGTCCTGGAGGTCGGAACCGGGACCGGCTACAACGCCGCCCTGCTGGGTCACCGCCTCGGCACGCGCAACGTCATCAGTGTGGAGATCGACCCTGATCTAGCCAACCACGCCCATCGGTCGCTCACTGCCACCGGGTACCCGGTCGACGTGATCACCGGCGACGGAGCCTTGGGATATCCGCCCGGTGCACCCTATGACCGGATCATCTCTACCGCTGCAGTGCGGCACGTACCCCGTCCTTGGGTTATGCAGACCCGCCCGGGCGGCACGATCGTCACCCCGTGGGGAACGCCGTATCACAACGGAGCACTGGTCTCGTTCACCGTGCACGGTGACGGCACCGCCGTGGGGCACATCGTGGGCAGCGTGGCGTTCATGCGACTACGCAACCAACGATTCCGCGCCACCATCGACGATGAGCGCTACGACGAAACCACCGCTCGACACACCCACACCACCGTGGCGCCCTATAGCGTCGCCAGCGATTACGACGCCAGCCTGGCGATCGGCATGAGAGTCCCAAACTGCACCAATGTCTACGTTCCCGCAGGCACAGGCTCCGACCACGCTCGGCTGTGGTTCGTGGATCCCACCACTGATTCCTGGGCCAACGTCGTGCACCGGCCCGGCGCCGAGGAGTACTCCGTTCACCAACGTGGGCCCCGGGATCTGTGGGATGAAGTCGAAACCGCCTACCGCTGGTGGCGTGACGCTGGGCGCCCCGACGCAGCACGGTGGCGGATCACCATCACCCCCGAAGGCCAGCAGGTCATCCTCACTACGACCGGCCCTTGATCTGCACGCTCCCGGGTACGATTGACGGTGTGGCAACTCGTAAGGTCACTTTGTCTCTCGATCAGACGGCATGGGCCCTCGCCGAGGCCGCTGCCGCCCGAGCCGGCATCTCTCCTTCGGCCTGGCTGTCCGCTGCCGCGCGCCGTGAGGCAGTCCGCCTTGGTGCCGGCACGGATTGGGGTGACTCCCAGGCTGAGGCCTTAACTCAGGACGCCGACTTGGCCAAGGCCGAGGAGGACCTGCGTGCGGCGGGGTGAGCTGCGCCGTTATGTCCGACCCAGCACACCCGACCGTCCGCGAACCGTCGCGATCATGTCCAGCGATGGCATCAACGACTCGTCTCGACCGTGGCTGTTGGGCATCGAGCTACGCGAGCGCGACCCCGGTGACATCCTCGCAGTCCGACTAGCAGGCCACGGATGGGCTTACGCGGGCGACTTGTCCAAGCTGTACCGCGCCTGGATCGGCGACCCGGTGGACGAGCTGGATTCGACGACACTGTCGCGTCTCGACGGCGCCCTCCGGGCGGCACTCGACCTGTAAGAGTGCCCGTCACTGCGGGCGGGACGCTCGGTTGCGGGCCCCGGCCCGGCTGACAGCATTGGCCGGTGCCGGTTTCCCGTCGTGACTTGCTGCGTTGGCAATTCGACTTGACGTGGTCGCTGTTCGAACCGCATCTGGAGCACCTGACGCCGGAGGACTTCCGCTGGGAGCCGGCGACCCGGTGCGCGATGATGCGTCCGGGCGTCGATGGTGGGTGGGTGCCTGACTGGCCCGAGCCCGAACCCGAGCCTGCTCCGATCCCCACGATCGGTTGGGTCAGCTGGCACATCGGCTGGTGGTGGACCGTGACCTTGGACCACGCGCAGGGTCGGGCGCCGCGGGATCGGGGCGAGATCGAGTGGCCTGGTGACGGCAAGGCCACCATCGAATGGTTGCGCGCTCTGCACAGAGACTGGTTGGTGGTACTGGACCGGCTCACCGACGCTGAGCTCGACGTCACCGCGCCGTTCCCGTGGCGGAACAACCCCGAACGGACCGTCGCCCATATGGTCGGCTGGGTGAACTCCGAACTGATGAAGAACGCCGCCGAGATCGGCCAACTCCGGCTGCTGCGTGCCGCGTCCGCGGGATAAGCCTGCCGCGCTTCTACCTGGCACGACCTGACCTCCCGGCCCGAGGCGACCATCGCACGGATTCGGGCCGTGCTACCGGGATGATCACGGTTTGGGTGCCGTAGGCGACATCGGGAGGCTGTTGCCCAATTTCGTCGTGAACTCGACGTCACCGTCGTGACCAGGGTCTATAGATGTCAGCCCTGTCGAGTTCACGGCGCGTCGGTCAATTAGGCAACAGCCTCCCAGATGTCGCGCAGCGCACACTAACCGTGATCATCCCCGCGCCACGCGGAGTTGGGACGGCGGATTCGCGGGTGGGCGAACGTGGCGTCGGCCCACGTCGTGTCGAGCTCGGTTGCGGGTGAGGCCTACTTCGGCGGTGTTGTGCGAACGCCGATGCCCTGGGTAGCTGGTGCGCCCTGGAATACGGCTGCGAAGTCGTCACCCCCGATCGGGACTAATCGATGCGCCTGGCTCCGAGTTGCTCGGCGAGTAGTTCCAGGGCCACCTGCTCGGGATCCAAGCGCGGGGAGTGCACCGCTTCGTCATCGGGCGGCGGCGGCGCGCCAAGGTCCTCGGGATCCGGGGGTTCCGGCGGTGGCGGGACACCGTCCGCAGGGGGCGGCGGCGCCTCAGGGCGCCTGGCGGCCCGCCGCTCCGGCGGCGCCTCGGGGCGCCGGCCGACCGGACGCTTCGGCGACAGCGGGGGACTGTGCTGGGCGCCGCCCGGACCAGCGCTGGCTCCGGGGTGCTCGCAGCGCACCTGCCAGTCGACACCGAGGACGCTGTGCAGCGCCTTCTTGATCATCTCAATGTTGCGTTCCTCGCCCAGCCGGCGGGCCAGCGGGGCCGTGGGCAAGCTCAGCACCAGGGTGTTGCCCTCCACGGCGCTGGCGGTGGAATTGCTGAACAACACCTGAGTTGCCCGGCTCTGTTCGCGCACCGCGTCGAGCAGCGCCTGCCACACCCGCCGCACCGCCGCGGCATCGAGCTGACCCGATGCCGGTTGGGGCTGGGCTTCGACGGCACGGACTTGCGGGGGCTGGACGTCAGGGCTCGGCGGTGCCGGTTCGGCAACGGGCTGATCCACGGCCGGCGCTACGGTCGGCGGTCTGATTGCCGGCTCCGTCGACGGGGCGGCAATGGTGAATCGCCGTTCCAGCCGCTCCAGCCGGTGCAACACCGCGCTGTCCCCCTCGGCGACAGCGGGCAGCAGCATCCGCGCGCACAGCAGTTCCAGCAGCAGGCGGGGAGCGGTGGCGCCGCGCATCTCGATGAGCCCGTTATGGGTGATCTCGGCGAACCTGGTCAGACTGCCCACGCCCAGGGCTTCGGCCTGCGCGGTCATCGTGCTGAGTTGATCCTCCGGAGCGTCGACCAGCCCATGGCCGGCCTGATCGGGCGCGACGCGCAGCAACACCAGATCCCGGAAGCGCTGCAGCAGATCGGAGGCGAAGCGACGTGGATCGTGCCCGGCCTCGACCAACCGGTCGATGGTGGCGAACACAGTGGCCCCGTCCTGGGCGGCGAGCGCCGAGACCATGTCATCGATCAGCGCGACGTCGGTGACTCCGAGCAGCGCCACCGCGCGGGCGTAGGTGACGCCCTCGCCGCCGGCCCCGGCGAGCAGCTGATCCAGCACGGACAGCGAGTCCCGCGCGGAACCACCGCCGGCGCGGATCACTAGCGGGTACACCGCCGGCTCGATGGTGACGCCCTCGCCGACGCATACCTGCTCCAGCAGGCCGCGCATGGTGCTGGGTGGCAGCAGACGGAACGGGTAATGGTGGGTACGGGACCGGATCGTCGCCAGCACCTTCTCCGGCTCGGTGGTGGCGAAGACGAACACGAGGTGCTCCGGCGGCTCCTCCACGATCTTGAGCAGGGCGTTGAAGCCCTGCGTGGTGATCATGTGCGCCTCGTCGACGATGAACACGCGGTAACGCGACTCGGCGGGTGCGAAGAACGCCCGATCGCGCAGCTCGCGGGTGTCGTCCACGCCGCCGTGGGACGCCGCGTCGAGCTCCGTGACGTCGATGTTGCCCGGCCCGCCCGGCGCCAGCGACACGCACGACGGGCAGACGCCGCACGGCTCCGGCGTGGGCCCCAGCTCGCAGTTGAGCGAACGGGCCAGGATGCGCGCGCTCGACGTCTTGCCGCAGCCCCGAGGCCCGGAGAACAGGTACGCGTGGTTGATGCGGCCTGCCTCGATGGCGACGCTCAGCGGCTGGGTGACGTGCTCCTGCCCGACCACCTCGGCGAACTTCGCCGGGCGGTACTTGCGGTACAGAGCCAGCGCCACGTCCGCGAGGCTACCCACCGGCACCGACAGAACGAGGGCCGGGCACAAAAGGGGACTCCGCGCACCCGCCAGAGCCCGTTGACCCTTGCTGCCTTCCGGC
Organism: Pseudonocardiaceae bacterium; assembly: GCA_035606945.1. Lineage (GTDB taxonomy): Bacteria > Actinomycetota > Actinomycetes > Mycobacteriales > Pseudonocardiaceae. Next base: position 77,465 of record DATNDR010000004.1, read on the forward strand.
CCTGGGGGAGTTCACAGGATGGACGCCGCGCGGAGTCCGTCGCCGAGTGTAGGCCGTCGTCGGCGGCCGCGATGACCCGGCTATGCTTGGCCGCCTTGGAGGATTCGCCTAGTGGCCTATGGCGCACGCTTGGAAAGCGTGTTGGGTGCAAGCCCTCGGGGGTTCGAATCCCCCATCCTCCGCCACGCTCACCAGCAAAAACGCCGGGTCGTCCGATCAAGGACGAGCCCGGCGTCGTCGTGCAGTCTCAGTTCCAGTCTCATTTGCTGGCCTCGCCGCCCCAGATCAGGCTCCTCCGCTGCCAGCGACGCCCGTGACGTGCTGGTAGCGCGCAGCCATCGCGATCGTCCCAATCTTCATCGC
>DATNDR010000015.1:0-12562 GCA_035606945.1 Pseudonocardiaceae bacterium
CGGTGCCGCGAGCTGGGCGTGCCGTGCGCGGCGGCCGCGCTGCCCGAAACGCTCGGTGAGGCCTCCCGCGTCGCCGAGCAGATGGGGTTCCCGCTGGTGGGCAAGCTGGCTACGCCGTGGCAGTCGAAGAGCGCCAAAAAACTGCGCAGCACGTCGGTCATCCGCACCCCCGATGATCTCGCCCAGGCCTGGCGGGCCTGCGACGAGTACGGCAGCGGCGCGCTGATGCTGCAGGAGTACGTCAAGGGGTGGGACTACTTCTTCCACGGTTACTGCGATGCCCAGACGCGCTGCCGCCCGGGATTCGTCGGCAGCAAGGAGCGCTCCTACCCGGCGCACGCCGGGCTGACCAGCCTCGGGCGCTGGGTGGACAACCCGGAGCTGCACCAGCAGGCCACCGAGCTGGTCACCCGCGTGGGATTTCGCGGGATTGTCGACCTCGACTACCGCTTCGACCCGCGCACCGGCACCTACAAGCTGCTGGACTTCAACCCCAGGCTGGGTGCCCAGTTCCGGCTGTTCTCCGACACCGCGGGCGTCGACGTGGTGATCGCGGCCCATCTAGACCTGACCGGCCGGGAGATTCCCCAGGGCGCACCCCATCTCGGGCGCAGCTTCCTGGTGGAGAACTACGACCCGATCGCGGCCCTATCCTACCGGCGCCTCGGCCTGGACCTGCGGTCCTGGGTGGCCTCGCTGCGCCAGGCCGACGAGCTGGCCTGGTTCGCCCGTGACGATCTTGCACCATTCGGGCTGATGTGCCTGCGCATGGGGTGGCGGGCGATCATCCGTCCGCTGAACCGGCGTGGCACTCGCCGTCCCATCACTACACCACTACCCGCACGGAGGTTCCCGGCATGACAAATGGCATTGAAGATCCGGTCGACGTCGCGATTGTGGGCGCTGGCCCGTACGGCCTGTCGCTCGGCGCGCACCTGAGTGCCGCGGGCGTGCCGTTTCGCCAGTTCGGGCTGCCTATGCAGTTGTGGCGAGAGAACATGCCGGCCGGCATGTACCTCAAGTCGCAGGGATTCGCGTCCAACCTGTCCGACCCCGCCGGGCGGCACACGTTGCGCGCGTTCTGCGCGTCGACCGGCCGTGAGTACGCCGACTACGGGTTGCCGGTGTCGCTGGAGACGTTCGTGGCCTACGGGGACTGGTTCCGCCGCGCCGAGGTACCGAACCTGGAAGAACTGATGGTCATCAACGTCACCCGGGCGGGCGAGAACTACGAACTGAGCCTGGCCGACGGCAGCGTGGCGCGGGCCCGCACGGTCGTGGTGGCCACCGGGGTGCAGCACTTCCCGTACGTGCCCGCCACCCTGGCCGAGCTGCCGGCGCAGCTGTGCACGCACCCCAGCGCGCACGACAACCTCGCGGTGTTCGCCGGCCGCGAGGTCGCTGTGATCGGTGCCGGACAGTCCGCGCTGGAATCAGCGGCCCTGCTGCACGAGTCCGGCGCGCGCGTCACCGTGATCGCCCGCACCTCGAAGCTGGTGTGGAACGGTGAACCGCTGCCCGCGCAGCGGTCGCTGCTGCGGAAGCTGCGCGAGCCCGAAGCCACCCTCGGCTCCGGGTGGTCCACCTGGTTCTACTCCACCCAGCCGCACCTGTACCGCCGGCTACCGGCCGACCGGCGGGTCCGCACCGCGCGGACCGCGCTGGGGCCGGCCGGCGCGCCATGGCTGCGCCCACGGGTGGAAGGCAAGATCCGCGCCCTGCTCGGGCACACGGTGCGGTGGGCGGCCGCCGAGGACGGTGGCGCACGGCTCGGGCTGCGCGCGCCCGACGGGAGCACTAGCGAGATCACCGCCGACCACGTGCTGGCCGCCACCGGTTACCGCGCCGACCTGGACCGGCTGACCTTCCTGGATACCTCGCTGCGCAGCTCGATCCGCACCCTGGCCAGCAGCCCGCAGGTCGGACCGGACTTCCAGTCCACAGCACCGGGCCTGTATTTCATCGGGCCTGCGGTCGCACCGACCTTCGGACCGGTCATGCGGTTCGTCTGCGGTTCCGACTACGCCGCGCGGACGGTCGCCGGCGCGCTCACCACCGGCATGCTGAAGCCACGTGCCGCGGTGGGAGCCCGCGGGTGACGATTTCACTGCTCGCACCCGGTCTCGGCCGGCGGCTGCGCTGGCCTGCGCCGGCAGCCCTGCTGCCGCTGGCCCTGCCCATGGCGGACAGCGCCGGCCTCACCGTGGCCTGCCTGCTGACCAGGGCGTCGGGATGGGAAGCGAGCGTGTACGCCTGCGCCGTGCTGGTGTTGCTGGTCGCCGATGGGCAGCACCGGCTGCGGATCTGCCGGCGGGTGGCCGATCAGCTGCCGCGGACTGTGGCGGTGGCGGCGATGCCGCTGCTGCTGGTGCTGCCGTGGGTGGGCGCAAGCAGCGGGCTGGGGCTGGGACTGCGCTGCGCCGCAGCACTGGCCGCGGTCCGCGTCGGGGTCTGCACTGTGCTGAAAATCGTCCACCGGCGGGGGTGGTGGCACGAACCCGCGGTGGTCGTCGGCAGCGGTGCCACCGCGGCGCGAGTCGCGCGGCTGCTGCAGGCCCACCCGGAGTTCGGGTTGACGCCCCGTGGGTTCCTCGACACCCGGCCGGCTGAGCACCCGGCCGGGTTGCCGCTGCTCGGCGAACCGGCGGAGCTGGCCGATGTCGTCGCGCGGCACGGCATCCAGCGCGTCATCGTGTGCTTCCCAACCGGCCGGGACGCCGAACTGGTGCCGATGCTGCGGGCCTCCCAGGGGCTGCCGGTGGATATCTGCGTGGTGCCGCGGCTCTACGAGCTCGGCGCCGCGCTGCCCCGCGGCTACCTCGACGAGCTGGGTGACATACCGCTGATCCCGCTGCGCCGCCTCGGGCACAGCCGGCTCGGCCTGGCCGCCAAGGCCGCCTTCGACCTCGTCGGGGCTGTCGCGCTGCTGGTCGCGTTGGCCCCCGTGCTGCTGGCGCTGGCGATCGCGGTTCGCCTGGACGGTGGCGGTCCGGCGCTGTTCCGCCAGACCCGGGTGACCCGCGACGGCAAGACGATGGAGCTGCTCAAGCTGCGCTCGATGATCGACCACGCGGACTCGGACACCCGCTGGGTGGTGCTGCCGGAGCACACCACCCGGCTGGGTCGACTGCAGTTGGGCCGATGGCTGCGCACCACCCACCTCGACGAGCTGCCCCAACTATTCAACGTGCTGCGCGGCGACATGTCCCTAGTGGGGCCGAGACCCGAGCGACCGTATTTCGCGGGGCGCTTCGCGCAGCAGGTCCCGCGGTATGCCGACCGGCACCGCATGCGGGCCGGAGTCACCGGGTGGGCCCAGGTCAACGGGATGCACGGCGACACCTGCATCGCGCAACGCTGCCGCTTGGACAACTTCTACATCGAGCACTGGTCACCGTGGATGGACGCGGTGATCTTGGTCCGCACCCTGTGCACCGCGACCGGGCAGTCCCTGGGAGGAAGAAAGTGAAAGTTCTTCACGTGATCACCGGGCTGGGCGTGGGAGGAGCGGAGCTGCAGCTGCGCTCGATCCTGCAACACACTCGCCACCAATCCGACGTCGTGACGCTCTACAACCCCGGCCCGGTCGCCGAGATGATTACCGGGGACGGCGGGCGGGTCCGCGATCTGGGCATGACCCGCAACACCGAGCTGCCCGCGTTGCTGCGGTTGACGCGCCTGATTCGAGCCGGTGCCTATGACGTGGTGCACGCTCACCTGTACCGGTCCTGCATCTACGGCCGGCTCGCGGCGCGGTTGGCCGGCACCCCGGTGGTGGTGACCACCGAGCACTCCATCGGCGAGACGCACCTGGAACGGCGGCGGATGACCCTGGGGGTGCGGGCCCTGTACCTGGGCACCGACCTGTGCTCGGATGCCACGATCGCGGTGTCCGACGCGGTGGCGCACCGGCTGACCAAGTGGGGCGTGCCGGCCCGCAAGATTGAGTTGATTCCCAACGGGCTGGACTTCAACCGGGTCATGTTCGACGCCGCCGCCCGGGACAAGATCCGCGACGAGTTCAGCCTGCCGCACGATGCCTATGTCATCGGCGTGCTGGGCCGGCTCGACCCGATCAAGCGCTTCGACCTGGTGATCAGGGCTGCCGCACCGCTGCTCGACGAGGCGCACCGGCTGCTGATCGTGGGCGACGGGCAGATCCGGCCGGAGCTGGAGGCCGAGGCGGCCCGCCACGGCGTCGCGGAGCTGGTGACCTTCGCCGGGGAGCGCCACGACGTGGCCGCCATGCTGTCGTCGCTGGACCTGTTCATCGCGTCCTCGGAGCAGGAGACCTTCGGGCTGTCGGTGCTGGAGGCGCTGTCCAACGGGATACCGGCGCTGTACACGACCTGCCCGGCGCTGGACGGCATCGAGACCGAGCGCGCCCGCCAGGTCCCCGGCGACGTCGAGGGCATGCGCCAGGAGATCGCCGCCGAAATGGCCGGCGGGCGACGGCTGCGCCAGGGCGTGCCCGCCATCGGCGAGCTCTACGGCATCGAGGCAGTCACCCGCCGGATCGACGACCTCTACGAGCGGCTGATGGCGGTCCGCAGCCGCGCACGTTCCCACGGCCGAGTGCTGGCGAGCTCTTTGGGAGGAAACCGATGAAAGCGCTGATCACCGGCGGAGCCGGCTTCATCGGCTCGCACCTGGCCGAGCATCTGCTGGCCGGCGGCCATGAAGTCGTCGTGCTGGACGACCTGGCCACCGGCTCGCTGGACAACCTCTCCGCGGTCGCCGCCCTTCCCCGGCTGCGTTACGTCGAGGGTTCGGTTCTGGACGAGGAACTGGTCGACACGCTCACCGGCCAGGTGGACACGATCTTCCACCTCGCTGCCGCCGTGGGTTCGTTCGTCATCCGGGACCGGACGCTGGCCAGCCTGCGCACCAACATCCAGGGCACCGAGCATGTCCTGGCCGCGGCGCACCGCCACCAAGCCCGGGTGCTGATCGCGTCCAGCAGCGAGATCTACGGAAAGAACACCAAGATCGGGTTGCGGGAGGACGACGACCGGGTGGTCGGCTCACCGCTGCTGCACCGCTGGTCCTACTCCGAGGCCAAGGCCGTCGACGAAAGCCTCACCCGCGCCTACGTCACCGAGCTGGGCTTGCGCGCGGTGATCGTGCGGCTGTTCAACACAGTGGGGCCGCGCCAGAGCGGGCGTTACGGCATGGTGATCCCCCGGTTCGTGACCCAGGCCTTGGCCGGCGAGCCGATCACGGTGTTCGGGACCGGCGAGCAGATCCGCTGCTTCTGCCACGTGCACGACGTGGTACCGGCCTTGGTGGCGTTGGTGGAACAGCCCGCGGCGTACGGCACGGCGGTCAATGTCGGCAGCTCCGAGCAGGTGTCCATCCGCGGTCTGGCCCACCGGGTGCTGGCGTTGACCGGTTCGGCCAGCGACATCGTGCAGATGTCCTACGAGGAGGGCATCGGCCCGGGATACGAAGATCTGCAACGCCGGGTGCCGGACTGCTCCCGAGCCCGCGAGCTGATCGGTTTCCGGCCGACCCGGACGCTCGACGACATCCTCCGGTCAGTGATCGACGAGCGATCCCTGACGCCGGCAGCGGTGGTCTGATGACCAAGATCAGCATTGAGCCGCGTCGCCCGGCTACCCCCAGCATGCGGGGGCCCAGGAGGCTGCGCTTGCTGACCGGCTCGGCCTTCCTCATCGCACTGTTCCTCGGCGCGGTGGCAGTGCTGTTCACGGTGCCGCGGATGTTCGGGCCGGCCCACAAACCAGCCAGCCTCGTGGTGGCCTCCGTACCGTTCTGGAACCTGAGCGCAGGTCAGACCGTCCTGGCAGCAAACCCGGGCACCTTCAACGAGGTCTCCCCGTGGATCTATGGGATCGCCAGCAACGGTCAGATCGTCCCGCAGGCGCCGCCTGGGCGGGCCGCCGAAGTCGCGTCGGGCATGGCGCAGCTGCGCACGCTGGGGATTCCGTTGGTTCCGTCGATCGCGAACCGGACCAATGGCCAGTGGACCTACGAGCCGGTCGCGAACATTCTCCACAATCCCGGCGCGATGACCCGGCACATCGACGACATCGTCGCACTGGTACAGCGGGAGAACTACGACGGGATCGACATCGACTACGAGGATCTGCCGGCCGCCGACCGGCAGGTATTCAGCACGTTCGTGACCCGCCTGGCCGACGCGTTACACGACAAGAACAAGGTCCTCACCATTGCCGTGTTCGCCAAGACCGACGAAGCCGGCGAGGACCAGCGCAATGCCGGGCAGGATTACGCAGCCATCGGCGCGGCGGCCGACGAAGTCCGGGTAATGGCCTACGACTACAACTGGTCGGGGTCGACGGCGGGACCGGTCGCGCCGATGCCCTGGGTGCGCGACGTGCTGACCTACGCGAAGACTCGGATACCGCCGGAGAAGATCGTGCTCGGGGTTGCCCTGTCCGGCTACGACTGGGTGGGCGACCAGGCTGAGGTGGTCACCTGGATCCAGTGCTACGGGCGTGCCCAGAAATTCCACTCCCCCTTGCAGTGGGATCGGCTCAGCCAGTCGCCGTCGTTCAAGTACACCGACGAGCAGGGCCGCCAGCACGAGGTCTGGTTCGAAAACGCCGACAGCACCGCGCTCAAGCTCCAGGCAGCCAAGGCCGCCGGGATCCGCGGTGTCTTCCTGTGGATGATCAGCTCGGAGGACGACCGGACCTGGTCAACGGTGCACAAGATCATGCCCGTGCCCAGTGCTGACGGGACGTCACGCTGATGTCCTGGTGGCCGGTAGCGATGATCGTGTTCGGGGTCAACTTCACGGCGTGGGCGACGATCGGCCTGGCGCGGCTGATCGAGGAGACCTGGCGGAAAAGGACGCTGCGCGGCAAGCTGCGGCGCCGCGGATTCGATGCCGGCCCCTCGATGACCGTGCAGGACGTCGCGGTGCTGATCCCCGCGCACAATGAAGAGCTGGTGATCGAGAACAGCATCGAGGCGATCGCTGCCCTGGTCCCCCGGGGCAACATCCATGTCGTGTCCGACGGTTCCACTGATCGGACTGTGGAACTGGCGCGGCAAGCCGGCGTCAATGTCATCTCGACGCGCACCAATGTCGGCAAAGCCGGCGCCCTCGAGGAGGCGATCGACCGCTTCGGGCTGGTCGAACGCTTCAGCGCGGTACTGCTGTTGGATGCTGACACCGCGATTGCGCCGGGTTATTTCGACGCCGCCCTGCCGTGCTTCGAGGATCCCACAGTGGTCGCGGTGGCCGGCGCCGTGCGAACCCGGCACGAGCGCGGCTTGTCTTTCATCGGCAAGGTGCTGGTATGCCACCGGCAGCGCATTTACGCGATCACCCAGCGGTTGCTGAAATACGGCCAGACGTGGCGATTCACCAACGCCACCCACATCGTGCCCGGTTTCGCCAGTATGTATCGCACGTCGGTATTGCCGATGATCGAGATGAACCCGCCCGGCCTGGTGATCGAGGACTTCAATATGACGTTCGAGGTCTACTCCAAGCGGCTGGGAAAGGTGGCGTTCACGCTGGGAGCCGTCGCGGTCACCCAAGACCCCGACAACCTCCGCGACTACATCCGTCAGATCAAACGATGGGGGCTGGGGCTGTGGCAGACGGTACGCCGCCATCCGCCGCGGTTGAGCCTGTTCAGCGCGATGCTCACGGTGCTGTTGCTGGAGCTGCTGACCAGCAGCATGTTCTTCCTGCTGCTGCCCTTGCTGGTGGTGGTCCTCGCGGTGCCCACGGTCTACCCGGAGGCGCTGAGCTGGCCCGGGGTCGCGACGGCGCATGCCGATGTGGCCGGGCACATGAGCCTGCAGGTGCTGTTGCTGGCGGTGACCGGCGCCGATCTCGCACTGACCTGCCTGGTAGCGCTGATCGAACGCAAGGCGCGCTTCCTGGCACTGTGGATCTTCTTCCCGTTCCTGCGGATGCTCGACGCCGCGGTCGCGCTGTACGTGTTCCCGAAGGCCTGGCTGAGCTCGACCGGCCGGTGGACGAGCCCGGTTCGCCGCACGGTTGCGGAGCGGTCGGCCCTTGCCGGATCTGTTGCTGTCTCGGCAGCGGTGATCGCCCCGTCTCCGAAGTCGGTGGGGAGTCGGTGGAGTGACCGCCGGATCGGGTAGCAACGTTACGGAGATCGGGTCTTGCCGCCTGGAAACTTGTCATATGCAAACCGGGCCGGGCACAGTTGAGCCCGTGACGTTCGTGCGGGTTCTCCTCATCGACAGTCACGCGATGTTGACCGATGCCCTGACCGTCCGGTTGTCCAATGCCGATGATCTGTGGGTGGTCGGCAGCGTCAGCCCGGACGACCCGCGCCTGATGGATATCGTCCGCACCCAGCGCCCCGATGTGATCACCACCGAGATCGGGCCGGCGGCCGTTGCGACCGGCGGGCTGCTGCGCAAACTGCGCGCCGCCTGGCCCCCGGCGCAGCTGGTGGTGCTGACCGCCAGCCACGACAGCTCCCACGCGGTGGCCGCGGCCCGGGCCGGCGCCGCCGCGTGGGTGTCCAAGGAAAGCTCACTGGAACACCTGCTCGAGGTGCTGCGCGGGGTGCCCCTCGGTTACGCCTTCTACCCGCCGCGGCAGTTGGGTGCGGTGTTGCGGGAGCTGCGTGATGACGTGCAGCGCGCCCACGACTGCAGCGCCCGGCTCGACGTGCTCAGCCACCGCGAACGGGAGGTGCTGTTGCGGATGGTGGACGGCAAACCGGTCGGCCAGATCGCGGTGGAGTCGGTGGTGTCGACCAGTACGGTCCGCACGCACGTGCGCAGCATCCTGACCAAACTGGGCGTGCGCAGCCGCCTGGAGGCAGTGAGCGTCGCCCGAGCGGCGGGTCTGCGTCCCGTGGTAGATCCGACCTGATGTCTCGCTTGCCAGTCTTGCTCGTGTTGTTCGGGCTCGTTGTGGCGTGCGCGATCGGCGGCCAAGGTGCCCCGGTCGGCGCCGGGGTTCCGCACGGCTCGTCGGCCGTTCCCGCGGCGCCGCAGATCCGGGTCGATGTGCTGGCCGCGGGATTGGAGCACGTGTGGGATATCGGCTTTCTTCCCGGCGGGTCAGCGCTGATCACCGAGCGCCCGGCCCGGATCAAGCTGCTGTCGTCGACCAGACCGGGTGCGCGGATCACCGAGGTGGCTGCCGACCTCGATGATGTGCACGTCGCCGGCGAAGGCGGCCTGATGGGGCTGCTAGTGCACCCCGACTTCGCGAATACTCGTCGGTTCACCACCTGCCAGACCCATCTAGAAGGTGGCCGGCCGGTCGATGTCCGGCTGGTCACCTGGGAACTGGCAGCTGATGGTGCGCGTGCCCGACGAGTGGCTGATCCACTTGTCGCCGGCCTGACCCTGAATCCCTCCGGCCGGCACTCCGGATGCCGACCCACGCTGGGCCCGGACGGCTACCTCTATGTGGGCACCGGCGACTCCGCGCGGGGCGCGGTCTCCCAGGACCGCACCCGGCTCGGCGGCAAGGTGCTGCGCATCGACCTGGCTACCGGGGAGCCGGCACCTGGCAATCCCTTCGCCGGCTCCGCGAATGCCGCCGAACGGCTCGTGTTCAGCTACGGCCACCGCAACGTGCAGGGCGTCACGGTGCAGCCGAGTACCGGCCGGCTGTTCGCCGCCGAGCACGGCCCGGACGTCGACGACGAGATCAACCTGCTGCGCGCCGGGGCGAACTACGGCTGGGACCCCTCCCGCGGTGGCACGCGCGACGGCTACAACGAAAACGTGCCGATGACCGACCTGGCGCGCTTCCCCGATGCCATTCCCGCGGTGTGGAGCTCCGGTGGCGACACCGAAGCGATCTGCGGCGCCGCATTCATCACCGGTGAGCAGTGGGGCACCATGCGGGGTCTACTGGCGGTTGCCGCGCTCAAGGGCACCAAGCTGCTGCTCATGCGGGTAGACCCGAACGGAACGGTGACCGAAGTGGGCCAGCTGCCGCAGCTCGACGGCACCTACGGCCGGCTGCGTGCAGTACGCGTCGGGGGCGACGGCGCGCTGTATGTCACCACCAGCAACGGCGACGACGACAAAGTCCTCCGAGCCGCTCCAGCCGGCAGCTGACCGTCAGCCGCAGGTTCTCCTCATCGACAGTCACGCCATGTTGACCGATGCCCTGACCGTCCGGTTGTCCAGCGCCGATGATCTGCGGGTGGTCGGTAGTGCCAGCCCGGACGATCCGCGCCTGATGGACATCGTCCGTACCCAGCGCCCCGATGTGATCACCACCGAGATCGGGTCGGCGGCGGTCGCGACCGGCGGGTTGCTGCGCAAACTGCGCGCCGCCTGGCGCCGGCGCAGCTGGTGCTATTGACCGCCAGCCACGACAGCGCCCATCGCTGTCGAATCGGTGGTGTCCACCAGTGCGGTGCGCACGCACGTGCGCAGCATCCCCACCAAGTTGGGGGTGCACACCTGCTCGGGCACAGTGGGCGCGCTCGTCCCGATATTGGTCTTCTGATACTTGTTCCGCACGGCGGTCCCCTTCCTCGCGGTGTTCTTGGCGGTTCACCCGAATACCTACCGCACGGAAGGACTCACCGCCTCAACTTCCACGAATCCCGGGACAACCTCGCCGCCCCGCACGGGTCACCGAGGCGCAACTTGGATGGGTCATACATTCGGTTTCCGGCCGGCCACCGAGCGAGCGATGGGGCGTGCAACGTTGTGCGTTCCCGCGAGGAAGCGCATTGACGGGCCAAGGCTCACTGCGGCGAGGGCGCCGGTGAAGTACAGCCCGGGCACCGACGACTCGCAGGCCCGGGTCAGCACCGGAAACCGGTCGAGGGCGCGTACCCGCGACCGCAGGTCCTCACTGATGAAATCGAGGTTCGCGAGGTTGACGCGGAACCCGGTGCCGCAGATAACGTGGTCCGCATCGATGGACTGCTCATCGTTCAGGGTCAACCGGACCCGGGAGCCGAACGTGACAGCCTTGCGCACCCGCCGACCGGCGAGAACCTCGATGACCCCATCCACGCGGTCCTTCAGCCACCAAGCGCCGGCGGGCCCGAGCACAGTCCGTGCCTTGGTCACCCTGGTGGCCAACGGCAGCATCCGGAAGGCTGCGGGTGTGTTCCAGAAGGCGCAGCGCCATCCCTCGCATAGTTTGTTGACTGGTCGCCGCAGACGCCCAAAGAGCGGGCCAATTCTCTCTGGGTTCGGAGACAGCCAGACAACCGAATGAGCGCGCACGATGAGGCGGGTCTCTGCGCCGGCCTCATGCAGAAGAGCGGCGGTCTCCAGGGCCGACTGGCCCGCGCCGATGACGGTCACCCGGCGTCCGCGGAACCCGTCCATCGACCGGTGGGCCGCAGTGTGCGATACAAGCTCATCTGGAAGCCCGGATAGCTCCGGCGGGATGTACGTGTGCGGCAGCACGCCGGTTGCCACCACGACCTTTCGGGCGGTGACCGGCGCGGCCTCGGCGAATCCGACCTTGAAGCCGTCGCCGGTAGCGGTGATCTCATTGACAGTCTGGTCGATCACGTCGGGCACAAGCTGGGAGGTGTACCAGTCGGCGTAGCCGACCAGCCGCTCGAGGGAGACCGGGCCGATCCGATCGGTGTAGTCAATTCCGTGCCGCCTACTGTAGGCGCCCAGCTCGTAGCCGGGCTTCGGCGATGAGATCGCCGAAGCGTAGGGCTCCGACTTGAGATACATACCGGACGGCATGTGAGCTCGCCATGTGTCCATCGGGCGGCCGACGATCACATGACCGACGCCAAGGTCAGATAGGTGCGCCGAGATCGCCAGGCCATATGGACCCGCCCCCACGACGAGCACGTCTGCCACTGACACGTGAAACTCCCTTCACCTTCCGGACTGACTTGCGGACGGCTGCCACTGTGTGGCGGCACTCCGCCAGGGCAGGCCCCGAGTCATCCAAGCTCATGCAGTCGTAGTGGAAGGTCCGGAGGAATTCCGACCCGAAAAGCCACCATGCTCGGGCGCGGGAAACGCTGTCCGGGCGCCCCGCGCGCCGGCCGTTATCCCACAACCAGCGCATATCGCCGCGCAGCCACCGAGTCCGCACCCCGGTCTTGTACTTCGGCGGCGGCCCGGTCAGATGGCTGAGGTCCTCGCCGCTGGCCCAGCGCCAGATCCACAAGGGGAAGTCGACGCCAGAGTACACGGCATTATAAATGGTACCCGCGAGCCTGGTGTTGATCTCCATGAGCATCGGCCGGCTGGCCGCATCGCGCCGGAACTCGACCTCGCAGACGCCCTGCATGCCGATGGCCTGCACCAACGCGCGGGCCGGCTCGTAGATGTCCGGCAGCAACGGGGTGGACTCCCGCATCGCCGAGACTCCGCCGAGCGCGGGGCTTGTGCGGTGAGCCAGGTGCCCGCAGGCCGCGAGCACCTGGCCGCCGACGACGAACATGGTGACGCCCTCGCGGGTGCCACTCAGCCACGGCTGGGCGAGCGCGCCGGCGCCTGCTTCGAGGAACCGCTCGACGGTAGCCGCAGCCTCGCGCCCGTTGATGACCTCGGTCGGCTGCAGTCGAGAGCTTGACCGGTCCGTCCACGAGATGGTGGGCTTTAGCACGACGGGGAAGCC
>DATNDR010000024.1:0-22909 GCA_035606945.1 Pseudonocardiaceae bacterium
GGCCGGCGGATCGAAGCGCACTTCGGCCGCCCCCAGGACATCGAATGGTGCCTGGTCGACGACGGCTTCCAGATCGTCCAGAGCCGGCCGATCACCACGCTGTTCCCCATCCCCGAGTCCGGCGACCGGGAGAACCACGTCTACGTGTCCGTCGGTCATCAGCAGATGATGACCGACCCCATGAAGCCCCTCGGGCTGTCCTTCTGGCAGATGACGACCCCCGCGCCCATGGCCGAGGCCGGCGGCCGCCTGTTCGTCGACGTCACCCAAAGGCTGGCCTCGCCGGCGAGCCGCGCCGGCCTCCTGGAGGCCCTGGGGAGATCCGATCCGCTGACCGGGGACGCGCTGCAGACCATCCTCGAGCGCGACGGCTTCGTCCGGCCGCTCCCTGATGAGGGTCCCCGCGGGCCACTGTTAGGCGGCGCGCCGGCTCCGATCGAGACCGATCCGGCCATCGTCACCGAGCTGATCGGGCGCAGCCAGGCATCGATCGCCACCTCGGAACGCGACATCCGGACGAAGTCCGGAGAGGCGCTGCTCGACTTCATCCAGGTGGACATCCAGGAGCTGAAGCGGATCCTGTTCGATCCGCAGAGCCATCAGGTGTTCATGTCGGCGATGGAGGCCGCGTGGTGGCTCAACGATCAGCTGCAGGCGTGGCTGGGCGAGAAGAACGCGGCTGACACGCTCACGCAGTCCGTTCCCCATAACGTCACATCGCAGATGGGGCTGGCGCTCTTGGACGTCGCGGACGTGATCCGTCCGCATCCGGACGTGGTGGCGTTTCTGCACCACGTCGAAGACGAGGATTTCCTCGACGAGCTGGCCAAGCTCTCGGGCGGGCGGGAAGCGCGAGACGCCATCGAGGCGTGGCTCGAAAAGTACGGCATGCGCTGCGTCGGCGAGATCGATATCACGCGGCCGCGTTGGAGCGAGCGCCCCTCCACGCTCGTGCCTGTGATCCTCGGCAACATCAAGAACTTCGAGCCGGGCGCCGGTGCGCGGCGCTTCGAGCAAGGGCGGCAGGAGGCATGGGCGAAGGAACAGGACGTGCTGGAGCGCTTGCAGGCCCTGCCGGACGGGAAGCGGAAATCCGCAGAGGCCAAGCGGATGATCGACCGGGTGCGGACCTTCATCGGGTACCGGGAGTACCCGAAGTACGGCATGGTCAGCCGTTACTTCGTGTACAAGCAGGCCCTGCTAAAAGAGGCCGAGCGCCTCGTGCAGGCCCGCGTACTTCGTGAGAAGGAAGACATCTTCTACCTCACATTCCAGGAGCTCCGCGACGTCGCGCGCACGAACCACGCGGATGACCAGCTCATCTGCCGGCGCAAGGACGCGTTCAGGTCGTATCAAGCGCTCACGCCGCCCCGGGTGCTCACATCCGACGGCGAGGTCATCACCGGGGCGTACCGACGCGACGACGTGCCGACCGGTGCCCTGGGCGGCCTACCGGTCTCCGCCGGAGTCATCGAAGGGCGGGCCCGCGTCATCCTGGATATGGCGCAGGCCGATCTCGAAGCGGGCGACATCCTGGTCACGGCCTACACGGACCCCAGCTGGACGCCGCTGTTCGTGGCGATCACGGGCCTGGTCACGGAGGTGGGAGGCCTGATGACCCATGGCGCAGTGATCGCACGGGAGTACGGCTTGCCGGCCGTCGTCGGTGTGATAGATGCCACCCGACTGATCCCCGATGGGCAGCGGATCCGCGTGCACGGAACCGACGGGTACGTCGAGATTCTGCCTTGACTGATCACACCGAGAAGGCTCATCCATAGCGCGTCCGACCAAAACAATGCTAAGCAGTTGATCTTTCTGGGTCAGCGGTCGAATAAGCCGGGCTCGGATATTACGGCGGCACACTCGACCGCGATGCACAGCACAGCACCGGGAGTGATCTCACCGTGTCGCTGGACGATCTCCTGCCTCTCGTCGCGGGCAACGCGAACCGCCAAATTCGAGATCGAATGCACTCTTCTGCCGCGATTAGTGCTGTCACATCGATAGAGGTCCAAGCTGTCGCGGCGGCTGGCCGCATCTGCCGCGATATCGTGATCCGATGCTTGACCTAAGCAGCCTGGACGTGGAGGAGATCGCTGCCGCTCTTGGCGACCAGACCGACTACGAGCATCGCTGGCTGATCAATCCGCAGACCGGGCAGGTCGTGTTGTGGACTTCCGACACCGGTATCGACGGCCAGACACCCGTCGACCTCGATGACCTGGACCTGATCGGCATCGACCCCCTCCCGTCCTACGTCTGGTACCAGGACATGGCCGACTTCGCCGAGCGGGTCAGCGATGACCAAGCCCGACGCAGGCTGGCGCGAGCCCTTGAGGGCAAGGGCGCCTTTCGTCGTTTCAAAGACGTGCTGCACCAACAACATCCGCACCTGCTGCCGGCGTGGCACACCTTTCACGAGACCCGCGCCCAACGCCGCGCGGTCGACTGGCTCGTCGACAACTCGCTCATCGACCACGACGCAGCCACCCGGTTTCTCAACGACCACCCCGATCCTGACGTGCCATAACTCCCAACGCTCTCTTCGGCCGACGATCTTGACTGTGGCCGGCGCGCACCTCTGCCGCTGAGAGGTGGCCTGATCTGCCTGGGCGCTATGGAGCACCTCATCGCCGTTCAGTGTTGGGAGCAGGAGGACCTGCAGGTGGACGTGGCAGTGTGCAGGAATGCGGCCAGTTCGCGGTCAGGGCTGACGTTCCTGCCATACAGCGGGCTGCAGGGAGTGGTGGCCAATCGTTGAGCAAGGTCAGTCAGATCCGGGCAGGGAGCGCGGTCACGGTGGGCCACGGCGAGGCGACTAAACTCGTTCATGATCCCGACGACGCTGCGGTTGGCGGTGGCTGCGACGCGGTAGTCGCGCATGTGGCGCAACTCCTCGCGCATCGCTGCAGCCAACGTGGCACTGATCACGACATGAATCCGGCGGATGGTCCCAGCTGATAGCGGTCGACATTGGTGCGGCGGACACTCGATTACCTTGCAGCCAGCTGCGGCACAGTCGTGTGCGGGGTATCCCCCTGTGGGAGGTCGACCCGGTGGTCGTCGATGCCGAATGGTTCGGCACTCATGCGGCCCTTCCACTCGGTGATCTACCATGGGCCGCCCATCGCAGCGAACGCGACACCGCCGCAGCTCGGCGTAGAACTCCTCCAACAGCCTCGCAGTAATCTTGCCAATCGGCTCATCGCCGAACGCCGGATTGATATATAGACGTGCGTAGGCCTCGTAACCCTCTCGGGTCGTCTCGTCGATCTCATGTACCCGCAACCACGCCTCCATCACAACCCGGAAGCTGGCTTTAGTCCGTGCGTGACGTTGTTCGTCGACCTGAGCACGAAAGCGCTTCAAGATCTCTTTTGCCTTGGCCTCGTCGGTGGTCGACTCGGTGAGGCGCAGTTCTCGGCCGGTCAGCGGATCGAGGCCCGCATACACCAGGACCTGGTAGGAGTTCCCCCGCCGCCGGATGTGCCCACGCTCGCGACCATTGGCAGCCGGCTTCTTGACCATGCCGGGATACTACCTGGTGACATTTTCGGTGACATTGATCGAGAGAAAAAGCTGGTACAAGACCAAAACTGCAGGTAAGAACGGTGGAGCTGACGGGATTCGAACCCGTGACCCCCGCACTGCCAGTGCGGTGCGCTACCAGCTGCGCTACAGCCCCGATGAGATCACCACGGACCGGCCGGGGTGCGTAAGCCACCGTACACGAGGCCCGTGGTGATCCCGATGCAGGATCAGCTCAGCGGGGAGCGCCGCTGAGCGCCTGGTCCAACCATTGGCCATCGGTCACGTCGGTCACGACCGCTCCGTTCACCAGGGCAGTCGGAGTGCCGAAAAGGTGATCCGATCGCAGCCCGCTGATGTAGTTACTGGCGTTGTCCGTGGCAGTCTCGATGCGCTGGTCGGCACCGGCCTGCACGCACTTCGCGAATCCATCACCAGCGCCGAGGGTCCTGCCAAGCTGCTGGAGCTGGGCCGTTGTCCAGGCGGGACCGCCCTCGGTCGGCTGGCTGGCGAACAAGCTGTCGTGGAAGCGGGGGAAGATGCCCGCGTTGGCAGCGCAGAACGTCGCCCCCGCGGCCAGCGTGGAGTACCCGGCCGGCACCGAGCGCGAATCGAGGATGGCGACGGGGTGATAGATCACCTTCGCCTTCCCGTCTGCGGCCGCCTGGGCCAGCCGCGGATGGTAGGTGTGCTCGAACTGGCCGCAGTGCGGGCACAGGAAGTCCTCGTAGATGTCGATGGTCACCGGCGCCTGGGGACTACCGGTCACGATGGTGTCGCCCTTCACGGTCACCGGGTACTGCGGCCCGGCGGCCGCAACGGGGATCGCCGGGCCGAGGTTTCGCGGCTGGTTGCGATGCTGCAGCAGTAGCGCCCCCCCGACGACCACAATGAGCACCACGATGATGGCGATCCCGGCAATCACTCCGCGGCGGCTACCACCGCCGCTACTACGCGCGGCCGCGACCGCCTGTGCGCCCTGCCGAGCGCGCTTGTCCTGAGTCCTTTCGGCGCCGCTCACAACTCGTTCCTCCCTGCTCATCCCGCCGGGTAACCGGCTCCACCCCACCCTGTGTCCGGTTCCGCGCGCAGCCACCCGTCGACGCTCAGCGCCGTCCGGGGGCGCAGCAGCAGCCACAACGCCAGTAACACAAACCCGATGTCACGAGCCAACTCCTGCGGGTACCGCGTGCTGCCCTGGGGGACCGCCCCACCCCCACCGAAGCACCCGCAATCAATGGACAATCCGCGGGCCCACGCCTGTGCCATCCCGGCGATGAGCACCACCAGCAACAGCCCACTGGCGAAGGCAACCCACCGGGTGAACGCGCCCGCCACCAGCAGGGTTCCCAGGGCCAGCTCCAGCAGCGGCAACGCGGTGGCGACCGGGCCGATCAGATCCGGCGGCAGCAGCTCGTAGGCGGTCACCGCGACCCGGGTCTGCGCCGGGTCGATAATCTTGAGCGCACCGGAAACCAGAAAGACCGCCGCGAGCCCCAGCCGCACCACAGTGCCGAGACCGTCGACAACGGGGCGGGATAGCCGGAGCATCCGCGCAGCGTAGTCGATGGACGCAACCGCAGGTGAGGCTGGCCATGGCCAGGGCAACCTCAGCACTAACGCGACTCGATGCACTCCGTACCGTGGTCGTCGAGGACGGTGCCGAGGTGCGGTGATGAATGATGACTGGCCATCCAGGCGGTGAGATCGGGCACGTTCATCAGGACGTCTCCGGAGGGTGGCTGCGGCCGGCGGTGTTCGGCGCGATGGACGGCCTGGTCACCAACATCGCGTTGATCGCCGGTGTGGGTGGCAGCGGAGCGCGTGCGCACGTGATCGTGCTGACCGGGATGGCCGGGTTGGTGGCAGGAGCGTTTTCCATGGCGCTGGGCGAGTATGCGTCCGTGGAGACGCAGAACGACTCGGTGCGCGCCGAGGTGGCGGTGGAACGTGAGGAGCTACGCCGGCATCCAAAAGCGGAGAAGGCCGAGCTGATCGCCTCATTCGTGCGAATGGGCCTGACCCGCAAAACAGCGCAGCAGGTGACGGAGGAAATACACGCCAACCCGTCGCTGGCGGTCCGGGTCCACGTCAACCAGGAGCTCGGCGTCAACCCCGAGGATCAGCCGTCCCCGTGGCTGGCCGCCGGCTCGTCATTCCTGTGCTTTGCGGTCGGTGCGCTGGTCCCGTTGCTCCCCTACCTGCTCGGATTCCCCAAGCTGGCCGTGGGTCTGGCTGCGGGTGCAGCGGGGCTGTTCGTGGCCGGCGCGCTGGCGGCCTGGTTCACCACCCGCCCGTGGTGGCTGGGCGGGCTGCGCCAGGTGGGGTTCGGCGCCATCGCGGCGGCAGCGACCTACCTGGTCGGCACGCTGATCGGGATCGGCGCCGGCTGACCGTCCTTGCGCGGCAGTGTCTCGGGCGAGCGCAGCCAGACCACCGCGGCGAGCAAGGCGACACCGCCGGTCAGGACGAACGCCGCCGGGTAGGACAGGTGATCGACGAGCAGGCCGGTGGCGATCGGTCCGAGAATCGAGCCGATATCGGCGGTCATCTGCACCACGGCCAGCACCGGGCCACCCTTGGCCCGGGAGCCGATCACGTCGGCCACCGTGGCGCCCTGGGCCGGCGTGACCAGCCCGGTGCCGGCACCGGCGATCAGCGCGGCAACCAGGAATTCTGGCACCCCGCGGGTGAAGCCCAACCACATCGTCGCGCCACCGGTGACGGCCAGACCCACCAGCATCGGTAAGCGACGCCCGAGAACATCCACGAGCCGCCCGGAGAACGTCAGCACGGTCACGGTGCCGGCGGCGAAGACCGACAGTGCCACGCCGGCCAACGACCCCGTACGGTGCAGGACCTCGACGACGAACAGCGGCACCAACGACACGCGCACGCCGTAGACAGCCCAGCCGTTGGCGAAATTGGTGGCCAGCGCGGCGCGGTAGGCCGGATGCGCCCAGGCCTGGCGCACGGTCAGGGCAGGGGTGGCGGCCGGTGCGGCACCGATTGCCGGGGAACGCCGCAGCAGCAGCCACGCCACCACGGCGGCCAGGAACAGTGCCGCCGCATAGACCACGAACGGCGCGCGCAGTGAGATCGCGATCAGCCCGCCGCCGAACAACGGACCGCTGACGCTGCCCAGCAGGAAACTGCTGGACCACAGGCTTGTGGATCGTCCGCGCAGCCGCGGCGGGGTGAGCCGGATCAACAGCGCGACGGCGGAAACGGTGAACATGGTCGACCCGATACCGCCCAGTGACCGCAGCACCAGCAGCTGCCAGTAATCAGCGGCGAAGGCACAGGCACCGGTGGACAGGCCGACCACGGTGATGCCCCAGATGTAGACCAGGCGCTCGCCCAACGCTGACACCAGCCTGCCGCTGACGGGGGCGAACGCCAGCCGCATGAAGGCGAAGGCACTGATCACGATCGAGGCCGCGGTGACGCTGACGTCGAAACTGCGCGCGAAGGTCGGCAGGGCAGGAGCGACGATGCCGAAGCCGACCGCGATCACGAAACTGACCGCGACCAGCATCCACACCTCGCGGGGCAATCGCGCAACGGTCGGGGGAGCTGACGATGACGCCGATTCCCGCTCCGCGCCCACTGCCACCACCTTGTCGATCTACAGCGATGCTCACCGCATCGCTCAAACTCAACCGGTGGTGCCCGGCAAACCATTCCCGCGGTTCACGCCACGCTTCTCGGCCCGGGAACGGATCTCGGCGGGACCGGCTGCGCAGCAGTGGGGTACAGCAATACCCGGACGGTGGCGTTCTCGGCGGTGAAATCGATCTGAGTGACGTCCACGTCGATGTATCCATCGTCACCGACCGTGGCGTTCACGCGGACGAACTGACCGTTGACTCGGTGTACGCCACACACTGTGCCGGCGACGAGTTCAGCGACGGACTGCACGCTCAGCCCGGGCCCACCTGCCGCATCGGGGGTGGGCGCCTCGGGCGCGGTAAAGGTAGTCATCAGTGATTCTCCTGGGTTCACCGGGCCACGTCACTAGTCAACGAGGCAGCGCTGAGGTGCACGACTATTTCCTCATAATGCGGGTGAAAATCAAAGTCGCAGCATGATGTCAGAGCCGATCGGCCATTTTCGCACGGGATACGGTGTCCATTTCAGATACTGTTAAGAAGGGCGCCAGCGCGCGTCCATAAACGATTTGCGGCACTACCGGACGGCGGATTGGCGGTCAGGAGGCGGGTGAGGCCAGACCGAAGGTGGTGTCGATGTCCTGGGCGAGCCGGTCGACGTTGCTGGCGAAAGGCGGCTTCGTCGCCCCGGCCCGCACCGCTGCTTCCAGCCCATGCAGGTTGTTGAGCAGGTTGGTGCCCTGCTGCGTGGTGACCCACGGGGCTTGCTGCAGCACCCTGGTCAGATCGTCATCGGCGCGCTGAAGCGCGAGACCGGCGCCCGCGTCACCGCCTGCAGCCAGCGACGCCGCGTTGTCCTCGAAGTGCACCGACAGCACCCGTAACTGTGACGACGTCTGCCGTGCCTGCTCCCGCACCGACGCCACCCGATCCGCCGGAGTCGGCGCGAGGATCCGGCCCACGAACCCGCCCAGCAGGCCGCCCAGCAGGAACGCCACCACCGTCACGATCACCAATTGCCGGCGGCGCTGGGCTTGCGGAGTGTAGATCGCCATGTCTACCCGCGCCCGACGATGACCGCGGCAGCGCCGGCACCGACGGTGGCCTCGATCGCCTCCGGATCGGCCAGTTCCTGGATCCGGCCTTGCTGGACCACCCAGGTGGTGGGCTGCACCGTGACCGGCCCGACGTGGCGAACATGCCGGGAGACCACCGACCCGAGCGTCGCCCGCAGCGGCTCGCCACCGGTCTCGTTCACCAGAATGGCCTCCCCCTGAACGTCAAGGGCTGGGTCGCCGAACCGGTCGAGCAGCAGCACCCGGCCATTCAGGCGGCTCAGCCAGAACCGCCCGACCGGGTCGACCTGGGCTGAGCCCCCCGCCGCGCGGGCCACCTCGACGATCGCCTCGCGGCTCAACGGAGGCCGCCCGGGTACCACACCGGAGCCGAGCACGAGGGCACCCACGGCCACCGCGCGGATCGCGCCGCGCTCCCCGATCTGGCTGACCTGGACCTGCAGCGAGGTCGGCGACGCGCCGGCGGCCAACGCTTCGGCTTCCACCTCCGCGATCAGTGCGTCGACCTCAGCAGGAGTGGGCCGAGAGACCGTGCGTTCCCGCTCGGCGCGAACCAACGACAGCGCGTCACCCATCGAGGAGATCACCTCGGCGTGCGGGGGGATCTGGCAGTCCAGCCCGAGCGTGCCCGCTAGCGGCCTGCCGAGCACGCTGGCACCGCCACCGACGGCGATCAACGTCGGCTGGGTGAGGCGGTGCTGGGCGGCCACCGAAGTGACGAGATCGGCCAGCGCCTCGGTGGAGGCTTGCATCATCCGGCGGGCAAGCTCGGCACCGGGCAGCCTCAGCGCCTGGCCGGCGATGTCCATCGCCGTGATCGCCGAACGAGGGTGCCCGGCGGCGTAGTCGCCCTCCGGAACCAGCCCCAGCGCGTTGGCCGCGCAGGTGTTGGTCAGCGCGGCCGCCGTGCCGTCGGTCAGCCGGAGCACCAGGTAGTCGGCGGGATCGCCAGGTCGCGGCGCGAGTGTCTCCGGGCGCGCGCCGGCCAGCCGCTCCGGGGCGAGGAAGCACGAATACGTCAGCCCCGCGATGTGCGCGCTGCGCGGCCCGACCCCGTAGATCCGGCGCCGGCGAACCCGCAGCATCGATCCCCCGGCGACCCCGGCGACCTGCACGTCCAGCGCACGGACGGCGGTGGCCTGCCCGGCGACCCGGACGTAGGACAGCGCGGGACGGCCCGCGGTGATCGCCGCGACATTGGTGGACGTCCCGCCGACCTCGACGATCACCCCGTCGCCGATGCGCAGCGTGCGCAGGGCTCCGGCCACGGAGGCCGCCGGCCCGGAGTACAGCGTACGAGCCGGCGCGGCCCGGAAACCGGCCAGGTCGGTGGCGCCGCCGTCACCGCGCATCACCATGACGGGGCAGGTCACTCCGGCGGCGGCGACCCCGGCCTCGACCACCTCCGCGGTGCGCAGCGCGATCGGCAGGATCGAGGCGTTGAGCGCGGCGGTAACCGTGCGCAGTTCCAGGCCATACAGACCGGTCAAGCTCGAGGACGTCGTCACGGGCAGGGCCAGCTCGGCCGCGAGCGCAGCCACCGCGTCCTCACACGTCGAATCGTCGGGTGCGAACGCTTCGGCCACGCACACCGCCTTGGCACCGGCATCGGCTAGCCGGGCCAGCGCCTGCCGAGCGGTCTCGGGGTCGAATCCCGCGGACAGATCGAGAAACTCGTGCGCGACGGCTCGACCGATCTGAGTCCGGTTACGGGCCTTGCGCAGGTACGGCGGCCGAGCCATGCCGAGCACGCCGACCGGCACGGTGTCGCCCTCCAGCAGCGCGTTGACCGCCTGCGTGGTGGAGTGGGTGACCAGCTCGATGCTGTTCGCACCCACCTCGGCGACCAATTTCGCCACGACATCGACCACACCAGCCGACACCCCGTCGGGGTGGCCGTGGGTGGTGGGCACCACGGCCCGCCCGGCAAGCTCACCGGTCACCGAGTCGATCGCGACCGCCTTGGTGAACGTGCCACCGACGTCTGCGCCTACCCGGACACCCATCGGGCCTCCCGCCGGCGAGGCCGCACCATCAACAACCATGTCGCGCCCAGCACGTACACCGCCACCAGGACCGCCTGGCTGCTCAGGGTCTGCACGCTGGGCCAGTAACCCAACGCCTGGGACAGGAAGATCGGGGCGCGCGGCAGCCCGTCGATGGGGGTGAGATCGACCAGGTCAGCTGTCTGCAGGCTGCGTACCGCGTTGCCGAGGAACGCCACCGAGGTCGCCATCAGCAGCAGCACCGCACACACCAGGAAGGTCTTGATGGGCAGTCGGCGGCCTAACCGGAAGATCAGGTAGGACACCACTGCCAAGGTGACCAGCCCGACCGCCAACCCAACGATAATCCACCAGCCCAGTCCCTCACCGAATTCGACCAGCGCCTGGTAGAGCAGGGCCGTCTCCAGCCCCTCCCGGTACATCGCCGTGAAGCCCACCAGGACCAGCGCGGTCGTCGACCCGATCGACACCGCGTTGAACAGCCTGCTGCGCAGGAACTCCATCCAGCGGCGATGCTCCAATCGGGCGATCAGCCAGAACGAGATGTAGAGCAGGACCGCGACAGCGGCGGTGGCGACGGCTGCCTCCAGCACCTCCCGCCCGACTGGCAACACCGCCAGGACCGACCGCAGCACCAGGTACGTCACCGCGGTAGCCGCCAACCCGATGATCACACCCCAGGTGATCGGCTTGCGATACTGGGTTGCCTTGGTGGCCTCCAGATATCCCAGCAACGCCGTCAACAGCAGGACCGCTTCGAGACCCTCCCGGAAAATGATCAGGAAGGACTGCCCGGCCACCACGGCAGCGGCGTCGAACCCGGTGTCGGTCAACCGCCGCTCGGTGTCATCGATCAACCGCCGCAGGTCGATGATGTTCGTCCGTACGGTGTCAACCGGGGCATTGTCCTTGATCAGGCCACGAATCTCCGCGAACTTCGTCTCCGCCTCAGCGGTCAGGTCCGGCGCCACCACGCGCAGCGGGATTTCGACGTACTCAAAATGGTCCAGGTATCCCGTTTTGGCCTGCGTGTAGGCCTCATCGATCTTTCCCTGCTTCACCAGCTCGAGGGTCTGATCGATCGACGCGCGCACCACGGCCAGCTGGCGGATGGCCTCGTCGCGGGAAATCGCCTGTTGAGAGGTGGCGAGCTGCTGGGCCTGTGGTGCCGCCAGGGCACCGGGCATACCCAGCCAGGAGACGACGGGCACCAACACGGCCAACGCCAGCAGCACCCCGATCAGTCGGCGTCTGATCATCCTGAGTACTTCGCGAGGTAAGCCTGCACCGCCGACGAGATCGCGGCAGAACCTTTGGTCGCCGCCGCGGCGTCCCCCTCGTCTGCCGCCTTCTCCAGCACTGCGAAGTTGTCCTCCATGGTGAGGTACGTGTCCTGGTCGTTGGCCTTGACGGTGTCCTCGATCGGTTTCCAGGTCGGCTCGATCTGGCCGTCAATGCTGGCTGCCCTGGCTTTGTCGGTACCCGCCGACTCAGCGATCCCCTTGGCAAGCTGGTCGATCTTTCGCAGCCCCGCGGCCACCTCAGCGGCGTTCGCCGACTGTTCTTGCGGCGCAGCGGCAGACGTCGTCGTAGGCGCGGCGGGCGCCACCGACGTGTCGCCACCGCCGGAGCAACCCGCGAGTCCCACTGCGCTGACAACCATCAGCATCAGACTCCAGCTCCGCCACCTACTGGTCAACATCGAACCCTCCGAATGCCAGATTCCCGCCAGCCTATCGAGTGATAGTTAGGCTATGTATGCCTAACGCAAACCGCAAGAAGGTGCCCCCCGAACGGTAGGTTAGGCTCCACAACCACCCAAATGGCCCTGCACCGCTGCCCGTCCAGTGATCAGCTCGTCTCATCGATGCCATTGGGTAATCGAGACTAGGCCAGTCGTGGATTCGGCCGTCTCACCACCTGGAATGGCACACACCCCCAGCGATCCGGCGGCACGGGCCCCCAGCACGCCCACTTCCTCGACCGTCGCCGGCTTGCCGGGCCTATCGCCCCCGGTCAGTCTCCGACCGGTCGGCGTTATACATACGTCTGTCTAACTTCGTAGTATCGTCTGACGGGGCGGCAGCGGAGGTCTCGGATGGAGCTACGACGCAGGATCCGTTGGGTGGTCCGGCACGGGCTGGTCAGGCGGACGGTGCAGCGCCAGATGCGGGCCGGCGACGCGGGTGCGCGCCTGATCATCGACCCGGCGATGCGCGAGAATCCGTTCCCCTACTACGATCGAATGCACGCGCAGGGTCCCCTGGTCCGCTCCGAGCTCGCGTTGATCTCGGCGCATCACGATGTGTGCCTGGCGGTGTTGCGCAGTCCGGACTTCGGCCAGATGCGCCTGGATCTGCGAACCGGAATCCTGCGATTGGGCATGAAGATCGGCGGCCGGTCAGTGCTGGGGCCTATCGAGCCACCATCGATGCTGGTAGCCGACCCACCTGAGCACACTCGTTACCGCAAGTTGGTCACCCGGGCATTCAGCGCGCGGGCCGTCACCGCGCTGCGCCCTCGCGTCGAGCAGATCGCGGAGGAGCTGCTCGACGAGATCGCCCGGTCCGCGCTCGGCTCTCCGACGCTGGACCTGGTGCAGCACTACGCCAGCTTGCTGCCGGCCACCGTGATCGCTGAGATCCTCGGAGCCCCGGTGGCGATGCGCCGCCAGTTCCTCGAATGGGGCGCCGGCGCCGCACTGTCGCTCGATCTCGGCTTGAGCTACCGCGATTTCCGGCGCAGCGAGCGGGACATCGCCGCGCTGCACCGCTGGATGCTCGGCCACTTCGCCGAACTGCGCCGCGCTCCCCGGGACGACGTGCTCAGCGCCCTGGTGACGGCGCACGACCAGGGCGATCAGTTGACTACCGACGAGCTGAGCAGCATCGCGATGCTGCTACTCGCCGCCGGCTTCGAGACCACGGTCAACCTGCTGGGCAACGGTGCCGTCTTGCTGATGCGCCATCCCGACCAGCTGGATCTGCTTCGCGCCCAACCACAGCGCTGGGTCGATGCGGTGGAGGAGGTCCTGCGCTACGAATCACCAGTGCAACGCACTGGGCGGGTCGCGCACCGGGACACCGAGGTGGCGGGACGCCGGATGCCAGCCGGTTCGTTGATCATTCTGCTGCTGGGTGGCGCGAACCGCGACCCCGCGGTCTTCCCCGATCCACACCGGTTCGATATCCAACGCGTCAATGCAGCACAGAATCTGGCATTCTCCAGCGGCATTCACTACTGCGTCGGCGCCGCCCTGGCCCGTCTGGAGGGCGAGATCGGCCTCCGGGCCCTGTTCCGCCGGTTCCCCCATCTGACCCTTGCCGATGCCCCCCACCGGCGCCCCACCCGGGTCCTGCGCGGCTACGACGCCATTCCGGTCCGGCTGAGCAGCTCTGCCTCACCAATCACCTTATCCAGTGTCCACTACGGAGCGTAGCGTTCGGCTACGCTCCATACATGGGCATGGCGGATACCGAACGGAACCGGGCGGCCGTACATGAGGCCGGGCACGCTCTTGTTGCTGCCGCGCGCGGCCTGGGCGTCGCCGTCATCGAACTGCATGGCATCGACGGTGAGGGCGGGATGCGGCTGAGCGAGGAGCCCTCGGTGATCGACCGGATATGGGTGTTGTATGGCGGCCCATTCGCAGAGAAAGTGGTTTTCAACAAATTGGCATCAGCTGCCATACCGCCAGAATCCGACGAGCTGTTACTGGCGTATGGCCTGTGCCGCCAAATCGGAATTTCTGACACAATCGGCATCATGGATCAGGTTGAGGCTCACCTGCGGGAACATCGGATTCGACTGGAATGCGTCGCCGCCCGGCTGCTGGAGACCAATACGGTGTACGGTACCGAGCTTGATCAACTTCTGGGCATGGATCCACGGCAGGTGCTGGAACCGGTCACTCGTCACCCAGGGTGATGACCACCTTGACCTCGTCTGGCTGCGGCTCGAACGCGTCGCCGGCCCGCTCGAGCGGCACCCGCCGGGTGATCAGGCGATTGAGCCAATCCAGATCGGCTCGAGCCAGGGCCGTGGCGGAGAGATCGTAGTGGTGCAATTAGCGTTGACCGATCCGACGACCACATTGTTGTCCAGCACCAGTTCGCGGTTGAGCGCCCCGCCGTCGAGGGTGATTGCTTTGCCGGCCGAGGACACCCCGGTGAGGCAGACGATGCCGTAGGACGCGGTGGCGCATATCGCGTCGAATACCACCGCGGACACGCCGGTGGCGTCGATGATCACGTCGGGCTCAGCACCCCGAGTGGCCTCGGCGACGCCCTCATGGTGGTAAGTGGCGCCCAGCGCGCGCACCAGGTCGGGCTTGGGGCCGGAGGTCACGATGTCGAGCACATGCACGTCCAGCCCTCGCTGCACCCCGAGTAGCGCGGCGAGCAAGCCGATCGGCCCGGCGCCGGTCACCAGGACGCGCTGGGGATCGAACCAGGACCGCCGGCCGACCTGCTCTACCTGGTCCCACGCCTTGGCGACGACACTGGTCGGTTCCATGAGCACGCCGACCTCGGCCAAGCGGGGGTTCAGGCGCACCGCGTAGCTCGCCTCGACCCGCCAGCGCTCGCTGGCGTAGCCGTCGAGTTCCTTGATGCCCCGTTCGGTGTAACGACCGTTGCGGCACATGTCGAACTGGCCTTGCGCGCATGCGCCACACGGCACCGGATCCGGCCTGCGTACCACGCCGGCCACGAGGTCTCCGGCGGCGAAGCCGGAATCAGCGGGCGCGGCGCGTACCCGGCCCAGCGACTCGTGACCCAGGACCAGCCGACCGTGACCCGGCGGCGCCCAGCCGTACTCGCCCGCAGCGATCTCCCGATCGGTACCGCACACGCCGACTGCGAGGCCGTCCACCAGCAGATCGTGCTCGCCGGGCAGCGGTTCCGGGACGTCGACGACTTGCGGCGGGCCGGGCCGGGCCGGCTGGACGGTCAGTGCTCTCATGGCTGTTCTGACGATCTCCTTCCCGACCGGGAGGGCACGGTGTGATGCTCGGTAGCGGCGCTGAGGTGACGAGCGGTGTTGACCAACCCGACGTGGCTGAATGCCTGCGGGGTGTTCCCGAGCTGGCGCTGGGCCACGGTGTCGTACTCCTCGCTGAGCAGGCCGAGGTCGTTGCGCAGGGCGAGCAACCGTTCGAACAGCGCCTGCGCCTGGCGGGCTCGCCCGATGCCGTACAACGCGTCAGCAAGCCAGAACGAGCACGCCAGGAAAACACCCTCCGCGCCGGGCAGCCCGTCGACTCCGCCATCGGCCGCCGGCTGGTAGCGCAGCACGAAGCCGTCCTGGCACAGCTCCCGCTGGACGGCCTCGACGGTACCGACGACCCGGTCGTCGTGCCACGGCAGGAACCCCACCTGCGGGATGAGCAGCAGTGCCGCGTCCAGGCCCTGTGAGCCGTAGAACTGGGTGAAGGTGCCCCGGTCCGGGTCGTACCCGCGGGCGCACACGTCGGCGTGGATCTGCTCGCGCAACTGCCGCCAGCGCTGCCCGGGCCCCGGAAGGCCGAAACGTTCGACGGCCTGGACGGCGCGGTCGACTCCGGCCCAGGCCAGGACCTTGGAGTGGACGAAGTGCCGGCGCGCACCGCGGACCTCCCACAGGCTGTTGTCCGGGTCGTCCCAGTGGCCTTCGAGGAACTCCAGCAGTGCCAGCTGCAGATCCCAGGCGTCCTCCGAGGTGGCCAGCCCAGCGTTTCGGGCCAGGTGCAGCCCGTCGAGCACCTCCCCCCAGGTGTCGAGCTGGTACTGCCCGGCGGCGGCGTTACCGACCCGGACCGGGGTGGAAGCTTCGTAACCGGACAGCCAGTCCAGGGTGAACTCCGGGATCCGGCGGCTGCCGTCGAGCCCGTACATGATCCGCAAGTCGGCAGGGTCGCCGGCGGACGCGCGCAGCAACCAGTCCCGCCAGGCCTTCGCCTCCTCGACGTAACCGGTGCCCACCAGTGCCTGCAGGGTGAACGTGGCGTCGCGCAGCCAGCAGTAGCGGTAATCCCAGTTGCGCTGCCCGCCCAGCTGCTCGGGCAGCGACGTCGTCGCTGCGGCCACCACGCCACCGGTCGGGGCGTAGGTCAGCGCCTTGAGCGTGACCAGCGACCGCCGCACCGCGTCTGGCCAGCCGCCCCGGTAGTCGCAGCGCCCGATCCACTCGGTCCAGAACCGCTCGGTATCGGCCACCGCTGCCAGCCCGTCGACCGCGCGTGGCTTGCGAGCGTGGGACGCGGTGTAGGTCAGCACAAACGGCACCCGCTGCCCGGCCTGCACCTCGAAACGGGCGCCCAACCGGCCTCGCGCGTGCTCGATGGGCACGTCGCTGCGCAGCCAGACCGCGTCCGGGCCGGCGATCGCGCAGTGTTCGCCGTCCATGAGGCGCACCCATGGCGGCACCGAGCCGTAGTCGAAACGCAGCACCAGCTCCATGCACATCGGCACCCGACCCGAGACGCCTTCGACGACGCGGACCACGTCGGCGGCCTGCCCGCGCGGCGGCATCCCGTCGACGACCCGCACGGTGCCTTGCGGGGTCTGCCATTCGGTCTCCAGCACCAGCGAGTTCCCGCGGTAGCACCGCCGGCTGCAGCCGCCGCCACCGGCCGGCGCAAGCGACCAGCGTCCGGCGCGCTCGTCGTGCAGCAGTGCCGCGAAGCATGCCGGCGAGTCGAACCGCGGCAGGCACAGCCAGTCGATCGAACCGTCGCGACCGACCAGCGCCGCGGTGTGCAGGTCACCGATCAGCCCGTAGTCCTCGATCCGGCCTGGCACCGCCCGCCCCCTCTTGCTCATCTAGCCCGTCGCGGCGCTCTTGATATCATCCGCGGCCCGGGATTTCCGGGAGACCCGCACGAGTGCTGCGGACAGCCGCGCCAACTCGCCCGGCGAGTCGACCAGCCCGGCCAGCTTCCGCACGTCCGACGGCAGGCCGACCTTCTCCGCTGCCGTGATTACGCGCCCATCCAGGTACGGCGCGACCTGCGGCCACACCGCCTGCACCTCTAGCAGGAAGATGTCTGCACCGACCGGCCCGATGCCCTTGAATTCGGTGAGCAATTCACGGATCTGTTCCAGATCGCCACCGGCCTCATCGCGAAGCTTGCGAAGATCCCCGTGCCAGCGTTCGAGCAGCAGCGTGGTTTGTTCACCCAGCATGGTCGACGTCCGCTCGTCGTAGCGGCGGTAATGGCCGCGGCCCAGCGCGTCCACCCGGTCCTGCCAGCTCGCCTGCTGCATCTTTTGGGGTGTCCGGTACCCGGCGGCGAACAACTCCTTGGCTGCCGCGACCGCGACGTCGCCGGAGATCCGCGCACTCAGCAGCGTGGCGAGCACCAGTAGCTCGTAGAGCGGCGAGGGCTTATCGGCAAGGTGAATGCCGGCCTGCTCTGCATACGTGTGACCGAAGCGGTCGAGCAGCACCTTGACCACTGACTCGTGACTGGACGCCATCGGTCTACAGCTACCCCGAAGCGCACCCGACCAACCCCCAAGTCCTGGCGGCCGTTGCGCCCAGCAGCCCGCCGGCGCGGGATCACCTGGTACGGCGCGCCGATCGGCGGCCGCCCACCACGCCGCCGAGCACCAGCGTGATCAAGAACAGCACGCCGGCCACGACGAACAGCCAGAACAGGCCCTTGACGACGAAGCCGATGATGCCTGCCGCGACGTAGAGCAGGATGAGGAAAAGGATCAGCGCGAGCATCGCGGCCTCCCAGCGTGAATCATGACCAGTCCCCAGCACGAATGCCCGAAAACGAGGATTGTTAGACCACTCAGTCGGTGGGTTCAGCCCTGTTGCCGCGGGCGATCACAGTCGCGGCTGAGCCGCACTATCGGCGGACGAAGAGAAAGAGGCCGTACTGCCACACGGCGTCGATCCACTCGGCGTCCAGCTCGAAGCCGCGGGCGCACACCGCGTCGACGAACTCAGGCCGGTGGAACTTCACCGAGTGCCCGTGGCAAATGCGGTCGCCACAGCGCAGGGTCAGCGTGTGGTCCAGGGCCCGCAGCGTCACCGTCAGATCCTCGGTGGCATACAGATGCCCCTCGACGGTCCTGATCTCGGGGACGTAGTGGGCTCGCGGGTAGAAGCGGTGCAGCACCACGTCGCCGTCGAAGCGCCGGCTGAAGTGTGCGAGCTGGTTCAACCGAAAACGAGCTTGGGCCGACGCCCCGGGCGGATCGTTGTAGGCCGCGTCCAGCACGGGCGCCGGCTTGACCAGGTCCGCCGTGACGAGGAAGCGGTCGCCCGGTTCCAGCGTGTTCGCGATGTCGCCGACCAGCGCGGCCCGCTCGGCCGACGTGGTGTTGCCGATGTTGCTGCCCAGGAACACCACGGTCAACGGCTCGGTCCGGGCCGAGCGCAGGTATGACAGCCCCGCCTCGTACCGGCCCCACAATCCGTGCACCGCCAGCCCGTCCAGCTCGGCGGGAAGGGCTGTGGCGCTGTGCTCCACCATCTCCCGACTGACGTCGATCGGCAGGTATGTCGTCCGCCGGCGCCGCAGGCACGCGGACAGCAGCAGCCGCGTCTTCTTGGCGCTGCCGCTGCCCAGCTCCGCCACGCAGGGTCCGAGCCGGTCGGCGATCTCTGCGGCGTGTCTCTCCAGCAGCGTGAACTCCGCCTGTGTCAGGTAGTAGCTCGGCAGCCCAGAGAGCTCCTCCCACAACTGCGAGCCGACCGCGTCGTATCCGTACCACGCGGGGATCCGCGGGGGCGTTTCCCGCAGGCACTCCAGCACGGCCGAGCGGTCGTCCCAAAACGCCGCCTCGTCGTCGACCGCCTCGACCCGGCTTTCGTTCGACATGGCTGGTCAGCGCGTCAACGTCGCTATGCGGTCGCCGTGTTTCACGGCGCGCCTGTGGAGCTGAGCGCTGTGTTGAGCGGTTCGTCGAAACGGCATGCACGCATGCTCCCATGTCACGCGCCGGCGCACCCAGCACGAACGCCGCGGCACTGCGAGCCCGGCCCGGCGGCCCGCCTACCACAACATGGTGCTGCTGGTGCTGGGAGTCGAGCCGGTTATCACTATCCGTCGGCGATCGGGAAGTTCCCGAGCATGTCCTGGAGCGCACACTATGGTCAGCCTCCGGAAGTCGGAGGTGACGATGGGTGATCTGAGCGCTGAGCGCGACTCATTGCCGGACGGTGACGCAGCGGCGAGGGTCGTCGCAGACGTCGATCACGTCGACGAAGTTCGGAGCGCCTTGGCCTCGGCTGGCGCGCGCGCGATACCGGCGGCCGTCGTAAAGCAGTGTCTACAGTCGGACGATGCGCGATGGGCTCGATTCGCCGCGCACTGGGAGGATCTGAGGCCGGACAAGTACGCGGCGCAATCCGGCACCCGCCGGATGCGTCGCTACGGACGTTTCGTCCTCGCAAGGGACGGAGCCCAGCGTCTGCTACCGCATGCAGAGTTTCGGCAGCCGACCAACACCAACCGGCTGTTCCCCGATGCGAGCCGTGAGTTCGAACCCTTGACCGACACTTTCGTCGCTGACCCCGTCCTGGCTGCTCTGCTGCCGCTGTTAAGCGAGATCGCCGCGGGCATCGAGGACGCGCCTCAATGGATTGCGCACGTACACCCGTTCCGGGTGGTGAGCTCGACTGACAGTCGAGGTGACGCAACCCCCGAGGGGCGCCACCAAGACGGTGTCACCCTGGTCTCGTCGCTGCTGGTCGCCCGGCGGAACGCCGCCGGCGGGCAGAGCTCGGTGTTCGATCCGGACGGGCGGGAGATCCTCACGACCACCTTGAGCGAGCCGGGAACACTTCTCGTGGGCGACGATCGGCGGACCTGGCACAGCGTCAGCCCAATCCGGCCAGTCGACATGGACGCTCCGGCGTTCCGGGACGTGCTGGTGGTGACGCTCTCGGCGTGCTGAGCGTCCCACCGATGCTGGGACGCCGCGGCAGTGGATCCCGCCAGCGCGTCCGGAGACTCCGCGGCCCGCTCGGACGGCCTTGAGCTGGGCCGCCAACGCGATCCCGGCGAGCAGGGCGATGCCAGTGAGGTTAGCCCACAACAGCAGCGCCATCACCGCGGTAAGGGGCCCGTAGGTGTCGTCGAAGTTGTCCGGCCCCGACTGCCAGCCAGGAGAGTCCGGGCTGCCGCCGCCGCGGGGCGTACCGGAACAGCGCCGTCACCGCCGCGAACAGCGCGCCGAGCCCCAGCGGCCACCGCCAGACGTCGTCGGCGGAGAGCTCCTCGCCGCCCATGACCTCGGTCTCCGGGACTGGGCGCACCGAACTCACTTCACCACAGTATCGGCAGAGCTGCCATAGGCGGCATCCACGAACCTCGCTTACTCGCGCCCTGTCCCAGCCGGTGACTACGCTGGTGCAGGCCGGGTTCTGCGGTGCGGTGTCACCGAGCGTTGTTGGTGTCGAGTGGAATAGATGGGATACGGCGGTCGTCGGGGTTGCTGTAGCCGTCGTCGAGAAGGCCGTGTTGTCGTACCACGTTGTTCAGGGCGGTGACCCAGTGCTCGTAGTATTCCCACTTGCCGCGGGTGTTGGTGCGCACCTCCTGCCATGAGCCGATCGCGGCGATTAGCGCCTGCTGGAAGTCGTCCCAGCGGTAATGGCCGAACTCGGCGAGCGCCACTGCCAGCCCAAACGCCCGGCGCTGCCAGTCTTCATCGAAGGTCGGTGCCTTGAGGTCCGCGATGCAAGTTGGGTGGAGCTTCGTCTCCGCCATAGGATTCAGCTCTCCGCAGGTGATTTGGCGAGCGCAACGCCGATCATCGACTCGGTCGTGACCAGCTGCGCGAGTTCCGTTTCGGACATCCCCTCGGTGCCCGCGGGCCGCTCGGGTACAACGAACCAGCGGGAGTGGCCGCTGGAGTCCCAGACACGGATCTCGGTATCTGGGCCGAGCGGTACACCCAGCTCATGCAGAACGGCCCGCGGCTCCCGCGCGGCACGAGCTCGGAAGACCGGGTTCTTGTACCAATAGGGAGGCAGCCCTAGCACCGGCCACGGGAAACACGAGCACAACGAACAGATCACCAAGTTGTGAATCCCAGGCTCGTTCATGACCGCGGCCAGGTGCTCGCCCTCGGCGCCTGCCATGCCCGCTGGCAGGTCAAGTTCCGCCACCGCGGCCGGGGTGTCGGCCACGAGACGACGAGCAAAATCGGAGTCCATCCATGCGCGTGCGACGATCTTCCTGCCGTTGAGAGGCGTCATCTCGGACTCGAAGTAGCTGAGGACCTTGTCGACGGTGCCGCTAGTGATGACGCCCTTCTCGATAAGGAGCGCCTCTAAGGCGCGGACCTGAGCGGCACTGGACTCTTCGCGGTCGCTTGGATAGTTGAACTGTGCAGTCACTGGCTGTCTTCCGGTTTAGGAGAGAGGTACACCTCGTAGAGTTCTGCGAATAGCGGTCCGGCGTTCGGCTCGGCTCCTGGTCCCCAGATCTGCGCGGGTTCGAAGCGGACAACATAGACAGGACAAGGTTCTCCGAGTCCGTCGGCACCTGTGGAGCAGAAATAGGCGTAGTTACCTTCGAAAACCCTTTCGACAGTACCGCTGTGGCCACGCAAGTAGCCGGGAAGCCGGGTGTGGTCTTCCGTCGGTGGATTCCGGACGGTCACCTGGTCGCCCACCGCGAACGCGGGGGACGCCGGACCGCGCCGCGGCGAGTCACCCTCGCGCAGATAACGGATCACCTGGTCGTCGATCGCCTCGCTGTCGAACTGCGGAACGGATGCGGCAGGATCGAGGCGGTAACGCGCGCGCACCGCGTCAAGCTCACGCGGTGTGAGGTAGCCGTTGTCGATCAGATACGCGATGATGCCGCCCAACCATTTCTCGTAGTAGCGGTACTGGAAGTACGCGAACGGATTCATCGCCTCGGCGCCCTTGCGCAGATCCGCCCACGTCCACGGCGAGGTGAATGCGGTGGGTACCTTGTCGAGGTCGTAACCTGGCAGCGCGTCGCGCAGCGAACTGCTCAGCCCCATCAGCGCAGCGTGGATCCCGAAGATCCGCCGCTCCCAGTCCTCGACGAAGACTCGCTTCTCGAAATCAAGCGGACCGTCCAGCCCTTCGAGACCTCCCAGGTGGTGCTGGAGTTTCACGCGGTCATCTCCGAGTCGCCTATGAAGATGTACTCCTCGCTGATGGCGTCGTCGCGCCACCGGGCGACGGTCACCATCCGCTGGCCGGAGGACAACCGCGCAACGACACAGGTCCACTCGCCCTGAGCGATCTTTATGGGGTGCTCGTCGATCTTCAGATCTGGGTTCTGCTTGACGATCTGCTGGCACATGTCCACGTGCGCATCCAAGCCCTCGGTGCGCTGACCCATCATCTCCACGACCACGTCGTGGGTGTGCAAGTGACGAAACAGTTCCCAGTCCGGGCCGTTCCACGCCTCAAAGTCGAGCTTGTCGAACAGGTCGATGTGCTGGTCTTCGGCGCTGGCCATGGGTCTCCCCTAATCGGCCCGGTGTGGGCGTTGTGGACTCAGCCGGTGAGGCGTACGCACTGCGCCGGCGCGGGCAAACATGTGTTGGACAGATGAATACCCAGCGATCGAGGCTGGCGGTGACACCTCAATCGGTATGACGAAGGAGAGCGACATGTCGTTCCTGTCCTATCCGCCACCTCGCTACGGCGGCACGAAGGGATTGATCAACTCCTCGTTCCGGCCTGCGGACACCGAACCCGA
>DATNDR010000029.1:0-61244 GCA_035606945.1 Pseudonocardiaceae bacterium
CAAAACGGTAGGAGCCGTTGTCCTTCAAGGGTGACACGCGTCATTCGCAGATTGTGCAACAATTGTGAGCTGGCTTCCGACCAAAGAACCGTCAGGCTCACTCGACCACTCTTCTCAGAAGGCCTGTGAATTAACCTCCTGCACTGGTTCGACCCGCAAAGCGAAGTCTTCCTGGATCGACTGGTGGAGTCCTTTCCGGGCTCCAAAACACTAGTCATAGCCAACTTCCGTCCCGAGTTCTCGGTCGGCTGGATGCGCCACTCGTATTACCGTCAATTGCCTCTCGCTCCACTCTCGAGCAAGGCGGTGGCCGAAATGCTGGGCGGGCTGCTCGGAGTCGACCTATCCCTGGTCGCACTTCTCAAGTTCGTTCAGGAGCGTACTGGCGGCAATCCCTTCTTCCTCGAAGAAATGGTGCGCGCCCTGGTCGAGGACGGTACCCTTACCGGCGGCACCGGAAGTTACCGTCTCACCCGGCCCCTTCACGAAGTGCAAGTGCCTCCCAGCGTTCAGGCTGTACTGGCAGCTCGCATCGACCGTCTCCCCATTGAGCACAAGGCCATCCTCCAAACCGCTGCTGTTATCGGGCGCACATTCGCCGAGCCGGTTCTGGCCATGGTGACGGGGTCCGCGCACGAAACGCTACAAGATGCCCTCATAGCTTTGCGCGCTGCTGAGCTCCTCCAAGCAGAAGGCAACCTTCCCGTCGTCGAGTTCCGCTTCTGGCACCCGCTCACCCAGGAGGTGGCCTACCGCAGCCTTCTTTCCGACCGGCGGGCGCGGCTGCATGCGGCGGTGGCCAAGGCCCTTCTCGAGCATGACCCCGCCCGTTCCGGCGAGCGGGCCGCAGTGCTTGCGTGGCACTGGGAACGGGCCGGCCAAAAGCTGGAGGCGGCCCGGTGGAATGTCCGGGCCGGCAGCTGGGCAGTTCGCACTGACATCACAGAAGCGCGCCGCCGCTGGCAGGTAGCCATCAATCTACTGATGGAAGTCGACGAGGGCGCTGAAAGTCTCGAGCTGAATGTACGCGCTCACATTCGACTGTTGCAGTTCGGGGCCCGTACCGGGATCGCCACCGATGAGGCGGATCGCCTCTATACCGACGGCCGGGCTTTGGCGGAACAGCTTGGTGATCCGGGACTACAGGGCATGATCCTGATGGCCTCTGCCGCAGCGAGACACTGGAGCGGCGACATTGCGGGGGCTTGGGCCGTGGCGTGGGAAGCATCTCAGTTGGCGGACATTTCCGACGACCCTGAAGTGAAAGTGGCCCTCTGGCTCGGAATTCCTATCAGTGTGAGCTGTGGGCGGGGCCCGTTGCCCCTCGGGCTGGATAGTATCGAACGTTTGTTGACTGTTTGTAACGGCAATCTCGAACTGGGTTCGGCTCTCATGAGCTACAGCCCATACGTCAGAGCACTTCAGGTCCGGGCCGCGATATTGGCACGTATGGGGTCGTTGGAACAAGCTCGCAGTGATGCCAAGCAGGCCATTGCCTTGTCGCGTCGCCGAGGCGACCCGGACACGTTGTCCTGGGCGCTTGCCCTGCTGCCGCACCTCACCTGGCTGTCAGGCGAACTCGACGACGTCGAGGCCCCCGCCATGGAGGCAGCTCGCCTCGCCGAGGAGACCGGCAATATGGCTGGTCTGGTACTTGGTCTGGAGGCTCTCGCGGTAGCCCATCTGGTCGCCGGGCGCCCGACAGAGGCGATCACTATCTGCGAGCAGGCATTGGCCGAGGCCCGAGAGCATCGAAGTGGGCTGTTCGAGGAGCCTCCGCTGCTGGCTCACCTGGCCCGGGCTCGTCTCGAGGCGGCCGACCCAAACGGCGCCCTGGTATCCGCCGAGGAGGGAGTCAC
Source organism: Pseudonocardiaceae bacterium (assembly GCA_035606945.1). Taxonomy (GTDB): domain Bacteria; phylum Actinomycetota; class Actinomycetes; order Mycobacteriales; family Pseudonocardiaceae. The sequence continues at coordinate 1,860 of DATNDR010000029.1, forward strand.
GGTGTCCCGGCGCCAAGGGTTGCGGGTCTTCGAGTGCTTTGCGCTGCTCTCCCGGGCTCACGTGCTATCAGCGACAAGGCGGTCAGGCACCGCCAGCGACCTCATGGCTGACCTCGACGCAGCGTCGGCACTAGCGAGAGAGACTGGCACGCTGACCTACGAGCCGTTCATACGAGAAGAACGTGGCCGCGTACACGGAGACGAAACCGAGCTCCGCGAGGCTCTGCGGCTTTTCACTGTCATCGGAGCGACTGGCCACGCCCGCCGTCTCGAGGCGGAACTGAGCGGGTCGCCGCTAAGTCCGCGAGCATGGCAACCCGGCGGGTAGCCTCAAGATCCGCCGGGAACGGGTTTGATTAGCCGCTGAGCAGGTTGCGCACGACGGTGTCGGTGAGGAGGCGGCCGCGGAGGGTGAGAGTCAGGCGGTCACCCGAAACCATGGTCGCCAGGCCGTCGGCGCAGGCGCGATCAGCAGCGGCGCGCCCAGGCGCGTCCAGCACGTACGGCGGCAGGCCGTCGGCTAGTCGCAGCCCGAGCATGACCTGCTCGGTATACCGCTGCTCGGGGGTGAGCAGCTCGCGTCCGGCCGCCGGGGAGCGGCCGGACGCCAGCACAGCGGCGTAGCGCGCCGGATGCTTGACATTCCACCAGCGAACGCCCCCGATGTGGGAGTGCGCCCCGGGCCCGACTCCCCACCAGTTGCCGCCGGCCCAGTAGCCGAGGTTGTGCCGGCATCGGGACTGAACCGAACGAGCCCAGTTGGACACCTCATACCAGCGCAGCCCCGCTGCGGAGAGCGCAGCGTCGATCTGCTCGTAACGCTCGGCGAGCACGTCGTCATCCGGGGCGGGCAGCTCCCCGCGAGCCACTCGCCGGGCCAGCGCGGTGGCCTCCTCGACGACCAGCGCGTAGGCCGAGACGTGATCCACCCCAGCGGCGAGCACGGCATCCAGCGAGGCCGCCAGATCGTCGCGGGTCTCCCCCGGCGTGCCGTAGATCAGATCCAGGCTGACGTGCTCAATCCCGGCGGCGCGGGCTTGCGCTGCGGCGGCCACCGGCCGGCCTGGGGTGTGCACCCGGTCCAGCACGGCCAGCACGTGCGGCGCGGCGCTCTGCATCCCCAGCGAGACCCTGGTGTAACCGGCCGCGGCGATCCCGGCGAAGAATTCCGGTGTGGTGGATTCCGGATTGGCCTCAGTGGTCACCTCGGCACCGGGCGCCACGCCCAGCGATCCACGGACGGCGTCGAGCACCGCCGCCAAGCCGTCCGCGCCGAGCAGCGACGGGGTGCCGCCGCCGACGAAGACCGTGTCCGCCGGCACCGGCGCACCGAGTACGCGCACCGCGAGGGACAGCTCCCGGCGCACCGCGTCCAACCAGCTGGACGGCGAGGACGACGAGCCCAGTTCGCCCGGCGTGTAAGTGTTGAAGTCGCAGTAGCCGCACCGGGTGGCGCAGAACGGAACATGCACGTATACCCCGAACGGCCGGTCGGCCAGTCCGCGCAGGGCGGCAGCAGGTAGCGCGCCGTCAGCAGGGGCAGCGTCGCCAACGGGTAACACAGCCACGTGCCCATTGTCCCAACATCCGAACGCCGGTAGTCGCGGCTTCGCGTTAGTGGCAATCTGGTGGAGTGGCCGCACTCGGACTGTTACTGGTGGCTCGCCGCCACGTGGACTATGTCCGGGTTTCCAGCGCGCTGTGCCGTCCGATGAGCTGACGCCCCCGCCCGACTGCTGTCCCAGCCGGCGCCGGGTGCGCCGGGAACCGGGCTGCGCGATGACCTGGTGACGGCCTGCCCGCACGCCGGTGCTCCCTTCACGGAGGCACCCGATGGCTGCACCAACCCGACCAGCGCCAGCAGCGCCCATGAAAAAAGCCCACCGTGGGGAGGGCCAGTGGGCGATGGGCCACCTCGAGCCGCTCAACCCCAATGAGCGGACCAAGAAGGACGACGACGGGCTCAACGTCCGGCGCCGCATCGAGACGATCTACGCCCAGCGGGGCTTCGACTCGATCGACCCCGCCGACCTCCGCGGCCGGTTTCGCTGGTGGGGGCTCTACACCCAACGCCGGCCCGGAATCGACGGCGGCCGCACCGGCATGCTGGAACCCGAGGAACTCGACGACTCGTATTTCATGATGCGAGTGCGCATAGACGGCGGCGCACTGAGCACCGAGCAGCTGCGCGTGCTGGGCGAGATATCCCGGCTCTACGCCCGCGACACCGCCGACATCACCGACCGGGAGAACATCCAGTACCACTGGATCCGGATCGAGGACGTGCCCGCGATCTGGGAACAGCTGGAAGCTGTCGGGCTGTCCACCACCGAGGCTTGCGGCGACTGCCCACGGGTGGTGCTGGGCTCGCCGGTCGCGGGCATCGCCGCTGAGGAGATCATCGACGGTACCCCGGCGATCGAGGAGATCAAGCGGCGCTACATCGGCAGCCGCGAGTTCTCCAACCTGCCGCGCAAGTACAAGACCGCGATCTCCGGCCTGCAGGACGTGGCGCACGAGGTCAACGACATTTCCTTCGTCGGTGTGGTGCACCCCGAATACGGCCCGGGATTCGACCTGTGGGTCGGCGGCGGCTTGTCCACCAACCCCAAGATCGCTCAGCGGCTGGGCGCCTGGGTGCCGCGCGATGAGGTGCCCGAGGTCTGGGCCGGGGTGACGGCGCTATTCCGTGACTACGGCTACCGGCGGCTACGCCACCGGGCCCGGATCAAGTTCCTCATCGCCGACTGGGGCGCCCAGCGCTTCCGTGACGTGCTGGAGACCCAGTACCTGCACCGGCCGCTCGTCGATGGCCCCGCCCCACAGCCGCCGCCCGCGCCGATCGACCACATCGGTGTGCACCGCCAGCACGACGGCAAGTTCTACATCGGGGTCGCCGCGCTGGCCGGGCGAGTCAGCGGCACCACACTGGTGGACGTGGCGAAGGTCGTCGAGCGGGCCGGATCGGCCCGCGTCCGGCTGACGCCGTACCAGAAGCTCGTCGTGCTCGACGTCGCCGCGTCGGAAGTGGACGGCCTGGTCGCCGAGCTGAACCGGCTCGGGTTGCGCGCCGACCCCACCCCGTGGCGGCGTTCGGTGATGGCCTGCACCGGCATCGAGTTCTGCAAGCTGGCCATCGTGGACACCAAGGACCGGGCGATCAACCTGGTCGCCGAGTTGGAACAGCGGCTCGCCGATATTCAGTCCACTCTGGACACCCCGGTGTCGGTGCACCTCAACGGCTGCCCGAACTCGTGTGCGCGAATTCAGGTCGCCGATATCGGGCTCAAGGGCCAGCTGGTCACCGACGCGCAGGGCAACCAGGTCGAGGGCTTTCAGGTGCACCTGGGCGGTGGGCTCGGGTTGGACAGCGGGTTCGGCCGTAAGCTGCGCGGGCACAAGGTCACCTCTACCGAGCTGGCCGGCTACGTGGAGCGGGTCGTCCGCGGTTACGCCCAGCAGCGCCAGCCGGGCGAGCGGTTCGCGCAGTGGGTAGCGCGCGCCGACGAGAGCGCCCTGCGGTGACAGGGCCAGACGGTGACGGGGCCAGAGCGGTCCCGTTCTACTGCCCGTACTGCGGCGAGGAGGATCTGCGGCCCCATGAGCAACCGCCCTCAGCGTGGCGTTGCGCCGACTGCCAGCGGATATTCGTGGTCCACCTGGTAGCACATACTGCGCAGGTGACGCGATGACCACCAACCTGGAGCAGCTGGCGCGACGAGCCGGGCGGCAGCTGGAATCCGCCCCGGCGCAGGAGATCGTGCGCTGGGCGGTGCAGACCTTCGGCAGCCGGTTCGCGGTGACGTCGTCCATGCAGCACGCGGTGCTGGTGCACCTGGTGTCGCAGGTGGCCGCGGGCGTCGACGTGCTGTTCCTGGACACCGGCTACCACTTCGCCGAGACACTGGGCACCCGAGACGCCGTCGCGGCGAGCTACGAAGTGAACCTGATCACCCTCACGCCCCGCCAGACGGTGGCCGAACAGGACGCCTGGCACGGACCCAAGCTGCACGACCGCAACCCCGACCTGTGTTGCGCGCTACGCAAGGTGGCGCCGCTGGACCGCGCGCTGGCCCATTACGACGCCTGGGCCACCGGGCTGCGCCGGGTCGAGTCACCGGGCAGAGCGGGCACGCCGGTGGTGTCCTACGACGCCCAGCGGGGCAAGGTCAAAATCGCCCCGATCGCGGCCTGGACCGACGCTGACGTCGAGCACTACCTCGCCGAGCACGGCATCATGGTCAATCCGTTGCGCAGCGGGGGCTACCCGTCGATCGGCTGTGCCCCGTGCACGCGCGCGGTGGCAGTCGGGGACGACTCGCGGGCCGGTCGCTGGGCCGGCTCGGCCAAGACCGAGTGCGGGATACACACGTGAGCCGGGGCGCCACCGTATGGCTCACCGGGCTGTCCGGGGCGGGCAAGACGACGATCGCCGAGGCGGTCGCCGGGCGACTGCGCGCCGCCGGCCGGGAGGTGGAGGTGCTCGACGGCGATGAGCTGCGCCGCGGCGTGTCGGCCGGGCTGGGCTTCTCCCGCGAAGACCGGGACACCCACGTGCGCCGGGTCGGATTCGTGGCCGAGCTGCTCGCCCGGCACGGCGTCGTCACGCTGGTTCCGGTGATCGCGCCGTATGCGGCCACCCGCGACGAGGTGCGGGCCCAGCACGATGCGCACGCCACCGGCTACCTGGAGGTGCACGTAGCGACGCCGCTGGCGGAGTGCGCCCGCCGGGATGTCAAGGGCCTCTATGCCCGCGCGGCCGCCGGAGAGGTGACCGGGATGACCGGTGTGGACGACCCGTACGAGGAGCCGGACAAGCCGGATCTGCGGTTGGACACCACGGGCATGGATGTCACCGCCGTGGCCCAGCAGGTACTGAATCTGCTGATTGAGAGGGGGATGGCGTGACAGCGACCATGACGGCACCAGCTGCCGTAGACGTCAATCATCTGGCGGCGCTGGAATCCGAGGCGGTGCACATCATCCGCGAGGTGATCGCCGAGTTCGACCGTCCGGTGCTGCTGTTCTCCGGCGGCAAGGACTCCGCGGTGCTGCTGCACCTGGCGCGCCGGGCGATGCACCCCGCGCCGCTGCCGTTCCCGCTGCTGCACGTGGACACCGGGCACAATTTCTCCGAGGTGATCGCCTACCGGGACCGCCTGGTCGCAGACCTGGGGCTGCGGCTGCATGTGGCGGCGGTACAGGACTGGATCGACGACGGGCGGCTGACCGAACGCCCCGACGGCACCCGCAACCCGCTACAGACCGTCCCGCTGCTGGACACCATTACCGAGCATCGCTTCGATGCCGTCTTCGGCGGCGCCCGGCGCGACGAGGACCGGGCGCGGGCCAAGGAACGCATCGTCAGCCTGCGCGACGCCTTCGGCGGCTGGGACCCCCGCCGGCAACGTCCGGAGTTGTGGAATCTCTACAACGGCCGGCATACCGCCGGGGAGCACGTTCGGGTCTTTCCCTTGTCCAACTGGACCGAGCTGGACGTCTGGCACTACATCGCCCACCGCAACGTGCCGGTTCCCAGCCTCTACTACGCCCATGAGCGCCGCGTGTTCGCCAGGGACGGGATGTGGCTGACCGCCGGTGACTGGGGCGGCCCGCGCAACGGCGAGCAGGTAGTCACCAAGTCGGTGCGCTACCGCACGGTCGGGGACGCCTCGTGCACCGGTGCCGTGGAGTCCACCGCCGTCACCATCGATGCAGTGCTCGCCGAGGTGGCGACCAGCCGGATCACCGAACGCGGCGCCACCCGAGCCGACGACCGGCTGTCGGAGGCAGCGATGGAAGACCGCAAGCGCGAGGGTTACTTCTGATGGTCGAATCAATGTCTCGACCCTGCGAGCAGGTCTCAGAGTTGATGTCTCGACCCTGCGAGCAGGTCTCGAGCCTGCTGCGGCTGACAACCGCGGGATCTGTTGATGACGGCAAGTCCACGCTGGTGGGGCGGTTGCTGCACGACACCCAGTCGATCCTGGCCGATCAACTCGCTGCGGTGGATCGGGCCAGCCGGGCCCGCGGCGGCTCGGAGTTGGATCTCGCGCTGCTCACCGATGGGCTGCGGGCCGAGCGGGAGCAGGGCATCACCATCGACGTCGCCTACCGCTATTTCGCCACCCCCACCCGCAAGTTCGTGCTGGCCGACTGCCCGGGGCATGTGCAGTACACCCGCAATACGGTCACCGGGGCATCTACCGCGGAGCTCGCGGTGGTGCTGGTCGACGCCCGCAACGGCGTGGTCGAGCAGACCCGGCGGCATCTCGCGGTGATGGCGTTCCTGCGGGTCCCGCACGTGGTGCTGGCGGTGAACAAGATGGATTTGGTGGACTTCGACGAGCCGACGTTTCGCCGCATCGAGTCGCAGTTCGCGGCAGCGGCCAGCCAGCTGGGTGTTGCGGATGTGGTGTCCGTGCCGGTGTCGGCGCTGCACGGCGACAACATCGCCACGCGCAGCGCGACGACCCCGTGGTATGACGGCCCGACGCTGCTGGAACACCTGGAGGCGGTACCCGCCGGGCAGGAGGCGGTGGCCGAACCCATGCGGTTTCCGGTGCAGCTGGTGTTGCGACCGCGCACCACCGACCATCCCGACTATCGGGGTCTGGCCGGCCAAGTCGCCTCTGGGGTGGTCGAGGTCGGCGATGACGTCGTCGCCCTGCCGTCCGGGGGCCGCTCCACCGTCACCGGTATTGATACCCCTGACGGTCCAGTGCTGTGCGCCACAGCAGGGCAGTCGGTCACCGTGCTGTTAGGCGACGACATCGACGTCGGCCGCGGCGAGGTGCTGGCCCACCCCTCGCAGGCCCCGCGGGTGGTCACCGAACTCGACGCCGATCTGTGCTGGTTGTCCGACCGGCCGCTGCAGGCCGGCGCGCGAGTGCTGGTCAAGCACGGGACTCGCACCGTCCGCGCGATCGTCACCGCGCTGACCGGCCGGCTGGACCTGCACACCCTGCGGCACGGCTCGGCGCCGGCCGCCCTGACCCTCAACGAGATCGGCGGCGCGCGTATCCAGCTGTCTGAGCCACTGGCGGTGGACTCCTACGCCAGCGATCGGCACACCGGCGGCTTCCTCGTCATCGACACCGCCAACGGCAACACCCTCGCCGCCGGCCTGGTCGGCACTGCCTGACCCCAACCCCGCGCGTGTCGCGCCCCGCTGCCCGGTGTGTCGCTCCCCCGTGCCCGGTGTGTCGCGCTGATGTGCACGGTGGAGGCGCCCCGCTTGCTGTGTCATCGCGACACCTCGGCTTCGGCCTCGATCTCAACCTTCCACCGAAGGTCCAGCAGCCCAGCCACGATGATCATGGTCGACGCCGGCCGGATTTCACCGAACAGCTCACCATGGACGGCGCTGACCTGATCGGCCGCGGCCGGGTCTGTGATGAACAGGCGGGTGCGCAGCACGTCGCTCCACTTTGCGCCTGCCTTGGCCAACGCGTCGCCGATGATCTCGAAGCAGCGCCGGGCCTGCGCGCCGACATCGTCCGGGCAGGACCCGTCGGACCACACCGGCCCAGTCCCGGAGACCAGCACCCGGTTTCCGGCCCGAAGCGCGCGGGAAAAGCCGATCGTCGGCTCGTATGGAGAACCAGAGCTGACCCGGTGCCGCCAGCCCGTGCTGGCGCTGGACACGGAGCTGGTCTCGGCGATGGCGCGGTGCTCCAGCTCGATGAACGCATCGATCATCGCGGTGTACACCTCGGTCAGGATCTCGGGATCGACCTCAGAGGTGCTGGCCTGGGCGCGCAGCCGGCGCATCAGCTGTGCGCGCCGCTCGGGGGCCGCCGTGGCCGGACTGCCCTCGTACCCGGCGGCCAGGATGACCTGCTGTTGGCGCCTGGCTAGCAAGGCGATGATCTGGTCGTCGAGCTGGTCGATCTCGCGGCGGATGTCATCGAGCGACATGGTTATCCTCCCAGTCGGCGCGGCCTGAGGAATCTCCACCCTGCCGGAGTGGTGACCTATCAGTTTCGCTGCTGACGTTGATCCGCACGGCTAGCCGGTCGGCGGCCAGCTACGGTCGCCACCATGACCGCCGAGCTGGTGCACATGGCCGTGCAGTCCGGGATCGCCACCATCACGCTGGATTCCCCCGCCAACCGCAACGCGCTGTCCACCGCGCTGCGGGCCCAACTGGCCGACGCTCTGGCGTGCAGCGCCGGAGACGATTCGATCCGCGCGGTGGTCATCGACCACACCGGGCCGGTGTTTTGCGCCGGGATGGATCTCACCGAACCACCCGACGCGGTCAGCGAGTTACCCGACATTCTGGAGCGAATCAGCAACCATCCCAAACCAATCGTGGCGAAACTGGGTGGGCACGCCCGCGCCGGTGGGATCGGTCTGCTGGCCGCCGCTGACATCGCGGTCGGGGCACAGCACGCGACGTTCGCGTTCACCGAGGTACGCATCGGTGTGGTGCCCGCGGTGATCTCGGTGACCGTACTGCCCCGGCTGCTACGTCACGCGGCACACGAGCTGTTCCTCACTGGAGAGATATTCGATGCCACCCGGGCCAACTCGATCGGTCTGCTCAATAGCGTGGTACCGGCTGATCAGCTGGATTCCGAGGTGAACCGCTACACCGAAATGCTTACCAAAGGCGGCCCTCAGGCGCTGGCCGTGACCAAGCAACTGCTCAGGGGCACTGCTCCCCGGGATTTTGCGGCCATGCTCGAAATCTCAGCCGCACGCTTCGCCTCAGCAGAGGGCCGGGAAGGTATTCGCGCCTTCGCCGAGAAACGCCCGCCATCATGGGCCCGCACCAGCTGACCATTCGCCCGCATCAGTCGATCCCATCACCGTGCGGAGCCTATGTCGAGTGGCCGGTGGTAAAGATCGGCGCCGCAAATTAGGTATCGGCAAGTAGTACCGACAGTGGACGTCCCGAGCTGACGGCGGCTGCATCGTCGAGTACCGCAAGCACCGCGTGGTACCCGTCGGGATCGGCAGCCTCGAACTCGAGGTAGCCGGTCCAGACCAAGACATGCTCACCAGGGGGCTGCCAAGACAAGTCGACTAGGCAGTCGTACAGCGCATCGAGGTTCCGCCCGTACCAGGCCGGAAAGTTCATCGCAGCGCCGATCGCGTCCAACGCCTCGGCCGTGCTGGTCACGGGCCCGATCACGTGTGTTGTCGCCCCCCGGGCACGGGCGTGCGCAAGCGCGCGGTCCGCATCGGGAACATGACGGAGCACGGCTCACGCCTTGGGGTCGACCGCGACGAAGGTCACATAGTGGTCGCCGGTGTAGTACAACTCAGCGACACCACCGGTGATCAGGCGGCGAGGGCCGCGATCACCCTCTCCCGGGGTGGGGACTGTGTACTCGCGGTAGAAACCGGCCTGCCGGGATGGCAACCGCGCCTCCCGATTGCCGAACACGCCGCCGTCCTGCCGGTAAGGGAACGGACCGCCGTGTCGGATCAGCTGCCACACCTGCGTGGCTTGCGGAGGCAGCTGCGACAAAGCCCGCACCGGCAGGCCCGCCGTCGAGGAGACGGCCACCGGCCGGCCACTCAGGGGCGGGTCGGACAGCGCGTGGCGCCCCAGCCAGCCGCCGGCCACCAGCACGAACAAGCCAATCAGCGCAGCAGTGACGCGCGCCCGGGAATTCACTTCGGTTTGTCCGGACCACCGGAGTACCGGTGGCCGAGCCGGTCGAAGATCAGGCCGACGATCCAGTCCAGCGACCGGGCAGCCCACCAGCAAGTCGGCAGCAACACCAGCATGAGCAGGGCCACTTGAAATGCGAGGCCTAGTTGGGTGAGCCACAGCTCAACCCCGTCCCACCAGCGGGCCACCGCGTCCCACCCCGCCCACAGCACACCCAAAGCCTAGCTCGCCGCGACATTCGTGGCCGCCACCGGCACTAGGTTGGGCAGCATGTTCGCCGTCTACGCCGCAGCGCCGAACCCCGCTGACCCGCTGGCCTCGTTGCGCATCGGAGAGCGCCCGGATCCTGACGTACCGGACGGCAGCGTCGCCGTCACGGTCGCTGCGGCCAGCCTCAACATGCATGACCTATGGACGCTGCGCGGAGTAGGGATCAAACCCGACCGTTTTCCGATGATTCTGGGCTGTGATGGGGCGGGCACGCTGCCCGATGGCTCCGAAGTAGTGATCTACCCTGTGATCACCAGCCCAGGCTGGATCGGCGACGAGTCGCTGGATCCGGGCCGCACACTGCTCACCGAGAAGCTGCAGGGCAGCTTCGCCGACACCGTCGTGGTGCCCGCCCACAACGTGGTGCCCAAGCCGCGGTCACTGACCTTTACCCAGGCCGCCTGCATGGGCACTGCCTGGCTGACCGCCTACCGGATGCTGTTCGTGAAGTCCGGCTTGCGCCCGGGCCAGACCATGCTCGTGCAGGGCGCCTCGGGCGGCGTCGCCACCGCGCTGGTGCTGCTGGGCCGGGCTACCGGAATGCGAGTCTGGGTGACCGGGCGCACCGAGGACAAGCGCGAACTGGCCTGCTCGCTGGGCGCGCACCAGGCGTTCGAGCCCGGCGCCCGGTTGCCCGAGCGGGTGGATGCGGTGTTCGAGACCGTCGGCAAGGCCACCTGGTCGCATTCGGCGAGATCACTCAAGCCAGGCGGCATCATCGTCTGCTCTGGCGCCACCAGCGGTGACGCCGACCGCGCCGAGCTGCAACGGCTGTTTTTCCTGCAGCTGCGGATGGTCGGGTCAACCATGGGCACCCGCGACGAGCTTCGTGACCTGCTGTCATTTCTGGACATCACCGGGCTACGCCCGCAGATCGGCGCAGAGCTGTCGATGTCCCACGCCGAGCAGGGTTTCAAGGCGATGCTCGACGGCGATACCGCCGGCAAGATCGTCTTTACTCGCTGACGATGACGGCCGTAGCCCGTCCAGCAGCCGGGCCGGGACGATTGTGATCGGGAAGCGGTCACGCCAAGTCTGGCAGCGCCCACTGACAGCCTGGAGAACGCTACTTCTTGGTGCTGGACTTGGCCGAGTCGTCGGTGGACAGGGCGGCGACGAAAGCCTCTTGCGGGACCTCGACACGGCCGATGGTCTTCATCCGCTTCTTGCCCTCTTTCTGCTTCTCCAGCAGCTTGCGCTTGCGAGTGATGTCGCCGCCGTAGCACTTGGCCAGCACGTCCTTGCGGATGGCGCGGATGGTCTCCCTGGCGATGATCCGGGAACCGATCGCGGCCTGAATCGGCACCTCGAACTGCTGGCGCGGAATGAGTTCGCGCAACCTGGTCGCCATCGAGGTGCCGTAGCCGTAGGCGGCCTCACGGTGCACGATCGCGGAGAATGCGTCCACTGGCTCGCCCTGCAGCAGGATGTCCACCTTGACCAGGTCGGCGATCTGCTCGCCGGCTTCCTCGTAGTCCATCGAGGCATAGCCGCGGGTGCGGGACTTCAGCGCGTCGAAGAAGTCGAAGACGATCTCGGCCATCGGCAGCGTGTAGCGCAGCTCCACCCGTGATGCCGACAGGTAGTCCATCCCGAGCAGGACGCCACGCCGACCCTGACACAGCTCCATGATCGTGCCGACATATTCTGACGGCGCGATCACGGTGCAGCGCACCACCGGCTCGTACACCTCGGCAACCTTGCCGGTGGGCCAGTCCGCCGGGTTGGTCACGATCTGCTCGTCGCCGTCCTCACCCACCACCCGGTACACGACGTTAGGCGCAGTAGAGATGAGGTCGAGGTCGAACTCTCGTTCCAGCCGATCCCGGGTGATCTCCAGGTGCAGCAGGCCGAGAAATCCGCAGCGGAACCCGAACCCCAGCGCAGCCGAGGTCTCCGGCGCATAGCTCAACGCGGCATCGTTGAGCCGTAGCTTGTCCAGCGCGTCGCGCAGCTCCGGGTAGTCCGAGCCGTCCATCGGGTACAGGCCGGCGAAGACCATCGGCTTGGGGGTGCGGTAGCCGGGTAGCGCCACCGCGGCGCCGCCCCGCTCGCTGGTGATCGTGTCCCCGACCCGGGACTGCCGGACGTCTTTCACCCCGGTCATCAGGTAGCCGACTTCGCCCACACCCAGGCCGTCACACGGCTTCTGGTCGGGGGAGATGATGCCGACCTCGAGCAGTTCGTGGGTGGCGTTGGTAGACATCATCCGGATGCGGTCGCGCGGGATGATCCGCCCGTCCACCACCCGGACGTAGGTGACCACGCCGCGGTAGGTGTCGTACACCGAGTCGAAGATCATCGCCCGGGTCGGTGCCGTGCTGTCGCCTACCGGGGCGGGGACCTGCTGGACCACCACGTCGAGCAGCTCACGCACACCCTGCCCGGTCTTCGCGCTGACCCGCAGCACATCATCAGGCTGGCAGCCGAGGATATGCGCCAGCTCGGCAGCGTAGCGATCCGGGTCGGCGGCGGGCAGATCGATCTTGTTGAGGACCGGGATGATCCGGAGATCTTTTTCCAAAGCCAGGTACAGGTTGGCCAGCGTCTGCGCCTCGATGCCCTGCGCGGCGTCCACCAGCAGCACCGCACCCTCGCATGCTTCCAGTGCGCGGGATACCTCGTAGGTGAAATCGACGTGCCCGGGGGTGTCGATCAGGTGCAGGACATGATCGACGCTGCCGACGCGCCAGGGTAACCGGACGTTCTGCGCCTTGATGGTGATGCCGCGTTCCCGCTCGATGTCCATCCGGTCCAGGTACTGCGCCCGGTAGTTGCGTTCGTCGAGCACACCGGTGAGCTGCAGCATGCGATCGGCCAGGGTGGACTTGCCGTGGTCGATATGCGCGATGACGCAGAAGTTGCGGATCAGCTCGGGCGGGGTGAACGTCTTGTCGGCGAACGTGGTCACTCAGCAGTCCTCAATGGCATCAGGGGATCACGTCATGGTCGCACGCGGCACTGCAGGCGCCCGCGGCGCCAGCAGTCTGCCGGTCATTCTCGAGCAGTGTTCGCTCTCAGCAGCGTGACGCTACCCCGATAGGGCGAGGATGATCGGTAATCAGTATCCAGGGAGGAGACCCCGACGTGACCATTGTTCCGCTGCCCATGCTGGGACGCCGGGAAGCGGCGGCCGCCGCGCTGGCCGCCAAGCACCGCCTCGGGGTGCCATGGCAGAAGGTCGCTGCAACGCTGGACCGCTCACTGGTGTGGAGCACATCGGCGGTGCTGGGGCAACAGCCGCTGGACGCCGAGCAGGCCCGCGCCCTGGGACGGCTGCTGCACCTGGAGGACGAGGTGGTGGATGCCCTGCAACTACCACCGGTGCGCGGCGCGGACATGGTCGATTCCACCGAGCCGGTCGTCTACCGGCTCCGGGAGGTCATCCAGGTTTACGGCAATACGCTGGCCGAGCTCATCCGCGAGGAGTTCGGCGACGGCATCATGAGCGCCAACGACTTCGAGCTGTCTTTTGAGCGCCGCGAAGACCCCGAGGGTGATCGAGTGCGGCTGGTGCTGGACGGGAAGTTCCTGCCTTACCGGGTCTTCTGAGCACCCACCGAACGCTGGTCGGTCCGCAACGGGTGATCAGCAGGCACCTCCACGATCACCAACTGGAGGCCGTCCGGATCGGAGATCCACATCTCGTCGAGCCCCCACGGCTCACGACGCGGCTCCCGAAGCACCGTGACGCCCCGGTCGACCAATTCGGTTGCCGTGGCTGCCAAGTCACGAACCTGCAACCACACTGCAGTCAGCGCGCTCGGCTCTCCAGCGCTTTGGCCCGACACCTCCAGGAAGCCGCCCCCGAGGACGAAGACCGTGCCGCCGGGGAACTCGCGGTGCACCGCAAGCCCCAACACATCGCGGTAGAATGCCGTGGAGCGCTCACGATCGCGCGGGTGAAGCAGGATGCGGCTGCTCAAAACTTCCATCTGCCCGTCCTAAGTCGCTGGTGTGGGGGGTTTGCAGGAGAACCGGTCATCCCGGCTGTTACGATCGTGCACCGTGCCGCGCGACGGCACCTCCTACGGAAGGCGAGATCGAAGGTAAACGCGTGGCCAACATTAAGTCGCAACTCAAGCGGATCCAGACCAACGAGAAGGCGCGGCTGCGCAACAAGTCCGTCAAGTCGTCGCTCAAGACTGCAATCCGCAAATTCCGCGAGGCCGCGGCCTCTGGCGAGAAGGACCGGGCACTGCGCGAGCTGGTGACAGCCAGTCAGGCGCTGGACAAGGCCGTGAGCAAGGGCGTCATCCACCGCAACCAGGCGGCGAACCGCAAGTCAGCCATGGCCAAGCGGAGCAATCAGCTCTAGCGCGGTCACGCTGATTCGCCGCTCAGCGGCTGTCACCTGATTCGCCGCTCAGCGGCGGCGAGCCGCGCACAGTGCTAGCACCGTGCGTTCCAGTGCGTACTCCGCATCCGCGGCGACGCCCTTGACGTCGGCGTTCACCGCCGCCACCAGCTGGATCGCCTTCGCCAGCCCATCGGGCTCCCAGCCTCGAGCTTGGGCGATCGCTTTTTTGACCTTCCACGGTGGCATACCCAGGGTGCTGGCCAGCCGGTATGGGTCAGCCCGGCCCGATGCGCTCACCCGGGCGACCGTGCGTACAGCGTCGGCCAGCGCGTCAGCGACCAGCACGTGCGGCACCCCCAGCTGCAGCGCCCAGCGCAACGTCTCCAGGGCACCGGCGCGGTCTCCGGTCATCGCCTTCTCGGCAACCGAGAAACCCGTGACTTCGGCGCGGCCACGGTGGTAGCGGCGCACCGCGGCCTCGTCCACCACGCCGCCGCTGTCGGTGCTCAGTTGGGCCGCGGCGCACGCCAGTTCCCGCAGGTCGGAACCGACCGCGTCAAGCAATGCGGTGACCGCGCCCGCGCTGATCCTTCCCTCAGCCCGGTGCACCTCGTCGCGGACGAAGCCGGCCCGGTCCTCGAAACGGGTGATCCGCGGGCATTCACTCACCGCGGCCCCAACCGCACGCAACCCGTCGGCCAGGGCCTTACCGCGCCCCCCGCCTACATGCACGACAACGAGCACGATGCCATCTGCGGCCTGGGCGAGATGGCGTGCGTGATCCAGCACTGCATCAGCAACGTCCTTGGTGGCTTCGTGGGCGGCGGCCATGACCACCACCCGGCTCTGCGCGAAAAGCGACGGGCTGACCAGCTCGTCAAGCTCGCCAGGGATCAGGTCGGCGGCCCGCATCCGGCGCACTTCAGTCTGCGGATCGGCCCGCCGCGCCGCATCCACGACCACCTGCACGGCCCGTTCGGCCAGCAGTTCTTCCTCGCCGAGGATGAGGTGCAGCGGCGCGGGCGGGACCGCCGGAGAGCTCACGCCGACCATCCTCCCATCGCGCGTCACGCCGCCCACCAGCTCCCGCATGGTGGACTTTGCTGGGCGGCCGGTACACAACTGACGTACGGTAAGGACCACAACCGAATACAGCTCATCCAGAGGGGCAGAGGGATCGGCCCGACGAAGCCCCGGCAACCGACGCCAGCCAACGCGCACATCTTGCTACCGCGAGGCCGCTGGCGATCACGGTGCCAATTCCGACCCGCCGTGCGGGAGAGATGAGGAGAGGACCTCGCGATGACTGGCATGCTCGGCACAACGACGACCACTGCCTTCAACTTGGGAACTGCGCGTGAACTGGTGTGCCGGGAATGTGGGTTCAGCACCCCACTGGCTGCGGAGTTCGCGTGCGCCGAGTGCTTCGGACCGCTGGAGGTCGGCTACGACTTCGAGCCGATCACCCGTTCGGACATCGAATCCGGGCCCCCGTCGATCTGGCGCTACCACAAACTGCTCCCAGTCCCGGACAACGTCGACGAGCACCCGAACACTCAACCCGGCCTGACCCGGCTCATCCGCGCCGACCGGCTCGCCCAGGCGCTGGGCCTTCGCCGGGTGTGGGTCAAGGACGACACCGGCAACCCGACGCACTCGTTTAAGGACCGGGTGGTGGCGGTCGCACTAGCCGCCGCCCGGGAACTCGGGTTCCGGGTGCTGGCCTGCCCGTCGACCGGCAATCTCGCGAACGCGGTGGCGGCTGCGGCCGCGCGTGCCGGCTGGGAGTCGGTCGTGCTCATCCCCTCCTCGTTGGAACGAGCGAAGGTACTCACCACCGCTGTCTACGACGGTGCACTGGTCGCAGTGGACGGCACTTACGACGACGTCAACCGGTTAGCCACTGAGCTGGCCGCAGAACACGAAGACTGGGCATTCGTCAACGTCAACGTCCGGCCCTACTACGCCGAGGGTTCCAAGACCTTGGGTTACGAGGTCGCCGAACAGCTCGGCTGGCGACTGCCCGACCAGGTCGTGGTGCCCATCGCGTCCGGGTCCCAATTGACCAAGGTGGACAAGGGATTTCGGGAACTCATCGAACTGGGATTGGTGCAGCCGTCGCCGTATCGGGTGTTCGGGGCCCAGGCCACCGGTTGCGCCCCGGTGTCCACAGCGTTCAAGAATGGTCGTGATGTGATCGTACCCGTCCGACCCGACACCATTGCCCGCTCGCTGGCCATCGGCGCGCCCGCCGACGGTCCCTACGCGTTGGATGCGGTCCGCCGCACCGGCGGCGCCATCGAGGATGTCACCGACGCCGAGGTGGTGGACGGTATCCGGCTGCTGGCCCGCACCGAAGGCGTCTTCGCTGAAACCGCCGGCGGGGTCACGGTGGCCTGCGCGAAGAAGCTCGTCGAATGTGGGCAACTCGACCCCGACGCCGAAACCGTGCTGCTCATCACCGGTGACGGGCTGAAGACGCTGGACGCTGTGGAGCCCCACGTGGGACCGCGAGCCACCGTGCCGCCCAACACCAACGCCGTCCGCGAAGCCCTGCGTTCGCGAGACTCGGGGAAGCTGAGCTGACGGTACTGCTCGCCGACGCGGTCCGAGCAGCGCACGATACAGTCTCGCCGGCAAAACGTGATGGGTTCCTAATCCCACGCTGTGACCGTGAAACGGAGAGTGCTTCGGCGATGGTCGCCTATTTGTCCGCATCGCCCAGCTCGTGGAAATTGATCGTGCGAACCCTCGGAGCATTGTTCGCGGGCTCGGCCGTGACCATGTCGGCAACGGTGCTGCATGGAGGTTCGCTACTGCTCGGCAGCGTCGAGCCGGGGTTGGCGACTAAGCCCACCAACCCGCCCATCGTTGCACCGCCTCAGCAGCTGCCGGAGGCTAGCCTGCCAGCTCCGGACCCGGCCGCCTCCTGGGCACCAGGTGCAGCCCCGCCGTGGCCACCACCACCGCCCTACGGTTTCCCGCTACCTCCCGCACCGGCGATGGCGAACCCCTGGTACAGCGTTCCCATGCCGGCTGCGCCACCAGCGCCGGCCAACCCCGAACCGCCGGCAGCAGCTCCGATGCCGCCGCCGAGTCCGGCTGATATCGCAAGCTCCGGTTCTGCCGGATCACCACCGCAGGGCACCAACCCACCCCGCGGTGGTCCCGTCAGCGGCGTGCTGGGCGACGTCTTCCACGCCACGGACGGAGCCCCGCGCTGAGCTGCTGCGCTACGTAACAAGATCGGCGCACTGCGCCATGACATTGCACATCATGGGCTGTCACCGTGTCAGCTCGCGCCTGGATGCCTGACTTGGCGCCGCTGCCGCTTCACCTCCGCGGGCGACCACTTGAAGGCTGTTACCACCCGCGACGGCAACGTCGCCGTTGAGGTCCGTCCGCATCACCCGGGTACCAGCCGCGGTTAAGGCGTCGATCACATGCCGGCTCGGATGGCCGTACCGGTTGTGTGCCCCGACGCTGACGATCGCGACCCGCGGGCGCACCGCGGCGAGGAACTGCTCGTCATTGAACCGCGAACCGTGGTGCGGAACTTTGAGTACATCAGCCCGCAGATCGTCATTACTCGCCAGCAGATCTGCCTGCGCGTCGAGCTCCACATCCCCGGTGAGTAGCACCCGGCCGACCGAGGTAGTCGCCCTGATCACCACCGAAGTGTTGTTCACCGAAGTGCCATCGACCTCGGCCTGGTGGTCCTGCACCGCAGGCGGATCCCGCATCGGCGCCAACACATCAAGCGTCAGACCGTTCCAGGCCAGCCGTTGCCGGGGGGCCAGCGCGACCACCGGCACGCGAGCAGCCGCCGCGACCCGAAGGACTTGAGCGAATGCCCATGGAGGGCTACGTCCGGGACCGAGCGCCACGGCGCTGACAGCCCGCCCCCGTAGCGCACCGGCCAGCCCACCGATGTGGTCGGCATGCAAATGACTGATCACGATGAGGGCGAGTCGTCGCACGCCGAGGCGGTCAAGGCAAGCTGACACCAGTGTTGGGTCAGGTCCAGTGTCGACGAGCACCGCCCGGCCGGAGTCCGCGGTGGCCAGCACGATCGCGTCACCCTGCCCGACGTCGCAGGTCACCATCGCCCAGCCGACCGCTGGCCAGCCGGGAGCAACGAACCTCGTCGGCACGAAGACCAGCAGAGCGCCGACCAACCCCGCCGCAGCGACAACCCGCAGCCGGTGCGCCCGCAGTACCAACAGCACCACGAGAACGACCGAAGCCAGCATGAGTGCACCGAAGGCCCCCCGTGGCCATGGCACCACGCCACCGGGAACAGCGGCTCCCCGGTGACCGACGGCCACCAGCCAGCTCACGGCCGGCCCGGCCAACTGCACCACGACAATGGCGGCGCCGGGCCGCAGTGCCCCTAGCATCGCGGCGCAAACGCCGAGTACGGTCGCCGGCGCGACCGCCGGCGCAGCCAGCAGATTAGTCAAAATCGCCACCAGGCTCACCTGACCGGACAGGCCGGCCACCACCGGCGCGGTCACCACGTGAGCGGCGGCAGGGACCGCGAGTGCTTCGGCGATGCCCGGAGGCACCCCGCGGCGACGCAGCGCCTCGACCCAACCGGGGGCGAGTAATACCAGCGCGCCGGTGGCCAGCACCGACAACGCGAACCCCGGGTCAGCACCGAGCGAAGGATCAGCAACCAGCAGGACAAGCACGGCAGCGCACAGCGCGGGCACCGCCGACCGGCGGCGTCCGAGCACCAGGGCCAGCAAGACGACAGCCCCCATCACGGCCGCCCGCAGCACACTCGGTGACGGGCGGCACAACACCACAAAGCCGACCAGGATCAAGCCAGCCAGCACAACCGCACTCCGCGGTCCCAGCCGGGCAAGCCGGGCCAATCCCAGGACCGTCCCACACAAAATCGCAACGTTGGTGCCGGACACGGCCTCCAAGTGGGCGAGCCCTGCGGTGCGAAAGTCCGCCTGGACAGCGGGCACCATCGCCGACGTGTCGCCGACCACGAGCGCGGGCAGAAGCCCGGCCGGCTCGGGGTCGAGAACTCTGGCGGCCAGCCGCAGCCCGGATCGCAGTTTTTCGGCAACGCGCTGGACTGCGGTAGGCGCCGACAACACCTGCGGCCCACCCCGTACCCGTAGCACCGCCACCGTCAGATCGGGTCGATCGGGGGTGGCCAGCAGTCCGCTCGCTCGCACGCGTTGACCGGGCAGTAGGCCGGTCCAGCCTCTCGCTGGCGCCAGCAGCATGACCCGACCACCAGTGCGCCAGTGCTGCCCTGCGATCTCCGCCGACTCGAGCTCCGCTCGTATCACCACCTGCTGCGGTTCAGGGCGCCGGCCGCCGTATCCGGGCGAGGCCACCGCCCGCGGGTCGCCATCCAGGTGCACCGTCACGGTCGCCGCCGAGCCCCGTTCTGCGGCCGCACGCGCCGGATGGTGCTCGACTTGCCAGGTCTGCGTCCCGACGACCAGCGCAAAAGCCGCGATCACCCCGGCCATCGCGAGGACTGCCGGTGCATGGCCACGCAGCGCGGCGGCTGCGGCAACCAGCAGACCCACCGCTCCGAACCCAGCAGCCACCATCGGTCCGAGGTGCAGACCGCACAGCATCACCGCCCAACCGCTGACAGCGGCGGGCACCAGGCGCAAGTCGTGACGCCCGGCGGCGGGCACCAAGGTGCCCTCATCGAGCGAGGGGCACAGTGTACGGACGGTCACACCCACAGCAGATGCTTAAGTTGCGCCAACCGCGCCTGGCCGATGCCACTGACCTCGCGGAGCTGGTCCACCGATGTGAAGCGACCATGGGCGACGCGCCAGTCCAGGATCCGCTGGGCGGTCACCGTGCCCACGCCGGGTAACGTGTCGAGCTCCTCGAGGGTTGCCGTGTTGAGGTTCACTATGTGCGGCGCCCCAGGGCTGCCCGAGTGATCGGTGACCGGTTGCCCCGGTGGTGGCGCCACCCCGACGAGCAGCTGCTCACCATCGGCCAGCCGCCGGGCGACGTTGAGGCCCATCAGGTCGCTGCCGGGCAGCACACCGCCGGCCGCGGCCAGTGCGTCAGCTACCCGGGCACCGTCCGGTAAGTGGATCAGGCCGGGATGCGGCACCCGACCGACCACGCTGATCACCAGCTCAGTGGCCTGCGGAGGCGGTGGCGCCGAAGGGGCCTTCGCCGCTGCGGTGGTGATCAGCGGCAGCACCGGAGCCGGCTCGGGTACCGGGCGCTCGCGCCACACGCCGATCGCGGCGATTACCGCAGCCAGTGCCGCAACGAACGACAGTACGAGGGCGCCTGGCCGCCCGGGTTCCCATCGGGCGTTACGCAGCGGCGCGGGTACCCACCGCTGGACCAGCCGGCCTGCTCGCGTCGCGGCGCGTACCGCGTCATCACCGGGCAGGCTGGTGTGGCGGGGCGAGCCCAGGCCGGGTTCGGCAACCGCCCGGTCGCCAGCGTCTGAATCGGCCGGATCCGAGCTCCGAGATGGAGCACCACGCAGCGCCACCAAGCGCTCTCGGACGAGTTGGGGATCATCGCAGTCGACGGACGGAAAGCTGGGGAGCAAGGCCACGGGCCGACGCTAAGACGATTGCCCTTGTGACTCGAGCGATGCCACCGTCACCTGTGGATAACAGGATGGGTGTGGATAAGTCGGGGCGAGCTGCGGGTACATCGCGGTCGTCGTCGGAGCATCGTGCAATCCTGGGTGGTTGCCGTGGCGGCCCCGTCAAGCGGCCAAGGAGCAACGACGAAAGCGATGACTAGCCAACGCGAACCCGGCGGCCGTCGTTGCCTTACCGGCACCGAGCGCTTCGAGACAGTGGTCATCGGCGGCGGGCAGACGGGCCTGACGGTCGCTTACCACTTGGCGCGGCGCGGTCAGTCGTTTGTGATCCTGGACGCGAACGAACGGATTGGCGATTCGTGGCGGCAACGCTGGGATTCGCTTCGCTTGTTCACGCCCGCGTGCTTCGACGGGCTACCGGGTTGGCCCTTTCCAGCCACCTCCTGGTCATTTCCCAGCCGGGAGGAAATGGCCGACTACCTCGAGGCCTACGCGGCACGATTCAGATTTCCCATTAAACCCGGGTTTCGCGTCGACCGGCTCACCAAGGACGGGGACCGCTTCGTCCTGACCGCGGGCAGCCGCGTGATACAAGCCGCCAACGTGGTGGTCGCCATGGGCAGCTACCAGCGTCCGATCGTGCCCGACTTCGCCACCGAGCTCGATACCGAGATACTTCAGCTGCACTCCGCGGAATACCGCAGACCGAGTCAACTCCGCGCAGGCGGAGTTCTTGTCGTGGGTGCCGGTAACTCAGGGGCCGATATAGCCCTCGACGTCGCCCACGAACACCCGACGTGGCTGTCGGGCCGGCATGTCGGTCACGTGCCGGTCCATATCGACGGCCTCGCGGCGCGATTGTTGCTGGGGCGCCTGCTGCTCCGCGTCGTTTTCCACCGGATGCTGACGGTGGATTCGCTGATCGGTCGCAAGGTCCGGTCGAGGGTGCTGTCTCGCGGTGGACCGCTCATCCGCGTCAAGCCCCGCGACCTCTTCGCCGCTGGGATTGAACGCGTGCCCAGGGTCCTCGGAGTCGTGGACGGGCTGCCGATGCTGGCAGACCACCGAGTTCTGAAAGTCGCCAACGTCATCTGGTGCACAGGTTTCCAGCCAGACTTCGGCTGGATCGACCTTCCCGGCTTCGGGACGAAGGATCCGTGGCGCCACCGTGGCTGTATCCCGACCCAACCCGGATTGTACTTCGTCGGTTTGCTGTTCCTCTACGCCATGTCGTCGTCGATGATTCACGGCGTCGGGCGTGATGCCGAATACGTCGCCAACCTGATCGCGTCGCGGATGGCCGGCCGCTGGTAGAGCGTCGTCGCTCAGCCCGGCGTGGGCGGTGGCGCCGTGATGGCTTCCGGCAGGACGACGGCTCCGAGCATTCCGGGCCCGGCGTGGGCGCCAATCGCCGCGCCGACCTCTGAGATCACACACTCAGAGACCACCGGGACCCGGGATCGCAATTGTGCAACGAGTTCGTCGGCACGTTCGGCTGCCCCGAGGTGATGCACCGCAAGCTGGCACGGAACCGACCCGGCGACCTGGACCACCAGCTCAACCAGCCGGGCCCGCGCGCGGCTACCGGTACGAACCTTCTCCAAGGGCACCACCCGACCCGAGTCGACGTGCAACAGCGGTTTGACGGCCAAGGCGGTGCCCAGCCGGGCAGCCGCCTGGCCGATCCGCCCGCCACGGCGCAAGTACTCAAGGCTGTCGACCGAGAAGAATGCCCGGGTACGCGCGCCCACCCGCACAGCCGCGTCAGCTACGGCGCTGGAGTCGCCGCCCTCAGCCGCGACGGCCGCCGCGGCGAGCGCGGCGAAGCCCAGACCCATGCCGGTGGAGCGAGAATCGACCACCCTCACCCGCTCCGCTCCAAGCTGCTCGGCAGCCAACCTCGCGGATTCCCAGGTGCCAGACAGCGCGCGGGACAGATGCACCGAGACGACGGTGTCGGCGCCGGCCCGGATAGCGTCGAGGTAAGCCGCATGGAATTCCTCCGGTGTCGGTCGGGAAGTCGTCACCGACGCCCGCCGCGCCAATGCGGTCACCAGCTCGTCCGGTCCGAACTCCACCCCGTCCAACCAGTGGCGATCGTCCACCAGAACGTGCAGGGGAACTTGCCGAATCCCGTGGCGCTCAGCTAAACCCTTCGGAAAATACGCGGTCGAGTCTGTGACGACAGCAACGGACACACTCATCAGGACGACAACGACTGCTACACGGGAGCGGCACTGTTGTAGGAGAACAAGCGCCAGCCAATACCGCGGCGCATCAACACCGTGCAGTGGCAATTACTGATCCCTGCGAATACCGACCAAGCCGACACCGGTATCCCGAGCAGCAGCGGGGTCAGACCGGCGATCAACCCACCGTGGGTGCACAACACCGCGCTACCCGGACAATCCGTGTCGAGCTCGGCCACCACCTGCGCAGCGCGAGCGGCCACCTCTACCCGGGTCTCGCCACCCGGCGGTGCCCATTGCGGGTTACCGCGCCAGGTCTGCAGATCACCCGGCCACAGCGCCTCGACCTCGGCGTGAGTCATGCCCTGCCACGTCCCGCAATTGGTCTCCCGCAATCGCTTGTCAACCCGAAGCGGTATCCCGGTCTCTGCAGCGAGCACCGCCGCGGTGTCCCCGGCGCGCGACAGATCAGAAGTCATCAAGACCGCCGGTTCGAGCTCTGCAAGCCACCGGGCCGCGCGGCGGGCCTGGCGGAGGCCAGTGGGAGTCAACTTCGAGTCAAGCTGACCTTGGATCCGCCGCGCCGCATTGAAGTCAGTCTCGCCATGGCGCCAGAGCACGAGCTGCCGCAAGGTCACTCCGACTCGTCCGCCTCATTGGCGCTGACGTCGAACGGAATGATCGGGCAGTCCTTCCACAACCGCTCCAAACCATAGAAGGAGCGCTCCTCGGCATGCTGCACGTGCACCACAACGTCAACGAAATCCAGCAATACCCAGCGCCCCTCCCGGGCTCCTTCGCGGCGCACCGGCTTGCTCCCCGCGGCCGCCATCCGCTCTTCCACGGCGTCCACGATGGCCTGAACCTGCCGCTCGTTGGGCGCCGAAGCGATCACGAAACAGTCTGTGATCACGAGTTGATCAGACACGTCGAGCAGGGTGATGTTGTGCGCCTTCTTGCCGGCCGCCGCGCTCGCCGCGGTCAGCGCAAGAGCTCGCGCATGATCGGAAGCTGACACATCACTCCTTCTCCCCGGCATTGGTGACCGGCGCTGCCCCGTGCGGCACCGTGCGCCCTCCCGGCGCTGCGCGCCCAACCACAGATGAGAGTACGTGCTGCAAGCGCGCCGATGGCGACCTACCTGCGGTAGGAGTCTGTGAGGGCACAGCTGCGTTGGCGTTGCGGGGACTCACAGCGCCTGCTTGATTCGGGGCAGTCCGGGTCAAGGATCCGCGTTTGCGAAGCTTAAACCCATGATTTATCCTTATTTGCAGATCAGTCCGGGCGACCGGGGGATGGTACAGGCACGGGTTTCGCCGACGGTTCGGCGTGGACGTCGCCGGCGGACAGCCGCGCAACGCCCCCGGCATCCGGGTTGCCGCAACCTCTGGTTGAGCCGCAGTCCGGATCGTGCAGCATGGCCGCGGCGACCAACTGCCGGATGAAGGGCCTGCGGCACGGAGACCCTGATGAAGCTTCACGGGGTCCGATCGGGAAGGAGCGAGAATGACCCTAATCGTCATGACCATAGCCGTCATCGCATCGGTGATCGCCGCTTTGGCGGCCTACCTCTTGTTGATCGGCATGGCGCTCGGCCGCACCGCTGGCCATCTCGGTGAGTGCCTGCAGAGCGTGCGGTCGATTGCCGGGGATTCTCAGGCGATCGGACCTGGTATCTCGCGCATCAATCAAGCCGGCGGAGAATTGGTGGGTGCAATGCCGCTGTTACTCGACGACGCTGATGCCGTCGCCATGAAGATGACTCCTGCTGCGGCCGCTCCAGCCACTTCCTCTTCAACCACTGGGTCGGGTGTCGGTCTCCTTGATGGCGCTCCGGCGACAGGTGTGGGTTATCTGGATGCTTAGGATCCAGATCAGCCATGTCACGCCCGGCGGCCCAAGAGGTCGAGCAAACCTGTCCTGTAGAGGCGCGGTATCAGGCAGCCCCGCGGGAGGCTGAAAATATCCAGTGTTGGCCAGGGATCCGGCACGAGGTTCCAAGCGCGCGTAAAACTGGTGCATGTCAAGGGCTTGTGCACCGGTACATGCCACGCGCTCTGCACTCTCTAGAGAGCCCCCGAGAGCTAGCTTGAAGATTTCAGAAGAGAACAGCTCGTGAAAGGTAAGGCAGACGTCGAGATAAGGCTCGCGGCCAGGCGGGTAGACATCTCAGTTGAGCGTTTGAAGACGATAACTATGCCAACACCATCCCAACAAGAAAGGGGCTCGCAGACCTCTTCGAAAACGGCTTCGTCAGGCGAGCCCCAAGAACCAACAAATTAAAAATATCGGATCACGCCATCAGCCGCTGCCGCCGGACCGAGTCAGTGATAACGAGTTGTACCGATGCTGTACCCGGGAACCCGACGACACTGTTATAGCTGGTCAATGAACCGTTCCTCGGTACAGCCCGCGTTTGTTGATGTATTGCACCACCCCATCTGGCACCAGGTACCAGACGGGCTGGCCGCACTCGACGCGGTGACGGCAATCAGTCGAGGAAATCGCCATCGCAGGCACCTCGACCAGGCTCACAGTCCGGTCAGGCAGGTGCTTGCCGTCTAAGCGGAACCCGGGACGGGTCACTCCGACCAGATGGGCGAGGTCGAACAGCTCATCGACCCGCTTCCAGGACAGAATCTGCGCCAGCGCATCAGCGCCCGTGATGAAGTACAGCTCGTGGTCGGGAAACTGGGCGCGCAGGTCGGTCAAGGTATCGACCGTGAACGTCGGAGCGCGGCGGTCGATATCCACCCGGCTGGTGGAGAACCGGGGGTTGGACGCCGTGGCGATGACTGTCATCAGGTAGCGGTCTTCGGCCGGGCTGACCTCGCGCTCATCTTTCTGCCAAGGAATCCCGGTGGGCACGAACACCACCTCGTCGAGCCGGAACCGGGCCTGCACTTCGCTGGCGGCCACGAGATGACCGTGATGGATGGGGTCGAAGGTTCCTCCCATGACCCCAAGTCGCCGGCCGGACATGGGCGCAGCCTAGGCGAGCCGTTCGGTGATCGGATCCGGCGGAGATAAGCTAAGCGTTCAGTAGAGTTGAGTAGGCCTCTAATTTCGGTGCGCAACCGGCGGTGGGGACAGGCGTGGCGAGCAGAAGTCTCAGCGAGACCTCGTCCAGGGAACTCGCGCTCATCGATGCGTTGGGATCTGGCTGCGTGGTTGAGTGCAGCAAACTCACCGTCGAGCAGCTGGCGGCTACGGATAACCCGCGGTACTGCGTCCGCGCCGAGTTGCTGCGGGAGCTGGTGCTGGGGCGCAGCGGCGAGCTCGATCCGTTGGGTGTGCGCCTGCACGGTGCCCGGATCACCGGAACCCTCGATCTCACCCATGTTCCGGCTATGGTCGGCATCGAGCTGCGCAACTGCTTTTTCGAGCACACCGTGTTTCTCGTCAGCGCCCGGTTGCCGTGGTTGACCCTGGCGGGTTCGCAGCTGTCAGTCCTCGACGGCGACGGTCTCCAGGTCGACGGCGATGTGCTGCTCGGGGACGGTTTCACGGCCGTCGGGGAGGACAGCTACGGAGCAGTACGGCTGCTCGGTGCGCGCATCAAAGGCCAGCTCAACTTCAACGGCGCGAGGCTGAGCAACGAGGCCGGACCCGCGCTCATCGGCGACGGGCTCGGCGTGGACGGTGATGTCTTCGGTGGCGGATTCATCGCCACCGGAACAGGCGAGCTCGGCGCAGTTCGATTGCCGGGTGCGCGCATCGTCGGTCAGCTCAATCTCAACGGTGCCGAGCTGACCAACCCGGCCGGACCTGCCCTCATCGCAGACGGGCTGCAGGTGGCAGGTGGATTGGTGCTCGCCGAAGGGTTCACTGCCACCGGCCACTACGAGCGCGGGGTGGTGCGGCTACCCGGTGCGCACATCAGTGGCCAGCTCAACCTGGATGGCGCGACGCTGATCAATCCCGCTGGCCCGGCACTCATCGGGGACCACCTCGACGTCTCCGGCGGAGTATTTCTCGACGGGTTCACCGCCACCGGGCACGGCCAGGACAGCGTGCTGCGGCTACCGGACGCACATATCAGCGGCCAGCTCAATCTGGACGGCGCCGAACTGACCAACCCGGCCGGTCCCGCACTCATCGGTGACCATCTCCGCGTCGACAGCGACATGTTCGCCGAGGGATTCATCGCCACCGGTCACTGCCCGGACACTGCCGTGCGGCTAGCAGACGCCCACATCAGTGGCCAGCTCAATCTCAGCAACGCGAAGCTGATCAACCAAGCCGGGCGTGCCCTCATCGGTGACCATCTCCAAATCGACAGCGATATGTTCGCCGAGGGGCTTATCGCGACCGGGCACTGCCCCGATGGCGCAGTGCGGTTAGCGGATGCGCGCGTCAGCGGCCAACTCAATTTCAGCCAGGCGAAACTGACCAATCCGGCCGGACCGGCTCTCGACCTGGAGGACGCCGCGGCCAAGCACCTGTTCCTGCCGGCGGGGGTGATCTGTCCACAAGGCGCTGCCGATAAATCCGGCTGCGACGGGGCGGCGCATCGGATCGCGCTGTCCGGGCTGGTCTACACGTCGCTGCATGGGGTCGACTGGCACGAGTGGCTGCACCTGATCGTGCACCACACCCGTGATTACCAACCCCAGCCCTACCAGCAGCTTGTCTCCGCGCTGCGGGCCAGTGGCCAGGAATCCACTGCACGGGAAGTTCTCATCGCACAGCAGCAGGATCGTTACCGCCGCGGCGAACTCGGTGGCCGGCTGCGCAAGATCGCCCACCGGCTGTGGGGAGCGCTCGCTGGGTATGGCTACCGCAGCAGCCGCGCGGTCCTCGCCCTGTTGCTGGTACTGATGATCGCAGCAGGGCTGGGTGTCGCCGCCGGGCACACCCCGATCGGCTCGGAGCGGTTCGTCACAGCGCACACCAGCTTGGCCCGAGATCCCAACTCACCGTGCTCGACGGTGGAGCAGATCGGGGTGGGTATCGATCGCAGCCTGCCACTAGCCCCGGTAGCTATCGGCAACCGGTGCGACTTCGACACGACCAGTCTCGCTGGGCAAGCATTCACCGTCATCACGTGGGTGTTGCAGGCTGTGGTCTGGACGCTGGTCGCGCTGGCCATCGCCGGTTATCTCGATCTCATCCGGAAGACCACTCCTGCGGGATGACGACGAACTGCCGCAGGTACAGATCTTCAAACGTCACCGGACCACGCGGCCCGGGCACCCGATCGACGTTGATGCCCGTCTCGGGAACCCGCCGCAGCTTGAAGCCGTCGAGCAGGCGGGTGCTGGCGTTCCAGAACACGCCGGTGCCGGCGTAGCTGTCCAGGAACTCGTGGGCAGCGGACTTGTCGGCGGTGACGATCGTCGCGGCCAGACCGGACGTTTCCTGGTTGGCCAGCTGCGCCGCGTGCTGCGGGCCGGTCACCCGGCTCACCGTCAACGTCGCCTCCCGGCCGGTGTCCAGCGCCCATTCGTGCCCGAGCGGGTGCCGGTGAGGTGGCAGCGACAGCTCGATCCCACGCTGCCGGACAGCGTCGAGCAGGGCGTCGTACAACTCATCCGGCGTGGTTTCGGCGACGAGCAGCAGGTTGACCCGGTTACAGACGCCCAGCCGGTCCAGCCCGGCTACCAGCAGGTCCACGGCGAGCGCGGGGTCTGCGGCGGAGTCGACGTACAACACTCCCCCGCCGTCGGCATGGGCTAGTACCCGCACCCCGTGACGGGCTCCCTCGGCGGCCAGCATCCGGGTGGTCTGCCCGCTACCCCGCACGATGACCAGTGGGATCAGCTCGGGTTGCTGGACGAGAGCAACCGCACTGTCCCGACCTGGATCGGGAATCAGTTGCACCGCGTCGGGATCCATCCCGGCGTCGGTCAGCGCCGGTGCGATCACGTGTTCGGTGAGCGCCAGCGCTGATCGCAGCGCCGCCGATCCGGTCCGCAGCACCCCGGCGTTGCGGGATTTCACCAACTGTGAGGCGACATCGACGGTGACATTCGGGCGCGCCTCGAAGGTGGCACCCACCACTCCGACCGGGCGGCGGCGCTCGATGAGCCGCAACCCGTCTGGCCGGTCTTCCAACACCCGGTCCCGCGGCGGAAAGGCTGCTTGCGCGAGCAGGGCGAGTTGGTCGGCCATGTCGGTGAGCCGCGCGTGCCCCAAGTGCAGCCGGTCGATCAGCGCCTGGGTCATCCCGGACCGCTCGGCGGCCGCGATATCGGCGGCATTGGCGGCAAGCACCTCCGTAGCGGAGCCGGTCAACCGCTGGGCCATGGCGTCCAGCGCAGCGTTGATCGTCTCGTCGGACGCGGTGGCCAAGGCAGGCGCGGCTCGCTGCGCTCGCTGCGCGCACGCAGCGACGACATCGGCCCCGGTATCGGACGCTCGGGTGTCGGAATCCACTCGCAGCTGCACGATGCCCCACCCTACTGCCCGCGTGTCGCGTCCCCCCGCTCGGTGTGTCGTGTCCCTGTGTCCGGTGTGTCCTGCCCTGGTGCGCATCGATCACGTGGCGATGTCTCGCCAACGAGTCGACCTGGTCTTACCGGTGGGCTGATGGCACGGGAAAGGGTGATGCTCGGCCGGTGATGGATCTGAATCATGGACGGCCGTGGCGGTCTTCGAAGCAGCGCATCTCGATGGGGTTCTGAGTCTGTGCCGAGCTGAAGGGTGGCCGACCCTTCCGGCCGATCCAGACCGGGCCCTCCGCGTGCTGCTGGCGCCCGGGACGGTCACCGTCGTGGCGCTGAACACCGACGGCGAGGTCGTTGGTTTCGCGCATGCGCTGAGCAACGGCTTGACGGCTTACCTCGCCGAGCTCGTGGTAGCGGTGGAGCACCGCGGTCGCGGCGTCGCACGGAAACTGGTGGCTGAGATCTTCCATCGGTCCGGCGTCATTCGCCTTGACCTCATCAGCACCCACGCCGCCGAGCCCTTTTACGAGACCCTGGCGCACCGCCGTTATACCGGCTTTCGCCTCTACCCATCGGCAGCGTCATAGGCCACGTCGGAGCGGTTCACGAGGACGCGACACACCGAGCGGGGGGACGCGACACGCCGCGATGGCGGGGTTAGACGGGGACGAGGTCGTCGGCGTGCACGACCTCGCGACGCAGCTCTGGCGGCAGGTCGCGGCTAGAGCGGCCGATCAATTCGGGCAGCTCGGCAGCATCGAAGCCGACCATTCCGCGGGCCACCACGTCTCCCCGACTGTCGACCAGTTCCACCACGTCGCCGGCCTCGAAGTCGCCCTCGATGCCGATGATGCCGGCGGCGAGCAGCGAACGCCGGCGGTGCACCACCGCGCTCACCGCCCCGTCGTCGAGCCGGAGCCGGCCGGCCGCACCTGCGGCATGACGCAGCCAGAACCGGCGAGCCGACAGCCGCGCCCCGGTAGCCGCGAACGCGGTACCGACATCGGCCTGTCCCAAGGCGCGTTGGACCTGCGTCGAAGCGGCCAGCAGCACCGGTACACCGGCACGGGAGGCCAACGTCGCGGCGTCGAGCTTGGAGACCATCCCACCGGTACCCAGCGTGCCCCCGGTGCCGACTTGTACGCCGCGCAGATCAGCCGGTCCCGTCACCTCGGCGACCAGGCGGGCCTCGCCAAGCCGGGGGTCGCTGTCGTACAGCCCGTCGACGTCGGAGAGCAACACCAGCGCGTCGGCCCCCACCAGGTGCGCCACGAGGGCAGCCAGCCGGTCGTTGTCACCGAACCGGATCTCATCGGTGACCACGGTGTCGTTCTCGTTCACCACTGGTACGGCGCCGAGGCCGCGCAACCGGGCGAATGTCCGCTGCGCGTTGCGATAGTGCGCGCGGCGGACCATGTCGTCAGACGTCAGCAGCACTTGCCCGACGGTGCGGCCGTACCGGGCCCAGGATTCGGTATAGGCGTGTCCCAGCGCGAGCTGCCCGACGCTAGCGGCGGCCTGCTGGGTGGCCAGGTCCCGGGGCCGGCAGCGCAGACCCAACGGTGCCAGCCCGGCGGCGATGGCCCCCGAGGACACCAGGATCAGCTGGGTTCCGGTCGCGACGCGGCCGGCGAACGCGTCCACCAAGGTGTCCAGTCTGGTCCGATCCAGGCCGCCGGCCGCGGTGGTGAGCGACGACGAGCCGACCTTGACCACCAGGTACCGGGCCTGCGCCACGGCGTGCCGAGTAGGGCTCACATCTGCTCGACCTCATCGTCGGCAACTGGCTGGCGCCGCGAGCGTCGGGCGGCCTTGCGGTGCGCCACGCTGGTGCGCTCATCGCGATCCAACCGCCAGTCCGTGCCTCGGTCACCCAACCGGACGGCGACTGCTCCAGCCGGCGTGGCGGGTTCCCAGTCGAAAGTGACCTCGCCGATGGTGACCGGGCACCCGGGCAACGCTCCCGCACCAGCCAAGGCCTCCTCCACGCCCAGCCGGGCCAGCCGGTCGGCCAGGTAGCCGACGGCCTCGGCGTTGTCAAAGTTGGTCTGCCGCACCCACCGCTGCGGGCGGGCACCACGGACGATGAACCCGCCAGGCCGATCGGGATCAGAGATGATGTCGAAGCCGGACTCGTTGACCGCTGCTGGGCGCATCACCACGCGGGCCGGCTCGGGTGGGGGCAGCGACTCCCGGTGGTGTCGCACGGCCGCGCCGAGCGCGAAACGCAGTTCCCGCAGCCCCTCGGTGGTGACCGTGGACACGCAGTGCACCGCGAGTCCGCGGGCGGCGAATTCGGGCCGCACCAGCTCGGCCAGCTCCCGGGCATCCGGTACGTCGATCTTGTTGAGCACGACCATCCGCGGGCGGGATGCCAGTTCGCCACCCAGCGTCGGGGTGTAGGCGGCGAGTTCACGCTCCAAAGCATCCACATCGGACAGTGGGTCGCGGCCAGGCGCAACCGTCGCGCAGTCCACCACGTGCACCAGCACCGCGCAGCGTTCGATGTGTCGCAGGAATTCCAGGCCGAGGCCCTTGCCCTGGCTGGCGCCCGGGATCAGGCCAGGGACGTCGGCGATGGTGAACACCGTGTCCCCCGCAGTCACCACACCAAGGTTGGGCACCAACGTGGTGAACGGGTAGTCAGCGATTTTCGGACGGGCCGCGGAGAGCACGGACACCAGAGACGACTTGCCCGCCGAGGGAAAGCCGATGAGCCCGACATCCGCCACCGACTTCAGCTCCAGCACCAGCTCCCGGCTCTCGCCCGGCTCACCGAGCAGCGCGAAGCCCGGCGCCTTGCGGGTCCGGGAGACCAGCGCCGCGTTGCCCAGCCCGCCCCTGCCGCCCGCCGCAGCGACGAATCGGGTGCCCTCCCCCATGAGGTCAGCCAGGACCTCCCCGTCAGGGGTGAGTACCACGGTGCCATCCGGTACCCGCAGTTGTTGGTCCTCGCCCTCGGCGCCATTGCGATTGCCGCCCTGCCCGGGCTTGCCGCTGGAGGCCCTGGCTACTGAGCGATAGTGGAAGTCGAGCAGCGTATGCACGCCGGGATCCACCACCAGCACCACGTCACCCCCGCGCCCCCCGTTACCACCGTCGGGGCCGCCGAGCGGCATGAACTTCTCCCGGTGCACGGACGTGCAGCCGTGACCGCCGTCGCCGGCGGCGACGTGAATCACCACCCGATCCACAAAGCGGGACACGTCTGCATTTCCTCAATTCAGTATCGATCGTCCGCCGCAACGCCGACGAGGGGCGGGCCGGTCATCGCCGGTCCGCCCCTCGTCGGGGTACGTCGGTGGGGCCGGGATCAGGCCCCGGCCGCAATGACGTTGACGGTCTTGCGTCCACGCTTGGTGCCGAACTGCACCAAGCCCGCCTCAAGAGCGAACAATGTGTCATCGCCACCACGGCCGACATGCACGCCCGGGTGGAACTTGGTGCCGCGCTGCCGGATGAGGATCTCGCCTGCGTTGACCGCCTGCCCGCCGAAACGCTTCACCCCGAGCCGCTGAGCGTTGGAGTCGCGGCCATTCCGGGAGCTGGACGCGCCTTTTTTGTGTGCCATCGGTGCTCACACCCTCGTCAGTAGCTTCTCAAGGTCTTTCCACGGCTAAACGGTCAGCGATCGATCCCGGTGACCTCGACGCGGGTCAGCTGCTGACGGTGGCCCTGGCGCTTATGGTAGCCGGTCTTGTTTTTGAACTTGTGAATCCGGATCTTGGGACCCTTAACCTGCGCGACGACCCTTCCCCGGACCGATGTCGCGGCGAGAGCGGCCGTATCCGCGGTTACCGCGGGACCGTCGACCAGCAGCACGGCAGGCAGGCTGACCTCGGCCCCGGGCTCGCCGGGGAGCCTTTCCACCTCGACGACGTCCCCAACGGCCACCTTGTACTGCTTGCCGCCGGTCTTCACGATCGCGTACATCGGGTGGTACTCCTGGCTGTTCGACTGCATGGACTGATCAAGGCTGAGGCCGCCGGCCCGCAACGACACCTACCGCGTTGCGTTCACAGGCTGGGTTCACAGACTCGGGTTTCACA
Organism: Pseudonocardiaceae bacterium; assembly: GCA_035606945.1. GTDB lineage: Bacteria > Actinomycetota > Actinomycetes > Mycobacteriales > Pseudonocardiaceae. The sequence goes on from DATNDR010000029.1 coordinate 35,250, forward strand.
AACCTGGGCCCGCCGAACTGGCGGGCCGCACCGACGAGGGTACGACCCGCCGTCCGGCTGGGTCAAACCGGGGTACTCACTTCACGTGCGGCTCCCCGAATCACCGGATCGGCCGAATCGGCATTGTCCGCTAGCTCGGCCGACGGCGGTCCGGCGGGCCGAGACGCGGTCCGGCGGCGGCGCGCCACCGTCCGCGGGGCAAGTTGCGCAGGCACGCTCGGCGCGTCGGCGGCCGGTGACGCCTGGTGCGGCGCAGCCGGGGGTGGCGCCGGAGCTGGGGGTGCATCCGGGGCAGCGCCATCAGCCGGCGACGTGGGATGCGGACCGTCCGGCCGGGCCGGCACGGGCACAACCTCTACGGCGTCCGGCGCCGATGCGATCGCCTGATCCGATGCGGCGGAGGCGGCCCCCACCGACCCGCGTGCACGAGATCGGGATCGACGACCGTTCACCGCGCCGGAGTCCCTGGCCCCCGGCGATGGCCCTGACGACGGGCCAGTAGGCGCCGACTGGTTGCGGACGCTCACCGGCTCTGCGGACACCAGCACGCCACGGCCCTTGCAATGCTCACAGAGCGTGGAGTACGCCTCCAACAGCCCGGTTCCGACCTTCTTGCGGGTCATCTGAACCAAGCCCAGTGAGGTGACTTCGGCGACCTGATGGCGGGTGCGATCCCGGCCCAGGCATTCGGTCAGCCGGCGCAGCACCAGGTCCCGGTTCGATTCGAGCACCATGTCGATGAAATCGATGACGATGATCCCGCCGATGTCACGGAGCCGGAGCTGCCGGATGATCTCCTCGGCGGCCTCGAGGTTGTTGCGGGTGACGGTCTCCTCGAGGTTGCCACCGGACCCGGTGAATTTGCCGGTGTTGACGTCGATCACGGTCATCGCCTCAGTGCGGTCGATGATCAGATAGCCACCAGAGGGCAGCCACACCTTGCGATCCAGCGCCTTGGTGATCTGCTCGTCGATCCGGAACTCGGCGAACACGTCGGCCGTCCCGGTGTACCTGCGCACCCTGGGCATGAGGTCCGGGGCAACGTGGCGGACGTAACCGTCGACGGTGTCCCATGCGTCGTCGCCCTGGACCACCAGCTCGCGGAAGTCCTCGGTGAACAGGTCCCGAACCACCTTGACCAGCAGATCAGGCTCTTCGTACAGCAGTTCAGGGGCCGTGGCTTTACTCCCGGATCCGCCGGAACCGGCTGGGGAAGTCCCTGACTTGCTCAGGATGACCTCCCACTGCGCCTGTAACCGGCGGACGTCGCGAGCTAGTTCTTCCTCGCTGACCCCTTCGGATGCGGTCCTGATGATCACGCCGGCATCGTCGGGGACGATTCGCTTGAGCACCTCCTTGAGGCGCTTACGTTCGGTGTCGGGCAGCTTGCGGCTGATCCCGGTGGCCCGACCGCCCGGCACGTACACCAAAAACCGGCCGGGCAGGCTGATCTGGGTAGTCAGCCGGGCACCCTTGTGGCCCACCGGGTCCTTGGTGACCTGCACCACAACACAGTCGCCGCTGGACAGTGCCTGCTCGATGCGGCGCGCCTTGCCCTCCAGCCCGGCCGCGTCCCAATCCACCTCACCGGCGTAGAGCACCGCGTTGCGGCCACGGCCGATGTCCACGAATGCGGCCTCCATGGAAGGCAGCACGTTCTGCACCCGGCCGAGATAGACGTTGCCGACCAGCGAGCCGGTTCCGGATGTGGTGACGAAGTGCTCGACCAGGATGTCGTCTTCGAGCACCGCGATCTGAGTGCGTTCCGAGCGCTCGCGCACGACCATCGTCCGCTCGACGGCCTCTCGCCTGGCGAGGAACTCCGATTCGGACAGGATCGCGACCCGCCGCCTACCGGCTTCCCGGCCGTCACGCCGGCGCTGGCGCTTGGCCTCCAACCGCGTGGAGCCGCGGATGGACTGCACCTCGTCCTCGACTACCGGGCCGGCCTTGCTGTCCCGGACATGTACGACGGTGTCGGGTGGGTCGTCCTCGCCGATGAGGGTGTCCTCATCGCTGCCGTCGCGTCGGCGTCTGCGACGGCGGCGGCGGCGCACCGTGCCCTCTCCGGACTCTTCCTCCGGACCACCGTCGGCCGCACGACCCTCGGCGGGCTCATCGGGATCGGAAGAGTCGCGGTCGTCCTGCTCAGCGGCCTGCTCGCTGGAGCCGTCGTCGATGTCCCCGCCGGCTTTACCGCGGCCACGCCCCCGCCGGCCACGCCGCCGCCTGCGCCGAGTGCCGCCATCGGTGTCGGCCTCATCGACTTCGATCTCGTCTGCGTCGGCATCGTCCTCGTGATCGCCATCGACCTCGAACTGCTCGACCGGTGCCGGTTGCGGAGCGGGTGGCAGGAAAACTGGTGCGGCCGAATTGAAGACCGGCCGAGCCGCATTCATCGGCGGCGGCAGGGGTGTTTCCGGCGCACCCTGCTGGGCCACCTCGTCGATCTCCGTCGAGTCCGGCCCGGGCTCCGGTAGTAACGCCTGCAGCGCTCGCACAGCCGTCTCGCGGTCGATGCTGGACTGCGCGCTGCGTACGGCTACGCCGAGCTCGCCCAGCGCAGCTATGACGTCCTTGCTACTCACCGCCAGGAGCTTTGCCAGGGCGTGCACCCGCAACTTATCCGGCAGCGAGGCCACAAGATCACCCCCGTAGGGCGAGGTGGTCGCGGGTGAGGCTGCCCGCCCGCCGATGCCTCCGGCGGGCGCTGTCGTGTTCGCCATTCAACTCCTCCAGCCCCCGGGCGCGTCCCACTGTTCGGAACGCGGCCGCACAGGGGCCCTGTGCGTCATCCCCCACCGAGTTCGGCGGTGGCAATCCTGTCTTGTCACCAGCAGCTCCGCGGTCCTTCAGCGGTCCACCGGCATGTCCGCGACGTCGTGCCGATCCGACTCATCGTCAGACTCCATCAAAGCCGTCCGGGCGGTTGCCCGGTCCGCCATGAGCGGATCGACGAGACCCCCGTCGTCGTCAAGCCAGCCTTGCGCAGTCCGGATCGCTTTCGCGAGCGCCGACGACGGAAGTCCGGCGACGGCGCCGAGCGCGCTCAGCACATCGTCGGGTCGCACCGCAGGGCTGACCTGTCGTACGACCGCAATGAGTATCCCACACCGCGCGAGCTGATCGGGCACAGGCGGCACGGTCGGATAATCTTCGACGTCCAGGGACACGATCGCAGCCCGGGCGTCGATCGATCGGCGGCCGTCCTTGGTGACGCGCTCAACCAACACTTCCGGGGCAGCGACCAGCGCCTGCGCCGCCTGCCGGAGCTGCTGGGTGGTTACCCCGCGGACCTCGATGCGCCAGGCGCTGGCCGTCATCCGTTCGGCGAGTCCGCGGGGACCGGCCGGCACGCCCTCAAGGACGGCGAGCCCGTCAGGCAGCGCCGCGTCGAGCTTGGCGCGGACCACCTCGGGATCGAGCTGCTCCTGGAACTGGATCTCGACGTATTCCGCCTCGCTGGCCGCTCCGGTGGGCGCCGCGCCCATCCAGGACACCTTCGGATGTGGGCTGTAGCCCTGTGAGTACGCCACCGGCAAACCGGAGCGCCGCAACGCCCGCTCGAAAGCTCGGGCGACGTCCCGGTGCGAAGCGAACCGCAACTTCCCCCGCTTGGCGTAACGCAAACGGATCTTCATGGAAGCTCCTCGTGAGTTCGTCATTGCGTTCTAGCACTTCCGAAGGGCTAGCACGACAGCCACTCACGACCCCCGCGCGTGCCGCGCGCGGGGGGTCACTAAGGTCACGACGACCTTGTCGCGGGCGAACGCCCCGTCCACCCGGAGGTTACGGGTATTGCTCCGCCTCCTGCGGGTTGTTGCGATCGTCACAACCCTGCTCATGCTGGTCGGCCTGCCTTCGTCGGCAGTCGGACATGCGCCGGAATGCGCATCGAGTGGCCGACTGCTGCGTTACGTGGTGCTGTTCGACGCCGGGACGCCCGAACAGTCGGCGCGGCAAGCGGTCCACTCCGCGTGTGGCACCAGCACCGCCTACTACCCGCAGATCGGCGTGGGCGTCGCCACCTCCACCGAGCCGGGATTCGCGGCCCGGTTCGGGTTCACTCGTGCCTACAGTGCGCAAGCTGAGACGGTCGGCACACCAGCACAGGCTGAACTGGCCAGCCCGGTGATGCCGTCCACCGCCGCGCGGCTGCCCGCGGCGGCGCAGCAGCTCAGCGCCGACCGATCAGGCGAGCAGTGGGACATGGAGATGATCCATGCACCACAAGCCAGGTCGATCAACCCGGGCCGTCCGGAGGTGCTGGTCGGCGTGCTGGACTCCGGAGTGGACGCGACACACCCTGATCTGGCCCCCGCGGTGGACCCGACCCGGTCGGCGGGCTGCCTGACCGGCAAACCGGATCGGTCGCCGGCCGCGTGGACTCCGAGCACGTCCATGCACGGCACACACGTGGCCGGCATCATCGCCGCAGCTCAGGACGGCCACGGCATCACGGGTGTGGCTCCCGGGGTTCGGTTGGCCTCAGTGAAAGTGGTGGACGACGAGGGCTTCATCTACCCGGAATACGCCGTCTGTGGCTTCATGTGGGCGGCGCAGCAGCACATGCGGATCACCAACAACAGTTACTCGCTGGACCCCTGGCTGTTGACCTGCTCTAACGTTCCCGGTCAAGCAGTCGCATACGAGGCTGTGCGGCGAGCGGTGGAGTACGCGACGGCCCATGGCGTGCTCAGCGTCGCCGCTGCCGGTAATGAGCGGACCAACCTGGCCGACCCCCAGCAAGACGTGGGCAGTCCCGATAATGCGCCCAACCCGCGGCCGCGCCCGGTGGATTCCCATTGCAGCGTGCTGCCCGCGGGACTGGCCGGTGTGGTCGCGGTATCCGCGCTAGGAGCGCAGCGAGTCAAATCCGATTACAGCTCTTACGGGCTGGGGGTGATCACCGTGACGGCTCCCGGCGGGGACCGCGCACAGCGGTCGAGGAGGGATTCCAGCGGGTGCGTGCTGTCCACGGTCCCCGGTGGGTACGACTATGCCTGCGGGACCTCGATGGCCGCACCGCATGTTTCCGGGGTAGCTGCACTACTCGCCTCCGCCCGGCCCGAGAGCGGGCCGGTAGAGCTGGCGAGCCTGCTGCGCCAGCAGGCCGACCCGCTGCCATCCCCGGATCACCGGGGCGACCCGGCGGCGTTCTACGGTGCTGGCCTGGTGGACGCGCTGCGCGCGGTCAGTGCCCGGCAGGACTGATCGGTAGCAGGCGGCGACCGCTGGGTCCGACCTGGATGTCGGTGCCCATCGATGGGCAGACTCCACAGTCGAAGCACGGGGTCCACCGGCAGTCGTCCTGCTCACGTTCACCCAGCGCGTCCTGCCAATCGTCCCAGAGCCAGTCGGCGTCCAGCCCGGAGTCGAGGTGATCCCAGGGCAGCACCTCCTCGCGATCACGTTCGCGGGTGGTGAACCACTCCAGTGACACCCCGAGCGGGGTCAGCTCGGCTTCGCACGCCTGGACCCAGCGGTCGTAGCTGAAATGTTCGCTCCAGCCGTCGAACCGGCCGCCGTCGCGCCAGACACGTTCGATCACCCGGCCGACCCGCCGATCCCCCCGGGACAGCAACCCCTCGATCAAGGACGGTTTCCCATCGTGATAGCGCATGCCCACGTTGCGGCCGATCCGGCGGTCGCTGTTGATCTCCGTGCGGAGTTTGCGAAGCCGGCTGTCGACGATGTCGGGATGTTCCTGAGCAGCCCACTGGAAGGGGGTGTGCGGCTTGGGAATGAAGGCGCCGATGGAGATCGTGCACCGGATGTCCTTGCTCCCGCTGGCTTCCCGGCCGGCTCGGATCACCCGATGCGCCATGTGGGCGATCTGCAGTACGTCGTCGTCGGTCTCTGTGGGTAGCCCGCACATGAAGTACAGCTTCACCTGCCGCCAGCCCGCGGCGAACGCGGTGGCGACGGTGCGGATGAGGTCTTCCTCGGACACCATTTTGTTGATCACGCGGCGAATCCGCTCGGAACCGCCCTCCGGGGCGAACGTGAGGCCGGAACGGCGGCCGTGGCGGGAGATCTCGTTGGCGAGGTCGACGTTGAAGGCGTCCACCCGGGTTGACGGCAGGCTCAGGCCGGTTCCGGTGCCTTCGTAGCGGTCGGCCAAGCCCGCGGTGATCTCGCGGATCTCGGAGTGGTCGGCGCTGGACAGCGACAGTAAACCGACCTCGCTGAACCCGCTGGTCTTGAGGCCTTGCTCGACCATCTCGCCGATGCCCTGGATCGATCGTTCCCGCACCGGGCGGGTGATCATCCCCGCCTGGCAGAACCGGCAGCCGCGGGTGCAGCCGCGAAAGATCTCCACGCTCATCCGCTCGTGCACGCTTTCAGCGATCGGCACCAGCGGCTGCTTGGGGTAGGGCCACTCGTCGAGATCCATCGTGGTGCGTTTGGCCACCCGCTGGGGGGCTCGTTGCTCGTTCGGGGTCACCTCGGCGATCTGGCCGTTGGGCAGGTACCTGACGTCATAGCAGCCCGGCACGTACACGCCGTCGATCTCAGCGAGCCTGCCCAGCAGCTCCGGGCGCTGCCCCGGGCGTCCTTGCTTTTTCCAGTCGCGGACCACTGCGGTGATCTCGAGAACGACCTCTTCGCCGTCCCCCAGGACCGCGGCGTCGATGAAGTCGGCGATCGGCTCCGGGTTGAACGCGGCGTGGCCGCCGGCGATAACCACCGGATGGTCGTCGGTGCGCTGGGTGGCGTGCAGCGGGATCCCGGCGAGATCTAATGCAGTGAGCAGGTTGGTGTAGCCCAGTTCGGTGGCGAAAGACACCCCGAGCAGATCGAAGTCACCGACCGGCCGGTGCGAATCGACGGTGAACTGCGGGATCCCGTGCTCGCGCATCAGCCTCTCGAGATCCGGCCACACCGCGTAGGTCCGCTCGGCCAGTACGTCGGGCTGCTCGTTGAGCACCTCGTACAGGATCATGACGCCCTGGTTGGGTATCCCCACTTCGTAGGCGTCCGGATACATCAGCGCCCAGCGCACCGCGGCGGTGCTCCAGTCCTTCACCGTGGCGTTGAGCTCGCCTCCGACGTACTGCACCGGCTTGGAGACCCGGGGCAGCAGGACCTCCAGTTGCTCGAACACCGACGCGCCTGGCATACCGCCCACCCTAGATGAGTGATTCCGTGAAGTTGATGTCAATGGTCGTAGGCGATCAGTGATCGTTTACTGGTGATGTCGGTGGTCCAGTTGTGCCAGATGCCGGCGGCGAGGGCCAGCAGGCGCTGGGCGACGCGGGTGAACACTCCTGCAGGAGTCCGGCCGCCGTGGTCTTCGAGGCCGAGCTGTCCCTGGAGAGTCTGGTTGACCGACTCGATCCATTGGCGGACTCCGCCGAGGTTGCCGTTCCGATAGGCCTCGTCCTTGCGGTCGGGTCGGAGCAGACGTAGTCCCATGGCGTCGGTGATCTGTTTGAACTCTGCGCCGGCGAAGCCCTTGTCGGCCAGCAGGATCTGACCGGTGCGGATGAGGTGGTGGTGGTGCTCCAGCAGCGCGGCGAGGACCTGGCGTTCGCCGAGTTTGGGGTTCGCCAGGCACCACATGATCGGCATCCCGTCCCCGGAACAGACCAGGTAGAGCTTCAGACCCCAGTACCAGCGAGAGTGCGAGGCGCAGTAGCCATAGCCAGCATGCCCGGCCAGATCCGAGCGTGTGGCCGTCTCCCGCGACATGCCGCAGGGCACCGGGGTGGCATCGGTCATCCACATCTCGTCGAACCACGACGGGCAGCACGCGGCCAGGGTGAGGATCGCTGTGCACACCAAGGGCTGGGCGTTTGTCAGTCGCTTGTGGTAGCCGGACTGGTTGAGCAGATAGGGGAACATCGAACGCCACTCGGGGCTGCTGTGCAGGTGCCGGATCCAGCGACGTTCGCGGTGATAGCCCAGCATCACCTGGGCCACCGCCAACGTGATCAACTCACTGTCGCTCATCAGGGGCTGTCTGCCGCGGCCGACGCGCGATGGCACCACATGATCGTCGATGAGCACGTACAGTGCGGTCAGGAGGGTGTTCAGTTCTTTGCTCACACATTGATCTTGGGCACCCTCCGCCCACTTCCCCGGCAGCGACACGCCTCACGTGATCTTTACGGAATCACTCATCTAATTGGCCGCCCTTCACGTACCGCCAACCCGGCTTGGCGGCGTATCTAACCGCCACCAACGCCACCAGTGCAGGCGTCAGGACGCTCGCCGACGCAAGGTGCGCCGCACGATATCGGCTACCCCGTCGGGGTCGCGCATCACGTCCCACCAGGTGAAGCGCAGCACGGTCCAGCCCAGCTCGGGTAGACCGTTCTGGCGCCAACGATCGCGGAAGACGGCTTCGGGAAGTCCGTGTGGATCAGCCCCGTCGAATTCCAACGCCACCTTCTCTTGCAGGTAGGCACCGTCGAGCCGGGCCACCCGGGTGCCGTCTGGTGCGCACAGCTCGTGTTGTGTGGTGGGTAACGGCACTCCCCGATCCCCCAGCACCAGCCGCCCGGCCGTCTCCAAGATCGATTCCGCCATCCCGTCGGCCTCGTCCAGCCGGTCCCGGGCCGATACGCAGCCGGCGCCGCCGCGCCACCGCTCGATGACGGCGCTGACGTCGGCCTTGGCGCATAGTCGTCGGCGCAGGGCGTCGTCCAGCGCCCATACCGCGCGCATCCTCTCGAGGCTGGTGGCCAGATCGGCCAGCGTGCGCGCAACCGTCGTGACCGGTACCCCGTCGCGTCTCTCGACCTCCCCGCAACCGATCGACCTCGTGTAGAAGTGCAAGTCCGGACGATTGCGACGACGCTGCTCGCGGGTCACCGTCACGTGCTGCACGCGGTTGTCTTCTGGCACCGCGATCTGATGCACCCGAGCTGCGGTCTGGTGGGTGGGCGGCCACCCTGGCGCCCAAAGGATTTCGACGGCAACCGCTGATTACCAGATCTGTGGGCAACCACTGCGTCTGTGGATAACTCGTCACCGGGAAGCGTCCAAGGTTGGCAGCGGTTATGGACACGTTAAGCCCGGGTTGGCAGTACTTGAAGAGCCCCCTACCGGAGAAGGAGGAGCTTCAGGCGGCGGGAGGCCACGGCGAATCCCAGCGCCGCCATCACCACGAAGTAGGCCGTATGTCCGAGCGCGGACCAGCCGACGACGCCCGTGTTCAGGCCGCGTAGCAGCGCCACGGCGTGGTAGAGCGGGAATGCCTGCACCAGCCACTGCAACGCCAGCGGGTACACCGACAGCGGAAAGAAGGTCGCGGAGAACAAGAACATCGGCACAACCGCCAGCTGCACCAGATCGAAATCCTGCCAGGACCGCATGAACGAGGTGACCGCGATCCCGATCGACGCGAACGCGAACGCCACCAACAACGCAGCGGGCAACGCCAGCAACGCCCATGGCGAGAAGATCAATCCGGTGGCGAGCATAACCGTGAGGAAGCCCGCTGAGTACATTCCGCCGCGAAGCAACGCCCAGCCGATCTCTCCCAGCGCGATATCCACCGGACCGAGTGGAGTGGCGAGCATTGCGTCATAAAGCTTCGCGTATTTCAGCTTGATGAAAAAACTGAACGTCGCGTCGTACACCGCCCCGTTCATCGCCGACGCAGCCAGCAGCCCCGGCGCGATGAATGCCGCGTAGCTCAGTTGCTGACCGGCCGGCCCAGAAACGGTACCGACCAGGCTGCCCAGCCCCTGCCCCATCGCCACCAGGTAGAACAGCGGCTCGAAGAATCCCGACACGATGGCCAGCCAGACGCTTCGGGACGCCAGCGCCGAGCGCACGACGAGCGTCCGGGCCCGGCCGGCGTACAGGCCTGCCGGCAACACCCGCAACAACAACCCAGCCCGTGACGCGGTGATCTCCGGCGACAGTTCCCGAAGCGCGCTCACCGCGTCAACCTCACCCGGAATTGCCAACAGGACAACCGGACACCCACTGCCAGCAGCGCTGTCAAGTACGCGATATGTCCGGCTGCCGAGGTCAGCTGCAACGTACCCAGCGCGGCGCCGCGAGCCAGCTCCGTGCCGTGCCACAGCGGGCTGATCCAGGCCAGCGGCTGGACCGCTCTAGGCAGCTGAGAGATCGGAAAGAAGGTCCCGGAAAACAGCGTCATGGGCAGCACCACGAACCGGAAAATGGCCGTGAACGCGCCGCCCTCGTGCTCCTGAGCCGCCGAGAAAGCCACCAGCGGGGCGCTGAACGCCATGCCGCACAGCACAGCGAAGACCCACGCGGCGAGCACCCCGGGCCCGTGGACCGCGCCGAACAGCGTGATCACCAGCAGGTAGGCGCCACCGGACATGGCCAGCCGCAGCGCGATCCACGCGAGTTGCCCAGCGGCCAGCTGCGCTGGAGTGATCGGGGTAGCCGTGATGCCTTCGTAGGTGCGCCGCCACTTGAAAGACGACAAGATCGGGTAGCTCGACTCGAAGGCCGCGGTCTGTACGGCGCTGACCGCAAGCAGCGCAGGAGCGAGGTAGAGCAGGTACGGCACCCCGCCGGTGGCCTGGGCCGCCCGACCGCTGGTGTCGATCAGACTGCCGAAACCGACACCGAAAGCCACCAACATCAACAGCGGCTGCAACAGGCTGGACACCACCGTGGCCCGCCAGCAGCGGCGATACCAGACCCACAGCCCCTCCACGACACGCAGCACGGCTGCCCACCCGCCTAGCACAGGCCTGCCGGCAGGCAATGTCATCGGTTGCCCGATCATCAGTCCACCAGCGATCGGCCAGTGAGCCGGAGGAACACGTCCTCCAGGGTGGATCGCCGGACCAGTGTGGACGTCGGCTGCACGCCCCGCCGATGGGCGGCGGCCAACGCCGCTTCGCCGTCTGCGGCGTACAGCAGTAGCCGATCGGGTAGCTCCTCGACCCGCTCGGCCAGGTCGCTCAACGTGGCTCGCCAGCCTCGCTGGACGTCCGCGGTGAACCGTAGTTCGAGCACTTCACGGGTGGAGTACTGCCCGATCAGCTCCCGCGGCGAGCCTTCGGCGACGATCACACCACCGTCCATCACGACGAGGCGGTCGCACAGCTGCTCGGCCTCGTCCATGTAGTGCGTGGTGATGATCAGCGTTACGCCTTGCTGCTTGAGCCGGAACAACCGGTCCCACACCAGGTGACGAGCCTGCGGGTCCAACCCGGTAGTCGGCTCGTCGAGCAGCATCAGTTCGGGGTCGTTGACCAGTGACCGGGCGATGGTCAACCGCCGTTTCATCCCACCGGACAGCTGCTCGACGGGGTCGGCGGCCCGATCGGTGAGCTGGACAAAATCCAACAGCTCGGTGGCTTTAGCCCGCACCGCAGCTCGCGACATGCCGAAATAGCGACCGTAGACCTGCAGGTTGTCCCCCACTGACAGCTCGAGGTCCAGGTTGTCCAGCTGCGGCACCACGCCCAGGCGGCCGCGGATCCGCGGACCGTCAACATCCGGGTCCATCCCGAGGACTTGCAGCTCGCCGTCGCTGCGCGGGGATACGCACCCGATCATGCGCATGGTGGAGGACTTGCCCGCACCGTTGGGCCCCAGGAAGCCGAACACCTCACCGGCCCAGACGTCGAAGTCGATACCCCGCACCGCCTCGAATGCGCCGAACCGCTTGCGAAGCCCACGGGCGTGCACCAAGGAATCGGACACGAGCTCGACGCTACCTGGCACCCCCGACAATTCCCGCTGGATTTCCGGCCGGCAACCGGGGCGCGACCACCGGTGCTACAACTCGGGGAACCAGAGCGCAATCTCCCGCTTGGCGGAGTCGACCGAGTCTGATCCGTGCACCAGGTTCGACTGGGTCTCCAGTGCGAAGTCACCGCGGATCGAACCCGGGGCGGCCTTGTCCACCGGATCGGTGCCGCCGGCCAGCTGCCGGAAGGCCGCCACCGCTCGCTCACCCTCCGCCACGGCGGCAACCACCGGCGCGGAGGTGAGGAACTCCAGCAGAGAACCGAAGAACGGCTTTTCGGCGTGCTCGGCGTAGTGCTGCTCGGCCAGCTCGCGACCGACCATGCGCAGTTCCAATGCGGCCAGCGTCAGGCCCTTGCGTTCGATCCTGGAGATCACTTCGCCGACCAGGCCGCGGCTGACGCCGTCGGGCTTGACCAGAACCAGGGTGCGCTCGCTCACAGCAGCTCGTTCTCCTCAGGGCGAAAGGGGTGATGAGACGCCGAGGAGCTTAGCGGCCTGTCACCGGGGCGATGAGTTCGATGGCGGGGAAATAGGTGCGGTATCGGGTGATGTCCCGGGTTAGCAACCGCATGCCCAGCACCGCGGCGTGGGCGCCGATGAAGAAGCCCGGCAAGGTGCTGGTCCGAGTGCCGCCTCGTCGCCGGTACTCGACGTGGCAGCGGTCGGCCAGGAACGCCGCCGGCCATGGCACTACGGATCGCCCGAATGCGGGTCCAGTGAACACTGCGTCGGCCTCTTCCATGGTGGCATAGGTCACCGACACCTCCGCGTAGATGATCGAAATGATCACTAAGGGTCCCTCGTCGGCCACTCGAGCCAATGCCTCAGCGGACCAGGACAACCACACCGGATCCGCCCGGATAACGTCGAGTAGGACGCCTATCCTTACCGCCCCTGTTGACGCACGTTCGAAGTCCGCCGGGACACCGCCCAGCGCACATAGAGCAAGTAGCCCCACACCCCCACGAACAGCAGACCCAGGCCTCCTAGCGCGGGGTGTGCGAACCAGCCGGCGACCATCGCGAGCTGCAGCGCGAGGGCAAGCCCCAAACCCCACGGGCGCCGCTGCACGCATGCCCCGGCAACCATCGCCAGTGCCAGCCCGGCGGTATACCAGCCGGCAGGGCCGCCCAGCCCGCCGCCGAGTCGACCGACGACCAGCAGGGCGAGCCCGACCACGATCGCCTCCATCACCAGGATGCCCGCGAAGATGCCGCGCAACCCCCGCATCGGATCGGGCCGGACCGGCCGATCACTCACTGCGGACCATGACCGAACAGTGTGCGGGCCTGTCCGACCATCGCCACCGAGCCGGTAATGACCACACCAGCGCCCGAGATCGGATCGGAGTCCCCGTCGGCGTCCGTGGCCAACCCGATGGCAGTCTCGATCGCGTCGGGCAACTCATCTTCGACCACCACGCGGGAGTCATCGAACAACTCCCGGGCCGTCGCGGCGAGGTCGTCGATGTGCATCGCGCGTGACGAGTTGGCGGCGGTGAGCACGACCTCATCCACCGCGGGCTCCAGCGCCGCGAGAATGCCGCGAGCATCCTTGTCGCGCATCATCCCCACCACCGCGATCAACCTGCGAAAAGCGAACTCTTCACGCAGGGCGGCGGCCAGGGTCCGTGCACCGTGCGGGTTGTGCGCGCCGTCGAGGAAGACCGAGGGCGCGGTGCGGACCCGCTCCAGCCGCCCCGGCACGGTCACCGTGGCGAAGGCGTCACGTACTGCGTCGATGTCCAGTGAGCGGTTGCCGCCCGCGCCGAAGAACGCCTCCGCAGCGGCCAGCGCCAGTACCGCGTTGCGAGCCTGGTGCGCGCCGTGCAGCGGAAGAAAGATCTCGCTGTACGCCCCGCCGAGACCTTGCAAGGTCAGCTGCTGGCCACCCACCGCGATGTCGCGCTGCAGCACGCCGAACTCGATGCCTTCCCGCGCCACGGTCGCGCCGACCTCGACGCTGCGGGCCGTGATCAGCCGGGCCACCTCCGGCAGCTGCTGCGCGAGTACCGCCACCGACCCGGGTTTGATGATCCCGGCCTTCTCCGCGGCGATGCCCTCGATATCGCTGCCCAGGTAGTTGACATGGTCCACGGCGACCGGTGTGATCACGGCTACGGCGGCGTCGGCGACGTTGGTGGCATCCCAGCTGCCACCCAGGCCGACCTCCACCACGGCGGCATCGACCGGCGCGTCGGCGAAGGCCGCGAATGCCATCCCGGTCAGCACCTCGAACTTGCTCATCGGCACCGGCGAGCCCGCGTCGACGAGCGCTATGTAGGCCTCGATGTCGTGATAGACCTCGACGTAACGTTCCGCGCTGATCGGCGCTCCATCCAAGCTGATCCGCTCGGTGGCCTGCTGCAGGTGCGGGCTGGTGTAGCGGCCTACCCGCAGCCCGACGCGGGACAGCAGCGCATCCAGCATCCAAGCCACCGAAGTCTTGCCGTTCGTGCCGGCGATGTGCAGTACCGGGTAGCAGCGCTGCGGAGAGCCGAGCAGATCGACCAACGCCGCGATCCGGGTCAGTGACGGCTCGATCCGGCTCTCCGGCCACCGGCGGTTCAGCTCGATCTCGAGTGCCCGGAACGCAGCCAGCGCGGCATCCCCACGACGAACCGACGGTTGAGTCATCGCTTATCACACTAGAGTGCCTGCTCGCAGAGCTCGCGCCGGTTGGCTCGTGTCTCGGCGACAGCCGCCTGCCAAAGCAGCGTTGGTAGCCGTTGACAGCTGCGGCACGGGGGGTTGGCGGTACTTGAAGAGCCGCAAACTCAGGCGGACTTCTCGCGGCGTTCGCGGCGGGTGGGCTGGCGGGTGACGATGGTGGGGTTCACATTCTCCCGCACGGTCTGCTCGGTGATGACCACCTTCGCCACATCGGTGCGGCTGGGAATGTCGTACATCACCGGCAGCAGCACCTCCTCCATGATGGCGCGCAAGCCGCGGGCCCCGGTACCACGGAGAATGGCCTGATCGGCGATCGCTTCGAGCGCAGTGCCGGTGAACTCAAGTTCCACGCCATCCATCTCGAAAAGCTTGCAGTACTGCTTCGACAACGCGTTGCGCGGCTCGGTGAGGATTTGTACCAGCGAATTCTTGTCCAGATTCGTCACGCTGGCGATCACCGGAAGCCGCCCGATGAATTCCGGGATCAGGCCGAACTTGATCAAATCCTCCGGCATGACATCCGCAAACACGTCGGAGGTGTCGATGTCCGCTTTGGACCGCAGCTCCGCGCCGAAGCCAAGCCCCCGCTTGCCGATCCGATCTTCGATGATCTTGTCCAGACCGGCGAAGGCACCTGCGACGATGAACAGCACATTCGTCGTGTCGATCTGGATGAACTCCTGATGCGGATGCTTGCGGCCGCCCTGCGGCGGCACGCTGGCGGTCGTTCCCTCGAGGATTTTGAGCAGTGCCTGCTGGACACCCTCGCCGGAGACATCGCGGGTGATCGACGGGTTCTCGGACTTACGGGCGATCTTGTCGACCTCGTCGATGTAGATGATGCCAGTCTCGGCTCGCTTGACGTCGTAGTCCGCGGCCTGAATCAGTTTGAGCAGGATGTTCTCGACGTCCTCGCCGACGTAGCCGGCCTCGGTCAGCGCAGTGGCGTCGGCGATGGCGAAAGGAACGTTGAGCAGCTTGGCCAAGGTCTGCGCCAGGTAGGTCTTGCCGCACCCGGTAGGACCGAGCATCAAGATGTTCGACTTGGCCAGCTCAATATCGTCGTCGCGGCCCTTCTCACCGGCCTGAATCCGTTTGTAATGGTTATAAACCGCGACTGACAGCGTTCGCTTGGCGTCGTCCTGGCCGATGACATACGCCTCGAGGAAGTCATGGATCTCGCTCGGCTTGGGTAGCTCGTCGAGCTTGACGTCACCGGTGTCGACAAGCTCCTCTTCGATGATCTCATTGCACAGATCGATGCACTCATCGCAGATGTACACGCCGGGCCCGGCGATCAGCTTCTTGACCTGCTTTTGACTCTTCCCGCAGAAGGAACACTTCAACAGGTCGCCGCCGTCACCGATCCGTGCCATGGGCGCTGGCCTCTCGTCCTTCCCGGCGCGTGTGGTGTGCAGCGCGCCTGGCTGCGTGTGCTCGACGTTACCCGTCCAACCCCGCCGTGCGGGAGGACTAGCTTCCCGGATATTGACCGACCGGCGCGGCTGCGTTGCTCACTCGGCGTGTCGCGGCACGCAGAGTCATCAGCGGGCTGCGGAGAGCTTCCGGATCTGGGTGATCTCGTCGATGATCCCGTATTCCTTCGCCTCGAGGGAGGTCAGGATCTTGTCCCGATCGATGTCCGCGCGAATACGTTCCACGGTCTGACCGGTGTGCTGAGCCAGGGTCGCCTCCAGCAGGCGACGCATCCGCTGAATCTCCGCGGCTTGGATCTCCAGGTCCGAAACCTGCCCGTACACGCCCTCGGTGGCTGGCTGGTGGATGAGGATCTGGGCATTGGGGACGGCGAGTCGCTTGCCCGGTGTACCCGCGGCGAGCAGCACCGCAGCAGCGGAGGCGGCCTGGCCGAGGCACACGGTCTGGATCTCCGGACGGACGAACTGCATCGTGTCGTAGATGGCCGTCATCGCGGTGAACGACCCACCCGGCGAATTGATGTACATCGTGATGAGACGATCCGGGTCGGTCGATTCGAGCACCAGCAGCTGCGCCATGGTGTCGTTGGCCGAAGTGTTGTTGATCTGCTCGCCGAGGAAGATGATGCGCTCTTCGAACAGCTTGTTATACGGGTTGGACTCCTTGACCCCGTAGCTGGTCCGCTCGATGAACGAGGGCAGGACATACCTCGACTGCGGCATTTGATCGTAGTTCATCGGGGGCTCCTCGGGGCTCAGCGGTCCGCGTCCGGCAGCGAGTTGGCGCGGGTCAGTACTCGATCGACGAAGCCGTACTCGCGGGCCTCTTCCGCAGTAAACCATCGGTCGCGGTCGGAGTCGGCGATGATCCGGTCTATCGGCTGGCCGGTCTGCTCGGCGATGAGTTCTGCCATCTCTCGCTTGTGCTTGATCAACATGTCGGCCTGGATGGCGATGTCTGCCGCGGTACCGGACACGCCGGCCGACGGCTGGTGCATGAGGATCCGGGCGTGCGGTAGGGCGTATCGCTTGCCTCGGGTGCCCGCGGAGAGCAGGAACTGCCCCATGGATGCGGCCAGGCCCATCGCGTAGGTCGCCACGTCGGGTTCGATGAGCTGCATGGTGTCGTAAATGGCCATACCCGCGGTCACCGAGCCGCCTGGCGAGTTGATGTAGAGCCGGATGTCCTGTTCGTGGTCTTCGGCCGACAGCAGCAAGAGCTGGGCGCAAATCTGGTTGGCGATGTTCTCCTCGACCTGAGAGCCGAGCACGATGATGCGCTCGCGCAGCAGCCGTTCGTAGACGGAGTCGGTCAGGTTGAGGCCGGCCGTGGCGGCCCGCATCGCGGGAACGTCCCGCAGCGGCGCAGCCGCGGCGATGTAGTCGGGGGTCACGTATGCCTGCCTTCTGTCATCAGGTCCACCTGGGTGAGGTCCGGCTCGGAGATCGATCGAACTCCGACCCTGGGAACACTGCCGACCCTAACGAAGGCGGCGACCGACTACTTCCTGGCGCGCCTGAGGTTCGCTCAGAGCGTTACGCCGGTGTCCGATCTGCATCCTGGCGACGCCGACCGACTAGCCCTGGCTCGCCGCGTCGAGCAGCGCCTCGACGTCGAGAGAGTTGCCGGAGGCGTCGGTGACTGTCGCCTGGCGCACCACAGTGGCCAGCGCCTTGCCACGGCGGACGTCGGCGTAGATAGCGCCCAGCTCGCCGGATTGGTGGGCCTGCTGGGCGTACTCATTGGGGCTGACGCCGCGGCGATGCGCTTGATAGACGATGCGCTCGCTGAGCTCGCTATCGGAGACAGAGAGCTCTTCGGCGTCGGCGATGGCGTCAAGCATCAGGTGAGCTTTGACTGTTTCCCGCGCGCTGGTGCGCAGGTCGGCGTCGAACTCCTCAGGGCTGTGTCCCTGCTGCTCCAGCCAACGACCGAGGCGCTGCTCGTCGTGGTCGAAGGCGTGCAGGGCGTCGTGCTTGCGTGACTCATATTCGGAGTCGACGATCGACTCCGGCAGAGGCACCTCGGTCGCGGCCAGCAGCGCCTTGAGCACCTCGTCTCTGGCCTTCGCGCCCTGCTGCACGGATTTCACCCGCTCCAACCGGGTGCGCAGATCGGCCCGGAGCTCGTCAATAGTGTCGAATTCGCTGGCGAGCTGGGCGAATTCATCGTCCGCCGCCGGCAGCTCTCGCTCTTTGACCGCCTGAATCTTCGCCGTCACCTCGGCCTGCTGCCCGGCATGTTCCCCGGCGGCCAGCGTGGTGGTGAGGGTGCGCTGCTCGCCCTGCGCGGCGCCGATCAGCACATCGTCGATTCCGTCGATGAGTTCACCAGAACCGATTTGGTAGGACAGGTCGCTGGTCGCCAACTCGGCGATCTCCTCGCCGTTGACGGTGGCACTGAGGTCGAGCAGGACGAAGTCGTCTTGCTGCACGGGGCGCTCGACCGACAGCAGGGTGCCGAAGCGGGATCGCAGCCCATCGAGCTGCTCGTTCACCTCGGCGTCGGTGACCTCGACATCGTCGACGGAGACGGCGATGTCGGTGAACGCCGGCATCTCGATTTCCGGCCGGACGTCCACCTCGGCGGTGAACGCGAGCCGGTCCCCGTCCTCGATCTTGGTCACCTCGATCTCCGGACGGCCGAGCGGGTGAACGCCGCCCGCGGAGACGATCTCGGCGTATTTCGCCGGCACCGCCCCGCTGACCACCTCTTCGAGCACCACACCGCGACCGAGACGCTGCTCCAAGATTCGCGCCGGTGCCTTGCCCGGACGGAATCCGGGGATGTTCACCTGCTGAGCGATCTTCTTGTAAGCGCGATCGAAGTCGGGCTTCAGTTCGTCGAACGGCACCTCAACGTTGATCTTCACCCGCGTCGGGCTGAGCTGTTCGACAGTGCTCTTCACGGAGTACTCCTCGGCAGAAGGATGGGAACGCGCCGGCTGAGCCACGGCCGCCGGACCGGAGGTGTGTGCCGAGTCTATGCGAGCACGCCAATCCCCCTGCTACGGGCGCCTGCTTGGCCCGCCGCACCACAGTCGGACGCGACTTGCGGATTAGCCAGAAGGTTGCACTGAAAGGTCGCCATCGCTACTCAGCCGTTCGCTACGCCGTCAACCACACGTGTGCATGGAGTAGTGAACTGGTTCCGCACCGCTAAACCTAAACAGTAAACTAACCAGCCTCACGCTTTTCCGCACCACCCTGTCGGAGATGGCAATGTACGAGCCAATCCCTGCTACGCGCCCCTACGAACCGGTCGCCCTAGACGGGATAGCTCGTCCCATCCTCGTCGGCTATGACGGATCCGCGCCCAGCCGGCATGCCTTGGCTTACGCCGCTGGCATGGCCCGTCGCATGGATCGACCGCTGGTGCTGGCTCATGTCCGCCCAACTCCCACCTGCTACGCCCTTGACTACGGGTGCCCGTTGCCAGCCGAAGACCCCGCTGAACTGCTGGACTGGTTGTGCACTGAACTCGTCGCCACGATCGATCCGGGGGACATGGCCGTACGATGCGTCGAACGCATGGGCGACCCCGCTCGGCAGCTGGCTGCGCTGGCGAGTGAAACACGGGCCGATGCCATTGTTCTTGGGGCCCCGAGACACTGGGTGCACCGCATCACCGGATCGGTGCCGGTGTGGTTAGCTCGCCACGCCTGCTGTCCAGTGGTCATGGTGCCCTGATCAGGCTCGCGGCCATGTAGTGCGCTCGGCGCCGAATGTCGTTCTGTTTTCTGCCCGGCCAAAGACGATCGGCGGGTCCTGATAATTCGCGGATCGATTCGAGCGAAGGACAGCCAACAGCCGCCGGCGGCGCTGCTTCCGGCTGGCGCGCGTCGTCGGCGCAGCTAGCGGTCGTCGTCCTCAGATGCCGAATGTGGACGGGTAACCGAGGTTCCGCCGAGCCCGGGGGTCACGTCAGCCGGGTCGGGCACCTTCGGATCGGCCTCGGGGCCGCCCGTGGGCGGATCGGGTTCTGGCACCGCGACAAGGTTGTCGGCGTTGGCGTCGGAGTTGGCGGCCATCGGGTGCTCCTTTCCAGGCTCTAGTGGTTCCCGGCCACGACGGCGGCAAACGTTTCCGGCGCGGGCTCATTGTGCTGTCACTGCTCCCCCACCCCGCACAGCAGCCCACATCGATCTGCGCCTGGCGCACCCACTTACGCACCGTCTCCGCACACCCCACACCCCGCTTGGCCGCCACCGACGTGATCGCCGCCCACTCGGGCTACATTTGAGCAAGTTACCGATCTTGTGAGGACCGGTTGACCTGGTCGGGGTGGCGGGATTTGAACCCACGGCCCCTCGCTCCCAAAGCCTCGGCAGACCGTGTGCCATGGTGTGCGCTAGACGGATCACCTGCGCCGATGCGATGGCGACGCTTGCGCGCGATGGCTGCCGTCTGAGGTCGTTGCTACACGGCTGCTACACGGTGCACCTCGACGGTGGTGCAGGTTGGCGTCCGAGCGGTGGGTGACATTGGTGCGGCGCAAGAGTGCTTCGTGTCCTCGCGCGCCGATCTGGCGCGGTACCGGTGGCACACCTTGGCGCGGCATCCCGGTGTCTCTGGTCGGTCGATCTCTGGTTATGAGTTGGCACGCAGTCGTCTCACAGAGGTCGTCTCACAGAGTCTGACGCGTATCGCCGATGTCTCACCTGACCAGCGCACAGGCGTTGCCCTCGTCTCACCGGTTGCGCCCGGTATCACCAGATGACATAGCGTCCTGGTCACAAATCTGGTCACCAGCTCCGCCAGCCTGAGACGGGCAGCCCGGCATGCGGGGGAGGCGCACCGCCCCAATGGTGTGCCGTCCCCTTGTGATGCCCCGCTCCGCTCGCTGACCTGAGGTGCGTTTTTGAGCTGTCCCTCGTCGAGCATCTCACCGGTGATCGTTGCGCGCGGATACACGCGAGGAATGGCGGCGGCGGTCTCGCAGGGGCTGGCACGATTTGTCACTGTCCGCGACGAACATGTAACAGCGCGTTGCAGGCGAGCGATGGAAGCGGTACCTAGGTGCAGGATCCCCGAGTCCCGGCAGGTGAAGCCTTGGCAACCCGGACTGCTGTTCTCCCCCTCTCGGTCAGCGCACCGCCCAGCCCACCGGCTTGTCTGGCTCCGCCGGCGAAGTTTGGCAGGGCTGCCCACGCCGCCCGCGATCTGGATGCCAAGGTGTCCGCAGGATGGCTGTCTGGGCATCCGGCGACGAGCCGTCAGGCTGGTTACCGACCCCGCACGCTGTGCGTTGTCGTCGATGACCCCGCTGCTGCCGCGCTTGCGCTAGGCAACCAGATGAAACCGGCTGATCTCATGGAATTGGTCCTGATCCTCGCTGAGGCGGCAGCAGACGTGCTCGGCAAGCGGAAACAAATGCACTAGACGTGCTGTGTATGCCTCGACGCTCGATGTCAAGCAATGAGGCATATTCCGGACAGCGCTATCGATCTTGTGGAACCCGTGCAACGATCTGTCGTCGATCAAGATCGCTGAATAAGCCTCAATGTGGTCGCAGTCGGCCGGTTGCTCCACGCGCAACGCGTCTCTTCCTCGATCTGTGCCACAACCGGTTCCATGCCGTGCTGTGACGCTGGATTGTCGTCGGCTGACCGGCGGATCGATCAAGTAGCTCTGCACGGCACGACTCGCGAGGTGGCGACGGTCACGGCAGGTTCCCGGGGCCCGGGACAACCCCCTGTCTCACCGGGCGTCTAACAGGCGGACCGGCGGAGGCTTGTCAGCATCCCGCCAAGCGAGGCCAAGGGCGCGAGGATCCTGTCATTGGCTCGGTCGCAGAAAAAGCTGTGGTGTGTTGAGGGCCGGATTTCTCCTAGGCGTCGGGGGTCAAGACACCAGCTAGGACAGCCATAGAGGAGGACCTGAGGTGAGTCGATGCCGTTGACCCTCGCCGACGTTCGTGGCGTTAGCTTCAGTAAGCCGCCGGTCGGAGAGCCCGGCTACCACCCGGGTGAGGTGGATGAGCTCCTCGACCGTGTACATGCCGAGCTGGCCCGCTTGATCGCGGACAACAACGAGCTGCGCAGCCAGGTCGAGCAGCTCGATCAGCAGCTGCGCGCCGTGCCCGTCGACCCCCCACGTGACCCTGGACCGCAACAATCTCCACGGCCGGTGATGCCACCATTGCGGCCACCAGTCAGCGAAGGAATCTCGCCCGGTGCTGATCACGATCTCCAGGCCGCCAAAATCCTTGTTCTCGCTCAGAAAATGGCTGACCAGCTCCGCGAGCAAACCCACGCCAATGCGAACAGGATGCTCACCCAGGCCCGGAACCACTGCGCACAGTTGCTGTCCGAGGCGCGCATGACGGCCCAGGACATGGTCAACCAGGCCCGAACCCAGGTCGAGACCATGGTCTCCGACGCCCGTACCACCGCCGAGACCCAGCAACGGCAGTCCGAGGACAAGGCAGCGTCGCTGGAGCAGGATGCGGCCCGCCAACACACTGAGATCCTGGACGCTCTGCGTCAGGACAAGAGGCTGCTGGAGAACGCTATCGAGGACCTGCGGGGCTTCGAGCAGAAGTACCGTACTCAGTTGGTCACCTATTTGCAGTCACTGCTTCACGAGCTCGGCGGCCCCAAATTCGCCGCACCAGCAGACCCGATACCCGCCCCCGCAGGACCTGGTGGGCTCCGGGTTGGGCGTGCGGTGAAACCGGTTAATCCTCGCCCTGACCACGACGAGTGAACACGTCAAAGACCTCTTCAGAAATAGCAGCGTATATTACCGACAGAAGCAATCACAGGCTTAGAAACTGTAGTAGAACGTGTCTCGCCAGCCACTCGCGGAGAGAGTTGGCTATAGTGGCCAGCTTAGACGCTCCTAATCCGCATGCTGCTAAATGTTTTGCCTGTTTGAGCAGGCAAACAATGCAGGAGATTATGGTGGAGTTACAATCAATGTCACTACGGCTCCCCCATTTTCACGCCGCTGACCGCCGCGCCCCCTACGAGCACTTCTGCGTGAACGCTGATTTGTCATACGTTGGGTTGCGTGGGAGTCCTGTAGGAACAGAGACTGCCGCGGGAGGGACTGCGGGTGTCGCGACCCTTTTAAGTGGCCTGGTTTGCGTGTAGCCATGCGGGGGCACGCTGACCTGCATCGGCGTGACTGCGTACTACCCAGTTACTAGCGCCCAAGCGGCGCTAGCAACCTGGGCACATATCGGGCAGAGCGCTGACACACCGAACGGCGGCCGGCGCAGGTGATCAGTACGTACACGCATGGTCAGATCATTCACCCACGACAACACCATGATTATCGGCTGGTGTCTGACCATGCTGATCGGGGATCATCAGACCGTAGGAGGGCGCCTGTGAACGCCACCGCGTCGACACCCATCCAGTTTGTGTTTGTGCTCGTTTTGGAGAACCGGTCGTTCGATCACCTGCTGGGGCTGTCCGCGATCACCGGCATCGACGCCGTCAGCGGACAACGCCGCAGCATCGACGGAGTGGCGGGCACCGAAACAAACATCTACCAGGGCACATCGTATCCGGTTACCCATCCGGCGGACTATGCCATGCCCGCCGATCCCGGCCATGAATTCCTTGATGTGCTCGTGCAGCTGGCCGGTGAGAACGCGCTATACCCGCCAGGGGGTCCTTACCCTCAGATCAACAATAGTGGCTTTGTCGCCAGCTACGTGGCCAGCAACAGCCGCAATCACACGCAAGTGGACCCGGCTGAGGTGATGAAGTGCTACCAGCCCAGCCAATTACCGGTTCTCACTGCCCTCGCGGCCGAGTTCGCCGTCTGCGACCGCTGGTTTTCCGCGATGCCCGGACCGACCTGGCCCAACCGATTCTTCCTGCACGGGGCCTCATCCGGTGACCTAGACGACAGTCCCAGCCTGGAGCAGATCGCCGAGTGGGAGCTGTTTCACGGCTTCACGCTGCCTAACGGCACGATCTTCGATCGCCTCCACACCGCCGGCGTGCCCTGGCGGATCTATGCCGGAGATAACTTCCCCCAAGTCCGCGCGCTGGCCGGAATCAAAGACTCCGACCTGCGGCCCTACGCCAACTTCGCTGCCGACCTAGTCAGCGCCTCCTACCCGGCGGCCTACACCTTCATCGAACCCGACTATGGCCACGTCACCAGCGACTACCGCTGCGGCACCTCCCAGCACCCCCTGGATGACGTCACCCGAGGAGAACAGCTCATCAAGTGCACCTACGAAGCGATCCGTCGCTCACCCCTCTGGCAGACCAGCCTGCTGGTCATCACCTGGGACGAGCACGGGGGCTTCTACGACCACGTGATACCGCCCGCGACCATCCCGCCCGGTGACAGCCCGATCCTCAGTCATAACAAGCACGGGTTCACTTTCAACCAGTACGGCCCCCGCGTTCCCGCGGTCGTGGCCTCCCCGCTCATCCCCCGCAACCTCATCGATGGCCGAGTCCACGACCACACCTCGATCCCAGCCACCGTAGAAACGATCTTCGGCATCTCACCTCTGACCGCGCGGGACCACGCGGCCAACGATCTCAGTGCCCTGGTGACCCTGTCCCATCCCAGGACAGACACCCCACCTACCCTGCCCGAACCAGCGGCCTCCGGCATTACTGGCTGTCCCCCGGTACCAGCCTGCGAGCCCACCGCGACACTGACCGACGCCGCACGTGGCGCCGCCCTGGCACCACCCCGCCAACTACCGCAGGCCACTCGCCCCGAACAACCCATCGAGCAAGATCCCAACCTGGCCGGATTCGTCCACATCGCCTTGCGGCGAGACCTAAGCGTCACCCCACCAAGCCAGCAGCCCGAACGCATCGCCCGCGCACGAAGCGTTCTGACCAGGGCCGACGCGCGCGACTACCTCCAAGAAGTCGACCACCGGCTACGAAACGCCTCCCCGCCCCCGAACTGAAACACTTCGGCGAGATGGTGCTGGCGAAACTTCGAATCGCTGCGACCGCCACCACGTTCGCTGCCTCACCGTGGGCACCTCTTTCACCCCGCGCGCGACCAAACCGCTGGCTACAAATAAGAAGTAAAAGACGTAAACAATTCTCAAAACGACCTACCAGAATTATCTTTCTGGTAATGGGCAGGACCCGAGTCTGCGACCTGCGGGTTATGAGTCGGCAAGCAGCCATCTCACACTGTCTCACCCACACAGCAGACGTCCCGCTTAACCAGCCATCCTGGACCGCTGCCGTACCACCTCTTCCGCTTCGTATCACCATGTGACATAGCGTCCCGGTCACAAATTTGGTCACCGGCTCAGTAATAGGGACCACGAGGCGCGAACGGGAGAACGCAGCTACCGAGGAGACCGCAGAATGGTGGGGCGGGGCCGTCCTTGTTGAACGACCCCGCCCCAATCTGCGGGTGCCTGCGCTGAACGCGTCCGGCGCCGGCAGAGATCTCCCGGGACCGCGGTGCACGGGGCACCGGGCGGTGGGATCCGGCGGTCATCGAACCAACGTTGACGGTGGCGGTCGGTCGGGCAGCGACGCTGCCACCGGCGCGGCACTCCACTCGGTGCGAAGCGCAATGGTCCTGGCTATAAAGTTGTGCCCGGCGAGCGCGATACCCCCAGCGGGGATGACACTCCCCTAGGTCGGCGCTCCGGGCGTGCAACGCCGACCTAGGGGAACTTCTGGTGTGGCCGGTGACCCGTCGACATCTCGGTCGGGGGCGGGCACGGACGTTCGCTGAATCACCGGCCACTTGACGGCTGCTCAACCCTCGTGGATGCGGGGGAAACCCACGACATTCGGCACGACCGCCAACTCTATGGAGTTACTCCGATCACGAACCCTCGACATACAGAGTGGGGGAACAACACCCTTTATGGGCCTGCTCTGCGCCGATCGGGCAGGTCGGAACGGGTGAACGGCGCACGTCGATAGGCGGCCCCGATCAACTAGGACCGTTTGCATGGACGCCGGCAGCAGCTCATCGAGCAGGGATAGGCCCCCGGCCGGTGGCACCGATGCTCCCGGGGTGGACGAAGGGTCAGGCAAGCTGAGCCGCGACGCCGATCAACGACTCAAAACGCTCACCGACACGATGCCAACTACCGTGGCCGAGCACGGTAGCCAACTGCCTACCGTTGCCGGGATCGGACACGCCGCACGTGGTTGATCATGCTGCGAAGCTCCAGGATCCGGTTTACCCGCTCGGCCGCCCCGGCTTCCGGCAACCTGGGGAGCTAG
>DATNDR010000039.1:0-7736 GCA_035606945.1 Pseudonocardiaceae bacterium
GCCCGCAGCCAACCCCTATTACGGTCCGTGGTCACCACCCGAACTGGGTCACCGCGATCCAATCCATCCCGAATAAAGGCAACAGTGCCCGCGAGGAATTCCTCCTCAGACTCGTACAGCAAGGCCTGATGAGCCAACGACTCGTCATCCCGGTCAGCGGTGACGCTGCTCAACACGCCGCTCACTCCCCGTCGCTGTCCCTCTTAGGTCCCTTCCTTTACCGTCCGGGCTGGCCAGCGTGGAAAGCTGAGCACAACGCCCAGACGTGGCTGTTCGCTCGTGGTGTTCGCGGAAACCAGTGGCAGCGCAGGGCGCCCGTCGCCGAGGCGAGAAGATGGGCGGTGGCGCCACCGATGCCCCTCGCCAAGGGTGGTGCCACCGCCGGGACCGGCCGCTGTATTCCTCCGCCGAATCTCCGCTTCGGGTTCCGGCTGGCCGGCCGCTGGATCCGGCCAGGCCGTAGCCCACCGGAGTCTTTAAAGGGCACTCCACCGCCCGCCATACCGAACGACACACTCGGAGCAGGCTTCGTGACATGGGTGAAAGCCGCACGACGCAACGATCGTGACGGTCTTGCAAGGCACACGGCTACCCCCGGACAGGTCAGTGCTCGCCGCGAAGTGCCGAGCTCACGTGACACCAACGCCGGGGTCTGGGGCGTGTGCGACGGATAGTAGCCCGATACGCCCGACTCAGCAAACCCATTTGGCCTAGCAAGACGAACGGCATGGACACGCGCTTTGCCACGGATCCAGACCCGTCGACGGGCACAAGAGCGGTTCCCAGCTCACAACGTACCGAACACCCCGGAGTGAACCACCGAGTATTGTTGGCGGGGGCCTGTAACGGTGCCAATAATGCCCTGATAGCCACCGTGATGCCGTCGACACCCCCGACCTGGCAGCCTCACGGGGTCTTCCATGTCAGAAGCCATGGTCTCGGGCGCAGATGTTGTTAGCCTAGAAGGTCTAGCGGGTGACGTGCCTGGTGCGTTGATCATCCAGATCGAGACCGATGCGGCGATGAGGTCACGGACGTGAACGTGAAGGGCCGCACGGACTGCGCCGATCCCAGATGGCGGAATGAGCGACGTAACGCCAAGAAGTCAAGCATCGGGCGGGTGCTCCGTCCGTCTCCTCGTGCTCTACCTAGCTGATAACCGGGTTGTTGCCGACAGCGTGCAATCGAGTTCGGTGAGGAGATGGGCGGGGATGCCCATGCTCATGCGCGAGGTGTGATCCTCAAGGGACGTTCGGGCGGGTCCCGTGCCAGCGTGGAAGCTCGCGCCGCACTGCGGTGGTGAACCGGTCCAGGCCCAAGCGGCGCAAACGCTGCGGATCGCCGGCGCAGCGCTCCAACACGACGGCCAACGATGCACACCACGTCTTGGACCGAAACGGACTGCCCGCCGCGGCGAGCACCGCCGGCCACACACACTCAAGCAGGTCCCGCAGCTGCTGCACGGCCGCGGTCGACTCGGTGGTCAGCGCGGCCCGGCGGGCACCCAGGTGCCCAAGCCGCGCCCAGGTGACATCGATTCGTTCCGGTTCATAGCAACGCCGCTCGGCCGCCAGCCGCGCGATCAGCATCGCGTCTTTCGGGTCGGACTTGTCCCAACGTCAGGTCCTCGGCCTCACGAGCCCGCCAGACCAGCAACGGCTGCACGCACACCAATGGCAACCCCGTTCCGCGGCAAGCTGATCAAGCACCTGCCAACGGTGACCAGTTGGCTCGCACGCCACCGTCACCGACGCGAACCCCGCGGCGTGCGCCCGCTCAAGGGCCCAGTCCAACAACGACCCCAGCTCCCACGCCCGACACGTCACCCGCCGTCGCGCCACAACCCCCGAGTCATGATCAGTAACGACAGCGGCCTGCTTATCATCGGCCAAGTCGATACCCAAGATCGCGTTCTCGGTAGGCAGCAGCACACGCAGCCGCGCGAGCCGCTCGTTGCGGTTGCGATCACACCGGGACAGCGCACTACCGTCGGTCACAGACGTCCTCCTCGATGCGTGGGATACCAAACCTGACACCGCATCAGGAGGACGTCTCCACATCCAGCACTGACACGCTGAATGCGTTACTAGGACATGACGCAGCGGAAACGGCCTCATCACTTCTCCGTGATCTCACACCTTTGTCGGGCGCCCAAACCTCGCGGAGAAACCGAAAGAAGCGTCACGACCCAGAAGGTGGGTTGACCGACCCCGTCTCCTGCAGAGAGGACGGTTCCTAGCCCGGTGGCGCCGTTACCAGTATTCCGTAGGCTCAGCTTCGCGAACTTGCCGATCAGGCATCAGCCGACCGACGATCAGTTCTCGCGCCGACGAGTAAACCTTCACCCTCGGGATCAGCGGGGCGGTGGTCTATCGGCGGGTCGGTGTCTGCTGGTAGCCTCGCTGTCAACGCTCGTGTCCTGCAGCCCTTTCGGGGAAGTAGGGGTCGGGAGCGGTACCACCCCAGACCCCGGTGGCTGATCAAATGTCGGTGTCGGCCCCGGGGACATCAAATGACGGCTAGTCAACAACGCGCATCGCGGGGAGTTAACCCCAGCGTCGTATCACTCGACAATATCGGTGTTTCACCCGGTATTGATGATGTGGTGGTAGGCGAGACGGTCATCCAGGATGATTTCGCCCGCCGCCGCGCGGATAACCTCGACGCCGAGGCCGCGCATTACCGCCACCGGGCCATTCAAGAAGAGCGGGCACTGGGCCCTGGCTACTACGTAGACCTGTTGTGGGACATGGCTGCTGACCGGGCCGCAATGGCGCAGCGGATACGGACCGGAAACGGGACCGCCACAGATCCGGCTAGACGACGCGTTCGGCAACCGCCGAGCCAATCCCCGGTTCGCGACCCGCAGTCAACTGATCGACGTACCCATCAGCACCTACGCCACGACCGTGGCCGATAGCACGTCACCAAGCGGCGCAACGCCACCGACCACGGCTCCGATCAGAACGGCAAACCTGTATCGGGGCTTTGTCTCCACAGCGACGAAACAAAGACTCCGGAGGTACCTGATGCTGGCTGTTCACCCCGGCTGGTGCGACCCGCAGTACTGCTGCTTCACCGACATCGACGTTCAGCACCGCTCCACACCCACCCTGCTGAGCACCTGCGATCACGAGTGGTGGTTCACCCTGGCCCGCGCCGATGAGTGGGCCCACCCCAACGAGGAGCACGGGGACACCGAGCTGCTGATCGATGTCCACAACACCTTTCTGCGCGTCCCGGATGTGCAGCACGTGCTGCGGGCCCGAGAGATCGAGTCCTACGCCAACCGACTGTTGACCGAGCACCACCGCGCGCAGTTGCTCGGTGCCTCGGCGCGCCGCCACGCGATCCCGGCGTCTCCCGCACGACGACAGTCGCGGCAAACCCCAGCGGGCCGCGATACCCGCGCCACTTGGCGAACCCATCACCTTCATCCCGGAGCCAATGGGAGCGCGCCGTGCCGCTGACCCGCACCACGCTCTTGCAATAGAAGTTCGTAACAAATTTTAAATAGACGTTGGTAAAAGTTTGTTTGGAGGTGAGGATGTGAGCGTCGCCGCCGCATCCCGCGAAGGACGCCGAGTGACCAAGACGGCCAGGGCGCAGGACCCGCCGGCAAAGGAGGTGGGATTCGAGCGCACTGGGCTTAGCTCAGCGTTTCTGGCTCTGATGAATGAAAATAGCCCGCGCGTGACTGAGGATGCCGGAGCTCCTGAGGAGCCGTCGGACCGAATCGAGCAATCCGGCGATTACGACTGGGACCAGGAGGAGTTAGAGGCGGTACGTCAGGGACGCAAGGCCGTCGAACGCACACCGTCGACCGATTCCGTGCGGGTATATCTCACACAGATCGGCAAGACCGCCCTGCTCAACGCCCAGCAAGAGGTGGACCTCGCCAAGCGGATCGAGGCAGGGCTTTTCGCCGCTGAGCGGGTACACCGGGCCGAGGACGCGACCGACAAGCTTGCCCCACAGCTACATCGGGATCTGTGCTGGATTGTCCGTGACGGCGAGCGCGCCAAGAACCACCTGCTGGAAGCTAACCTTCGCCTTGTCGTCTCGGTGGCCAAGCGCTATACCGGCCACGGCGTGCTCTTGCTGGATCTGATCCAGGAGGGCAACCTAGGCCTGATCCGAG
Source organism: Pseudonocardiaceae bacterium (assembly GCA_035606945.1). GTDB lineage: Bacteria > Actinomycetota > Actinomycetes > Mycobacteriales > Pseudonocardiaceae. The sequence goes on from DATNDR010000039.1 coordinate 4,142, forward strand.
CGGTGGAAAAATTCGACTACACCAAGGGATATAAGTTCTCCACCTACGCCACCTGGTGGGTCCGGTCGGCTATCAACCGGGTGATGGCCGACCAGGCCCGCACCATCCGGATCCCGGCGGAGATGGTCGGTGTGATCAACAAGCTGGGTCGCAGAAAACGCGAGCTGGTTCAAAACCTGGGTCGCGAACCCACCCCCGCAGAGCTGGCTAAGGAGATGGGCATCAGCCCGGCGAAGGTACTGGAGATCCAGCAGTACGCCCGGGAACCCATCTCGCTGGATCAGACCGTCGGAGACGAGGACAACTCTCGGCTCGAGGACTTCATCGAAGACTCCCAGGCCGTGGCAGCGATCGACGTGGTGTCATTTCCCCTGCTCCAAAGCGACATACGATCGGCACTGACCACGCTATCCGAGCGGGAAGCCAGCGTTATCCGGCTGCGCTTCGGACTCACCGACGGCCAGCCACGTACCCTGGACCAGCTCGGCCACGTCTACGGAGTCACCCGGGAACGGATCCGGCAGATCGAAATCAAGACGATGGCCAAGCTGCGCCAGCCCTCGCGCTGCCACGCACTCCGCGGCTACCTCGACCAACACTAAGAAAACGGCCAAGGACAAGCCGAGCTAGAACCGAGGACCTCGACCACGGCCTACCGTCTGAGCCGCTCCTAAGCGGGCCGCTTGACCTGCCCACCGGAGACACAAGTGCCTGGGTCACGAGCTTGGGAATCTGTCTATCGTGCCAGTCCGTTCCGGTTCACCGGCGGCCATGAAGGTCTTCGGGTGTCCACTGTTGACCTGTCTTAGCAGCACCTGGAGAGCACGGTCGGGACGACGCGGCGTGGTGGCCCCCGTCCGGTGGCTCCGTCAGTGAGTTCGCTGGTCTAGGATGTGTGGCGAATGGTGCAGTGTCCGCGCCGTTCGCACAGAGCACCAGACCCAGACCCCGTCGGCGCTCTGCGAGGCACGATGGATGACGCCCCCGCTCGATGGGGTCTGTCTTCATCGCTGCGTACCGGGGCGAACGGTGAGGAGCCACACCAGTGACGATCACAACAGACCAGTACCCGCGCCTGACCGATGCGCTGGCCGCATCACCGGAGGTGACGATCAGCGCCGGGCAGGTGGGTTTGCTGTCGGTGACTGGGCGGCTCGACGAGACGGGGCTGACGCAGCTACGCAAGCAATTGCAGAGACTGTTCACTACCAATGCTCAGTATCTTGTGGTGAATCTGGCCGGGGTGATCAGCTGCGACTATCGATTGTTTGACGTGCTGACCTGGACCCACCAGGTTTTAGCCGACCGCCAGGGTTGGATGCGGCTGGTCGGGGTCGGTCCCGCGGTCCGCAACGCCCTGGATGAAGCCACGCCGTCGGAGTGCCTACTCATCTACCAAGCCTCGGACTGGACCGACGACCTGGCCGGCTGAAGCCGACCCGTCGCCGTATCGCGTTGCCCCCGCCACGCCGAAAAGAGCACCAAGTACGTGGCCCGACCCACTACCCCGTCACCAAAAACAGTGGTCCGTAGTAAAGACGCGTCTCGGACTGACCCGTGCGAAGGCCTCTGTCCTGTAGAACTGCCTCCGCAAGTTCTCTCAATAATCGTTGAAGTGACGAAGACCGGTGGCGTTCAACCTGCCTGGGCGTACTAGTGGCACCGGTTGTGTCGTAATGGGCGCCGAAGGGCGACAGTGTCGTCCCGGGCTACTCGGCGGAGCGTCGTATGGTGTCGATGAGTATATCGATCAAGTGGCGGCGGGTCCGCGAGCTTATCCCCTTGAGCACCGCCTGCAGGCGTCTGGCGGTATTCAGGTCGGTGTCGCCAACTATCGGTTCGGCCTCGGCGGTCAGGGTCAGCTGGACGCGCCGACGGTCCCGCGGGTCCGGCGTGCTGCACCAACCCGGCGCGTACCAGCCGATCGACCATCGTGGAGGTCGCCGCCGCTTTTGTCCCTAAAGACTGCATCAAGCCAGTGACGGTAACCGGTGCCAGCGCACTGATCAGGTGCAGCGCGCTGAGCTGTAACAGCGTCACCCCCTGGCCCGCCCAGACGGCGGGGCTGGCGGCGACCACCACCCGCAGATGGGCCACGAGCCAGTCGACATCCTCAGCGGTCACTATCCCCGCGTTGTGGCCCACCACACCATCAGCCCCGGGCGAAGCAGTGATGCCCACGACTGACACGCCGCTGGGCTCTCCCCACCGTGCGTGCTCATGATCAGCCGCCACGTAATCTCCCCAGCCGACACCGACACTTGTCAGCCACCGGGGTCTGGGGCGGCACCACCCTCGACCCGTGCTCCTCGAAGGAAGCTCGAGCATGAGAGCTGACAGTTACTCTACAACGCTCATCGGCCAGCGATCGAACATCCACCGCGACACCAACGTCGCCGCGCGGTCGTGTGGGCAAGCACCGCCGCCGTGATTGCCCACATCGACTCGCCACTGCTTGCACCATCGCCCGATGACGCCATCGTTGGCTCGGAGGTGCTCGACGGGTCCGGTCAGTTCGGGCGGCAGCGACGACATCGAAGGGATCCTTCGGTCGTGGTGAGTGCTGGCGGCCTCGGGCACGGTGTTGGTGAACTGGTCTCGAAGGTCGGTCGCCTCCAGGGCCCGGTTGACCATTCGGGAGTGGCACACCACCCGCAGCTAGCGGCCTTCTCAGTCGCCAGGTCGTTGGCCTCGAACAGGGCGGACAACCGGCGGATCCCAGGAACTCGACACTGTCGAGGTCGACCACGACGACCCGAGCGGCGGATAGCTGCTCGGTGAGGACGCTGGCCCGTCTCGGCGCGGTGAGCGTACCGATCTCGCCGCTGACGGTGACCACACGCGCGTCGCTACCCTGCTCAGCAACCTGCAACCCGATGATGTCGCGGAGAACTCGGTGTCCCTCCGCGACAGATGACCCAGGCTTGAGCACCTCCCAGGTTGGCGGATCCGGTCAGCTCCCCGGTGTCCATCCGGTGGTCGTCGCCAGGGGCAGGGCGGCACGCAGATGCACGGTGGTGCCGTGGATGCTGGGCCGCAGATCTACCTCGATGGTCAACGACCGCATCATCGCCAGCCCCCGGCTGCGGTAACCGGGTTCGCCGAGGATCCGCCAGCGGCCGTGATCGGTCACAGTGATCAACAGTGTGGTGCGCTCGATGCGTGCCTGCAGGTGCATCACCGGGTGGAGATGGTCGGGGTCATAAGCACGTTCGACCGCGTTGGCCAACGCTTCGTAGTCGGCCAAGGTGAGGTCCTCAACTACCGCGGACCGACACACACCGACACCCAGTGCCTGCAACCACTGCTCAAAACGCACCCACAGCTGGCGCGCGAACGACTCGGTGGACAGCAACAACCCCGCCAGCTCAGACAGCGCAGGACTCAAACCAGAGACCTCTTCGGGCATCCGGTCGACCTGCCCCGACTACCTCCTGTTATGGCTGACCGGCACCCTGGTCACCGAGCTGTCGTCGGCATCGGGCACCGGCTTGCTCGATATGTCGACGCGCACCTGGAGCACGGCGGCGATCGAGCTGTGCGGCGTCGACGCCGACCGGCTCCCGCGTAACCTCGGCAGCGGAGCAGTGTCGCC
>DATNDR010000058.1:0-2872 GCA_035606945.1 Pseudonocardiaceae bacterium
TCGGGGTGGCCCTGGCCGCCGACACCGTGTCCATCACCATCATGGAAATCCTGGACAACACCGTCATGATCACCGTCCCCGGCGCGATGAACGCCGGGCTGACCAGTTCGTTGTTCTGGGCCTCCCTAGCGCTATCACTACTGGTGGCCTTCCTGCTCACCACCCCCATCAACCGGATGATGATCAGCCACGGCAAGGGCCACGCCGTCGTCCACGGCTATCACTCAACGGGTCGAACGAGTCGATCAGGTCGAGCATCGGGATAGGCTCGTCCGCCTCTCACCGTCCACCTGTCACTAGCCGCGATGCCGCGTTGGCTACCATCAGCCCGCGGGGCCGTTAGCTCAACTGGCAGAGCAAAGGACTTTTAATCCTTGGGTTCTGGGTTCGATCCCCAGGCGGCCCACAAGATCAATATAGGCGCTGGCCTGGTCTTCGGTCATCGCGGTCGATCTTTCCCCGCTCGGCACTATCAAGTTCGGTCGAGCAGGGGACCGAACTCGGAGTGTTGGGAAATCCACAACCTCATGATTGGCCGTCGCCGCCGTGGGATTGTTCAGCAGCCCATCCCCATACGGGCCTCTCCGCACGACCTGCGCCCGGACAGCGGCAGCAGCAGACGTTGCATCTGACCGCGCCTTTGGATAACTATTGGCTTGCGGATGGCTTCCTGAGCGGAGCGCGCTTTGATCGCCACTCCCATGACGAGTTGTGGCGGTAGTCCGCCGCGATGTCTTACATGCCCGAATCGGCGTACCAGTAGGGGATCGCTGACCGACGGTTTCAGCCAGCCGTGTCAGCTGTGTGTCCACCCGGCGGCATCGTCAGCACCTTGCGCTCAAGCAACGCACAAGCGGACAGGTTTCGGGTGGTGTGATGATCGAGTGGTACTGGCGCTGATGGACCTTGACGAACGCTGGTCAACCGCGACGCCCTGTCGACGCATTCCGCTGTGGGCACACAGGACTTCGTGACCAATCATGCTTTGGTTGGTAACGGAGCGCTGGACTGGCTGGAGCAGACCGACCGCACAGTCAAGGCGAGGGGCAGATTCTTCGCCCTGGTGGCGCACCGCTTCCCGGGCATAGGCGCGGCAAGCGCGCGGTGGGATGACTATCGTGCCCGGATGCCGCAGCTGGTGTCTGCGTTCCCTCGGGTGCTGGAGGTGCTGAGCAGACCTCGGGAGAGGAGATGGCGTGTTGCTGGCTTGGTTGATCAGCTTCGGAACGCTGGTCCGGGTCGGGGTGGAAGGCACCGGCGCCTACGGCGCGGCGCTGAGCAGCTTTCTGCATCGCGAGGGTGTGGCGGTTGTGGAGGTCGACCGGCCAGACCGCAAGACTCGCCGGCTAAGGGTAAGTCCGACCCGATTGATGCCTACGCCGCGGCGCGGGCGGCGTTGTCGGGCTGAGCCGCAGGGGACGCCGAAAACCCGATCGTGTCGGGGGTGGCTACGCATCGTATTTGGCCGACGTACTTCAGCGCTTGCTGTGCGTGGCGCCCGCACTTTCGATCACGGTGTCCTGCTCCAAGGGAGCCGGGGCGACCGAGAGCCGGAGCTCCTGACACCTTTCCGGCTGGGCGATCCGCAGGACTGCCCCTCGGGCGTCTCGGAAACCAACGTGTTGATGGCCAGAACACGTAGGCGCACTACATCGACCGGACACCGTTGGTGATGGTCAAAGCGAGGGCGGCGGTGAACTTCGCCGGCGGCGTGGAGCGGTCCAGTCACTGCTCCACCTCCGCCGGCTCCTGGGTGCGGCGGCGCTGGAGATGCACGCGAGGCACATGCTCGAACAACGTCAGCGGCTGCTTCTCTGGAGGTAGAACACCGCCACGGTCGCCGCCAGACATGCAATGATCAAGACGACCCAGAGGACCACAATGAGGGATTCAGACATCGGTCGACGCTCCTACGGGGTAGGTGGTGGGGGTAGCGTTGTTCGTCGTGACGATCACCCGGGCGGTGGCGCCCGGGCGCACCAGGCACGCTGTCTCGGTGATGGCGAACATGCCTTTCACCGTACGCTTCTATGAGCAACTTCTGTTGACGGAATGGGCTGAGGCCACTCCGCCGGAGTATCCCGGTCTGACTGACCAGCTGCCCGAGCACCGCCGAACTGCCTGCTTACGCTGCTGCAAAGCCACCCAGGCTGGTCACGTGTCAGTCACCGACCGTCGCATAGGCCGGGGGTTGCTGCGGCACCGTGACTTCCGTCACGTCTGCGCCGCGAATGCGATCAGCAAGTTTTGGCCGTTCAACGGCGATGTTGCGCGGCCACCGGCGGGCACTGTGGACGACAGCGGATTGCAGGGGGTATGCCGATCGCCTCTTGAGCGACCGGACGACGCTGTGTGACGCGTAGACATCCCGGGTTGGCGTCACCGCGGTACTGGCGTCCCCATTCCACAACGGCGCCCGCCTCGCGACAGGCCACATCTTCGGCGATGAAACGCCGCCAGATCATCATCCGTGAGGCGGCAGCACATCCCTCCGCGTTGTCGCGATGCCTCGTCACCTCGCAGGATCGCAGGGCCTGTCTGATCTACGCGATCGCGGCAGGGAGCTACTAGTGCAGCCACGATGCGGCGTCGACCGCCCGCGCTGAGGGATCCCTATCCGTACGCGCTTGCGGGCGATCGCAGGTCGGGTCCGGGGTCCTCCTATTGGGTCGGGGTGTGCGCTGTAACACTCGGGGGCGCTGGGTGCGAGCTGTGTTTTGGGTGCAGTGGAGACCCTGGTGGTTTATTCGTGTTCATGAGGCCAGGGTGAGTTCGAGGTGGGCGAGGTGGCTGGTGCGGGTCCGGTCCAGTGGGTGGCCGTTCCACCAGGAGTGCAGCCGGATCAGGTTGACCGCGACGGCGGCGTTGGCAT
>DATNDR010000077.1:0-2034 GCA_035606945.1 Pseudonocardiaceae bacterium
AAGTACCCGAGTCAGCGCAGCGCTCCATCCTCCGTCGCTACGCCGCAGGCGAGGTATCCCTAGCCGATCTGGCCAAGGCGTACAACGTCGGCCGCTCCACTATCCACCGCACTCATCCTGAGCAGCACTGACGCTCTTAGCCTGAATCCGCAGACTAATCGTGAGACGATCTTGGGTAGCTGAAGATCACATAATGTGATCTTGTTTGGCGGGTGGTGCGTGGAGAGGCCGCTGGTCTGCCCAGCTTTTCCACTGTTGCGGTTGTTCGGCCGGGGCGGCGCTCGGGCAGGGTCAGGGGGTGGCTGGTGGGCCTGGGCCGATGACCTGTTGCCACAGCCGTAGCCATGCCGGAGCCCAGGGCCATCGCCGTGGCAGGTGCAGGATGGGTGTGCGTGCGGGGCGGGCGAGTCGGGCCGGCACGGTGATGATCTGTCGTCGCAGGGTCGCGCCGCGGGCGACGCGGTGAGAGTCGCCGGCGAGTGTCCCGGCGGCGTGCAGCAGGTTGTGGGCGATGGCCGCGCACAGCACCCACGCGGAGTTGGCGCCGAATCGTCCCGAGGGCATGTGAGCCAACGGCCCGTCGATCAGGTCCGCGAACACGGTTTCGATGACTGCGTGGCGGCGGTGGACGATATCGGCCTTGGTGGTGGGCAGTTCGGAGTTGGTCAAGAACGGGTGATACCGCCAGACCGGGATCAGCGCGTCGGGGTAGCGGGCGTCTTTGACCCGGCGCACCACCAGCCGGGCGGTGATCCGGTCCGGGGTGCAAGCGAACGCCGTGTAGGGCACTTCAGCGACCTCGGCATCAGAGATCCAGGCTCCGGTGTCGGGATCTTGGACCGCGTTGGGATAGCGCACCGGGGTCCATTGGTCCTCGGCGATGGAGTCGATTGCTCGTTGGACGGCTCGGTTTTTGACCATCACCAGGGAAAACTGTGCCTTGCCGCGTCGGCAGGCACGTACCACGGCGCGGTTTCCGTAGGCGGAGTCCCCGCGCACCAGGATCTTCCCGCTCGCCCCAGCGGCCCGCGCGGTGGCGATCGCTTGAGCGACCATGCGTCCCGCGCCTTTGCCCGAGCCGGTCTTGCCCGCTCGTAGCCGCATCCCGGCGATCACCGGCGCGGTGTGCTCGGTGCTGATCGTGGTGGCCAGCGGGGAAAGCCCTTTCCGCAGAACCTGCTTACCAGCGATCTTGGTGTGTCCGTAGGAGGCGCCTTGCTTGGCGTGCCCATACACCGGACGCAGCAGTGAGTCGATGTCGATGAACGCCTGCCCCTGGATACCGACCAACAGCTCGCTGTGCTCGGCGAGGGCGACGAGGTGATCACGCAGCACCGACTCGAGTTGGCGGGCATGGCCGAAGCTGAACTCCCGCAACAACACCCCCAAGGTCGACGGCGCGTACACCCCGTCGAACAGCGTGGGCATCCCACCAGCGCGCAGCACGTCGAGATCATCGATGCTGTCCGCGCCCGCGCACATCCCGGCGATCACACTGATCAGCTTGGGTACCGGGTTCGCCGCGCCGGAGCGGATCCGCGGCGCTGTGATCGACACCTTCGCGGCGATGATCTCCGGTAGTCGGGTCTGCTGGGCCAGCCCGAGCACCGGCACCAACCCGGCGCACGACACCAGATTGTCCTCATCGAAGCGCGCGGAGTCGGTGGTGAACCTATGCGACACTCGCACTGGAAGTGCCTTCCTCAAGCCGGGCCAATCGGTGCCTAGGAACACCTATCGTTCCAGCTCAGAAGGCACTTTCCTCATTCACACGCCGCTCAACCAGCACCGCTCGTCCACGGATCCAGGCTAAGTACACGTTCAGCACCGTCGGGGGTTGGCGGCGCACTCGTTCGGCCTCCCACCGGGCGCGGGACTCCAGGAATTCCCACCGATCATCGATTGCCTGATCGGCGAGATACTTCAGACGGCTTTCAGCGTACTTCCGGTTCTCCTGACCGCGGGCGATCCAGCCGATGGCAAACCACCCCATCGCGATCAGTATGCCCGCCATCCAGAGCAACCCGACGACCA
>DATNDR010000055.1:0-31093 GCA_035606945.1 Pseudonocardiaceae bacterium
GATCATCACCGTGCTCGACGTCGATACCGAGCAAGCCGACAAGCTCCACGCGTTACGCCGCCGCGCCGACGAACCCGGCTGGTGGCAGGAGTACTCCGACATCGTCACCGAAGCTGTCGAGATGCTGGTGGAGATCGGTGAGGACGCCAGCTCCGTGCGCAGCTACGACAACGTGTTCGTGCAGGGGCTGCTGCAGACCCGGGCCTACGCCGAGGCAGTGATCGGCAACGGCCGGGCATTCATCGCGCCGATCAACATCGACCGGATGGCCGAGCTGCGCATGCGGCGCCAGCAGCGGCTCGGCGAGGACAGCTTTCAAGGTTTGGTGGCTGTCATGACCGAGGGCGTGATCCGTACCCTGGTAGGCGGCCGAGATGTCATGCGCGAGCAGCTACGACACTTGATCGAAGTGACCCAGGAGTACCCGGTGACGATCCACATCCTGCCGTTCAGCGCTGGAGCGTTGCCCGGTTCCGACAACTTCGTCATCTTCGAGTTCCCGCACGACTTCGACGGCGACGTGGTGTACGTCGAAAGCGACACGGCCCAGCGCGTCTACGAGGAGCGCCACCCCGTGCGGCAGTGCACGTACACCTTCCACGCGGCTCTGGCCCAGGCTCTGCCCGCCCGGGAGTCACAGGACCTGATCCGCACAGTCATGGAGGAGTTGTGACGCAGTGGCCCGCACGCCCAACCCGTACCCCTGGCTCGACGACGCGCAGCACGACGCCGTGGTCAACGGGCGGTACGTGAAATCGACCTTCAGCAACGCCACCGGTGGCTGCCTGTCGTTCACCGTGGCCGATGGCCTGATCGGCTTCCAGGACGACAAGCTGCCGCCGGCCGAGCGCAAGGCCCGCACCCTCGTCTTCGACCAGCACGAGATGGCCGTCTTCATCGCCGGCGCCAAGAACGGAGACTTCGACCACCTGCTCGACTAAGCCGGCTCGCGTTGGTTCGTCACTTCACTCGTGGGAATCGAAATGGGCGATGGCGACGGTATCCCCGCTGCCATTGATCAGCCTGGCGGCGGCGAGGGTGTCGCCGTCGACAGCGATGGGTGTTGCCCATGCCCGGTGTTCGGAGCTGAGAGTGAAGGTGCCCACTGGTGTGGCCGAGCCGTCGCGGCGAACCAACTCGCAACGGACGGTGCCGCCGATGTCGCCGACGGCGTCGTCCAGGAACAGGTAGATCCAGGGATCTCGCCCGGGATAGACGTAGGCGTGGCCCACCGGACGATCCCCGGTGATCAGCGGTGCGAACATGATGGTCCGCAAGCCGGCTTGCGAGTCGGTCTCGGGCCGCGGCACATCGTGATACCCGCGGCCCACGATCCACCCGCCGCCGGCCAGTGCGATGGCGAGCACGGCCACGGCAGCGGGCACCCAGCGCCGCCGTGCGCGCATCGGTGCTGGTGCCAGTGCGGTCAGCACCCGATGTTCGAAGCCGACAGGTGGTTCGGCGCCGGGCAGCAGCTCCACCAGCCGGTCGGCGGTGACAGTCATTGCGGATACCGTGTCCCGGCAACCCGCGCAGGCGTCCAGGTGCGCCAAGACCCCGGCGCGCTCGCGGGCGGGGAGCACGTTCAGCGCCAGCTCCGCGCCGCGCTCCCGGCACTGCTGGCAGGTCACCGGCTGGTCAGCCCTCGAACAGCGCATGTCCCCAGTACCTGGAAGCGTCCGGGACTCCCTGCGGGCAGGCGAACAACGCGGAACCGACGTGGCGGATGTACTCGTTGAGCGCGTCGTCTTTGCCGAGTTTGCGCTGCAGGGTGATGAACTGCGCGGGATCCTTCTGGAAGCTGATGAAGAACAGCCCTGCCTCCAGCGTGCCGGTCCGCGCGTCGATGCCGTCGGTGAAGGAGTACCCGCGGCGCAGGATCCGCAGCCCGTCATTGTTCTCGAACGCCGCCAGCCGGATGTGCGCGTTGTCCGGGATGGTCAGCTCGCCGCCGGCGGTTCTGGCCGCGAAGTCCGGGGTTTCGAACTCGGTGTTCCCGGTCAGCGGGGCACCGGAGTACTTCGTGCGGCCGAACACCGCCTCCTGGTCGCTGAGCCGGTCGCGGTCCCAGGTCTCGACGAACATCCGGATCCGGCGCGCCACCAGGTAGCTGCCGCCGCGCATCCACTCCTGCCCGGCCTCGGCGCCGACCCAGACGTGCTTGTCCAGGGCCGTCGAGTCGTCGCTGCGGATGTTGCGGGTGCCATCCTTGAAGCCCATCAGGTTGCGCGGTGTCTGCTGTTGCGCGCCGGTGGCGGAGGTGCGACCGAAGCCGAGCTGCGTCCACCGGGTGACCACCGTGCCGCGTCCCAGCCGGGCTAGGTTGCGCACCGCGTGGAACGCGACCTGGGGGTCGTTGGCGCAGGCTTGGATGCCGATGTCGCCGCCCGAGCGTGCCGGGTCGAGCATCTCGCCGGGCAGCGCCGGCAGGTCGGCCAAGGCTGCCGGTCGGCGAGCGGCCAGCCCGAAGCGTCCGTCGAACAGCGACGGGCCGAACCCGACAGTCACGGTCAAATGCCCGGGGTCCAGCCCGACGGCTTCTCCGGTGTCCGCCGGAGGCATCTCATCGGCGTGTGAGTCGCCGGGAACCATCGCGCCCACCGTCATCGCCGCCGCGGCTGCTGTCCACGTCTTCAGCATGTCGACGAGACCCTCGCGACGGTCGGTCGTGACGTCGAACGCAGCGAAGGCCAGCCGGTCCTGGATGTCGGTGGTGATCCCGGCTTGGTGGGCGCCGTGGAAGGGAACGGTCTGTTTCGGGGCGACGGCGGCGTTGGTGGCGCAGCCGGCGAGTCCTACCCCGGCAGCGTTGATGATTCCGAGCCCAGCGACACCGCCCAGCAGGCGGCGCCGCGACAGCCGGCCGGTCAACGCAGGATCCATGTCAGACCACCACCACCGCGGCGACCCGGGACAGCGGCTCGGCCAGCGCGTTGACCGAATTGGCCAGCACGCGCCGCTGGTCATCGGGGACCGTGCTGTAGTCGACGTAGCCGTCGCCCTGCCGGTACTTCGACAGCTTGTCGGCCACCTCGGCAAAGCGGGCCTCCACCTGCTGGGCGAGGTCGGCGTCCTTGGCCGTCACGGCCGGTTTGAGCAGCTCGAAAGCCTTACGCGCGCCGTCGACGTTGGCCGCGAAATCCCACAGGTCGATGTGCGAGTACCGCTCCTCTTCTCCGGTCACCTTCGTGGTCGAAACCTCGTTGAGTAGCTCGCCGGCCCCGTTGGCCAGTTGCGCCGGCTGGTAGCTCTCACCGGCGACCTTCGACTTGAGCGTGGCCACGTCGGCGTCGAGCTTGTCGGCGATGGGACTCATCCCGTCCAGCGTCTTGTCCTGCCACAGGGCCTTCTCGATGCGGTGGAAGCCGGTCCAGTCAGCCGGCTTGGCGACGTCGTCAATGCGAGCATCGATGCTCGGGTCCAGCTCCCCGAAGCTCTCGGCCACCGGCTCGACCGTCTCGTAGTGCACCCGCGCCAGGGGATAAGCCTGCCTGGCCTTGTCCATGTCGCCGGCACGTACCGCATCAGTGAACTGCCTGGTGGTCACCACCAGCTGGTCCACTTCGGCGACGACATAGTCGTGATAGCCCTGGGTGGCCGCCGCCAGTGAGGTGTTCGCGGTAGCGGTATCCGGACGCCCGGAGCGGTCCGTGACGGTGAAAGCCCACCTATTCGTCGCGCCGCCGGGGCAGTGGATGCTGTAGCTGCCGCCGTCTTGCAGGCGCAGCACAAGGTCACCCGACGAACCGGGTTTGACGCCTTCCTTCTCCCCGAGAATCCTGCCGTCGTGGAGCAGCTCCACCTCGGTGACCGTGGACGATCCGGCGTTGGTGATCGCGAACTTCACCGGGCCCGCAGGCACGCTGGCCGGTTGTGGCTCGCAGCCGGCGTCCGACAGAGCGATCTTCACCTCGGTGGGAGCCAGGTTCTCCGGAGCTGGTCCACTCGGTTGACCGCAGGCCGCCAGCACAACCGCGGTGCAGGCGAGGACCGTTGCGGCGGCTCCCGATCTGACTTGGAGTGACATGGGTCGGCGACCCCATCGGTGGAAGGAGCCACCGGTCAGTGCCACCTTTCGCCCTTGTCCGGTAACTGAGCCAGGCAACATCGCATCTCGATTCGTTCATTAGTGTGAATAGCCTAGGCTCAAATAGGCTAGGCTTGCCTGAACGAACATGTCAATGCAACGGGCATATACGTCAGCAGGCACTACCTGTCGTGCGGGCCGGATCACTGCTTGCCGACATCACCCAATGATCTCGATGCCTCGCCCTGCGGCGGTTGCTGGATCGTGACGAGCAGCCGGGAACATCTACCGCCACCCCGCCGTTGAGGGTGACAGAAGGTTGAGCCGGGTCCACTCAAGTCCTGGGTTGACGGCTCGGTATAGTCAGCCTCCAATGTTGAGTGGACATCAGTCAAGTTCGAAAGGGTTTCTCACATGGCTCGTGCGGTCGGCATCGACCTAGGGACCACCAACTCCGTCGTGGCCGTCCTGGAAGGCGGCGAGCCCACGGTGGTGGCGAACTCGGAGGGCTCGCGTACCACGCCCTCGGTGGTCGCTTTCGCCAAGAACGGCGAGGTGCTCGTCGGACAGTCCGCCAAGAACCAGGCGGTCACCAACGTCGATCGAACCATCCGGTCGGTCAAGCGGCACATGGGGACCAACTGGTCCACCACGGTCGACGGCAAGAAGTACACCGCGCAGGAGATCAGCGCCCGGGTGCTGATGAAGCTCAAGCGCGACGCTGAAGCGTACCTGGGTGAAGACGTGACCGACGCGGTGATCACCGTGCCGGCCTACTTCGAGGACGCCCAGCGCCAGGCCACCAAGGAGGCCGGCCAGATCGCCGGTCTGAACGTGCTGCGGATTGTGAATGAGCCAACCGCGGCCGCGCTGGCTTACGGCCTGGACAAGGGCGAGAAAGAACAGACCATCCTGGTCTTCGACCTCGGCGGTGGCACGTTCGACGTGTCCCTGCTCGAGATCGGCGAAGGCGTGGTCGAGGTCCGCGCCACCTCCGGGGACAACCATCTCGGCGGCGACGACTGGGACGAGCGGATCATCAGCTGGCTGGTGGACAAGTTCCGTGCCTCCCATGGCATCGACCTGAAGAAGGACAAGATGGCCATGCAGCGGCTGCGCGAGGCCGCCGAGAAGGCCAAGATCGAGCTGTCCAGCCAGTCCACCGCGACGATCAACCTGCCCTACATCACCGTCGACGCGGACAAGAACCCACTGTTCCTGGACGAGACGCTGTCCCGCGCAGAGTTCCAGCGGATCACCGCTGACCTGCTGGACCGCTGCCGCGCCCCGTTCCGCAACGTCATCAAGGACGCCGGGATCTCGATCGGGCAGATCAACCACGTGGTGCTGGTCGGCGGGTCCACCCGGATGCCGGCGGTGACCGAGCTGGTCAAGGAGCTCACCGGCGGCAAGGAGCCGAACAAGGGTGTCAACCCCGATGAGGTTGTCGCCGTCGGCGCCGCGCTGCAGGCCGGTGTGCTCAAGGGCGAGGTCAAGGACGTCCTGCTGCTCGACGTCACCCCGCTGTCGCTGGGTATCGAGACCAAGGGCGGCGTGATGACCAAGCTCATCGAGCGCAACACCACGATCCCGACCAAGCGCAGCGAGATCTTCACCACGGCCGACGACAACCAGCCCAGCGTGCAGATCCAGGTGTTCCAGGGCGAGCGGGAGATCGCGGCCTACAACAAGAAGCTCGGCATGTTCGAGCTGACCGGGCTGCCGCCGGCACCGCGTGGCGTGCCGCAGATCGAGGTCACCTTCGACATCGACGCCAACGGCATCGTCAACGTCTCGGCCAAGGACATGGGCACCGGCAAGTCGCAGGCCATGACCATCACCGGTGGGTCGGCGCTGCCCAAGGAAGACATCGACCGGATGATGCGCGACGCCGAGGAGCACGCCGAGGAGGACCGCAAGCGCCGCGAGGAGGCCGAGACCCGCAACCAGGCCGAGTCGCTGGTGTACCAGACCGAGAAGTTCATGAAGGACAACGACGACAAGCTGCCGTCTGACGTCAAGGACAAGGTCAACGCCGCGCTGGGCGATGCGCAGGAGGCCCTCAAGGGAACCGACACCGACGCCATCCGGGCTGCGATGGAGAAGCTGGCCACCGAGTCCCAGGCGCTTGGTCAAGCGCTGTACAAAGACAACGCTGCCAGTGCCTCCGCAGCCGGCGGCGACGGCGCGGCGGGCGGCGGCCCGACCGGGTCCGGTTCGGGTGGCGGCGATGAGGTTGTCGACGCGGAGATCGTCGATGAGGAGCCCGGGGGCGGCAGGAAGTGAAGCGCGGCCCTGACCACAACTTCGGGGACACCTTCGGCGATGGCGCCGCTGGTGCTGAGCAACCCAAAGTCGTAATCCGAGACAAGCGGAGGATCGATCCGGTGACGGGTGAGGTTCGGGTCCCACCGGCGGGCGAGCAGCCCGCCGGTGGTGGCGTGCATGTCGACGAACATGACCTCAGCGAGAACGCTGCCGCGGTGGGTGGTGCATCGGCTGAACTCGACGCGCTGCAGGCCCAGCTGGACGAGCGGACCGGTGACCTGCAGCGCATTTCCGCCGAGTACAGCAACTATCGGCGCCGTGTGGAGCGTGATCGCCAGCTGGTGATCGACACAGCCAAGGCGCAGGTGGTCACTCAGCTGCTCACCGTGCTCGATGACATCGAGCGGGCGCAGGAACACGGCGACCTGTCCGGGGCGTTCAAAGCTGTTGCGGACAAGGTCGTGGCGGCATTGCAGGCGCAGGGCCTGCAACCGTTCGGGACGATCGGGGATGTGTTCGATCCGGAGGTGCACGAGGCGGTGCAGCACGCCACCTCGCCGGACGTCGACAAGCCGACCGTCACGGCGGTGTTGCGGCTGGGCTATCGCTTCGGTGAGCGGGTGCTGCGCCCAGCGATGGTCGCGGTGACCGACGCCGGCGTCGATCCTTTGGGTGACGCCGAGCCGTACGGTGATGCTGGACAGTTGCAGGAAAATTGATACGGGACAATTCAATGCGGGAGGAGGTATCCGGTGAGTGCCCGCGAATGGCTTGAGAAGGATTTCTACGCGGAGCTGGGTGTCTCCTCCACCGCGTCTGCCGATGAGATCAAACGGGCTTACCGTAAATTGGCCCGGGAACTGCACCCGGACGCCAACCCTGGGGACGCCCGCGCTGAGGCGCGTTTCAAGTCGGTGTCCGAGGCATACGGCGTGCTGTCGGACGCCGAGAAACGCAAGCAGTACGACGAGGCGCGCAGCCTGTTCAACGGCGGTTTTCGGCCCGGTGGTGGCGGCTTCGGCGGCCCCGGTGGGTTCGACCTCGGCGACCTGTTCGGGTCGGGGGGCGCCCGGGCCGGGGATGCCAGCGGTCTGGGTGATCTGCTCGGTGGTCTGTTCGGCGGTGGCCGTGGTGGGATGGCTGGTGCTGGTGCCAGCCGCCCGCGCCGCGGCACCGACATCGAGACAGAGGTCCGGATCGACTTCACCGAGGCGGTTCGCGGGGCCACTGTGCCGCTGCGGATCGCCAGCCCGTCGAGCTGCGGCAGCTGTGGCGGCACCGGTGCTCGCGCCGGTACCGTCCCGCGACCCTGCCCGGCCTGCGGTGGCACCGGGTTGGTGACTCGCAGTCAAGGGGCGTTCGCATTGTCCGAGCCGTGCCGGGATTGCCGCGGCACCGGGCGGATCATCGACGACCCGTGCACTGAGTGCGGCGGCCGCGGGGTGTCCACCCGGCACCGCACGCTGACCATGCGGATCCCTGCCGGAGTGGCCGACGGCCAGAAGATCCGGCTGGCCGGGCAGGGCGAGCCGGGAATGCGCGGCGCGCCGGCCGGGGACCTCTACGTGCTGGTGCACGTCACCCCGCACCCGGTGTTCGGACGCTCCGGTGACGACCTCACGGTGACGGTGCCGGTGTCGTTCCCCGAGCTGGTCTCAGGCACCACGCTGACCGTGCCCACCATGGACGGCACCGTGAAGCTCAAGGTTCCGGCAGGTACCAGTAGCGGTCGCACGCTGCGGGCCCGTGGCAAGGGCATCACCCGGCGGGACGGGCGCAGCGGTGACCTGTTGGTGACCTTGCAGGTCGCCGTGCCCACCAAACTGGACCGCAAGGCCAAGGACGCGCTCGATTCCTATGCGAAGGCCACCGCGGGCGAGGATCCGCGGGCGGACCTGTTCGACCGCGTCGACCGCGCGCAGGGTGCGGGGGCGGCGCGATGAACTCCCCGCACCCGCCCGGCGCCGATCAGGACACTCCGGTGTTCGTCATCTCCGTGGCTGCCCAGCTGGCCGGGCTGCACGCGCAGACCCTGCGCAGCTACGACCGGCTGGGTCTGGTCTCGCCAGGTCGCAGCGCCGGGGGCGGCCGCCGCTACTCGGCGCGCGATATCGCGCTGCTCCAGGAGGTGCAGCGGCTGTCCCACGAGCACGGGGTCAATCTCGCGGGGATCAAGCGGATCATCGACCTGGAAAACCAGGTGGACGCGCTACGCTCCCGGCTGGCCGAGCTGTCCGCAGAGCTGGAGGAAGCGCGCGCCGAGCTGGCCCATGCCCAGGCCGTCGCCGAGCAGGCCGCCGCCGCCGTGCACGCCTCCTACCGCCGCGACCTCGTCCCCGTGCGCCCCGGCACCGAAACCGCCCTGGTCATCTGGCGCCCCAGAAGGTAGCCCTTCAAGTACCGCCAACCCGGGCTGGGACTGCTGGTAACCGCCGTTTAAGGTGATCAACAGGGGGGTTGGCGGTACTTGAAGAGCCCGCAACTAGTCGAGGGTGAACGGGTCGTGGGTGATGCGATCCAGCGGGGTGCCGGCGACCAGCATCCGCGACACGGTGGCACGGATCATGTTCGGGGAACCACAGATCAGCACGTCGCGGTCTGGCCAAGCGCCGAAGCGGGTGACCACATCGGCAAGCGTGCCGTGCTCCATGCCGGCCATTCTCGGGTGCTCCACCACGGGGATCACCGTCAGCCACGGATTCGTGGCCGCGATGGCGGTGAGCATGTCGAGGTCAGGCAGGTCAGTGCGGGTCCGCCCGCCGGCGAACATGGTGACTTGCGGATTGTCACCCCACTGCGACAGATCCTCCAGGATCGCCCGCATGGGGGCTATTCCGGTGCCGCCGGCGATCATCACGGCATCACGCCCGGATTCCCGATCCACCGTCATGACACCCATCGGGGAGCCGATCCGCCAGGCGTCGCCGACCTGGCTGTGACCGACGATGGAGCGGCTGACCGAGCCGCCGGGGACCGCGCGAATGTGGAAGTCGATCGAACCGTCCGGGCGCGGAGCGTTAGCCGGAGACAGGTACCGCCACATTCGCGGCCGCTGCGGTACCTCGACGCTGACGTACTGCCCGGCCCGGTACGGCACCGGCCGGTCGGGAGCGACGCGGACCACTGCCAAGTCCCAGGTCAGCCGTTGGTGGTCGACGACCTGGGCGGTCCACCATGCCGGACCGGCCTCCGCGTCGGCCGCCTCCTGCATCGTTCTGGCGACCAGGTTGTAGGCGTCCCGCCACGCTTTCTCCACCTGCGGCGTCCAGGACGGGCCGGCGTAGTGTTTCAACGCGGTCACCAGCGCAGTCCCCATCGCGCTGTAGTGCTGGGTACCGATTCCGAACTTGCGGTGGTCGCGGCCTAGCTGGTGCAGGAACGGAATCAGCTCGTCAGGCCGATCGACGTGCTGCACGATGTGCACCAGAGCGCGCCAGAAGCGGCTGCGCTGGACTTCCATGTTGGCCGCGAACAGTTCCCGGGTGGCCGGCGCGATGGCGAACAGCATCGCGTAGAAGAACTGGATGGCCTCCGCAGCGTGCGGCTGGACGTGCGCGTAACTTTCGCGGATCAGCTGAACCGTGATCGCAGCCGCACCGGTGCGGTGCGGCTCGTGATGGGGAAGCGATGGGTAGCTCCGTACGGCATCGGCTGTCATGGTCCGGGAGCGTCTTCTCCAGGGTGGATGGCAAGCAGGTGACCCGTCGCGGCGACGCGACTCCCCGAGGGTGCCGGAACCCTACCCTCCCGGGGTCCAACCTCCGTGCTAACCCTCCTTCGGATACCCACCGTCACATGCCTGAGCGGCGCTTTTCCGGCGGACTTCGCTGGCGGATGGTATGACACGGTCCCACCAGCCGCCATCGGGCGCCGGACTTGAGCGGAACAGACTCAACTTTTCCTGCGTTGAAGACAGCAGACATATCGCTGCGGAGGGAACACTTCGAGGATGGATTCCTTCAACCCCACGACCAAGACGCAGGCCGCCATCTCGTCGGCCGTGCAAGCCGCGTCGATGGCCGGTAACCCCGACGTGACGCCGGCACACCTACTCGGCGCGCTGCTCGCGCAGGCCGACGGCACGGCCGCGCCGCTGCTAGCTGCGGTGGGTGCCGACGCCGCTTCGATACGGCCTGAGCTCGACGTCATCACCCAGCGCCTGCCCTCAGCCACTGGTTCCACGGTGGCCGCGCCGATGTTCGATCGGCAGGCGCTCAAGGCGTTCAGCCACGCCCAGAATCTGGCGACCGAGATGGGCGACTCGTACGTCTCCACCGAGCACCTGCTCGTCGGGCTCGCCGCCGAGGGTGGTGCGGTCGCGCAGCTGCTGAACCGGCACGGCGCCACGCCGGACGCACTGAAAGACGCGTTCCAGGCCGTCCGGGGCTCGGCGCGGGTATCCAGCCCGGACCCGGAAGCCACCTTCCAGGCCCTGGAGAAGTACGGCGTGGATCTCACCGCGCGAGCCAGGGCCGGTGAGCTGGACCCGGTGATCGGCCGTGACGCCGAGATCCGCCGGGTGGTGCAGGTGCTGTCGCGGCGCACCAAGAACAATCCGGTACTGATCGGCGAGCCCGGCGTGGGCAAGACCGCCATCGTCGAGGGCCTCGCGCAACGCATCGTCGCCGGTGACGTGCCCGAGTCGCTGCGCAACAAGCGGGTCGTGGCGCTGGACCTGGGCTCGATGGTGGCCGGCGCGAAGTACCGCGGTGAGTTCGAGGAGCGGCTCAAGGCGGTGCTCAAGGAGATCACCGACTCGGCCGGCCAGGTCATCACGTTCATCGACGAGCTGCACACCATTGTGGGCGCCGGGGCCGTGGGCGAAAGCGGCACCATGGACGCCGGCAACATGATCAAGCCGATGCTGGCCCGCGGTGAGCTGCGGATGGTCGGCGCGACCACGCTGGACGAGTACCGCAAGCACATCGAGCGTGACGCCGCGCTGGAGCGCCGCTTCCAGCAGGTCCTGGTCGGCGAGCCTTCAGTGGAAGACACCATCGGCATCTTGCGTGGTTTGAAGGAGCGCTACGAGGTCCACCACGGCGTGCGGATCACCGACGCCGCCCTCGTTGCCGCTGCCACGTTGTCTGACCGGTACATCACCGCCCGGTTCCTGCCGGACAAGGCGATCGACCTGGTCGACGAGGCCGCATCCCGGCTCAGGATGGAGATCGACTCCCGGCCCGTTGAGATCGACGAGGTGGAGCGTGCGGTGCGCCGCCTGGAGATCGAGGAGATGGCGCTGGAGAAGGAGTCCGATCCGGCCTCGGTGCAGCGCCTCGCCGCCTTGCGCGCCGAGTTGGCCGACCGGCGGGAGCGCTTGACCGAATTGACCGCCCGCTGGCAGAACGAGAAGGGCGCTATCGAGGCGACCCGGGAACTCAAGGAGCAGCTGGAGCAGCTGCGGGGCGAATCCGAACGCGCTGAGCGGGACGGCGACCTCGGCCGAGCCGCCGAGCTGCGTTACGGCAAGATCCCCGCGCTGGAGAAGCAACTCGCCGAGGCCATCGAAACGACGCGCGACCCCCAGGTGATGCTCAAAGAGGAAGTCGGCCCCGACGATGTCGCCGATGTGGTGTCTTCGTGGACCGGGATCCCGGCCGGCCGGCTGCTCGAAGGTGAAACGGCCAAGCTGCTGCGGATGGAGGACGCGCTGTCTGCCCGCGTGGTCGGGCAGCCCGAAGCGGTGCGCGCCGTTGCTGATGCGGTGCGACGGGCCCGTGCCGGTGTCGCCGACCCGGATCGCCCCACCGGCTCGTTCATGTTCCTCGGCCCCACCGGTGTCGGGAAGACCGAGCTGGCCAAGGCGCTGGCGGAGTTCCTGTTCGACGACGAGCGCGCCATGGTCCGCATCGACATGAGCGAGTACAGCGAGAAACATAGCGTCGCTCGGCTGGTCGGAGCCCCGCCCGGATACATCGGCTACGACCAGGGCGGCCAGCTCACCGAGGCAGTGCGCCGCCGGCCGTATTCCGTGGTGCTGCTCGACGAGGTTGAAAAGGCCCACTCCGACGTCTTCGACGTGCTGCTGCAGGTGCTAGACGACGGGCGGTTGACCGACGGGCAAGGGCGCACGGTTGACTTCCGCAACACCATCCTGGTGCTGACGTCCAACCTGGGCTCGCAGGCGCTGGCCGACGTCACGCTGACCGATCGCCAGCGCACCGACGCGGTGCTCGGCGTGGTGCGCCGGCACTTCAAGCCCGAGTTCCTCAACCGGCTCGACGACCTGGTGGTGTTCCACTCGCTGGCCACTGAAGAGCTGACGGCGATCGTGGAGATCCAGATCCGGCAGCTGGGCAAGCGGCTGGCCGCCCGGCGTCTGACCCTGCAGGTGACGGACGCGGCCAAGGAGTGGTTGGCGATGAATGGGTTCGACCCGCTCTACGGGGCGCGCCCATTGCGCCGCCTGGTACAGACGTCGATCGGTGACCAGCTGGCCTACGCCCTGCTGGCTGGCAAAATCTCCGACGGCGACACCGTCCGAGTCGACCTCGACGGTCGCGCCGGGGGCGGCACCGGCGCCCTCACCGGCGCCCTCACCGTCACCCGCGCCGCCTAACCCCTCGACCCCAGCCCTCGACCCCCGCCCTGGACCCCGACATGGAGACATATCGGGGTCCAGGGCGCTGTGAGAACCCCGATATGTCTCCATGTCGGCAGTGGGGCTGCGGCGTGTGCTCACAGGATGGGACGAGGTGTCGACTTAGGCTCGTCGAGTGATGCCGTGGGTGTGGTTTCTTATCTCTGGGCTGACCGCCGCCGTGGGGAGCGCGCTGCTGGTCGCCGACCGTGGGCAGCAGAGCGCGCAGCAACGGGAACGCCGTCGGTGGGCAGCGCTGCGCGGGTGGCGGTTCGTGCTGTCCGACCCGTTGTTCACCCAGCGCTGGCGCCACGGTGTGATCGCCGACGCCGGGGTGGCCAGAGATCTCGTGACGGGAAATCTGTTCACCCGGCTGGGTCGCCGGGTGGTGCAGGTCTTCGACCATGAGCAGGCTGGCCAGGTCTCCAGTGTGGTGGTAGCGGTGCAGCGGCGAATCCGCGACGCCGATCTGGTCGTCGAGCTGTGGCTGCCTGACCAGCCGTTACCGCAGGATCCCCAACTCACCAGGCTGGGCATCGTCGGCGAACGCATCGCCGTGGTGTCCGATCCGAACCGGGCTCGCACCCTCATGACGGCGGATTTCGTCTTCGCAGCTAACTCGCTGGGCGCCGACATCGCGGTTGCCTGGCTGGAACAGGACTGGGTGCTGGCCGCGGCACCGTGCACGGCCACGCCCACCCGGTTGGAGCGGCTGCTGCGCGCGCTTGGCGAGATCGCCGATCTGCTCGACGTCCCCCCGGCCGACGAGACCGCCGACACCACTGCAATCGCCGATCGTGCCGACCTGTCCCGCTGGGCTACTAGCGAGAGGCTGTTGCCTGATTGACGTCGCGCCGTGAACTCGACGCTACCGACATCCCAGGGCCTGGCCAGGTCGGTAGCGTCGAGTTCACGGCGCAATGGGGCGACAGCCTCCACAGCGGCGCTCGACCTGACTCGCGGCGCGATGCTGTTGCTCATCGCGCTGGCCAAGGTCCCCCTGTACCTCTACGGCAACGGCACCTTCGGCACCGGCAGCTGGCTGCGCGGGCATCCCCTGCTCGACCAGACGGTCTTGTTCCTGCAGACGGTCCTGGTGCGCGGCCGCGCGTATCCGATGTTCGCTTTCCTGTTCGGTTACGGCATCGTGCGTGCTCATCGGCTTCTGCCACGCCCTGCTGCTGTTTTCCGGAGACATCATCGGGGCTTACGGGTGGCTGCCTGGATGAGCCGCCACGGTCACCGCGGCCCGGCCGAAGTGCTGCTCCGTCGGCTGACCTACGGTCACGGTGTGTCGCCGACATAAGCCGGAAAGTAATGATCGAAGAAGATCCTCCCCGCGATCTCTCGCCTGCTACGGACGCCCATCTTGTCGAAGATCGTCTTCAGGTGGTCCTGCACGGTTAACGGGGATAGACACAGCGTGCGGGCGATCTCTTGGGTGGACGCGCCACGCAGTACGAGGAGCACGATCTGTTGTTCCCGATCGGACAGCCCGAAGGCCTCGACGATCAATGGAGCGATCGCAGCTGGTCCGGCCGCCTCGATGATGACGGCCGTACGGTCTTCGCTGCCGAGTCTGGTTCCGTGCAGCACCAGCCAGCGTCCAGCTCTGGTCAAGACTCGAACTCGGGCGCCCTCATCGGCCAACCCCTGCCGGTTGGCTGCCCGCGCGGCCGCAGCGACCTGCTCGACCTGGATAGGCAGTGCAGCGGATTTTGATCGACCGCCGTCCTGAAGCTCTGCTATCCACCGGGCCGCGGTAGGACTGATGTCCTGGATGGTTCCGTCATTGTCGAACAGGACAATGCCGGGGGCCTCGGTGGTGTCCGCAGTACCCATCGTGCTGATCAGCAGGGCGGTGCGGAAGCCCTCGGCCACCGTGCCGCTGATTCCGGTGACGAACCGGGCCTCCTCGGCGTCGAATGCGGGGCCTCCTCGTTCCCGGAACATCCCGGCTGCCGCCCAGGCTCCGGAGCGGGTGACGAAGACCGCCCGCAGCTCCTCCTCCAGCCCAATCGGCCGGAGGATCTCCCGGTAGCGAGCGCTGCGTTCGGGTTGTCCGCCGGTTTCCGCACGCAGAATTCCCACCGGGCACCGCCGGCTGGCAAGCTCGGCGAGGCTGTTGAAGTCGTCTTCGAAAAACTCGATTTCACTCACGCGAGCCGTGAGAGCATGCGGTATCTCGAAGATACCCCCGGCGATCAGGCCCGTGGCGGGATCTGTCGGATGCCAGCATGAGAAGTCGAACGGGACAACCGTGTCCACGAGTCGCCGGATCTCGTACGCCAGAGCCAGCGAATCCAGACCACGGTGGCACGCATAGCGGATTTCCTGCTTGACCCGGCGAGCCCGCGTCCAGTCCATAGTCCCGATGCTAGGAGATCACCGGGTCCGTGAACATCCCAGACTTCTGGGATCCATAAGATCCCGGCCTTCTGGGATTTCGCTTTCCCGCCCGTTGCCTAACCTCCGAAGAGGATGCCGAACGAGGACAGGGAGCTTCGATGATTGAGACCACAACGGCTGCCGACCTGCCGACGCGGGTCGTCCGTCATGCTTTCACGACATTCGAGACGGGTGACGTTACCGACGTCGACTCGTTCTGCCATGCCGACTACCGGAATCACGAAGCACCTGACCATGCCGGCCCACCAGGATTCCGGACGATCGTCGCCGCAATGCGGGGTGCGTTCTCCGATCTTTTTTTCGAGGAGCAGCACATCATCAGCCAGGGCGACACGGTGGCGTTGTGGACCGTGATGAGGGGTCGGCACACGGGGGAGTTTCATGGCCTTCGGGCTACCGGGCGCGTTATCGAACAGCGGCAGACCCACTGGGTCCGGGTGCGGGACGGCAAGCTGGCCGAACACCACGCGGTCCGCGACGACCTCGGGCTGCTCGTTCAGCTAGGAGTCATTCCGATTCCCGGCGGCCCTGCCGGGGCCGCAGCGACCGGCATGCCGAGCTGCGCGCTGTTCGACGCCGCCGTGCGGGGCGCCGTGACGGCCTCAACCACCGAAGGCGCCGATACCCGGGACATGATCGTGGTGCACACCGCGTTGCGCCGGGAGTTCCGGCTGGCGCCCGGTCTGGTACGCGGCACGCCGGCCGGTGACGTCCCCCGAGCTTCCACCGTCGCCGGGCACCTCGAGCTGATGAACGGCTTTCTGCGCCTGCACCACGCGGGGGAAGACCGGTTGCTGTGGCCGAAGCTGATCGACCGGGCACCTACGGAGCTCGCTGGGATCGTGACGCTCATGCGACGCCAGCACGAACAGATTCACGAGCTCATCGCGTCCGCCCAAGCCCTCGTCCCACGATGGCGCAGCACGGCGGACGCGGCGCAGCGAGATGAGCTCGCCGATGCGCTGGAACAGCTCAACGTCGTGCTCGACGAGCACCTCGGTGCCGAGGAACAGCACATCCTGCCGCTGGCCGCTCGCTGGCTGTCGGCCTCGGAGTGGCATCAGCTCGGCGAACAGGCAATGGCCGAGCTGCCGCGCAACACGCTGCCGCTGCTGTTCGGCATGTTCATGTATGAAGGCGACCCAGAGGTGATCTCATCGATGCTGGCACACGCGCCGTTGTTGCCGCGGCTGCTGATGCCGGTGCTGGGACCGCGAGCCTATGCTCGTTACGCCCGGCGACTGCACCGCACGGTAACGCCCTGACCAGCAGGTGTCCGGATGCTGCCAGGTTAGTCCATTCGCGTGCACCTCAGCATCGAGCGGGCATGGTGCGCCGTTATCTGTGCTTGTGGATGACTCCGATTCCGACCAGATCCTGGCGATCGAGGAGCTGCGCTCCCTGCGTGATCGGACCGGCGACTATGCGCCCAGGCCCGAGGCGGTGACGAGCGCAGCACCGATCCAGGCACCCGATCCATCCGCCGGGATCCCGCTGGACGCCGGCGCCGATCCGTGGGAGGACTTGCGGCGCCGGGCCAGTGACCGGCGGCGCTGGGGCAGGCTGGTGGCGGCCGGAGGGTGCTTCGTTCTCACCGGTGGCGCGGTGGCCATGCTGATCATCACTGCCCATCTACGTTCCGGGCGCCCCGCTACCGTCGAGGTTCCGGTACCCGCAGTTTCTGCGCCGCCGGTGACTCCCTCAGTTCCGGTGGCCGCTTCCTCGGCACCAGAGACCACCGCGCCGCTTACCTCTGCACCAGAGCCCTCAGCCGTGCTCCCGATGCCCGTTGTCGGGGTACCCAGCTCCGCTGTTGAGGCCACGACCGAGCCGCGGGCGGCTGCAGTCCCCGCAGCCGGCGCCACTGACCGCCCCAAGCCGCCTAGTCGCGGTGCGCCTCCGGCCACTCGACACTCGTCGTCGGCAGTGCCCCCGGCAGGGTCGACCGGCGCAGGCTCGGAACGCACTGGTGCTTCGAGCGACCCGGCCGGGCCGGCCGGGTCGGACTGTGGCGCGGGATGCACTGAACCCACGCTCACCAGAACCCCCACCTCCTGGTCCCCAGCCTCGCCGCCGTGATGTGTCGAGTGATCACCGCCTCCGGTTGCCGACCAGATGAGCTCCCGCGACAATTATTTTGAGCACGGAACTCGTCTGACAATCCGGGGGCATCGTGGCCATTCACCTGTCAGATCGTGACGCGGCGGTACAGACTGCCGCCCCACCGATCGCTGATCCGGCACCGCTGGGATTGGCGGCGTTCGCGTTGACCACCTTCTTACTGTCGGCCAAAAACGCCGGCTGGACCCATGGCACCGATGCCTGGCTGGGCTACGCGCTGGGCTACGGCGGCGTGGTCCAGCTACTCGCCGGGATGTGGGAGTTTCGCAACCGGAATGTTTTCGGATCCACCGCCTTCTCGACCTACGGCGGTTTCTGGATCGGTCTCGGCCTCTATATCGTGCTCGTGGCGCCGAAGGCGAACCCGCTGGAGCAGGCGAACGATCTCGGCTGGATTCTGCTCGCGTTCGCCATTTTCAACACCTACATGCTGTTATGGAGCACGCAGGTAAATGGAGCTGTGTTCGGCGTCTTCCTGACCTTGGAGGCCACTGAGATCATCTTATTCCTCGGCGAGTTCAGCGGCCGCCACAGTCTCGGTGAGATCGGCGGCATCCTCGGTGTGATCACCGCCCTGGTCGCGTGGTACACCTCGGCCGCGGGTGTCATCAATGGCATGAAGGGCCGGCCGGTACTGCCCGTCGGGGGACCGATGGGCGCGACCGGGCGTCCCGGCAGCCCCCTGCCCCGCGTCGACTGAGTTGCACCTACGGGCGTCGCTAGCCTGGTGCTATGCCAACCGCGCTGATTACCGGCCCGACCGCGGGGATCGGGGCTGCCTTCGCCCGAAGGCTGGCCGCTGAGAGTTACGATCTTGTGCTGGTGGCCAGGGACCGGGAACGGCTGCACCAACTGTCGGCCGATTTGGAACAGCGCCACGGTATTACCACCGAGGTGTTGCCCGCCGATCTGGCCAGTGCCACCGAACGGCGGGCCGTCGAGCGGCGACTGTGTAGCACGGACCCGGTCGATCTGCTGGTGAACAACGCGGGTTTCAGCGTCGCCGCCACCAGCTTTGCCGAAGCTGACATCGACGACCTGCAGGCCCAGCTGGACGTCAACGTCACCAGCGTGCTGCGGCTGACCCACGCCGCGCTGCCGGGCATGATCAAGGCCGGGCGCGGCGCGGTGATCAACGTGTCCAGCGTGGCGAGTTTTCTACCCGGCCGGGGATCCACCTACGGCGCGAGCAAGGCGTACGTGACGCAGTTCTCCGAAGGCCTGGCAACCGCGCTGGCCGGCACCGGGGTGCAGGTGATCGCGCTGTGTCCGGGTTTCGTCCGCACCGAGTTCCATGACCGCGCCGGCATCGACATGACCGGCACACCCTCGGCGTTCTACCTTGATGCCGATGACGTCGTTCGGGAGTGCCTGGCCGACTTGCGCCGGGGGCGCACCATCTCGGTGCCGGGCATGCAGTACCGGGCCCTGGTCGGGCTGGTCGACGTGCTACCCCGCGGTCTGGTGCGGCGCCTGGCCGGGCGCACCGGACGGGGCCGCACGTGACGCAGCCCCGAATGCAGCTGGCGGAGCTGGTGCGCGAGCTGGCGGTGGTGCCCGGCCGGGTCACCCTGTCCTCGGGCGTCGAGGCTGACTGCTACGTCGACCTGCGCCGGATCACGCTGCATCACGAGGGCGCCCCGCTGATCGGGCGGCTGGTCCGCGAGTTGACCGCCGACTGGTCGTACCAGTCCGTGGGGGGGTTGACGTTGGGCGCTGATCCGGTCGCCGCGGCGGTGCTGCACGCGCCAGGACGTCCGGTGGATGCTTTTGTGGTGCGAAAGTCGACCAAGCAGCACGGCCTGCAGCGGCGCATCGAGGGCCCGGACGTGGCGGGCCGGTCCGTGCTCGCCGTCGAGGACACCTCCACCACCGGTGCGTCGGTGCTCACCGCGGTGGCGGCGCTGCGCGAGGCGGGCGCTAACGTCGTCGGGGTGGCCACCGTCGTGGACCGGGACACCGGCGCTCGACAAGCGATCGAAGCCGCCGGATTGCCCTACCGCTCGATCTTGAATCTGAGTGACCTGCGATGGTGATCACAGATCTGGGCCCCACCGAATGGGGCCACCCGGTCGGCGTCGGACCCTGGCCGGGGCCGTGGCCCGAGGATCCCCGCTACGACCCCGAGCTGCTGCGCGACGGTGACCGCCGCAACGTCGTCGACGCCTACCGGTACTGGCGCCGCGACGCGGTCGTCGCGGAGCTGGACACCCGCCGCCACCCGCTGCACGTGGCGATCGAGAACTTCGACCACGACCACAACATCGGCACCGTGGTGCGCACCGCCAACGCCTTCGCCGTCAAAGAGGTGCATATCGTGGGACGCCGCCGGTGGAACCGGCGCGGCGCCATGGTCACCGACCGCTACCAGCATCTGCGCCACCACGACGACATCGCGCAGTTGCTGGAACACGCCGCCGCCGCCGAGCTCACCGTGGTCGCCGTGGACAACTCGCCGGGAGCGTTGCGCCTGGAAACCACCGATCTGCCGCGGGATTGCCTGCTGCTGTTCGGGCAGGAGGGTCCCGGCCTGACCCCGCAGGCCCGCAATGGAGCCGCGTTGACCGTGTCGATCGCGCAGTTCGGCTCAACCCGGTCGATCAACGCCGGGGTGGCCGCCGGGATCGCCATGCACGCCTGGATCCGCCAGCACGCCGATCTGGAGGCGGCCTGGTGAGCGCCTGGGCTGGTCGGGCGGCGGCGGCCGAGCGGGCCGTGCACACCCGAAACATCTGCCAGCTGCCGGGGTTGCTGGACACCCGGCTAGGACGTGTCAGCTGGCCAGGACATTCGTTGCAGTGGCATTACTGGTGGCAGGCGCACCTGGTGGACTGCCTGATCGACGCCTACCACCGCGCACCGACTCAGTGGCGGCGCGAGGCCATCGCCGCAGTCGTGCGCGGTATACGGGTACGGAATATCACCGGCTGGGTCAACAACTATTACGACGACATCGCGTGGCTCGGCCTGGCGCTGCAGCGCAGCGCGACGCTGGCCGGACTGCGCTGGCGGGGCGCGGAAGAAGCCATCATGCGCCAGTTGCGGACGGGGCGGGGCCCCAGCGGGGGAATGCGCTGGCGGGTCGGTGA
Source organism: Pseudonocardiaceae bacterium (assembly GCA_035606945.1). Classification (GTDB taxonomy): domain Bacteria; phylum Actinomycetota; class Actinomycetes; order Mycobacteriales; family Pseudonocardiaceae. Next base: position 20,498 of record DATNDR010000055.1, read on the forward strand.
CGACTTCATCAACGTCCCGGCCACCGGCCCGGCGGCGATCTTCTACGCCCGGCGGGGCAACGTGGGCATCGCGACGTCGCTGGTGGACTGGATGCTGGCGCACCTGATCGACCCGGATACCGGCCTGATCTTCGACGGGGCGCGGGTGAACCCGGACGGCTCGGTGCGCACCATCGAGCGCGCCATCTACAGCTACTGCCAGGGCGTGCTGCTGGGCGCCTGCCTCGAGCTCGGTACCGCCACCGGTGCCGCACGCTGGTGGGAGCAGGCGGACCGGACCGTGCGTGCGGTCGCCGAGCACCTCACCGACGGCGGCGTGCTGCGCGGCCACGGCGGCGGCGACGGCGGGCTGTTCACCGGCATCCTGGCCCGCTACCTCGCCCTGGCCGCGGTCACCCTGCCGCCCGAACAGTCCGCTGGCAAGACCGCCACGCGGCTGGTGCTGGACTCCGCCGACGCCGCCTGGCGCAACCGGGGCGTCGCCGACGGCGGGCCGGTGTTCGGTCCGCAATGGACGATCCCTGCGCGGCCGCCCGATCCGGGGTTGCCCGAGCAGGATCTGTCGGTGCAGCTGTCCGGATGGATGTTGCTGGAAGCCGCCGCTGAGCTGTCCCGCGACGAGTCGAGCTAGGCGGAGTTCACGCGAAGTATTGAAGCAGGACCACGTTGCCGATTTGGCGGGTCTCGACCAGTGTCATCGGGTGCTCGGGGTCTTGGGGGAATTGGCTGGGTCAACCTTCAGTGACCAACCTGCCAGTGTGGCTGCGACTCGGGCTAGGCTGAAGCGCCGTGATCGATCTCAAAGGTTGCGAGCACGACATCCAACGGTTGCCTCATCGCAAAATCGATGCCCCGATGCACTGCGCACTGTGGCCGCCTGTGCCAGAAGCGACAGATCGGGTGCGGAGCGGTGCAGAACCTGCACCGTCCCCGCTTGTTGACACAGTGCTGCCTGAGTAAATTGAGAACTGCTGCCAGCAGTCGCGCCGTCTGTTCTTCTGGCTCGGTTTGCTCTTTATAATTGAGTTGGCTAGCGAGTGTCTCAAGGTGCTCCGCAAGCAGCCGATACCTTGTTTCGCAAACGCTGCTCACGGCTCCTGGCAAGGCTCGAACTTATGTTCCGGAAGAACAACAAATTCATAAGCAAGCACTTCTCCGTCAAGGACCGGGTGCTCTTGCTCATCGGTCCGGCGCCGTAACCGTTTTCCAGCAGCGATGAGGCGCTGGGCGTAGTTCTGCTGTTCTGCGGCACTGGCACTGCCGTCCATGATGCCCATAGCCAGTGGCGTCATGGCCCTATTGAGTTGAGCTAATTCCGCCAGTAGCTCGCGGTCTTCTCGGATCACCTGACCCCCCTGTCGTCGGCTGCACGCAGCTTGCGTGGACGGCGCCCAGGACCGGGGACGCTGAACGGTCGGGAAGCGTGAGGCGTGTCCCGGATCAGGATGCGCACCAGCTCAGCGTTCAGCCCGGCCCTGGGGCCTTGATCACAACTGTGCCCGCATCTGTGACTGGCCGGCCATCCCGTATCGGCGTAATTTGTGGTGCAAATTTTCCCCGGACGAGGGGGAACGTCGCCCTCGGCGTGCGGTGTTGTGTCGGGATACCGGCTAGCCTCCAAAGCGGAGTAGCAAGATGGGAGACGTATGGGCGGAGAAAGCCACGTGCACTATAAGGCGCGCAGCCTCAGGCAGGAGCAGGCCTGGCTCGCGGCGGACCTTCGGAGCGACGGCAAGACCTGGGTTGAGGTCGCTACGGTGTTCCGGACGAAGTACCGCGTCAACGCCCGGGTGGCCTTTCGGTTGGCGCACTCGTGGAGTCAACGTCAAGCCGCTGAAGAATGGAACCAGCGCTGGCCGGATGAGCCGAAGACCCTCAAAAGCTTCTCGTATTGGGAAGTCTGGCCGAGCTCCACTGGTTATGAGCCATCGCTTGGCGTCCTTGATAAGCTGGCGCAGCTGTACGAATGCAGTGTCAGCGACCTCGTGGTCGATCTGCCCGACTACCGGTGTAGTGACAGCGCGCATCAAATGGCGCCGGAGACAGGCGAGATTATAGTCGCGGATCAGGCGAACCCTCTGTTTGTCGATCTATTCGGACTCCGGGGTGGTGACAACCGAGCTATACTATCGCCATATGTGCTGACACAAACCGCCGCAGTGCTGGTACAGCGGTTGGAGGAGGCCAATTTCACGGAATTGGCGCAGGTGATCGCGATGTGGATACAACGACTAGGTCCTGTGGTAAGCCGCCGCGTGCTGCTGTCCAAGCTGAGTACAGCTTGTGCATTGGCAGCCGCTGCGCCATTGTTTGATGTGCTTGATCCAGGCGGAGATGAAGGGATCGCCCAAGTGGTACAGGGCGCCTCGGACTTCAACGAACCTGCGCTCCGCTATTGCGAGGACGTGGTAGGTAGCCTTCGTCGGCAAGGTGACACGCTCGGCCCACAGCTCACGCTACCCAGCGCTATGGGGCATCGGGAGGTGGCGCAGCGGCTTGCCAAGACAGCTCCACCTCAGCTCCGGCAACGGGCAGTATCGGCCTATGCCGATCTCACTCAGCTCATCGGCTGGTTGTGCTTTAATCTCGGGGACTATCACAGTGCTCAGTACTACTACGACGATGCTCGCAGTGCTGCCCATGATGCTCAGAACGTCGAGCTGGTGACCTATGTCTTGTGCACGCTGAGTCACCTGGCAACTTGGCAGGGCAAGCCGCGTGTCGGCATGGACCATGCGATTGTCGCGCAATCCTGGGCTTTGCAAATCGATAACCCACGAGCCGAGGGCTATGCCGCTGATGTGGCAGCGCGGGCGTTCGCGGCTGACGGTCAAGCTAGTACCTGCCGAAGAATGCTTGACACTGAGCAGGCTGCGGTTGCGAAGATCTCGGCGGATCCCACTGACGCGCCGTGGTGGTATTTCTATGATGAGCCGTTTTTCTGGGCTACGACGAGCAGCTGCGCCTTGCAGCTATGTGATCCTGAGCGGGCGCAGGAGACGGTCTCGAGGTCGCTCGCTACCACAGATCCGTCGAACGTTCACAATTACACTTTTACGCTGTTATTCCAAAGTGAAGCTTTTTTGCAGCAAGGTTGTATCGCCGAAGCCAGCCGGGCTATCAGTGAGGCTGTCATGCTGACTAGGTCTATCAGATCGCAGCGCATTGACCAACGCATTACGGAACTACGGGTAGCATTGACGCCGTGGCACCGCAGCAGACCCGTACGTGAACTAGATGAACTGTTGACGGCTTATTCCCCCGCTGGCCGAAGCGGCAGCGCATAGAGCGTGTACTCCGAGAAGTATGAAGAACCGGGCTTTCCGGGTATCTTGCCTACCGGTCGCCAACCCCATCGCTCATAGATCACCCGAGCCGCATCGGCCTGGGGTCCTGTCGCCAGAGTCGCCCGCTGTTCATACCGCTGGGCAAGAATAGTGTCGTTCAATACTCGACCGAGGCCCTTCCCTTGCCAGGCTCGACGTACCTCGATTTCAGCCAAGGCGAAGGTGCGAGTGCCGTCTTCGGTGGTGAAGCCGTCGGCGGGTTCCGGTGTGAGGCCGTCCCACCAGTGTGTCCCTGCTGGCAGGGCGTAGCCGAAGACGAAACCGACGATTTGGGCTCCGTCCCGTGCTGTGAGCAGGCCGTAGCGTGGACGGTCGAGCGCCTTGGTGGCTCGTACTCGGAAGGCGGCGGTTTTCTCGCCGTCCGGCTCCACGACGTACGCGTCGGCATAGACCTCGCAGAGCTGATCCATGAGCGTGGCTGCTTCGGCGCTGGTGTGATACGTGAGGGGCAGGTCGCGCGTGGAGGCCATGAAGATGAGCTTAGTCTCGGAGCCTCACACGTCCCCGTTATACGGGGAGAAAACTGCTCAACTGATCACTGTGGCGGGGGATGGTCGATCTTGGCTCAGTCAGGCATGGTCCATGCAGGAAGGCGGTGATCAGATGGCTGGCAATGGCAAGGACGACGATGCTGAGACTAAAGACGGCGGCAGGCACGATGTCAGTAGGGATGGAGAAACTGGTAAAACTACCGAGGATATCGACCCTAACAAGTATGGAATCTATGAAACCGATGACGAGTGACCACCGATATCACGGCACTAGCTGACGCGCTCCGCACCAAAGCGCAGCTCCCGGCCGACTGGGACAAAGCGTTCCGCTCGGTGTTACGGGAGTGGTTCATCCCCGACCGGATCTGGGTTGATGAGCACGACGACGGACATGACGTCGCACTGGATCGTGCCACCGAGCCGGAACGTTGGCGGACGGCGGTGTACTCGAACCGGGTGATCGTCACCCAGTTTGATGATGGCGACACGGTGTGGCCCAATGCCGGTTACCGGCCTACGTCATCGTGCTCGATGCCCTCAGCCGTGCTCGGCATGCTCGATGTTCTTGATGTGCGTGCCGGAATGCGTGTGTTGGAGATCGGCACGGGGACCGGCTACAACGCTGCGCTGCTCGCGGCGCGCTTGGGTGATGAGAACCTGGCTACAGTCGAGGTCGATCCCGTGCTCGCCGACCAGGCACGGTCCGCGCTGATCGCCGCCGATTGCACCTCGACGGTGGTCTGTGCTGATGGTGCGGCAGGTTGGTGCGCCGGGGCGCCGTTTGACCGGATCATCGTGACCGCAGCGGTGAAGCTCGGCCGAGTGCCGTATGCCTGGGTCGAGCAGACCGCGCCCGGTGGGATGATCCTCACCCCGCTCAAGACCGACTTCACCGCCGGACCGTTGGTGGCCTTCACAGTCGGCCAAGATGGCACGGCGATCGGCCGGGTCGCGCCGCTGCGCGTGGCTTTCATGGAACTTCGGGCGCAACGCACTTCAGTGTTCAAGTGGGACGGTCTGCGCTGGGATGATCCCGACGCAGATCTCACCCATACCGATGTGATGCCGTGGACCACGCTGGGCAACGAAGCCCCCCAGTGGGCTATCGCCATCGCGGTCCCCTCGTGCCGCTATGAGCTGTGGCCACGCACCTGCGGGCGTAACCCCCGTCACGGCGTCGCGTGGTTGGCAGACCCGCTATCGGGATCGTGGGCCAGCGTCATTCCTGGTTTGACCAAAGATCGCTATGAAGTCCGCCAGCGCGGGCCTCGCCGCTTGTGGGACGAGGTGGAGGCCGCTTACCGCTGGTGGGTCGACCAGGGAGAACCGACGTTGGACCAGTGGCGGTTCACCGTGTCGCCAGATAGTCAGATGGTCAGTCTCCAGTGACTTCGCGGCGATTGCTCGAAGCCACCGCCGAGCTATCCCGCTAGGCTGACCCGTCGTGATCGATCTGAAAGTGCTGCGGGAGAACCCGGACCGGGTACGGGCCTCGCAGCGTGCTCGTGGTGAAGATGAGGGTGCTGTCGACGCGCTGGTCGGCGCTGACGAGCGGCGGCGCAAGGCCGTCGCCGCAGCCGACTCGCTGCGCGCCGAGCACAAGGCGCTGGGTAAGCAGGTGGGCGGGGCTCGCGGCGCGCAGCGAGAGGAGCTGCTCGTCCATGCCAAACAACTCGCCGCCGACGTCAAGGCCGCCGAAGCCGAGCAAGCCAGTGCAGAACAGGCTTTCCAGGCCGCGCACCGCGCCGTCCCGAACCTGATCATCGACGGCGTGCCGGCCGGCGGTGAGGACGACTACGTCGTGCTCAAGCACGTCGGCACGCCGCCTGATCTCCCTTTCGACCCCCGTGACCATGTCGAGTTGGGCACGTCGTTACGCCTGTTCGACACCGAGCGCGGCGCCAAGGTCTCCGGGGCCCGGTTCAACTTCCTCACCGGCCTGGGTGCTCAACTGTCCCTCGGGCTGCTGCAGCTGGCCGCGTCGCGCGCGGTGGCGTCCGGGTTCACCCTGATGATCCCGCCGGTGCTGGTCCGCCCGGAGGTCATGGAGGGCACCGGGTTCCTCGGCGCGCACGCCGCCGAGGTGTACCGGCTGCGCGACGACGACCTGTACCTGGTCGGCACCTCCGAGGTGCCGCTGGCCGGCTACCACTCCGACGAGATCCTCGACCTGTCGACCGGACCGTTGCGCTACGCTGGCTGGTCGTCGTGCTTTCGCCGGGAGGCCGGTTCCTACGGCAAGGACACCCGCGGAATCTTCCGGGTGCACCAGTTCGACAAGGTCGAGATGTTCGTCTACTGCCGCCCGGATGACGCTGCCGCCGAGCACCACCGGCTGCTGGCGTGGGAGGAGCAGATGCTCGCCGCGATCGAGGTGCCCTACCGGGTGATCGACGTGGCAGCCGGCGATCTGGGCAGCTCGGCTGCCCGCAAGTTCGACTGTGAGGCCTGGCTGCCGTCCCAGCGGACCTACCGGGAGCTCACCTCCACCTCCAACTGCACCACCTTCCAGGCCCGCCGGCTGGGTACCCGGTACCGCGACGCTGACGGGCGCCCGCAGATCGTAGCGACCCTGAACGGCACCCTGGCCACCACCCGCTGGATCGTCGCCATCCTGGAAAACCACCAGCAGCCCGACGGCTCGGTGCGGGTGCCTGATGCACTACAGCCCGCGCTGGGTGGCCTCGAACTGATCACCGCCGGGTAGGTGCAGGGCAACCGTTCCTACCATCGCGGTCGGTAGGCGGCCGAGCGGTGTCCGATATCGAGCACGATCACTACGTGCTTGGTGTCATCGATCTCGTACAGCGCCCGCCAGTCTCGGGCGACGCGGGCGCTGAATATGCCGGTGAGCTCTTCGCCGAGGGGCTTGCCAACACGATGGGGTTTGTCCAGTAACGGGCCAGTGATGAACTCGACCGCCGCGGCGGCAATGTCGCGAGGCAGCCGTTCTGCCAAGGCCCGACGGGCTGGAGGTGCGGTCCCCAGCTCATACGGGTCGGTCACGAAACGCGGCGCTCGGCGAGCAGGGCTCGCACCGCCTCGGTGCCATAGACGACGTCACCTTGGCGAACGCCCTCTCGCGCCTCGGCAAGAGCCCGCAGGGTGGCGGGGTCGGCCTTGATTTCGGCGGTCTCACGCAGCGCGAGGTAGGCCTCGATGGCGTACACCACTGTTTGGTGCACGCTGCGGCGGTCCTCCTCAGCGGCGACGCGAAGCTCGGCGTCAAGCTCGGGTGGAAGACGCAAAGTCATGGCCATACCACGATGATACCATTTCGATATCACATCTGTGATGCTTCGGGTAGGCGCGTCGCGTACGGTCCGTACCCGTACCACGCAGGTCGATCGACGGTCCGAACCAGTCGGTGCGATGATGGTGGGACGAGGGCACCGACGAGGTGAGGTGAGGGCGATGACTGCGCCGGGAAGTCCACTGGCCCAGCCCCGCAACGGCTTCGGGGTGGCCGCTCTGGTGCTGGGTCTACTCGCGGTGGTGTCGTCCTGGACGATCATCGGCGGCCTCGTCCTGGGCATCCTCGCGGTGATCTTCGGCGTGCTCGGCCGGGGCCGGGCCAGTCGCGGTGAGGCGACCAACGGTGGTCTCTCAGTGGCCGGCATCGTGCTGGGCGCCGTCGGAGTGGTCATCACAATCGTGCTGATCGCGCTGGCGTGGTCCCTCCTCAACTCGCCGGCCGGCCAGAATTACCGCGAGTGCCTCCAGCAGTCGGCCGGGAGTCCGAGTTTGGTCGAACGATGCGCCAGCGAATTCTCCCGCCACCGCTGAACATCACAGTCTCATGGATGTCTGAGCACCGTGGGGCGAGCCGGCGTCCACGTAGGGTCGAGGCATGCGCAGGCCGCGGTTGGTCGCCTCGGACGTTGACGGCACCCTGCTGGACCCGACCGATGAGATCTCCGCGCGCACCCGAGCCGCGGTGCATCGGGTGGTGGCAGCCGGGGTTCCGTTCGTGTTGGCCACCGGGAGACCGCCGCGGTGGATCCCGCCGATCATCGAGCAACTCGGGCATGCCGGGCTGGCGGTCTGCGCCAACGGCGCGGTGCACTATGACGCGGCGGCCGATCGCGTCAGCTACTCGGTGACGCTGGATCCGGTGCAGCTGCGCGATGCCGCCGACGTGGTGGCCACCGCGTTGCCGGGCGCCAAGCTCGCCGTCGAGCTGCCCACCGGTAGCGCCGCGGTGAACGGGGTCGATCAGTTTCTCGCCGAGCCCGGCTATACCCACCCGTGGCCCGGTGCGGATTCCGAAACTGCCTCGCGCGACCTGGTACTCGGCCGACCGGCGATCAAGCTGCTGGTTCGCCAGGCGAATGCGCGCAGCGAGGTGATGGCCGCCGCGGTCGGTGAGCTGCTCGGGGCGGCGCTGGATATCACCTACTCCACCGGCTACGGCCTGATCGAACTGTCCGCGCCCGGCGTCACGAAGGGCACCGGGCTGGCCAGGCTGGCCGGCGAACTCGGGATCGCCTCGGCCGATGTGCTCGCGGTCGGCGATATGCCCAATGACCTGCCGATGCTGCGGTGGGCAGGCCACGGCGTGGCGATGGCCAATGCCCATCCTGCGGTGCTCGACGCCGCTGATGAGATCACCGTCAGTAACTCCGAGGATGGCCTCGCGCTGATCCTGGAGAGGTGGTTCTGAGTCCCCCACTCACCGCCGGGTTCCTCGCTGACGTGGCGGTACTGTGACCGGATCGTGACCGCGCCGTGGCGAAATGAGCATGGCGAGGGGTCGAAAATTTGGCTGCTCAGTCGCGCGGGCCGATAACAACGCGTGATCGCCGACACCACAGGCTGGGAGGCCTCATGCACAACCGATTTCGCCAGCTCCTGCGAGATTCCGATGACCTGCACTCAGACGCCATGCGGGCCGCTCGGGTGGGTCTGAACGACTACGTCGAGGCGGCTCGGGGCTCGGTCGCGGCTACGGCGGGAATCGCGGCCGGTGACGATGTGGCAGCGTTGCAGACCGCGGCCGGTCTCGAGAACGTCGCCGTGCAGACTTACCAGCTGGCGTTGACCTTGCCGTTCATCGGGGGCCCGCTGGCGAAGCCGGAAATTAAGACGTTCACCGAGCGGACGATGGCCCAGCACAGTGAGCATGCGACGGCTTTCAACGCCGCGGTCCAGCGGCTGGGCGGCAAGCCCCAGACCGGGCCGGATCCGAAGTACGCGGAAGTGGTCAAGCAAGCGGTCCCCAACATCAAGACTCCGCTTGACGCGGTCGGACTGGCGATCACCCTGGAGGACGTGGCCGCGCAGACCTACGTCAAGGACATCGGGTTGGTCAGCACTGCCGAACTGCGGCAGTTGTTCGCCAGCGTGGCCGGGGTCGAATCCCAGCACAAGGCGATCCTGCTGACGGTCCAAGCGCTGCTCAAAGCCAACGAGCCGCAGCTCATCGCGCGCCCGCCGGAGATCGCGCAGCTGCCTGCTGCCGCGGGCAGTGCCGGCTTCCCCGACGCGTTCTACCCCACCGCGATGGCCGCGCCGGTCGAGGAAGGGGCGGTGAAGTGAGCGTCTTCGGCGATCGTGTCCAGCACGCGCGGCACGCCCAGATGGCGATCAGTGAGCGTGAACTGTCGCAGCTGAACCGCGAGCTCGACGAGCTGCACGAATCGACTTTCCCCCAGGTCCGCAAGGCCATCGACGAGCTGGCCGCCAACCTCGGCACCGTGGTGCGCCAGCCGTCCACCCGGCGCAGCTTCTTTCTCGGCGCCGCCGGTGCGGTTGCGCTCGGCGCGGCCGCAGCCTGCTCCAGCCGGCCGACGGGTACGCCCGCCTCGTCGAGCGCCGCGCCGCCGGCACCGACCGAGACCTACCCCGGGGATCTCAAGGTGGTGGCGGTGGCCACGGCGTTGGAGAACCTGGCGGTCTCCTCCTACGAGGGCGCGTTGAAGAAAGCCGGCGCCGGGGAACTCGGCGCGGTGCCGCCGGCAGTGGCGACCTTCGTGCAAACCGCGATGAAACAACACGCTGACCACGCGCAGGCCTGGGCCGCGGTGCTGGCCAGGGCCGGAAAACCTCCCATCAGTGACGCCCCGTTATCGATCACCCAGGATCAACTGGCCAAGCTCAGCGCCGCGAAGTCGGTGCCCGAGGTGGCCAAGTTCGCACTGGACCTGGAAAACGTCGCCGCGCAGACCTACACCTTCGCCACCGCGAACGTCTCCGACGCCAGCGCGATCATGACGGCCGCCACCATCCAACCGGTGGAAACCATGCACGCCGCGATCCTGAATTTCATCCTCGGTGACTATCCCATCCCGGACACCTTCATCGGCACCGGCAACGCGCTCAAGCCCGACAACTTGACGGTGAGGTGAACCGGGATGACGCCGCACACCGGCATCCGGGCTCGGCGGGTAGCAATCCTGCTCACCATGCTGGTTGCCGTGCTGGGATTTGTCGTGGGTTGCAGCGGTGGCATGGGTGGCCGGGCTGGTGAGAGCGGCGGTGGTGCGGTCACCACGCCGAACCTGCCGGACACCATCGTGATCGACAAGTTCGCTTACCAGCCGGTGCCGTTGACGGTCGCCCCGGGAGCGAAGATCACAGTGGTCAACGACGATCCGGTAGCGCATACGGTGACCGCGAAGGACAAGTCCTTCGACTCGGGCTCCATTGCCGGTGGCGAGCGTGGCCAGTTCACCGCGCCGAGCAAACCAGGCAGCTACCGCTATATCTGTAACTTCCACGAGTACATGACCGGCACGCTGATCGTGAAGTAAATAGCT
>DATNDR010000093.1:0-5857 GCA_035606945.1 Pseudonocardiaceae bacterium
GAACCAGAAGTCGTGCTGGCCGATCTCTCCGGCCATGTACTGCGTGCGTGAGGCCGGGTCCGGCGGTAGATACACCGGGCGCAGCTCCGCGACTCGAGTCCGCAGCACCCGGATCGAGCGGGTCCAGCCGATCCGTTCCGCGATCACTGTGGCCGGCATCGTGGGATACACCGCCAACAACTCACGGATCCGCGGCTCCACCTCATCCACGATCGAGCCCTTCGGTGCCCGCTCGTACTTCGGCGGCCCGTCCGAGGCCAACGCCGCCCGCACCGTGTTCCGAGCCACCCCCAGCACCCGCACGATCTCCTTGATCGGCAACCCCTCCGACCGATGCAACCTGCGGATTTCTGCCCAATCCTCCACGGACAACACCCCTATCCCTCCCCAGCTCGACGGTGCGAGCCAGGCTCACTGGAGAGGGGGTCAAAATTCGGATGCCACGCCGGGGTCAGTTTTCACGTGCCGTCGACAACGTCCTGCCCCACAGATGCCAACAGCGTCTCAGAATCAAGTCGTACGGCCACGCGAACATCCAACCGCGCCCACGCCGCCGGCCTTCGGGGTGGTTCAGCCCCCGACCACAACGCTGCACTCGTTTTGGTCAGCACCCCCACGCCACGGCCTCGACCCATTCACCATCCGATGGGAGCAGCGTCGGCCGCCCGTACTCGTCGCGGTTGACAGCCTCGGTGAGCAGACCAGATGTGGTGAGTCCACCTGGTGGCCGCCTGTCCATGCTCACTCGCAGGACGCGAGCCGCCCTGGTCACAAGTTGTCCACTCTGGGATTTCTTCAGGTTGATCGACTTGGAGGTCCGGTGGGACATCGGCAGCTGGTCATCCCGAAGCGCGTGTTGTCCGCCAGAGGCCCTATTCGATGACACGGGCTAGGTAGTTGGGCTTGCTGTCGTCCCGACCGACCTGCTGGTGCGGTTGGCCGTGCGCGTAGGGCAGGCAGCGGTCGGCCAGCTCCGGTAAGGCAGCGTTGTACGCGGCCAGCCATCGGGTCCATTCGGGTAGCAAGGCCACCAGCTGGTCGGCGAACCCGTCGAGGTAGAAGTTGCGCATGTGCAACACGCACAGGGCGACCCGGTGCGGGGAACACGCGGCATACACCCCATCGATTTCGTTGATGCACCAGGAGTCGGCCAGTTCCCTGGCCAGTTCGTCCACATCCTCCGGCAGCTCCCGCTTGTCAGCTTCGTGGGTGCGCAGCCACGTGGCGAATCCGACCGCGGCGGTAGCCGCATCCAAACCACCACCTGGTCGGATTCCCCGCCGGGGCACCGCCTGCGTGACAACCTCACCTAAACGCTTGCTGCGGTGATACTCAGCGAACTGCTCGACGCTTTCCCCACCGGCACGCAACAATCCCTGCTCGGCGGGCATCAAGTCAGCCAACAGCCACGGGTCATGGACCGGGGCTAACACGGTGCCGGCCGCTGCGATCTGACCTACCCCGGCCTGCCAAGCGGCCAACGCCGCCTCCGGCGTGGGGTAGAAGCCACTATGCACGGTAAACGCCTGATGCCCGCAAGCATCGATATCCCACAAATACCAACGCACCGACCGATCCGCCGTAGTAATCGGCGCAGCGACGGCAAACCGGCTGCCATACCGGTCACGGGTCCACAGCACCGGCCCGGTCACCACTGGACCCAGCGGCACAGCCGGCAACACCTGCCCGACCGCGGTATCCCGCAACCGCACGATCGCATCGCCCGCAACCTCACCAAGCGGATACGGCAGAACGCACACCAGCGCGGTGAGCACCCGCCACGGCACACACCAAGCATCCGCCTGTCCGGTGGTCGCCTCCAACGCCGCCATCACCGCGGCCTCGGCCGCCGCCACCATGGCCTCCGCCAGGTAATGCGGGCCCACCCGGTCATCCACCGGCGCCTGCGCCACCTCACCCAACAACGTTCCCAGCCGCCCGCACAACGCGTCTTCCATGATCATATCTGGCTGATCCGCCCCCACCCTCACGAGCTCCGCGACCAGATCCCTCGCGATCGCGGCCGCCTGCGACGCCCGCTGTGCATCGAGTTGGCTGCGGTAGGCGGCGATACCCCGCCACGCATCCGCTAGCTCAGGGCGATCCCACGCACGCACATCAACACCAGATCCGCACCGATCCACTCGGGGCCGCCTAACGGACCGACCAGATTTGCCAGACTTCTTTTTCCGTTTCCGCGACACAGGCACCGCCGAAGCATAGGCACCCCCACCCACCTCCCTGCCGCCCGTCACCAACACCCCGACCGGCCCCTGCCCAACCACTACCAGCATCTCGCGCCAGCCCGGGCCACCCGCCCCCATATGGAGTCCGGTCACTCACCAATGATCAAGATCCGCGCATGCCGTGCGGCGCGCGATGAACGGCGCACAGTGAACAGCCGACAAACGGGGGTGGTTGAGCACCCAAGAGGGCGTCGCCCAGGTGGCTCTTCTGTGCCCTCCGTGACGCCGCCAGGCTTGCCCGGACTGAACCGGACGGGCGGTGAATCGTGGTTAAGGTCGGTACCTGGTATTTGGAAAAGCTCTTTCGGCCCGGTAGCGAGGCCGGGCCGAAATCCCAGCAGGCCTACGAGGCAAAGCTGACTGCGCTGGCCAAAACGATCACCAAGTTGAGCCCCAGACGTCTTGGCCGTGCACGAAGTGGGCGAGCCCGAGGCGCTCAAGGATCTGATCGGCCGACTGGGTCAGGGTTGGCGCAGCGAGCTGGCCGATCCGGATGGACGCGGCATCCGAGTGGGGTTTTTGTCCCAGCTGCCCCTAGATCGGATCGACCAGGTCCGCGAGTTCCTCCCCCCGCTGCGCCCGATCCAGGTCGACGACATCGACACCACCATCAGCCAGATGGGTCGCCCAGCACTGCACGTCCAGGTCGAGCTGGCCGGGCGACCGCTAGGATCTGGTTTCGTGTCATCTGAAGTCCAAGCTGCTCACCTTCCCCGGCGGCCGGTTCTCGCCCCGCGATGAGGATCAGCGGGCCCGCTTCGCGGTGTACGCGCTCAACCGACGATCCGCCGAAGCCGCCACTGTCCGGGCCTATGCCACCGAGCTGTTGAGCGGCCAGGGCCAACACCGCGCGGTGATCGTCCTGGGTGATCTCAACGACGAACCACAAGCCGCGACCACCCAGATCCTGCTCGGCCCACCCGGCTCGGAGATCGGCACCCCCGGCCATGACCACCCTGACCACGGCGACGGATCGCGGCTGTGGAACCTCGCACCCCGAATCCCCCCGGCGCAGCGCTTCACCCGGATCTACCGTGGCCAGCGCGAGCTGATCGATCACATCCTGGTCAGCCACGCTGTAGAGCGCGGTGTTCGCGACGGTGACGTGACCACCGGTGATCTCGACATTCCCTCCATCACCGACACACCCACCACCCGCCGCGACGAACCAGGCTCCGACCACCGGCCAGTAGTCGCCACCCTGCACATGCACTGACCCGACTAAGCCCCCCAGCGCTGTGATCTTCAGTTAGATCCTCTCGGCCAACACGCCACAGCGTGCGTCGGCACCCGCGCACAGTCAGCGGCAAAAGTGGCCATTGCGCCCGCGACTCAGCCTGTATGACTACACGGTGCCGCTGAGAGCATCCTGATTTAAGGGCGCTCCGATCGGTCAGACTCCGCCAGCATGACCCTCGGCCGCAGCGCGCCGATATATCCAATGCCGATCGCCGTGTCCGCGTAGAGGATCCTGTGATGGGAACGGGGGACTGTCCGAATTGCCCCCACTTTCTCGCGGTCTTGACAGATCAGGCCGCTATGGTGATCTTGCAACTGTTACTGGAGGGCAGCGGCGAATGGCGGTGTTGTTGGAGGTTCCGGTCGAAGATGGGGCCGTACTGCTGGTGGAGGCCGACCGCGAGAACATCCCTGGAGATTTAACGTTGGCGTCTGCAGAGCGAGGGGCGCCAGCCGCGAGGGCGACGAGGTCGTTGTCGGAGTCGCTGGAGCAGTTGGAGCCAATGCTGCGCACAGTCAAGGAGCGGTTGGTCGCCTCGATGCCGGACCATTTCACGGTGGAGTTCGGCGTCAAGTTGGGCGGTGAGACCGGGATCATCCTTGCTAGAGGAACCGCCGAGGTGAATTTGAAGATCACTATGGCCTGGGATCGCGACGCAGGCTGACGGGGTGACGCTAGTGGGCGGTTATGAGTCGGCCGTGGTGCGACTGGTGGTATGGGCCAGCGGCCGGCCCACCGCTGGGTTGGGCGTGTTGGTGGGCACCCGGCAGGTGGTGACCTGCGCGCACGTGGTGAACACTTCATTGGGCCTGCACCGGCGGGAGCAGGCACGTCCGGACCCCTCCCTCAGGGTTCAGGTGGAATTCCCGCTGCTGCCGAATGCGCCGATACGTACGGGGCGGGTGCAGGCGTGGGTGCCACCGCCGCAGCGTGGTGCCGGCGAGGGTGACGTGGCTGGGTTGGTGCTTAGCGAGGATGCCCCGACCGGCGCCACCCCGGCCCAATTCACCGCGGAGGCGGTTGTGCCGGGTTCGCGGCTCCGGATGTTCGGCTATCCCGAGACCCCGCCGCGGGAGCACGGGGCGTGGGTGGACATTGATCTGAAGGGCAAAGTCGGCGGACAACTGATTCAGGTGGAAAGCCGCGGTGAGCAGAACATTAAGGCGCAGCCCGGTTACAGTGGGTCCCCGGTATGGGACGACGCCGCCGGCGTTGTGGTCGGCTTGCTGCATGCCACCCCGTTCGCCGACGAGCCGGACCGGGATGCCTACCTGCTTCCCGCCGGCCTGGTGGCCGAGGCCTGGGAGGAGCAGTTCGGCTACCTGCTGGTGCCGGCCAATCCCTACCGGGGGCTAGAACCGTTCACCGCCGAACACGCTGAAGTGTTCTTCGGTCGAGACCGGGACATTGACCGGCTGGCCGAGCGGGTGAGGGCGCAGCCGGTAGTGATCGTCGTCGGGCCGTCAGGGGTGGGCAAGTCCTCGTTGGTACAGGCGGGTTTGGTACCCCGACTGCAGGGAGCCGGGCGCTGGTCAGTGGTGCTTGTCCGCCCCGGGCAGGACCCCTGGCAGCGGCTCGCCACCAGCCTGCTCCAGGCGGGGCGTGGCACCGATCCGGCAGCGCCGGTATTAGAGTCCCGGGACGAGGTCGAGCAGGAGATCGAGCGGCTGAGGAGCAAGGGCCTCAGCCCACTGGCCCGGTTCCTGCGCAGTGTGGGCCGTCCGCTGCTGATCATCGTCGATCAGTTCGAGGAGCTGCTGGGCACCGGTCTGCCACCGGACCCGGAACTGCTGGACTTATTGCTGCCGCCCCTAGACGCAGCCGATGATCCGACCCGGGTTGTCATCACCCTGCGCGCGGACTATCTGCCCGCGCTGCTGGCTATTCCTGGGATTGGACCCCGACTCGACCAGCGGGTGTACATGCTTTCACCGTTGACCCAACAGGAGCTCCACGCCGCTGTGCAACGCCCGGCGATGGTCCGAGGAATCGGCTTCGAGACGGGACTGGTCGACCGGATCGTGCACGATACCGGAGCCGGGTCCTTGCCCCTGCTGCAGTTCACTCTCACCCGGCAGTGGGAGACGCAGCGGCGCAAGATTTTAAGCTTCATCGGTTACCACGCGATCGGCGGCGTGTCCGGAGCGCTGGATCGGTTTGCCGAGCACCAGATGAGCTCGCTTGCCGACAACGCCGTTGGGGTCGTAGACGGGCTGCTGCTGCGGTTAGGGCCCGCGAAGAAATAATCTAGGTCGGTGTGGGCGTGTCGGCTGATGTGGGCGCGAAGGTGTAGTTCCACTCGCCGTGGAACTTGTGACGCGTGATCGGGAGGGCGTCGACCTGCTTGTTGGTGTACTTGACGCCGATCGGG
>DATNDR010000097.1:0-43436 GCA_035606945.1 Pseudonocardiaceae bacterium
ACCCGCCACGTCATCGGTCTTCTTGGCAACTTCCTTGACGAGCTCGGCCCCGATCTTCTCCCACGGGTCTTCGAGCTCGATTTCCTTGGCGATGCTCACACCATCGTTGGTGATGGTGGGGGCACCCCACTTCTTCTCCAGGACGACGTTGCGGCCCCTGGGGCCGAGCGTCACTCTGACGGCGTCGGCGAGCTGATTCATCCCGCGCTCAAGACCGCGGCGGGCTTCCTCGTCGAACGCGATCATCTTGGCCATTGCGGTGTGGTCCTCCGGTCATGGGCGCCGCGGGTTGTCCGCGGCAAGGACACAGTGCTCGGCCAGGCTCGGTGCCCGCGACGGACGTCCAGC
This sequence comes from Pseudonocardiaceae bacterium, assembly GCA_035606945.1. Taxonomy (GTDB): domain Bacteria; phylum Actinomycetota; class Actinomycetes; order Mycobacteriales; family Pseudonocardiaceae. The sequence continues at coordinate 349 of DATNDR010000097.1, forward strand.
GATTCGCCGGACTCACCGTCCCGACCTCAGGCTGTAGTGTAACTGGCACTCGAAGGGGCCGAGTGCTAACACCGTGTTTAGCACTCACACCCTGAGAGTGCAAGCTGCGCGCGCGGCGCAGGTCACAGCCTGCGGACCTAGGCTCAAAAGGCCCGACATCCCACCAGCTTCACCAACCAGGCCAGCACCGGGGCGAGGAAGACAGCCATCCCGAACCGGGACCCTGGGCACCTCCCCGGCCTTGCCTGCTCATCAGGGCTAGGCCTGCTCAAAAAATGGGCATCCAACGCGCAGTCTCCAACTCAGCGATGGCATCCAAGGTGGCGCTCAGGGTGCGCCCCCGCTTGAGCTGCGGTGGCCATCGCCGCCTCCGCCACCGGTGGCTGACGCAGCGCCTGACAAGCACTCGTCCCCAAGCGCCTGACAAGCACTCGTCCCCAAAGGACTACACAGGAATGATCATCCCTTCCACGGGTGAGTCCTGGCACAACCGACCCCACCTGCCCCCGGCACGGGGCTGCTGCTCGGCCAGATCGACACCGGCGCCGGGCGATCTGGGTCTTCGAGAAGATCGGCGGGGAAACCGACATCTGCTAACCCACCCCGGACGCAGGATCCCCACCACCGCGGCGCGCTGCAGACCGGCTCCCGTGAGCGTAGGATGCGAGGTATCCGGACACGATGACATCCCAGACCCAGGTGCCCGCCACGCCGGCCAATCCTGGAAGACGACACCATCATGTTCCTCCGTAGTCGTCCTCACATCCAACCCCTCACCCAGTTCGGCGGCGTCGGACACGCGCAGGCAGCCCGGCCCGCCACCCAGCCGGTGCCACGCACCCGTGTCGGAGCGGTCAGGGTAGCCGTCTGCGCGGCCGCCATCATCGTCATCGAGCTGATCGTCTTGCTCCTCGCGCAGAACACCCGCAGTGCCCAGATGTCCTTCCTGTGGACGTACACCACCACCTCCCTCGCTGTGGCGCTGCTGATCGCCGCCCTCGGCGGGATCCTGCTCACCCTGCGTCGCCTCGCCCGCAGGCGCCCCCACTGACACCCCGACCAGACCGAACACACACCGGCCGGCGCACCGACAGCGCCCCGGCCGCCCCGTCATGAACGGCGGGCACTCATCTGCGCAATCGACACCGCGCTGGACACTGACGCCGTCGCCCATCGCCGGCTTCCCGCCGACACCGAACTCGCCCAAGCCATCGCGGTGTTGGCCCGCGCCAGTCAAGACGCATAGAATCGCCAGCAGATCACCAACCAGCTGCGCTCGCTGCTGCGGGCGCGCAGGCTGCCTTCAGCACACCAGCTCCGGACTGACCGGTGTAGAGGCCCGGGCCATCCTCACCGCCGCTCCGACCCCCGCTTCTGGCCGCCGCAGGTGTCCCGGGCGCAGCTGCGCATACTGCTGATCAAAGCCGGGCGCCAGCGCAACATCGCAGTCTGGGTCGATCGACTGCATGCGCTGTTCCGTGCCGGGCAGTTGCGTCAAACTTCCCCCGGGTGGCAGGGGCGAGCATCATCTACCGTGCAGCGCCTACGACTGCCCTCACGGATGATGGTCATCAGGTACCGAGTGTCGCGGCCAAACTGTGGGGTTCCAGAAGTCGGTCACCCATGGTGAGCAGTGGCTTCAGGCTACCCGTTCATATTCGTTGACAAGCCAAGCCAAGCCAAACCATGCAGAACCGATCGACGCTTGATGCGTTGATGGCTGAAATCTGCCACTGGGTGGCTCGGTTGGGGTGGGCGAAGGCTACGGGCACGGTGCGGTCGTCGACCGTTGTAGTGGCGAATGTACTGTCCGAGCACGACCCTGTGGGTGCCGAATAGCTCATCCACGGCGGTGACCAGCAGCGTCGCTCGACGGTGGATGTTAGACATGATTGTCGACCGTGGCGGTGCGACTGCGGTATCTGAGCTTCCGGCGGCCGGTAGCGTGGCCTGGCCTGCTGGCCGGTGTTCGTGGTCGAAGAATCAGCCAGCCGACAGACAAGGGAGCGCTAATCGACAGGCGAAATACGACATGACCTCCGTGGCGCTGGATCGCGATCACCTGATGGCCGTCTCGCCCCTACCGACCCACCAGCGCCACCGATCTACTACGACACAACTACCGAGAGAATCTTCGACGTACTTCGGGCTACTACGAAGATCAACAAAGTTCGATCGCTGCAAGAGCAGATGCCCCACTTCACCATGCTCTACTATGCGGCGATGGCAGGCCGTAGTAGCCTCCTCGCTGCCGTAATACGGCATACCCGCAGTGGGGCGGCGTCGTTTTCGGTCGTAACCGGGCCGGGCTGGCACACACCGGCTCAGGTGACCAGGTCTTCACCACCACACCAACAAAAACATCTGCCAACTTCTCTTGGGCGCAGTCCGACGACGCTGACCGATCACTGTCCGCGGTGGACAGGTCATCCTTGCGTCATCCCCCATCGTCTTTATCGACCAGCTCAGCATTCCGGAAAAAGTTGGATCAGGGTTGTCGAAAAGATCACCGTATTCCGGAGTTCAGCGATGTCGTCAGCTTCACGCTGCCATCACCCACGCCGGCGAAAGTCGTCCACGGTCAGTCCCACCACAGCGCAACTTCCACCCCCCGGTCGTGCCGACTCCCCGCCACTGACCAACCGTCCCTATGGGCACCACAACCCCTAACCCCAACGCTGCCACCATCACCGCCGGTTCCCGCGCCTAGTCAGATTTCTTCGGTCTATGGCCAGTCCCAACCGTGCGCGGCCAGCGCAGCTGTACAGCTGCGGAATACAGCAACGCCACCGACCAACACCGGCCTACAACGCCCGTCACTGGCCGGCGACCTGCGAAAATGACCACCATGGACCGCCCTGCCCGCAGTTCGAAGAGGCCGTGGGTTCAATCCCGCCACCCCGCGCACTATGCGACATCGTTGGCAGGATCGTCCTGACCCGGGCCGGCAGTACTTGACGCATAGAGCAGACAACACACCATTCCGGAGAGGTGGCGGTGACCGGCCGTGGAAAGCATATTTGTCGGTGCTACAGCGTCAAACAGACGGAAATGGTCAGCGACGTGCTCCGAAATCGCTGGTCAGACGGTCGCAGTTCTGTGACGTGCCCCCGGCAGGATTCGAACCTGCGACACATGGTTTAGGAAGAGCCGCGTTCCCGACCCCTACGCCTGCTACCAGCGACTGCAGTTCGTCCAGCGTCGCACCAAGGTCGTCCTGAGGCATGATTCCTCCTCATTTTGCACCACGATCCGCACCACGGATCTCGGGTCGCTATCGGTGTGAGGGCGTTGCTGCCGTCGGTGGGTGGTTTGCCTTCGGTGTCGGCCCGTGGTGGCGGCGTGACCGGTTCGGTCTCGGCCTGATCAGGACTTGGCAGCGGGCTCATCGGGTGAACGTGTCGTAGCGGTACCGTTGTGACATGTCCAGGCTGGATCGCATCGTGTCGGACCCGGCGGTCTGTCACGGCCAACCGACGGTTCGTGGTCTGCGATATCCCGTCGAGAACCTCCTCGAGCTCTTGTCATCGGGTATGACGATCGAGGAAGTGCTCGCCGACTACGCGGATCTTGAGCGTGATGATCTTCTTGCCGCACTGGAGTTCGGCGCCCTTGCCTCGGGTCGTCGCAGAGTGGTTCCACTCGGCGCGGCGTGAGGTTCCTCGTCGATGCTCAGTTGCCCGCCCGGCTCGCGTGGTTTCTAACCACTTCGGGACACGATGCGCTGCATACGTTGGACCTGCCTAACGGCAACCGCACGACTGATGCCCAAATTGCCGAGGTTGCGGACAGCAGTGATCGAGTGGTGGTTACCAAGGATCGAGACTTCCGAGATAGCCACTTATTGATGAGGTCCCCGCGGCGGCTTTTAGTCGTCGCGACCGGCAACATCACCAACGATGCCTTGCTCTCGTTGTTCGCGAAGCACCTCGAGGTACTCGTTGCCGCACTGGACGAGGGCGACTTCGTTGAGCTCGGCCCGGACGTGCTGGTCGTGCACCGGCGTCGTGGCGATCAACCCCCAGGGTGACCTCTAGCATCCGCCGCGTTCGCTCCACAGGGGCCGTGGTGCTGGAGTGCGTCGATCGGGATTGCGATAAGGGCGGAGGCCTTAAGCACTCCGTCACTGGGCAATCTTGCTGAATGCCAAATCCGTGCGTCCGCTTTGACTCTTGTGACCCACGGTTTCAGTTTCGTGCCACCGAGCGCATCATGAACTGGCAGCTCAGGTACTTTGTAGATCTGGCGTGGTGCCCCCGGCAGGATTACCAAAGGATGGGACCTGGTGTGACCAGCGGTTTTCCACGGGCACTCTAGTGATCGAAGCTGGTTTCGATCTCTCGCTGATCGACTGACCGGCCGGAGCAGGCCTGCAAGATGCCCGGGTTGTGTCAGGCTGCGGTCGTAGGGTCGACGCTGGCACGGTGGAGGCCCGCGGGGTTCCAAAAGTCGGCTGCCTACGCTGAGCAGCGAGTTTATGCCGCTCGTTCGTACTCGTTGATCAGGCCGCCTAGAATAGGGCGAGGTTTGATCCGTTGCTGGCTGAGGTCGGCCACGGGGGTAGCTTGGCCGTGGGGAATGAAGTTCGCGGGCGCGGTGGGGTCGTCGACCGTTGTAGTGCCGAACGTAGATTGTGAGCACCACACGCAAGTGCCGCTCGTTGAAGATCAGCATGCGGTCAGTGAGTTCGGCTCTGATAGTGCGCACGAACCGTTCGGCGAAACAGTTCGCCTGCGGGCACCGGGGAGGAATCTTGACCACCTGGAGGCCCACATCGGCCAGGACAGCATCGAACGACGCAGCGAACTGGCCGGCCAGATCGCGGACGAGAAACCGGAATTCCGTGACGCGATCGCCAAGATCCATCACTAGGTTGCGGATCTGCTGGGTAGTCCATCGGCCATCGGGGTTGGTGGTCATGCCCAGCAGATGCACCGAGCGGGTGGGGACCTCCAACACGAACAACACGTAAATCCGCTTGAGCGTCACCGCGCAGTCCACATGGAAGAAGTCACACGCCAACATCGTTGATGCCTGCGCGCGCAGGAACTGTCGCCAGGTCGTGGCGGTGTCGCGCACCGGTGCCGGAGGGATCCGCAACCGCCGCAGCACCCGGCGGATCGTGGACGCTCCCACCCGGTGACCGAGTTTGAGCAGCTCCCCCTGAATTCTTTGGTATCCCCAGCGTGGGTTCTCCCGGGCCATGCGCGCGATCAGCGCGGCCACCGCCTCCTCGACCGGTGGACGCCCGACACGGTGGGGATAGGTCCACTTCTTGGCCACCAGGCGACGATGCCAGCGCAAGATCGTGCCCGGCGTGACCAACCGATGCACCCGCAGCATCGGCGGCAACCTTCGGACCAGCGCGGCGAAGAGCGCGCGATCGGCCCAATCCAGGCGGGGCCTGGAGCTGGTCCTGCGCAGCACGGCCACTTCATGGCGCAGCACCAGAAGTTCGATGTCTTTAGACGCCGACGAGCGGCCCAGCATCAGCAACAGATTCAGCAGGTGCAGGAAGATCAGATAGAGCAGACGCAACGCCACAGCGCACGATCATGCCCCGAGAGCTGAACACACAGAGCGCCAGGTCAAGTGGCGTAGGCCGACTTTTGGAACCCCCCTCGGACCCTTCGTCATCCATTGGCGCACAAGTAGTTTCAGCGGCAACAACGGCACCTGCGTTGAGGTCGCCGCCTTACCTGATGGGTGCATTGCTGTGCGCAACAGCACTCGTCCCGACGGCGTCGCGATCCTGTTCACTCGCGTTGAGATGAACCACTGGATCAACGGCATCAAAGCCGGCGAGTTCGACGATCTGATCTTGTGACCGCATAAGGATCCGCTTACAGAGCAACTGTTGCATTAAGCCCGGATCCACCGACGAGGATTCTATGATCGTTTTACTGTGATTGTGGATCTTCGTTTTCTTGGGTCGCACTCGGACGCGCGCGAGCCGCCGGTCTGTCCGGCTTTTCCACGGTGGTTCTCCGGTCGAGCCCTTTGCCGGGCGGTGGTCGGCTCAGGCGGCGCGGGGTCGGTGGATCGCGGCGTGCAGGTTGGCCCAGGCCGGTTCCCAGGGCCATCGCTGGGGAAGGTGCAGGGTCAGTCGGCGGGCCGAGCGGGCGAGCCGGGCGGGGATGCTGATCAGGTGAGCGCGGATGGTGGCGGTAGTGGCGCGGGCGTGGAAGACACTGGCCAGCGCGCCGGCAGCGCGGGTGAGATTGTGCGCGATCGCCCACAACACCGCCCAGGCCGCATTCGCTGGGAAAGATCCCGAAGGCAGGTGGGCCAGCGCGCTGGCGGCGGCGTCGGCGATGACCTGCTCGATAATCGCATGACCACGGTGCTGGGATTCGGCCTGCACCATCTCGACGTTGCTGGTGACGAACACCGCGTGGTAGCGCCACACGGCGAACAACCCGTCTTGTTCGGGCGCGGTATTGGGGTTTAGGCGTTTGACCCGGCGCACGATCAACCGGCCTGTGGCCTGCTTGTGTGTCGGGTGCGAGGTGAACGCGGTGTAGCTGATCTCGGCGAGTTCGGCATCCGAGACCAGCTCGCCGGTGTGGTCATCAACGAACGCCTGGGGGTAGTGGATCGCCGTCCAGGCGGTGTCGGGGATCTGGGCGATGGCGGCGGTTACGCTGGGGTTGGAGCCGGTGGTCAGCGATACCGCTGCGTCGTAGCGGGCTGCGGTCGCGGCCACCTCGGCGGTATAGAACTTGGAATCGGCCCGCACCACGACCTGGGCGGTGGGGGCCAGTGCGCGCACGGTGGTCAGTGCCTCGGCCAGGAAGCGGACCGCTCCGCGCACGTCGGCGGCTTTGCCTCGCCGCATTCGGACCGCGATCACCACCGGCCGAGCGATCGGGGTCGAGGCGGTCGCGAGCAGCGGGTGCAGGGTTTTCTTGCCTTTTAACCGGCCCACCGCGGCGCCCTGCTTGGCGTAGCCGTAGACCTGGCGGTGGGTGGAGTCCAGGTCCACGAACACCACCTCCTGCGCACCCGGCAACAGCGACGTGCGCTGGGCCAGGGCGATCAGGCTCTGGCGCAGCACGGCGTTGAGCTGCTGCACGTGCCCATGGGTCAACGCGCGCAAAAACGTGCCCAGGGTCGAGGGGGCCCGGATCTGGTCGAACACTACCCCGTTGCCGGCGTGGCGCAGCCGGTCCATGTCCTCGATCGAGTCCGCGCCGGCCACCATCCCGGCCAGCAGCGACATCACCTTGGCCGCCGGGTTGGCCCCCGCACCATTAGCCGCACCGGTGATCACCACACGCTCGGCGACCAGCTCGGGCAAACCAATCTGTCCGGCCAGCGCGAGAACCGGAACCAACCCCGCATCAGCAATCAGATTCGGATCATCGAACACGACATCCACTGCCATGGCCGCATGAGACACTTTCATCGCGCGGGTGCTCCCTCACACCAGATGAACGATTCCTCAGCAAAATCGATCATCCCAGGTCAGGCAGCACCCGCGTCCTCAACACCCCAAACACGCACGAATCAGATCGATGGATCCGGGTTAAGCGATCGGCCTACCCGACCTGGTCCACTGCTCACCCAGAAGCCACGAGCCAGCGTTTGGATGCCCGATTGTTAGGTTCAATAAGATGCCTGAGCCCGAACTCGGTCAGCACCCGGGCACCCAGAACTGGTCCCAGTCCAGGCTGGGAGGAGATGATCTTAGCGTCCGGGTGCTCGGGCTAGCCCAGATACTGCCCGCGCAGCACGGCCTGGATCCGGGTGGCCTTCCCCGCGATGTTGCGGCGCCGGGCACGCGTCAGGGCGACGCTGATCTGGGTGATCGTCAGCCGCGATGCCGAGGCCGGACCGTGCGTTGGCCAGCAACTCCAGGGCATCAGCGGCATCGAGATCCTCAAACGCCGCAAGCGCGGCCGGGAAATACTCGCGCAGCGCGTGACGCAGGCGCTGGGTATGACGGGTCCGCTCTCAGATCAACGTCTTGGGCGCCCGGGTCACCACCGTGACCGCCTCGGCCTGCGCACTGTCAGCGGCCACCGGACGCAGCTGGTGGGAATCGGTGCGCACCATATGAAGCCGGACTTGATCATGGATCAAGCGACCCTGCGGCGTACCCTCGGCGGTGACCCGGAGGGAGCTCGGATGGACGAGATCGAGCCGACATTGCAAGCCCTGCGTCAAGCCATCCTGTCTGTGCGCGGAGCCAACCAAGCAGCTCATCACGCATCCTGCCTACCTTCCGATATGTACTCCCGGCTCGGTGCGCTCTCGGAGCTGATGAGCTACCTGCCGCAAGCAGTCCATACGCTCCGCGAACAAGTCACCACGGCCGGCAGTGAAGACCGCAAAGGGTTTGCCCTCGCTTCGAATGATCTCGTGAGGGCCAGCCAGCATGTAGACGTGATCGTTGCCGCCCTTACGCGATGCGAGCGGAGTCTGCACGAGGCCGGCGGCACGGCGAATGAGGCATACTCCGCGCTGTCGCACCTGATACTCCTCGAACGCTGACCAAGGTCACGAACGTGACTTTCGCTGTGGTTTTATCCCGGTTTTTATACCGCCTGCTCGTTACTGAGCGCTTCTCGGAGCAGGTAACCCTCTAACGGCCATAGCTGCCGCAACGCATCCTCGTATGCGCGCCTCTCGCCGTACTCTGCGTCAAAGTTCTCCGGAGATGCCGGGGCGGATTTCCCGGCGAGCGTGACCCCGTTCGTTGTCAGCGCAACACAGCTCGTCAGCACTGACGATGCTTCCTTCTCACCTCCTCGTACGGCTCCGTGACAAGCGGCGATCCGTTGATGAAGTACTTGTTTTGGATCTTCGCTTCACGATCAACGAGCGGTACCCGCGGTGCTCCCTTGCGAACCGCTTCGGCTTCTTGCTCTGTCTGTTGCAGGCTTATGTCAGCGCACGATAGCCGTTGTACCCGCTTCGCTTATAAGGATCGGCGGTTCGAAATCCTGCGCTACACCTCACAAATGAGACGTTCGACCTATGCCTGATCGATCACGAAACTACATCAGGGCAATTATGGACGATCGACCCATTCTCCCGAACTCGCCTATGCGGATCGACAGCATCCTTCCGAACCCAGCTTCACCCGGCTAGTCCGTGATCATTTAAGGTAACAACTTGGGGACTACGAAGAAGATCTTCGATGGAGGTCTCGTTCAGCCCGGATCCACCGATCGGATTTCGGTGATCGTTGTGTGACGATTTTTGATCTCTGGTGTGGTGGTGGCTGGATTTGGGTGTGAGAGGGCTGCCGGTCTGTGCGGCTTTTCCACTGGTGGTTTTCTGGTTGGGCCTGGGTTGGGCGGTGGGTGGGGTCAGACCGTGGGTTGTCGAGGCGGTGGGTGAATTGCGGCGTGCAGGGTTTGCCAGGCCGGTTGCCAGGGCCAGGGTGTGGGCAGGTGCAGGGTGAGGCGGCGGGCGGAGCGGGCCAGCCGGGCGGGCACGTTGATCAGGTGTGTGCGGATGGTCGGGGTGTGGGCGCGGGCGTGGAACGTGCCGGCGAGGGCGCCGATCGCCCGGGTTGTGCGCGATGGCCCAGAGCACGGTCCAGGCGGCGTTGGCGTTGAATGATCCGGAGGGCAGATGCGCCAGTGCGCTGGCGGCGGCGTCGGCGATGACCTGCTCGATGATCGCGTGGCCGCGGTGGGGGGATTCGGCCTGCAGCATCTGAAATGGGCTGGTGACGAACACGGCGTGGTGGCGCCAGAGGTCGAACAGCCCGTCTTGGCCGGGGGCGGCTTTCGGGTTGAGGCGGCGGACCCGTCGCACGATCAACCGGCCGGTGGCCTGTTGGTGAGGGGGGCGAGAGGTGAACGCGGTATAGGGAATCTCGGCGACCTCGGCATCGGAGACCAGTTCGCCGGTCTGTTCATCGACGAAGGCCTGTGGGTAGTGGATCGCCGTCCATGCGGTGTGGGGGATGTGGGTGATGGCGGCGTTCACGCTCGGGTTGGAGCCGGTGGTCAGCGACACGTCCGCGGTGTAGCGGGCGGCGGTGGCCACAATGTCGGCGGTGTAGAACGTGGAGTCGGCTCGCACGACGATCCGGGCGGTGGGGGCGATCGCCCGCACGGTGGTCAGCGCTTCGGCCAGCAACCGGGCCGCCCCGCGCACGTCGGCGGCCTTGCCTTTGCGCAGGCGGATCGCCACCATCACCGGCCGCGCGATCGGGGTCGATGCGGTGGCGATCAGCGGGTGCAGGGTCTTTGTGCCCTTCAGCCGGCCGACCGCGGCGCCCTGCTTGGCGTAGCCATACACCTGCCGGTGGGTGGAGTCCAGGTCCACGAACACCACCTCGTCCGCGCCGGGCAGCAGTGACACCCGGCCGGCCAGGGCGATCAACGCCTGGCGCAGCACGACGTTGAGCTGCTGCACGTGCCCATGGGTCAACGCCCGCAGGAAGGTGCCCAGGGTCGACGGAGCCCGGATCTCGCCGAACACGACCTGATTGCCGGCGTGCCGGAGCCGGTCGACGTCCTCGATCGAGTCCGCCCCAGCGACCATCCCGGCCACCAGCGACCTCACCTTGGCCACCGGATTCGCCCCAGCACCGTTCGCCGCGCCGGTAACCGCCACATGCGCCGCGACCAACTCGGGCAGGCCGACCTGCTCGGCCAGCGTGACCACCGGCACCAGCCCCGCATCCGCGATCAGATTCGGGTCATCGAACACGACATCAACCACGCCAGCCGCATGGCAAGATTGCATCTCGCGGGTGTCCCCTCGAACCGGCTCGGATGTTCCCTCAGCAAGAACATCTTCCCAGCCCAGGGGCACCCGCGTTCTCATTCCCCGCAATACACGCGCAACAGATCGGTGGATCCGGGTTCAGTGTCGACGGCCAGGTCCTGGTCGTCCCAGTCCCCGACGGCTCGGGCGTGGTCAAGGTGACCGTCGATGGGGTGGACGGCCAGAGCTGCGTGGTCAAGTTCACCATCGCGGAGAGCTGACCGTCCCGTCATCGGCTTCGCGGTGCCCCACTCGGCCAGATGCGGGGCAGGCACCGGGGAGCCGAGCCGTGAACTCTGCACGGCTCGTCGACAGGACCACCGTCACTTCGACCGCCGCGGCGAAAGGCGCTATCACCCCCGTCCTCCGCGCGGTGCCCATACGGTTTCGGGAAGTCAGAGCCGTCCCACGCTGCGATTAACAGGGCTACACTCCGTGCCAGGACAGGGAGGACCTGTGCCGGTGACGGGGTGCGAATAGTTCTGGAACGAGATCCGGCGTTGGCGCGCGTTTCCGCAGTTCACCACACTGCTTGGCTTGGATAAGTGGGAGTCACCTGCCTTTACAGCAGCTCGGGCCGGTAAGCCTGGCCTGTTACCAGCGGAAGTAGCCACTGACGCTGGAGTTCGTTCCAGAACCCTCCACGCCCCGATCACAGACGGGAGCGCAGCGTGGCGAGCCCTTCGTCGGACAGGTCGTTGAGCGCCTGCGGGCGTCCGGTGATCGCCATGATGATCGACGCTAGTGGGCCGGTGACTTGCGGGCGCTGCCAGCGGACCAGGCGAGATCGCAGGCGCGCAGCTCGAGTCCGGCGCTGCGCTGCTTGCTGCCCTGGAATAGGCCGGTCCTGCGGCAGGTTTGCGCAACGACGAACAGGCTCGGCGCCGGCACGTTGAGGGTGCGCTTCAGGGGCCACGCGATGTCGTAGCCGTGGATCACCGCTTCGACTAGGGCATACGGCGCCTCGGCTGCCGGGATGTCCAATCGGCTGGCGGTCGCTCGGTACTCGCCGAGCAGCTCGCAGACCACCTCGGCCGGATCGGCTGTCCCCGGGTCCAAGGGGAACGTCACCACGTTCCGGAAGCGGATCCCGGTGCGGGCAGTGGTGCTCGGCCTGTTGTGGTCATGCCTGGTGGTTGGCTCCAGGTCGATCACGATCTTGCCGAGCGCATGACCGGACTCGAGCTGCTCGCAGTGCTTGTGGTGCTTCTTCGAAGGGGTAGGCCTGGAGCACCTTGGGATCGAGTTTCCCTGCGGCGACCAGATTGGCAACGGCGGCCACGCCCACTGAGCTGGACACCAATCGTTGTGCTCGTCATCGCTGTGCTCGTCGTCGTGTTCCTCGTCGTGGCGATCCTGATCGGTCGCCGGCGTGTATTAGGCGCGCGGCCGCGGATCCACGATCGGCACTGACCTGCCACCGCGCGGCCCTGATCGCCGCGCCCCGCGGTCGGCCACACCATAGCCCGGGATACCTTCGGATACGATCCAGCCCGATGCCCCGCTGGATGTAGCGCGACCTAGGCGCCCACCGTCGGGCCCGGCCAGAGGGCAAGACGTCTGCAGGCGGAGATCAGCGGCGCCCTTTGCGCCGGTCCCACAACCACTTGAGAGCCAGCAACTCCAAGATCTTCTTCATCATGACGGTCCTCCCGACTAGCTGACCCGAACGTACACAACATCTCGCGCGTCCGTGCTGTGAGCAGAGGATGGCCCTGCATCAAGGCGTAGCAGCGCCGTCGGGATGAAATACCCCAGCACGACCGAGACGCCGGTCGTACACCGATGCGCCACATCGCCATTCTGATCACCAACCCGGCCCGGATCGTGTCAGCCGCCGACCCCAGCGTCACAGGCTGTTCGGTTGGCTCGCGCTACTCACTGGCAGCGCCGCGGCCAGAAATGTCGAGATCCTCATCTTGCGCCAGGAAGTCGCAGTATTGCGCCGCCAGGTGACCCGTGTGGCGTGCCAAAACTCGATCGAGGCTTCGACCAGGTGTCTTCTGATCGGCTCAGCCTGCGCGTCGGTACTCATTGATCAGTCCGCCGAGGACTCGGTGGCGTCGGATCGGGGTGTTGCGAGGAATCGGCGTAGCGAGGTCGCGGGTTGGTGGGTGTTGATCCAGGCTCTGATGCGGGCGGTGGTCATTTGAAATGGCGCACATACCGGTCAAGAACAACTCGGGCGTGTCGCTGGCGGTAGATCAGCAGCCGGTCGGTGCATTCCGCGCAGACGCTGCCAACGAACCGTTCCGCATAGCAGTTCGCCTGGGGCGTGCGCGGAGGGATCTTGACCACGGTGATGCCTTCGGAGGCGAAGACGGCATCAAAGGCAGCGGTGAATTTGCAGTCCCAGTCACGGATCACAAAGCGGAAGGTGCCGATGCGGTCACCGAGGTCTATCAGCAGGTTGCGAGCGGCCTGAATGGTCCAGGCCGCTGTGGGATGGGCGGTGACGTCGAGGAGATGGACCCTGCGGGTGCGGACTTCCATCACAAACAGAACGAAAAGGCGGCGCAGCGCGATGGTGTCGAGGGTGAAGAAGTCAGTGGCCAACAGGCCGGTGGCCTGAGCGCGCAGGAAGGTCCGCCACCGGGTGTCGGCCCGGCGGGGTGCCGAGCCGACACCCGGTGGCGGCCAGGATCCGCCGAATCGTGCCGGTACCGACGCGATGCCCGAGACCGACGAGTTCGCCTTGGATCCTGCGGTAGCCCCAGGAAGGATTCTCTCGTGCCAGACGCAGCACCAAACCTCGGATTTCGTCGGTGACCGGTGGGCGGCCTGACCGCTGAGGGTAGGTCCACCGTCTGGTGATCAGCGGGCGGTGCCAGGCCAGCAGCGTGGCCGGCGTGACGATCCGAGAGGTCCGCAACGGGCGGGGCAGCAACCGGGCCAGAGCAGACAGGATGGCCCGGTCCGGCCAGGTGAGGCGAGGCCTGGTCACCTGGCGGCGAAGTATCGCGACTTCCTGGCGCAGGATGAGAATCTCGACATTCTTGGCCGCCGCGCTGCGGGCGAGTAGCCCGAGCCAGCCCAACAGCCTGATCGTGGTCAGATACAGCAGACGAAACAACACGACCTGTGATCATGTCATGATCACGGAGGGCCGCCAAAACCGCAGGTCACACTTGTGGCGATTTTTGGCACGGCACACGCCGGCCGACGCAAAGCAGTGGCCCTGCGCAGTGAGCCGGTAGCCGTCGGCGCCGGTGCGCTGGGTCTGCACAGCCAGCAAACCAACGAGACACCGGCGAACAACGCCCGGCCCAGCTCATTGGGCTGCGCTAGTTCGGCCCTAACGGCGGCTGAGCCGCGCTCGTGCGAAAATCCGCGCGTCGGTACTGCCAGTCCGGGTGCTCCGCTAGGGCTAGCCGAGGCCGCGCCGTTCGCCGAGCTGGACCGCGGCATCATCGACCAGCGCACCATGGCCAGGGTCGCGCGGCCTGGATACGATCCGCAGCCGGCCTGACATAAGGAAGCACGCGATGGCAGCGCAGAATCCCAACAGACGCATTGCCCCGTTGCGGGTGCTGGGGCGGCGGGTTCGCCGGGTCTACCACGATGAGGTGGGAGCGGGGCAGCAGGCGCTGCTGGTGGCCTGGTCGGCCTTCGGGGCCACCTTCGGCATCACCCGGGCGATCACCTACTGGTTGCACGGCGGCGCGGCGCCTTCGGCGGGTGGGATCGTGATTGGCGGCCGGCATATCCACCATTACAACCTGGGCATCGCATTGCTGGCAGCGGTCGGCGCGATCGCGCTTCGCGGCCAGGAAACCGACCGGCGCCATCCGCTGACCGCCACCGCCTATGGCAGCGGCGCCGCGCTCATCGTCGACGAGCTGGCCCTGCTTATCGACCTCCAGGACGTTTACTGGGCCCGGGAGGGACGCCGCAGCGTCGACGCCGCGATTGGCATGATCGCCGCTGGCGGGGTTTATCTGACCGTTGCCCCGTTCTGGCACCGCGCCGCGCGGGAAGTCGTGTACACCGGCATCGAGACCGCGTCCACTCCACTGCCGAGCCCAGTCCCTGATCACCCCGCCTGGCAAAGTGGTTGAAGCCGATGACGGCTACGAACGTGGCGTCGACCCTCACCACCGGCTACCAGCATCCTTAGTCGGACTCGTGCTCGCTGTCTCATCCAGGCTGCCCACCGGAATTGATTCTGTTTACACGTCGCCAACGCAGTGCCCGCCCAGCTTGGGCGATCGATGTGGCCCGGCCCGTCAGTCGGTCAGGGTGATTGCCGCATCGGGCTTGATGACGCGGAAGGTGAAGCTCTCCTCGAGATAGAGGCTCACGGTGTCGGTGTCATGTCGGCTGTATCCGATGGACAGGTCCTGGTCGACGTCGAGTAGGAAGTCTCCGCCGCGCTGGCTCAGGACGACGGCGCCGTCCAGGCCTAGGGTCCAGGCCTAGGGTCCAGGCGACCGGGCCGTCGAGGATCCGCTGGAGGTGCTCGGGGGTAGCCGTCGTGTTCGGTGGTCTCGACGATGCGGATTAGCCGGCAGGCCCGATGGTCAGCGCGTAGGGTCCGACTACTCCGATCTGGCCCAGCGTGGTCACTGCGCGTGCGACGACCGAGGGTCAGCCCTGGGCGTGCTGGCCGAGGGTGAGCGGCGGGTGCGGCCAGCGTCGACGATGCCCTCTGTCGTGCTCGTCGAGCTTGTGGCCGGCGGCCAGCGCGATCAGGGTCTGACGCAGCACATGTTCATGGCCGCCGTACACGGTCTGCGCGCTGCGCCCACTGGAAGCCTGCAGCGCGACCTTCAGCTGCTCACGGGCGAGAGCTGTCAGCGACGACTTCTCCCGTCTGTTGGGCGTGACCGCGCCGGTTTGCGTCTGGGGGGTCGGCGTGGGCGTAATCAGTGCTTGTCGAGCGGTCAATGGCCTACCGGGGCCCCCTTCATCGGCCGGATACCAACAAAGATGCTCTTCAGCCCCGCGGTGACGCACGTGTGCATGGCCGACCGCGTTCCTGACCGCTTCGCCGGACGTGGAATCACGGCTTGGCCAAGCCTGGTCGAGTGAATGTTCTGGCTAGCTCAGCGGGTAGTGGCCGGACGAACCGCCAGAAGCGGGCAGGGCGCGTGGTAGATCAGCGCCTGGCTGATTGAGCCCAGTAGCATGCCGGGCAATCCGCCGTGTCCCCGGCTGCCGACCACCAGCAGTTGTGCATCGGCGGCGTGGTCCAGCAAGCAGCGCACCGGCCGATCCCTGGTGACCACGCGCCGCATCGTGACATCCGGGTAGCTCTCCTGCCAGCCGGCCAACCGCTCCGCCAGCAGTTCACGCTCGCGGGTTTCGATGACATCCCAGTCGACAATGAACTGATGGGCGAAGGCGTACGCGCTGTCGGAGGAGAACTCGATCCAGGTGTGCACGGCAACCAGGTCCGCGCCCCGCAATGATGTCGTCGAAGGCCATCGCGAGCGCCGACTCACTGGTCGGTGAGCCGTCCACACCGACCACCACCGGCCCGTGGGCCGGCGGTGACTCCTCGGGCTTGGTTCCGCGGATCACCGCGACGGGGCAGTGGCCGTGCGCGACCAAAGCAACGGCGGTGGATCCGATCAGGATGCCGCTGAAGCCGCCCAGTCCCCGGGAACCGAGCACGATCAGCCGGGCGTTGTCGGACTCCTCGATCAACGCCGGCACCGCATCAGCGGTCTGCAGCTCGACGTCGACCTGCAGTTCGGGGTGTGCTTGGTGTATCGCGGTCTCGACCTCAACCAGCAGCTGCCGGCCATCGGATTCCAGCGCGTCGAAGAAACTCTGGGGGTAACCGAGCCCACCGGCGTAGGCGGGCGTAGAGAAGTTCACGGCGTGCACCAACCGTAATGGAGCATGCCGGCAAACGGCCTCATCCGCGGCCCAGCGCGCGGCGTGCAGGGCCGAGGTCGACCTGTCGACGCCCACAACAATCCGCTGGCGATCGATGTTGCTGGTCATCCTGGAACTCCCTTGGTGCTGTATCGAGGTGCCGGCCGCTGACCGGTCACATGTGCGGCTGCCGGTTCAGCCCGTCGCCGCGTGACCGGCCACGCGCACCGCGGTCACTCCGGACACCGCTCCGGCCAGCACAGCCGCCACGTGCCGGTCGGTCGGACTGTCGAACTCGTCACTGATGGCCACCGCACCGTCATGCACCTCGACCGTCCATCGATCGGGTACGCCATACATGGCCAACTGGTGCCGCACGTCGTCTGCGATGGCGTGATCGCCGCGAGCGAGCATCCGTATCAGGTCGCGCCGGGTGACGATGCCAACCACGCGGGAACCGTCAACGATCGGGATGCTGCGCACGCGGTCATCCAGCATCGCGGTCACCACATCGCCCACATCGGTTCCCGCACCCATGCCGATCACCGGGGTGGTCATCACCGCCCCCACCGTCGCGGCAGGCAGGTCCGGCGCGCCGTCCGTGCCGGGCGACGTCGGCCTCGTAGGCGGACCGGTAACGCGGATCGCGCAGGAACCGGTCGCGCACAAGGCCGGACTCGGTAACGATGCCAATCAGACCATCTTCGTCCAACACCGGCAGCGCGGTTAACCCGTTGGTCGCCAACAGGCTCGCCGCGTACTTCACCGTGGTCGTTGGTCACCGCCAAGGGGGACCTCCGCCATTCGCACCGCCTCCCATCCGAAATAGCGGTCGTCTGAGGGAAGGACGGACAGCCGGCGGGCGCCGTAGCCTGATCAGGAGAGTCCTGGCCGCCCGGCCGGGGGTCGGTGTGTGGGTGGAGGGACGCTCGTGCTCACGGTGTTCCTGGTCGATGACCACAAGGTGGTGCGGCGTGGAGTCGCCGATCTCCTCGATGAGGAGGAGGATCCGACGGTGATCGGGCAGGCGTCCTCGGTGTCCGAGGCGTTGGCTCGGGTACCGGCGCTGGTCCCGGACGTCGTGGTGCTGGATGTGCGGCTGCCTGACGGCAACGGCGTCGAGCTGTGCCGCAAGTTGCGCTCGAAGCTGCCCGGGTTGAACTGTTTGATGTTCGCCTCGTACACCGACGAGCAGGCGATGATGGACGCGATCCTCGCCGGGGCCCATGGTTATGTGATCAAGGCTATCAAGGGCATGGAGCTGGTCTCCGCGGTCCGTACGGTGGGGTCAGGCCGCTCGTTGCTGGACAATCGGGCCGCTGCCGCGCTGATGAGCCGGCTTCGGGCCAGCCTGGACCAGCCGGGGCCGTTGGCCGCGCTGACCGCGCAGGAACGCACGTTGTTGGACTTCATCGGTGACGGCCTGACCAACCGGCAGATCGCCGAGCGGATGTTCCTGGCGGAGAAGACCGTCAAGAACTACGTGTCTCGGCTGTTCGCCAAGCTCGGGATGGAGCGACGCACCCAAGCTGCTGTGCTGGCCACCGAACTTCGAGATCAAGGCCACCGCCGGTGATAGCCGTCCGTGATCGCCGATCGACATGATCGACACCTCGTGTCCTTGATGTTGCGCCGTGGGGTGGGCGGCTGGGGCTGGTCCATAGCCCAGCCGCAGCACGGTCTGCGGCCATAGTCCACCACCGAGCGGGTCGGGTCCGAAAGTGAGCATACCGTCAGCCGAGTCTGGGTCGCCGGCGCCGAAGGTCGGATCGTGTTGCTGAGTGTCGTGGGCCTGACCTAACAGCGTGTGCAAGATCGGCAGCTGTGGAAGGACGAGGGTGGCCATCCAGGCTTGCTCGCTCTTAGCGGGCCCGCCGCAGTTCGTTGAGCAGTGGCAACGGAACGGTCGTGGGGGCCCACGGTCGGGGCTTGGTCCGGCGGCGCGCAATCGCCTTAGCCAGTCGCCGGTCGACGGGCCCGACCGGACTGCGTCTCTGCAGCCGCACGATGGCGAGCATGTCCGGTTGGTTGGAGTCCGGGAACAGCTGCACGGCGGGATGCACCCCGCGCGCGCGGATCGCTAGCCGCAGGTTGAGCAGGGCCGCGCCGCTGGCCAGAAGCAGTTCCCGGTGGTCGGGGTCGGCGACGGGCACCGCGCGGGTGGTGTCGGCGTAGAGCTCGATGGCCTCATGAGTGCAGCGGAAGCGCCAGGGTTGGCTGTTGCGCAGCGAGGGTGCGGTCCTGGCCGCGGCCAGGACCGCGTGGACCTGCTCGTCGGTGAGGCAGCCCACAGGCATGACACGGGTGCTCATTCGGCCAGCCTCCTTCGTCGCGGTGTGGTCCTCGACATGCCTGACGCCAGTTCACTTGCTGCCACCCTTCGCCGCCGGCGGGTGCGGTCATAGTGCCGAACGTCCCTTGTCGGTAGCCCAATGCCACTGTGGGGGAATCCGGCGGCGGAGCCGACCTATGTCGGGGACGGATTGATTCGTGCCCCAGTGAATCCGTGACGAAAGCCGAGGTGCCCCCGACCGCGGGCTCACGTGCGGAGCACGACACGCCGAGGGTGACCGAGACGCTGTTGTTCGCGATCGGCCTGGCCATGCAGGGCACCCACCGTCGCGCGACATCCCCCGCCGTGGCCGCGCGGCTGACTGAGCACCTCGACCAGCTCCACGATGTCATCCAGGACATTCGCACCGCGATCTTCGATCTCCACGCCGGTCCCGCAGACTCACCCCGGCTGCGCACCACGTTGCATGAGGCGATCACCGAACTGACCGTTGACACGTCGCTGCGGACCACAGTCCGGATGTCTGGACCGGTGAATGTGGTGCCGACCCGCCTCGACGAGCACGCCGTAGCCGTCATCCGCGAAGCGATCAGCAACGCGGTCCGGCATGCCCATGTCCACGAATTGGTGGTCATCATCTCCGTCGACGACAACCTGGACATCGACGTCACCGACAACGGCGTCGGCATCCCCGACACCGTCGCTCGCAGCGGGCTGCACAACCTCCAACAGCGGGCCGTCGACGCCGGTGGGTCATGCACCCTCGAACGATCGGAAGGGCGGCGGAACCCGCCTGCTATGGACAGCGCCGCTCCCCTGAAGCCGTTGCCACTGTGGGTGGCGCAGCGGAGTCGGCGCAAGCACAACGGGGATCAGGCCACCGGACCCTGAGGTGGAAGGGACCTTTGGCCTTCGCAGCGGTGGCTGTTGGCCGGTGCGTCACCGGGGACTCATGAGCATCCTTATGGTATCCGGCCGATGAAAGAAAATCGCGGCTTAGGCCATTGACTGCGCGGCAGAGATGATTCTTTGAGAAATGATTGAAATGATGTGGCGGTACGGCAGCGGGATGAGTGTTTGGGTTACACACTCATGACGGTCAGCATGGTGCTGTTCTGGGGGCTGGTCATCTTCGGGGTGATCGCCTTGGCCCGCTACGCGGCGCGTGGAGACCGGTCGGTGGTCGCTCGACCCACCGCTGAACAGGTGCTGGCCGAGCGGTTCGCCCGCAGCGAGATCGACGAGCACGAATACCACCAGCGCCTGGACGCCGTGCATGGCGGGCCCCGGCCGCTTGTCAAGCCCTGAGCTCGCCGGGTGGGCGTTGCGGGCTAGAGCAGACGGACGCTACGGGGGAGGACACGGCACCGCATAGCCGGACGGCCACTTGGCCGAGATGAACGTTTCATCTTCACGCGCTAAACGGAATTGCGTTCCGTAGGGTGCGCCCGGACCGGTTCACGTCCGGGTGGTTGGGTCGGCCTCGGCAACTCCGCGGGCGCTGGGGGGATCGGACGCACGATCGGGTGGTTGAGGGTCACGGTGATCGGCTGTCCGTGGTGGGTGAGGCGTAGCGGTTCCCCGTCGAGCAGGGTGTAGGTGGCGGTTGCTGCTCGCACGTCGAGGGCCAGGCGTCGCTGTCGTAGGGAGATTTTCAGGGCGAGCCGGGACAGTTGTTCGGGGAGTCGGGGGGTGAAGCTCAGCGTGCCGTGTTGGTCTCGCATGCCGGCCAGACCGGCGACCAGGGCGATCCAGCTGCCGGCCAGGGCGGCCATGTGCAGACCGTCGCGGGTGTTGTGTTCCAGGTCGTTGAGGTCCATGAAGGCCGCCTCGGCGAGGTAGTCATAGGCCAGCCCGAGGTGGCCGACCTCGGCGGCGATCACGGCCTGGATGCAGGCCGACAGTGAGGAGTCCCGGACGGTGAGCCGTTCGTAGTAGGTGAAGTTGCGGGCTTTCTGCTCGGCGGTGAACGCGTCGCCGCGGCGGTGCATGGCTAGCACGAGATCGGCTTGTTTGACCACTTGTTTGCGGTACAGATCGAAGTAGGGGAAGTGCAGCAGCAGGGGGTACTGCTGGGCGGTGGTGGCGGCGAAGTCCCAGACCCGGTGGCCGGTGAAGCCTTCGGACTGCGGGTGGACGCCGAGGGTGTCGTCATAGGGGATGTACATCGCCTCGGCGGCGTCGCGCCAAGCCGCCGTGTCCTCCTGGTCGATCCCGAGGTCACGGGCCCGGTCGGGATGGCGAGTGGCCACCTCGGCGGCGGCGCGCAGGTTCTGCTGGGCCATCAGGTTGGTGTAGACGTTGTTGTCGGCGATGGCGCTGTACTCGTCGGGGCCGGTGACCCCGTCGATGCGGAATGCGCCGTGGGTGTCGTGGTGACCCAGCGAGCACCACAGCCGCGCCGTTTCGACCAGGAGCTCCAGTCCGATGCTGCGTGCGAAGGCGTGATCGTCGGTGGCGTGGAGGTAACGGATGACGGCGTCGGCGATGTCGGCGTTGACGTGGAATGCGGCGGTGCCCGCCGGCCAGTAGCTGGAGCATTCTTCGCCGTGGATGGTCCGCCAGGGGAACGCCGCGCCGCGCAGCCCGAGCGCTCGGGCCCGCTCGGTGGCCATCGGGAGGGTGGAGTGGCGCCAGCGCAGGGCGTGGGCGACGGTCTCCGGTGCGACGTAGGTGAGCATGGGCAGCACGTAGGCTTCGGTGTCCCAGAAGCAATGCCCGTCATAGCCGGTCCCGGTCAGGCCTTTGGCGGCAATCGCTCTGCCCTCGGCCCGGGCCCCGGCCTGCAACACATGGAACAGGGAGAACCGCACCGCTTGCTGAATCTCAGCGTCCCCGTCGAGTTCCACGTCGGCGCGGTCCCAGAACGCGTCGAGGTAGGTCCGCTGCTCGGCGAGCAGTCGGTCCCAGCCGGTCTGGGTTGCCCCGGCGAGGGCCGCGTCGGCCTGATCACGGACCGCGGGCAGCGACCGGGCCCCCGACCAGCCGTAGGCGACGAACTTGACCAGCCGCAGCCGCTGTCCGGGCTGCAGCGTCGCGGTCACCGTCACTCGACCCAGGTGGGGGAAGCTCTCCGCGGACACCTCGGTGGCGGCCGGTCCGTCGACGATGTGGTCGATCACCGCGGCGATCCGCAGACCGCTGTGCCGGGTGGAGTGCACCAGCCCGGCCCGCGCACCCTTGGCCGCATGCTCTTCCGCCACCAAGGGCGCCTCGAGCACCGCGGCGACCCGGGGATCACCGTCGGGCGCTGGGAGCTGCTCGTTGGCCACGAGCTCGGACTGCACGACCACCCGCAACGGGCCGTCGAGTGCCTCGACGTCGTAGCAGATCGCCGCGATCGAGCGCTGCACCAAGGACACCAACCGGGTCGAGGACACTCGCACGGCGCGACCGGCCGGGGAGGCCCACTCGGCGCTTCGGTGCAGCACGCCAGCCCGAAAGTCCAGGCACCGCTCATGGGCCCGCAGCTGGCCGTAGCGCACGTCGAACGGCTCGTCATTGACTAGCAGCCGGATCAGCTTGCCGTTGGCCACATTGATCAGTGTCTGCCCGGACTCCGGGTACCCGTAGCCGGCCTCGGCGTAGGGCAGCGGACGCAGCTCGTAGACGCCGTTGAGGTAGGACCCTGGTAGGCCGTGGGGTTCTCCCTCGTCGAGGTTGCCGCGCCAGCCGATATGCCCGTTGGCCAGCGCGAAGACCGACTCGCTCTGCGCGAGCACCGCCACGTCCAAATCGGTCGTCCGCAGACACCACGGCTCGACCCGAAACGCCGGATGGTTGATCACGTCAGTGGCGGAGCATTTCGGCGAGGACCGCGGCCTCGCTGATTTCGGGCTGTGTGGTCGCGGTGAGCAAGGTCAACGTCTGGTCCTTGACGAGCTCCCGCAGGTGGGTCAGGGCGTCCGAGCGTTCCGGTTGGGTCAGTTCGACGTGGTAGCGGCGGGTGAACTCGTCGAATCGTGCCGGGTCGTGGCGGTACCATTTCCGCAGCTCCGTCGATGGTGCGACCTGCTTGCACCACTCATCGAGGTGGGCCTTGATCTTGGTGAGCCCTCGCGGCCAGATCCGGTCGACCAGCACCCGGGTGCCATCGTCTGGTACGGGCGGGTCGTAGACCCGACGGACCTGTACTGTCGCCTTGCTTGTCATCGTGCGCCTCCTGGGCGTGGTGTGTCACCTCTGGTGCGTCGTCGTGCGCATGGGCTTTCTCGTCAGTACAGCAGCGTGGGCGTGACACGGTTGAGGAGATCGTCGCCGCGTAGGTAGCGTCGCAGGTTTTCGGTGAACAGGGCGACGATCCGCTCGTTTTCGTGGACCGACAAGGCTGCGGTGTGTGGGCTGATCAGCACGTTGGGCAGGCGCCACAGCGGGCTGTCTGGTGGCAGGGGCTCGGTCTCGAAGACATCAAGCGCAGCGCCGGCCAGCTGGCCGCCTTTGAGCGCCTTGATCAGTGCGTCTTCGTCGACGACACCGCCCCGCCCGACGTTGATTAGGATGGCGTCGGTCCGCATCCGGCTGATCGCCTGGGCGTCGATCATGCCCCGGGTCTGTTCGGTCAGCGGAAGGGTCAGGACGACGGCGTGGGCGACTGGGAGTAGGTCGCCGAGGAATCGCGACGTGCGGATCACTTCGATGTCACTGTTATCGGTGCGGCCGGTTCGGTTGATGGCGATGATGTGCATGCCGAAGGCTTTGGCCAGCCGGGCCACCTCGGTGCCGATCGACCCGAGACCGACGACGAGCAGGGTGCGATCGGCCAGCTCGGTCATCGGGTAGTGCTCCCAGCGCCGCGCCTGGGTGTCGGCGAGCAGCCGGGGCAGGCCCTTGGTGAACGCGAGCAGGCCGAACAGGGCGAACTCGGCCAACGGCCCGACGTGGACACCGCTGGCGCTGGTGATCAGCACCCGGGTGAGTTCGGCGTCGGTCAGCCCGGCGGCCTGCATCTGCTGGCCGGCCCCACCGGCGGTGGCTTGGACCCAGCGCAACCCGGCGTTGGTCCGCACCACGTCAGCCAATCCCTGCGCGGAGTCTCCGGGTAGGCCGAAGAGCACCTCGGCGCTGCCCAGCATCGCCTGCCAGCGGCGCTGCTGGTCCTCGGTGCGCCGGAAGGTGTCGATCCCGCGGTGATCGCAAGCAAACCGCGGCGGGGGTAGCAGGTCCGGTTCGAAGATGACCTCAACTCGGTCGTCGACCGCGTCGATGTGCGCCACCAGTTCGGGCTCCAGCGGGGTGGCGATCACCACCACGACCCGGCGATCGCTCATCTGCGTGCGGTGGTTGGATGCAGGGCCTGGGTCACCGCGGCGTGGAGTTGTTCCAACCCGGCGGTCACGTCGGTGCCGAGGTGGACCCGCAGCACCCGCCGTCCCCGTTGGGCCAGGACGTGCAGGTCGCTTTGGGCCTGGGCCGCTTTGACCACCCCGAAGGTGTAGTTGTGCCCGGGCACGGCCAGCTCGACGGTGTCCTGGCAGGTGATCTGGAGGAACACCCCGGTGTTGGGGCCGCCTTTGTAGGCCTGGCCGGTGGAGTGTTGGAACCGGGGTCCGAACCCGACGCAGGTGGCCACCCGGCGGGCGTCTCGAATCAGGGTCCTGATCTCGGTGAGGATGGCCTCGTGGGTGGGGGTCATCGACACGTAGGCCAGCAGCGCCACATAGTCCCCGGTCCCGGCCCGCTCAAGATGGGCGCGCAGGTAGGCGGCTAGGTCGCCACCATCACCGGCCACCCGGGCCAGCTCGGCCTGGTTGGTGGCGTCGGTGTAGAGCGCCAGACCCGCCTCGCCGAAGAAGGGTTTCTGCTCGGTCAGGGTGGCGGTGGTGTCGTAGCGGTCGGTGAGGTCTCGGGCCAGCACCTTGGCCGCTTCCACATCGGGCTGGTCGAACGGATCGATCCCGATCAACGAGCCGGCCACCGCGGTGGCGAACTCCCAACGGAAAAACTCCCGCCCCAGCTCGGACGGGTCGGCCAGCTCGATGCGGACCACCGGCTGGCCAGCCGCCTCCAGGGCCGAGATCTTGGCGTCTTGGTCGGTGTCGTCGTCGGTGGCCAGCCGCAGGTAGGCGAACAGCCGGTCGGATCCGTAGGCCTCGGGTGTTCCCAGCGGTTCCCGGTCGACCGGGATCACCCCTGTGCCCTGCTTACCGGTCGACTCGGCCAGCAGCTGCTCCAGCCACCCACCCAGGTGCGCGACCCCAGGGGAGGTGATGAAGGTCAGCTTGTCCCGGCCGGTGTTGACGCAGGTCCCGATCACCGCCCCGAGCACCAGCCCGGGGTTGTCCCGGGCCGCCACGGACGGCGCGCAAGCGTGCGCCATCGTCTCGGCCGACTCGAACAGGGCCAGGACGTCGACGCCGCAGGCCGCGCCGGGCACCATCCCGAAGTCCGACAGCGCCGAGTAGCGGCCCCCGATCGAGGGCACCCCGGTGTAGACGCTGCGATAGCCCTGCCGCCGCGCCAGGTCCTCCAGAGGCGAGCCGGGATCGGTAATGGCCACAAAGTGCGACCCGGCCCGGTCTGCGCCCACAACCTTGGTCATACGCTCGTAGAAGTAGGCGGCGAAGATGTTGGGTTCCAGCGTGGTGCCGGACTTCGACGAGACGAAAAACAGCGTCGTGGCCAGATCCACCCGCTCTTCGGTGGCCTTGACCTGCGCCGGGTCGGTCGAGTCGAGCACCTGCAGCCGGGGGAAACCGGGCCTGGCCGCGAAGGTGGCCGCCAGCACGTCGGGACACAGGCTCGAGCCGCCCATCCCAAGCACCACAGCATCGGTGAACCCGGCGTGGCGCACCGCGGTGCTCAAATCGGTGAAGCGGTGCGCGTGGGCCGCTTGGTCCAGCGCCACACCCAGCCAGCCCAGCCAGCGGTCCTCATCCTGGCCGGTCCACACCGAGGCGTCATGCGACCACATCCGGGCCACCGCGCCGGTGGCCCGCCACTGGTCCACGGTCGCGTCCACCCGCTCGGCGAGGTCGGGCGGCAGCGATCGGCGCAGCCGCCAGGGCTCCACCTTGGGTGACGGGCCGGCCAGGGCGGCTTCCACCGAGGACAGCAGCTGGCGGAACGCGACGATGAACTTGTCCACCCCCTCGGCCACCAGCTGATCGGTCACCGCGGCCAAATCGATCCCGTGGCCGGGCAGGCTATCCAGGATCGCGCGGGCCTCCTCGATGTCCTCCCCGAGCGACGGGCGCACGACGCCGTGCGCCCGGAACGCCTCGTAGGTGGCCGGCGGCACGGTATCGATGGTGTCGGGGCCGATCAGCGACTCGACGTAGAGCAGTTCGGGCAGGGCGGGGCTCTTGGTGCTGGTCGAGGCCCACAGCAATCGCTGGATCTTGGCCCCGGCGCCGGCCAGGGTGTCCCACCGCGGTCCGGCGAACAGCTCCCGGGCCCGGGCGTAGATGACCTTGGCGTTGGCGATCGCCACCTTGCCCTGCACAACGCGGTCCAGGTGGGGCTCGAGCGCCGAGTCCAGGCGGCTGACGAACACGCTGGCCACCGAGGTGACCCGGCCCAGCCCGCCGCCGGCCCCCAGCCGGTCCTCCAGGCCAGCCAGATAGGCCGCCACCACCGACTCGTAGGCATCCAGGCCGAACAGCAAGGTGATGTTGACGTTGATGCCGGCGCCGGTCAGCTCCTGGATGACGGGCAATCCCGCCGGGGTGGCGGGAACCTTCACCATCACGTTGGGCCGGTCGATCGCCGACCACAACCGGCGGGCCTCGGCGACGGTGGCGGCCGTGTCGTGGGCCAGCTCCGGGGAGACCTCCATGCTCACGTAACCATCGGCGCCCCCACTGTCGTCATAGACCCGACGGAAGATGTCCGCCGCGGCGCGGATGTCGGCGATGGCCAGCGATTCATAGGCCGACTTGGCATCCATCGGCCCGCAGCGGCGCAGCTCGTCGATGCCCTGTGTGTAGTCACTCGACCCGGCGATGGCCTTATCAAAGATCGACGGGTTGGACGTCATGCCCCGCAACCCTTCCTGGGTGACCATGCGCTGCAGGTCCCCGGAGGTCAGCAGCGAGCGGCGGATGCCGTCGTACCAGATGCTCTGACCCAGCCCCAGAGCCTGGTGAATGGGATCGGTCATGTGCTGCTCCTTAGACCTTCTTCTCGTCGTGGCCACCGAAGCCCTTGCGCATGGCGGACAGGGCCTTGTCGGCGAAGTCGTCAAGGCCCCGGGAGGCGAAACGGGAGTACAGCGCACCGGTGAGCACCGGAGCCGGGACACCTTCGTCGATGGCCGCGATCGAGGTCCACCGCCCCTCCCCGGAGTCCGACACCCGGCCGGTGAACTCCTCCAGGTCGGGGGAGGCGACCAGGGCGGCGGCGGTCAGGTCCAACAGCCAGGACTCGATGACGCTGCCGCGGCGCCACACCTCGGTCACCGCGGTCGTGTCGATGTCGAACTGGTAAAACTCGGGCTCTTCCATGGGCGCGGTCTCGGCGTCGGCTGCGGCGCGGCGCCTGCCGGCATTGGCGTTGCGCAAAATGTTGAGGCCTTCGGCCAGCGCGGCCATCATCCCGTACTCGATGCCGTTGTGGACCATCTTCACGAAATGCCCAGCGCCATTGGGGCCGCAGTGTAAAAACCCGTGCTCGGCCGCAACGGTTTCCCCGGTGCGCCCCGGCGTCCGGGACGCGGAGTCCATCCCCGGGGCGATGCTCGCGAAGATCGGACCAAGGTGCTCGACGACCCCGGCGTCGCCTCCGATCATCAGGCAGTAGCCCCGCTCGATGCCCCACACCCCGCCGCTGGTCCCGCAGTCAACCAGGTGGATACCCCCCTTGGACAACTCCGCGGCGCGGCGGATGTCGTCTCGACAGTAGGAGTTGCCACCATCGATGATCATGTCCCCGGTGGCCATGTGAGCGGCCAGGCCGTCGATGGTGTTGCCGGTGACCTCACCGGCGGGCACCATCACCCACACCGCCCGGGGCGCCGACAGCTTGCCGATGAACTCGGCCACCGAACCCGACCCGGTCGCTCCCTCCTTCTCCAGCGCCGTGACAGCGCCGGGGTTGACGTCGAAGACCACACAGCTGTGGCCATCACGCATCAGGCGGCGGACGATGTTCGCGCCCATCCGTCCCAACCCGACCACCCCGAGCTGCATCGGATTCCTCGTCGCCATCGCCGTCTCCCTTCACCCGTCGGGTGCCCAGCGCCCTGTCCGTCAAACCCCTGCGGTCATCTGAGGCTTTCGTCCCGCGCGCATGGGACCACGGCAGGGAAGGGGCGCAGTTGCCCGCTGGTGGTCCCCACGGTCTCGTGGGTAGCGCACGGGGCCGCGGCGGTGGGGACATGACGGCCAGTCCGCACCCGTTGGCAGCGTGGTCGGGCCAGTCGAAGCGGTAGTGACCCCTCGGCGAGACGATTTGGGCCAGGAGGTGCTTGCTTACCGCGGGGCAGGTCGCGCAACGTCGCTCCTTTCCCGGTCTCTTCCGAGCGCACAGGCTCGGGAGCGCGTTACCGGGGTCTGGAGCAACGCTGTCGCCGACGGGCTCCGCGAGGGTCAGCCAGAGCCGCTGCTTCATAGGCCTACCAGCGGCGGTAGCGCTGCGCAACCGCGAGCCTCGATCTCACCAGTGGCGTAGGCGCCACGGTGCCGCTGTTGGTAGTACCGTGGGGAGCAAGTGCGGCGGAGACCCAGGTGGGTCCTGCCGGCGACATCGTTGCTCCAGACCCTGGCGACGCACACGTCGAGCGTGGTGCTCGGAAGGCGGCCAGGACGATGAGGGGCAACGGGGATGTCTGCACAACAGTGGCGGGTTCCCGCGGTTTCGTACCTTCCAGCCAGAGCCCACAGACGGTGCGTCGACGGATGTGCTGGCCCTCCCATCCTCGCCTTGTCGCACCCCGGTTGACCGCGCACGAAAGATGATCAGGCCGTCGTCTGATCCCCGCGGAGAAGAGGTTATGACGCGATGACAGCACACGAGACGTTCGTGATTGTGGGTGCCGGCCTGGCCGGCGCGAAGGCGGCCGAGGCCCTGCGCACCGAGGGTTTCGGGGGCCGAGTCGTGCTGATCGGGCAGGAGGCCGAGCGGCCCTACGACCGTCCCCCGCTGTCCAAGGACTACCTGCAAGGCAAGTCGGAGAAGGAAAAGATCTACGTTCAACCCGCCGGGTGGTACGCCAGCCACGGCATCGAGTTGCGCCTGGACACCCGGGTCACCGCCCTCGACCGGGCGGCCCACCAGCTGATCATGGCCCACGGTGAGCGGATCGGCTACGACAAACTGCTGCTGACCACCGGCTCGTCGCCGCGTCGCCTGCCCGTGCCCGGGGAGGACCTCGACGGGGTGTTGTACCTGCGCGGGGTGCAGGACTCTGAGGCGATCAAGGCGGCGTTCGCCACCGCGAAGCGGGCGGCGATCATCGGCGCGGGCTGGATCGGTCTGGAGACCGCAGCCGCGGCCCGGGCCGCCGCGGTCGAGGCGACCGTACTGGAGAGGGCGAAGCTGCCGCTGCTGGGCGTGCTCGGCCCAGAGGTCGCCGAGATCTATGCCGCCCTGCACACCGAGCACGGAGTCACGCTGCGAATGGGCGTCGAGGTCGCTGAGATCATCGGTGTGGACCACCGGGCCAGCGGGGTGCAACTGGCCGATGGCAGCCAGATCGACGCCGACGTGGTCGTGGTCGGTGTCGGTATCACCCCGAACACCGGCCTGGCCGACCAAGCCGGTCTGCCCATCGACAACGGGATCCTCGTCGACGAGCACCTACGCAGCACCGACCCCGACGTGTTCGCCGCCGGCGACGTGGCCAACGCCTACTACCCCTGCCTCGGGCGCCACCTGCGCCTGGAGCACTGGTCAGCCGCGCTGCACCAGGGACCGGTCGCGGCGGCCAACATGGTGGGCAACACGACCGCCTATGACCAGGTGCCGTACTTCTTCTCCGACCAGTACGACATGGGCATGGAATACACGGGCTACGTCGAGGCCGGCCGCTACGACCAGGTCGTCTTCCGCGGAGACGTGGCCAAGCGGGAATTCATCGCCTTCTGGCTGCGCCAAGATCGGGTGCTGGCCGGCATGAACGTCAACATCTGGGACGTCACCGACGCCATCACCGCCCTGGTCCGCTCCGGTGATCCCGTCGACCCGGCCCAACTGGCCGACCCCGGGGTGGCCTTAAAAGACCTCCACCCCAGCTGACCAAGACGAGCCCACCGGGAACCGAGGAGGCGAACCATCAGCGAGCAGTGACACCACCGGCTGAGCACCCTGACCGGCACACCCACGCCGTCACGTCGCAGACCCATCGCGGTGCTCGACGCCTACCCAGAAACCGAGCGTGCCGTGGACCGCCTGTCCGACCTGCGGTTCCCCGTCGAGCGGGTGGCCATCATCGGCCACGACCTTCAGCTCGTCGAGCAGGTCACCGGCCGGTTGAACTACCGCGGCGCCGCGGCCAAGGGCACCGCGTCCGGTGGCTGCCCGGTGCGTTGATCGGCTGGATATTCGGATTGTTCAACCTGATCAGCCCCTTGGTGGCCAGTGTTGTGCTGGCGTTCTACGGGCTGATCATCGGTGCGGTCATCGGTGTGGTGCTGGGCGCGGTGATGCACACCCTGGCGCGCGGCCGCCGGGACTTCGCCGCGGTCACGACGACAGTCCCCAGCCGCTTCGAGGTGGTCATCGACGAGGAGGTCGCCGACGAGGCAGCACGCCTGCTCACCAACCCTCCCGCGGTACCGACCCAGACAACCACCGGTTGATTCGCGCCGGCTCATCGCCCGCGAGGTCGAGACCCGCATCGGCCAAGCCCTGCTCACCGAGCCATCCCCGACGGTAGAACCATCCAGGTCCAGCTCAAGGGTGACCACCTCGCCGTGATCCACGACGACCCCCACCCCCGGCCAGCCCCCAGCGCCCGACCGGCACAGTGGTGTGACGCCCATGGCGCACGCCGGGCACCCGACGACAGCCGGCGACCTCTGGAAAGAGGCCTTCCCGACCGCGGGAATCGAATGCCTCGACCCCACTGGAAGGATCCTTCATGAATGTCAGCGCTCGCGTCGTGTCGAACTGTGGCGCATCGCCGCCAGCGATTTGCGTCGGCGCCCGCCCGGCGGCGAGCACGATCCCGGGGAGTATGCGTTGTTCGGTATCTCCCGGTTACTTGATGCGCTCGCGGGGGCCGTGGAACGCGGAGATGAGCTGCGCGATGAGGTGCTCTCGGCCACCGACGATCTATGCCGGCATATCCACCACTACCTGCCCAAGCCCGACGAGTGAGCCGGGACGAAACCGCGATCAGGACCTCAAAGATGTACATGCCCCTGGCGCGGCGCTCGCGGGTCGATGAAACTTGGGGGTCGCGTCGCCCGCTGACGTCGTGTTGCCTTGATGCGGGTTGAGCCCGTCTCAAAGATTGATGCTGGAGCCCGTCCCGGTTGGGTACTCCGGGTTGCCGCCAGTTCGAGCGCGAGTCTCAGACTCCTATGTTCATGCGGGTTCCGCGGTCGACGCGCCTGTTGGCCATTCCGAAGGGGCCCACGATGGAGATTCTGTATGAACGAGTCGCCGCCATCGATGTTGGCAAGAAGATCGTCGCAGTGGCGATGCGGACACCGGGTGAGCGAGCCGGGAAGCGTCGACAGGAGGTGCGTAAGTTCAACACCTACCATCAGACGCTGATCAAGATGGTGGCCTGGTTGGTCTCCGAGCGCATCACGCACGTGACCATTGAACCCCGGTGTACTGGAAGCCGGTGTTCCATGCCCTGTGCGAGGCCGAGCGGCCGCCGGAGGTGCTGCTGGTCAACGCCCGACATGTCAAAAATGTCCCGGGCCGCAAGAGTGATGCCCTCGACGCGATGTGGCTGGCGGAATTGACCGAGTGCGGGCTGCTGCGGGGCAGTTTCATCCCACCGCCGCAGATCGCGGCGATCCGAGAATTGATGCGGTACCGCAAGAAGCTCATTGAGCAGCGCACCAGCGAGCTGCAGCGCCTTGCGAAGGTCCTCGAGGACGGCGGGATCAAGATTGATTCGGTGGCCTCGGCGCTGACTACCTTATCGGCCCGAGACATGATCGAAGCGCTGATCACCGGCGAGCGCGACCCAGCCGTGCTGGCGGACCTGGCGCGCGGCAGGATGCGCAGCAAGATCCCCGACCTGAGGTTGGCCTGCGCGGGCCGGTTCGCAGACCAGCACGCGCTGATGTGCACTCTGCACCTAGAACATATCGACCACCTGACCGACATGATCGCCCGGCTGGACACCCGCATCGACCAGGCCAGCCTCCCTTTCGTCCGCCAGACTGAGCTGCTGGCCACGATCCCGGGGATCGGTGAGCGCGCCGCCCAGGTCATCATCTCCGAGATCGGCATCGAGATGGCCCGCTTCCCCACCGCGTCGCATCTGGCCTCGTGGGCCGGGCTGTGCCCAGGCAACAACGAATCCGCCGGTAAGCACCGCTCGGGCAGGACCCGCAAGGGCAACACCGAGCTCTGCACGGTTCTCACGGAGTGTGCCTGGGCAGCTGGGCGCACCAGCAGCTACGTCGGTGCCCAGTTCCGTCGCTTCCACCGCCGCTTCGGCAAAAAGGGTGGCCAGAAGGCCGCCACTGCGACTGCCCATACCCTCATTGTGATCATTTGGCATGTACTCGCCGAGACCACCGCCTACCGCGACCTTGGCGCGGACTACTTCACCCGCCGCTTCGACCACCCCGACACCCGCAAACGCCAGCTCATCCGCGAACTCGAAGCCCTCGGTCACAAGGTCACCATCGAACCGGCCGCGTAGCCACTCACCACCATTGATCACCAACCAGGGTCCGTCTGGGTGCCGGGTCACCGACCCCTGGGTCCAGAACGTGCCTGGCCACCTAGTTACGTCTCAGACCAAATGACGAGCTCCGATTTCCTTCACGTCGTGATGCATGCGTGACGACGAGCGGGACGGGGTATCGTTGGGCCCGGCTCGGAGAGGCGGGAGAGGGCAATGTCACCGGGGACTGGACCCATCAGCTCGGATGGATCCCAGTGGACCGCCGCTACCCGCGCCCGACTTGAGCGGGAGCTGGCCCGGGTCCGGGATCAACGCCGTGACCTGGCCACGAGCCTCGCCGGTGAGGACCCGAAGGACCCGACGGGGGGAGACAGCGGCGACCAGGCCGACCTGCTCGAACATGCTGAGGACCTCGCAAGCATGGATCGACGCATCACCGAGATCGGTCATCTGCTCGTCGGTTCCCGGCCGGGCGCGGCGCCCGACCCGCACGGTCCTGAAGACGGGACTGTGGTCACCCTGCGATTCGCGGATGGCACCGTGGCCACGTTCCGGGTCGTCGCGATCACTGAGGAGGTCCCCGAGGATCGGCAGGACGAGGTGCTGACCGTCCACAGCCCACTCGGCCAGGCGCTGGCCGGTCGCCACGTGGGCGACACCATCACCTACAGCGCCCCCGACGGTGAGGCTCACGCCGAGGTGCTGGCGATGCAACCGCCGAGCACATCCGGGTAGAAACCTACGTGGCACTGCGATACTGCGCCCCCCGATCGCGACGAGCGCCCGAAGTGCCGAGAATTTCACCCTGGACGTTGACTCCGTTCATGACGAATCTGAAACACAAGAAGAGCGGCAGGTGCACGCAACTCGTCCAGCCACTTCCACGGTGCCGGTATAGTCAATCATTTCATAGGTTCAAAACGTCCGGCGTACCAGGGGTGGATCCGGTACAATCATTGCTGTGTATTGTAAACGATTTGTTATTCCAGTTGCCGGGCCTTTTCGCTTGGATCTAACTGTCTGGGCTTTACGAAGGCGTCAAAATAATACTGTTGACCAGTGGGCCAATGATCGGTATACGCGCGTTATTGTTTGCAGTAACGACGTGGTCAAGGTAACTGTTATTCAGCAAACATCAGGCGCCGAGCCGGGGTTGGTTGTTACGCTGCAGTCAAATCAAGCGCTTACTGAACGAATTCAAATGGAGGCTGAACTACTCATTCGAAAGATGCTTGGGCTGACCGTGGATTTACGAAGATTTTATTCTCTCGCCGGTAATTATGATGTTCTCAAACCTCTTGTGGAACAGTTCTCTGGCGTGAGGCCCCCGCGCTTCCCCAGCATATTTGAAGGTTTGGTAAACTCGATTGCCTGTCAGCAAGTCTCGCTGGACTCGGGGATAGCGACGCTTAACCGTTTGTCGCAAACGTTCGGCGTGAGTTTTGTCAATAATGGCGTCACGTCATGCGCGTTTCCGCGACCGGTTGACCTACTGGATATACCCGAAGGTGCCATCAGAAAGCTCGGGTTTAGTCGACAGAAGGAGCGGGCGATAAAAGAACTCTCAACGAACGTCGCGACAAGCCAGATTAATTTGTCAAACCTTGAGGGGCTGACAAATGGAGAAGTCGTTGAATACCTATCGAAGATGCGAGGCATTGGACGATGGTCGTCGGAGTATGTCTTATTGAGAGGGCTGGGCAGGCTGGATACTTTTCCGGGAGACGATGTAGGTGCCCAGAATAATCTGCAACGGTTATTTCATCTTGACGCGAGGCCAGACTACGATGAAATAAGAAAGTTAATGTCTCGGTGGAATCCATACCAAGGGCTGATATATTTTCATCTGCTGCTTGAAAAATTACGCATAAAGGGATTCCTGTGAGATTACCGCTCGGTGCTCGACCAGAACAATGAAAGTCCGCCCGCATACGCGAAGCTCGCGACGACCCGTTGACCCGCTCGGCGGCGCGCAGCGCCAGTTCTTCTCGCACTGCAGCTGTTGCGGTGGGTGGCCGTCCAGCACCGCCCGACCGCGGTGGGTGTGGATGCCGCCGCCGACCTCAAACCAGGATGGCGCGGTACTCACCCACGGTGATCTTGAACTGCCCTCCGAAGGGCAGGACGCTCAAGACCGGGTCTGCTGACGTGTGGGTCGGCCGGTCACGAACCGGCCGGTCGAGGTGACCGCGTAAGCGCCGCGGTAGCCGATCAGGGAGGAGAACACCCCCTCGGAGTCCCACCGGGGCGCGGACATCCACGCAACCTGCGCGACCTGATCCCGACGACCCGGCGGGCGCTGCCCGACGGCGACTAGGTGGCCGACCGGGAGATCTCCGAACACTCCGAGGTCGAGAAGATGCTGAAGCACTTGGAGAAGACCGACGTTAGACGTCGAATTCGATCGGCTTGTGACCGCGGTGATCGGCATCGTCGGCCATCACATCACGATGAGGAGACCGGTCAACAGGACAGGTGCTCAACGGGCGCCCGTGAGTTGCACTTTCTTGACACAACCGAGTCAGTGCACTGTCGACCGCGTCCTTAACCGGCTCCGGGTTGCGGCTGGGTGTAGCCGCGATGATGTGGGGGTACTCGGCCTGGACGGGCTGGCCGGGTCGGACCGGCCAGCGCGAGGATGAGGAACGGTGCCCGTGTCTCGCAAGGCGAATGTGGCCGCCCAGGAGCGTTTGGCCGAGAACATCAACGCCGGCAATGTCGATGCCGCGGTGGAAAGCTTCGCCGAGAACTGTGTTGACCACGACCCCGCACCGGGCCAACCCGCTGGCCGTGCGGGATTTCGGGTGTTCTTCCAGACGCTGAGGGCGGCGTTCCCCGACGCCCACATCGCGCCAGCGCATATGGTCGCTGATGACGACCATGTCTGCATCGCCTACACCCTGACCGGAACCCACCAGGGGCAGTTCCACGGCATCCCGCCCACCGGTAAAAAGATCGAGGTCCGCGGGATGCAGATCGGCCGGTTCGACAACGGTCAACTGGTCGAACGGTGGGGTGCCAGCGACGAGTTGGGGATCCTCAACCAGCTGGGTGCGCAGGTGTCCCCGTGACAGGTCTGCTTGCCGGAATGCTCCGCGGCGCCGCGGAGCAGCCGTCGGCACCACCGTGCTGAACACCGTGACATACCAGGACATGGTGGTCCGCGCTCGCCCCGCCAGCAGCACCCCACACGACACCGTGGACGCACTGTCCCGGACAACTCATCTCCCTATCCCCGGGCGGGGACAAGAGCCGGGAGAACCGGATCGCTGGGCTCGCCCGCTCACCGGCATCGCCGCGGGCGTCGGCACCGGAATGTTGATGGCACTGGCCCGCGCCGTCGGCTGCCGACCCGGCAGGGTAGTCAGCGGCCTTACCGCAGCTCTCGGGGCGCCAGTGGCACCAACGGGCTCATGACACTGCTCGGCGTCACCGACCCCCACACCTGGACGGCCACAGACTGGGGTGCCGACCTCCTCCCACACCTGGCCTACGGTGCCGTCACATCAGCCGTGGGGGGAGCCCGGTTGTTCCTCCCGCGGTTGAGTGAATGCCGGAGAGCTCGACGACCTGACTGACTCGGGTGGCTGGCACCGGCGGGAGCGGCAATGCTGAGGGAGCCGGGCCTGGCGCATAGGAGCGCGGAGGGGCCGGTCAGTCGAGAAAGGTGCCGCGGTGAGCGCAACTTCTGAGCCAACACGTGCCGGCCGGGACCGGGGGGCGGTGATCCCTCCCGATATTTATGATCCCGCCGTCAACGCGCTGCGGTTCCTGGCGGTGGATGCGGTCAACCGGGCCAACTCGGGTCATCCGGGTACGCCGCTGGATATCGCCCCGGTCATCTACCGGCTCTACACCCGCCACCTGCGCCACGACCCGGCCGACCCGACCTGGCCCGACCGAGACCGATTCGTGCTCTCGGGGGGGCACGCGTCGATGGTCCTTTACGGTGCGCTGCACCTGGCCGGTTACGCCGTCACCCTCGACGACATCCGCTCGTTCCGTCAGGTGGGATCGCGGTGCGCGGGCCACCCCGAACGGGGACTGCTGCCGGGTATCGAGGTGACGACCGGCCCGCTCGGCCAAGGCGTGGCCAACGCCGTCGGGATGGCGATGGCGGAGCGGTTGTTGGCCACCCGGTTCAACACCGAGGGCTTCGACGTGGTCGATCACCGGGTCGTCGTCGAGTGCGGCGACGGTGACCTGATGGAGGGTGTGGCCTCCGAGGCGGCCTCGCTGGCTGGTCATCTTGGTCTGGGCAAGCTGACGCTGCTTTATGACGACAACCGGGTCACCCTGGACGGGCCGACGATCTGGTCGTTCACCGAGGAAGTCGCCAGCCGCTACCTGGCCTACGGTTGGCATGTGGTGCGTCTGTTCGACGTCGATGACCTGGCCGCCGTGGACCTGGCTCTGGATCAGGCCAAGGCGGAGACCGAACGGCCGACGATCGTGTTGATGCACTCGCACATCGGCATCGGCACCCCGCTGCATGATGACCACCGGGCACATGGTTCCCCGGTGGGACCGGAGTACGCCGGCATCGCCCGGGGGCTTTTGGGATGGCCCTACGAGCCCTTCGAGATCCCCGAGGGAGTATATGACACCTGGCGGGTGCAGGTGGCCGAGCGGGCCCGAGCCCGGCAGGCCTGGCTGGCCCTGTTCGAGGGCTACCGCACGGCCCATCCCGAGCGTGCCGGTGAGTTCGAGCGGGTGATGGCCGGTCAGCTGCCCCCCGACTGGCGGCAGGACCTTCCCCGGTTCGCTGCGGGCGGGTCGAAGGTGTCCACCCGGGTGGCGGCCGGTAACGCCCTGAGGGCAGTGGCGGGGAAGGTGTGTGAGTTGGTCGGTGGCGCAGCGGACGTGGAGAGCTCCACCGAGACCCACCTGCTGGGTTATCCCGACGTCGGCCGCAACGAATGGGCGGGCCGCAACATTCATTTCGGAGTCCGCGAGCACACGATGGGTGGCATTGTCGTGGGCATGGCCGCCCATGGCGGGGTGCGCCCGTTCGGGGCCACCTTCTTCTGTTTCTCCGACTATATGCGTCCCGCTTTGCGGCTGTCGGCCATGATGGGGCTGCCCTGTGTGTGGGTGTTCACCCACGACTCAATTGGCCTGGGCGAGGACGGCACCACCCACCAGCCCGTCGAGCAGCTGGCCGGGCTGCGGGCGATGCCCGGGTTCACCGTCATCCGCCCGGCCGATGCCAACGAGGCGGCCCAAGCCTGGGCGGTGGCGCTGGGACGCCGTGGTCCCACCGCGTTGGTGCTGTCCCGGCAGGCACTGCCCGTGCTCGACCCGGACACCGTCGACGTCGGCGGAGCGGTCATCGTGCGGGGTGATGACATCGCCCTGATCGCCACCGGCTCGGAGGTTGAGGTGGCCTTGGGGGCGCGGGACATCCTGGCCGAGGCTGGGGTCAGTGCGCGGGTGGTGTCGTTGGCGTCGTTCGAGCTGTTCTTCGAGCGTCCCCAGGCCGAGCGTGATGCCATCCTGCCGCCGCGGGTCCCTCGGCTGGCCGTGGAGGCGGCCAGCCCGTTCGGCTGGTCGGTGTTGACGCCGGACGTGGTGGCCATGACGACCTACGGCAGGTCGGGTAAGGGCCCCGACCTGTATCGGCTGTTCGGCATCACCCCCCAAGCGGTCGCCGCCAAGGCCCACCAGATCCTGAGCCGATGAGCCTCGCCACCGCCCACCCGCAGGAGGACCGATGAACCCCGCCCAACAGCTGCACCAGGCCGGTCAAAGCCTCTGGCTGGACTCGATCAGCCGCCAGCTGCTCAGCAGCGGGACGCTGGCCCGCTACATCGAGGATCTGGCGGTCACTGGGCTGACGTCCAACCCGACCATTCTCGGCCACGCGATGGCAGCCAGCGCCGACTACGACGACTCGCTGCGACGCCACCTGGCCGCCGGTGTCACCGACCCGCAGGAGCTCGTCTACGCCGTCGCGCTGGAAGACCTGACCGCGGCAGCCGACCTGTTCCGCCCCATCTGGGAGGCGACCGCGGGCCTCGACGGGTACGTGTCCCTCGAAGTGCCACCCGGACTCGCCTACGACGCCGAGGGCAGCGTCGAGGTCGCCCGCCGGCTCCACCAGCAAGCCGACCGACCCAACCTGCTGGTCAAGATCCCCGGCACCCCACCCGGGCTGACCGCCCTCGAACAGCTCATCGCCGACGGGATCGGCATCAACGTCACCCTGCTGTTCTCCGACACCCACTGCCTGCAAACCGCCGGCGCCTACCTGCGCGGCCTGGAGCGGCGGGCCGCCGCCGGACTGCCACTGGACGTGGCTTCGGTCGCGTCGGTGTTCGTGTCCCGCTGGGACCAAGCGGCCGACCCGCTGCTACCCCCGCCGCTGCACGCCAAGCTGGGGCTAGCCGTCACCCAGAAGGCGTACGCCTCCCACCGGTCGCTGCTCTGCGGTGACCGGTGGGCCGCGCTGGCAGCCGCCGGCGCCAGGCCGCAGCGGCTGCTCTGGGCGTCGACCTCTACCAAGGACCCCGACTTCCCCGACACCTACTACCTGGGCAAGCTGGCCGCCCCCGACACGATCAACACCGTCCCGGAGAAGACGTTGCTCGCCTTCGCCGACCACGGTGCGGTCGGTGACCTGATGCAGCCGGACTACGCGGCGGCGGAGAAACACCTCGCCGACGTCGCTGCCTACGGCGTCGACGTGGACGCGTTGGGTGAGTCGCTGCAACGCCACGGCGCCCGCGCGTTCGAAGCCGACTGGGCGAGCCTGCTCGATGCGATCGCCACCAAGACCGCGCAGCTGCCCGCCGCCTGAGATGCGTCGTTGGAGGTTCGCATGACCGACCGTGCGCCGGGTGTCGCCGACCGTCCCCCGCGGCCGCGGGTCGTGGTGCTCGGCGCCGGATTCGCCGGCCTGAACGCGGCACACGCGCTGCAGCGCGCCGACGCCGACGTCACCGTGCTGGACAAAAACAACTACCACACGTTCCAGCCGCTGCTGTACCAGGTCAGCACCGGCTACCTGGCGGCCGAAGAGGTCGGCGCGACCGTGCGGACGATCTTTCGGCGGCACCCGAACGTGACCGTCCGGATGGGCGCCGCGGTGTCCGTGCACTGGGCGGATCGCACGCTGTGCCTGCGCGACGGCTCCGCGGTGGCGTTCGACTATCTGATCTTGGCCGCTGGTGCCGAGACGAACTATTTCGGCATTGCGGGTATGGCCGAGCACAGCTGGCCGCTGTACACCCTGGATGACGCGGTTCGGCTGCGCATGCACCTGCTCAACCGCCTCGAAGAGACGGCAGCCACAGCCGACTACGCTGGCGTACCCATCACGGCGGTGGTCGTCGGCGGTGGTCCGACCGGCGTGGAGACCGCCGGGGCGCTCGCCTCGATGGGCCAGGAACTGGTCGGCCCGGCCACCGCCCTGCGGGTGACTCTCGTCGAGGCCGGACCGCGGCTGCTTGCGGCGTTCAGCCCGCGGTCGTCCCGGCGAGCCCTGGAGGACCTGCAAGGTCGAGGCGTCGAGGTACGCCTGCGCGAGACCGTCGACAGCGCCGACGCCGGCGGGGTGACGCTGGCCGACGGGCACCGGATCGACACCGACACGGTGATCTGGGCCGCCGGGGTGGCGGCGAACCCGCTGGGCGCCGCGTTCGGGCTGGAGGTCGACCGGCACGGGCGGATCCTGGTCGACCCGCAGCTGCAGGTCCCTGGCCACTCGAACGTGTTCGCTGCCGGTGACCTCGCCGTCACGACACCCGCACACGGCGCGGCACCGCCGATGCTGGCGTCGGCGGCGATCCAGACCGGCCGCCACGCCGGCGAGCAGGTTGCCCAGCTCATCGCAGGCGGCCCAGTGTCGCCGTTTCGCTATCACGACAAGGGCATCATGGCCGTGCTCGGCCGCGGTGACGCGGTGGCTGAACTGCCACTGCGGCCAGCCGCCGGCGGCGCCAGCCGGTACCCACTACGGTTCGGTGGGCTGCCGGCGTGGCTGCTCTGGCTGGGCGTGCACATCGTCTATCTGATCGGGTTTCGCAACCGGCTCAAGATCCTGTGCGACTGGGGATGGAGCTACTTCACCTCCCGCGGGGCCGGCGCCATCCTCATCCACCCACCAGACCGACGGCAGGTCGTGACGACGCCGCCCGGCGCCGCGCCGACGCGGTCACACCCCGGCTAGTGTCGCTTGGCCGGTGCCGTGGCCTATCCGGGCGGCAGTGGTGGCCGGCCGCCAAGGACGGTCCCGATGCGCCACCCTGAAGATCAGGGTGCACTGGCGGCGAACGGAGGTTGAGATGCGTTGGCTTCTGCCACCCCGCGCCGACGAGGTCGACCTGGCCGCCGTCTACGCCATACCGGCCGACCGTGTACCCGGCCGGCCGTTCGTCCGGGCGAACATGATCTCGTCCCTTGATGGCGCGATCGCCATCAGGGGACGATCCGGCGGTCTCGGCGGCCCCGCCGATCAGCGCCTGTACGACACGTTGCGTTCGCTGACCGACGTCGTGCTGGTCGGCGCGGGGACGATGCGCACGGAGAGGTACGGTCCGGTTCAGGTCGATGACACCGCCCGGGCAGCGCGCCGGGCACGCGGTCAGAGCCCGGTCCCGCCGATCGCGGTCGTGACCCGCTCCTGTCACCTCGACTGGGCCTCGCCGTTCTTCGTCGAGGCGCAGGCCCGGCCCCTCATCTTCACGACCGCCGACGCCGACGCCGACGCCGTCGCCCGGGCGTCGGATGCCGCTGACGTGGTGGTGTGCGGCGACACCGCGGTCGACCTCGGCCGAGCCGTGCGTGAGCTCGCCCGACGCGGTGCCAAGTCGGTACTCGTCGAGGGTGGCCCAGGACTGAACGCTCAGCTCGTGGACAAGGGCCTGCTTGACGAGCTCTGCCTGACCCTGTCGCCGCGCCTAGTGGCGGGCACCGGTCCTCGCGTCCTCGCCGGTCACGAGCTCGCCGAGACGCTGGGCTTGGACGTGATTCACGTACTGGAGGAGGATGGCTTCCTCCTTCTCCGCTTGCAGCCTTCCGCCGGATCTCGCGGCGCCATGCGGGAATCGGAATAATCGGCGGAGGTGCTTCTGGCCACCGAGTCGCGCACACCGCTGCGCGACTCGACTGGTTCGGACAATCGCGGGGATGCCGGAGCGTCACACGGGCAGCAACGGATCTGGTCACCCGGGCTGTGGCGATGACCCCCGGCTCGGTGGAGAGAAGCGGGATCAGTCCCACCAGCATAGCCGGTAACGGTGGGGCGCCCTGTGCGCCCTCGGTGCCATGAGCCCAGCGCGCCCCCTGCGCGGCTACCGAAGAAATCAAGGAGGGTAATCGACTATGAGCGACACGACGGAGTTCATCATTGGAAGCGAAGTCTCGTGCCGCGACGGCGGCTGCGGACAGCTGAGACGCGTGATCGTTGATCCCATCGCCCGCACACTCACCCATCTCGTCGTCGAACCGAGGCATCGCCGAGCAACGGGTCATCTCGTACCCATCGATCTGGTGGCCTCGGCGGCGAAGGAGATCCGGCTGCGGTGCACCACCGACGAGTTCGACGCGCTCACCGACGCTGAACAGACGCAGTTCCTACCAGGAGCGAGCGGACCGTGGGGCTACGGGCAACAGCAGATGCTGTCGTGGCCCTACTACGGACTTGGCATGGGAGCGGGCGTGGGTGCGGGCCCGGGCATGGGCGCCGGTGCGGGTCCCGAAGCGATCACCTATGACCGTGTGCCCGTGGGCGAGGTTGAGGTGCGCCGCGGCGAGCACGTACACGCCACCGACGGCGCTATCGGGCGGGTCCAAGGACTGATCATCGATCCCAGCGATCACCATGTGATCCACGTGCTC
The DNA here is from genome assembly GCA_035606945.1 of Pseudonocardiaceae bacterium. Lineage (GTDB taxonomy): Bacteria > Actinomycetota > Actinomycetes > Mycobacteriales > Pseudonocardiaceae. The sequence continues at coordinate 42,789 of DATNDR010000097.1, forward strand.
CTGGACCAGGGCCACTTGTGGGGCCACCAGAGGGTCGCCATTCCATCAGCGCGGTAGCCGGCGTTGACGACGGTGTCCGGCTGCACCTCACGAAGGACGAGGTACGCGACCTACCCCCGGTCGACCTCGAACACCCGGAGTGATCCGATACTGAGCTTGTCGTCGGCCTTCCGCCGCGGGGACACGACTGCCGGCTGGCCGGGTATTTCGCTGACATCGTCAGCAGGCATAGCCCTGCCTCGTGTTGCCTGTGCGCCGGACCGGCCCTAGCCTCGGTGACAGCCTCGTGAGGCGGCTCGTGAGGCGGCTCGACCTTGTGCCCCGGGCCCCGGTGTAGCGCCCGCGGGAGACTGCGTGCACGGGGGTCGGGCCGTGGTGACGCGCGCAAGATCGTCAAGCGTGCTCGGGAGCTGGAGTGGCTCCGCACCGCGTTCACGGATGCCTCGGCAACGGTCGCGGCTGCGGACCGGTGAAGCGGACAGAGTGCAGCGTATCGCGGACGATCCACGGGAGTTGAGGGATATGAAAGCGATCACGGTGGTGCCCGGCAAGCCGGATCAGGTTCAGCTCAGCGAGGTGGCTGAGCCGGAGGCGGCGGAGGGTGCGCTGCTCGTCGAGGGGCGCCTGCTCGGGATCTGCGGGACCGAC
>DATNDR010000008.1:0-13666 GCA_035606945.1 Pseudonocardiaceae bacterium
AGGTCACGGTCCCAGCGATCTCGTTATCGGGATCCCACGGGAGCCACCACACTCCATCGAGCGTCACTTCACGCACGAGGTTTCCTTACTCGAACAACTTGCGCCGCTGCACGCTACGACGGCCAGCTCCCGGCGAGGGCAGGACCATGCACTCACGTCCCGGTGCCGTCCATGATCTTTTACTTCACGGAACTCAGAGTTGGGTGGTGAGTGGCCGAATCGGACAGCAGTGCGGGGCGGTAGTGATCTCCTCCAGCACCCGAGACGGCTGCCAGAACTCCTGACCAAGAATCAGATGTTTGGCAACCACCCAGACCACCGGTAGAGCCCGCGACCGAAGAGCCTCCTCGTCTACATCAGTTGGTACAGCAACGACCACGGACGACAATGGACATCCTCGGACCTGAACCCAAGGATCGGGCCCGTCCATGGACAAATTGCAGGTACTGGCGGAGTGCTGCTTCCGACTACGGATCAAATGGTCAAATGGTCAGCCGCCGCATTCCCTCGGCCGATCAGTATCCACGTCGTGGTGACGGCCGCAAGGGCGCCTAATCGGCGTCGCGATGCGATGGCGCAAGCGCCACCCTTGCCCCCGACACCACGACGAGCACCGCGGCCAGGACGAGGGAATGGGGCAGGAGCAGGGTCGAGCGAATGGAGCCGTCCGTGCCCTCTGCGTGCCCTACAGGAGGGTCAACCGAGGTCTTTTACGGCTACTCACGGTCAGTCGAAACCGCTGCTCAACAGCTCTGTCCTGGCCGCGTCATGTAGTTCCCAAGCTCTAGACGCGGGTTCGATTCCCGTCACCCGCTCCATCATAAAAGCCCAGTTCAGGATCATTCTGTTCCTTTGTCATCAGCGGTGTTGAAGATCCGCGTGCCACACACGTGCCACTAACTCACCGGGACGAGAACACCGGCCAAGCCGTCATCGTCCTCATCATCATGGCCCAGTGATTCCGTTTCATCGGTGTCGAACTCACCGCGGTGCGCGTCGACCAGGCCACTGAGTCGGTCCGCGATCGCGCGATCCTCGACCGTCGTGGCATGCTGATCAATCATCGCCGCCCTCGGACTGTCATGACCCATACGCGTCATCAAATCCCGGAGACTCGCTCCGGGTGCTGCCAAAGTATTACCGGTATGGCGCAAGTCATGAAATCTCAAATGGCCGGATCGGGGGTAGTGGGTGTGAAGCCAGCTCGTTCCCTGAGGAGGCGGACCGTCGAGCCGTACCGCCACAATCGAGCCGTACCGCCACAATCTAGTAGGCCGTGGCGCTCAAGACTACAGCGGACCCCGGAGGGCCGCCGTCACAACGCCTTTCATAATGCGTTACACCGCGCGTGCCGGGGCGCAGGCTCATCGAGGGATCGGGCGGGGGCCACTACGCCGTGACGTACCCGTGGCAGCGGCTCGCCACGGGTCTCGGTCCTGCTCGGTGAGATCTTCGTGATATCCGACCGGCCTCCCGGAGGCTTCTACTACGTGCCAACGGGGGCGAGTCTGCCGTGTTCCCCGGACCAGTTGGTAAGCGCTCTTGACAGCGAGTAGTCAAGCTATGTCACTGTCGATGGATGGCAGGAAGGTTTCCTTGCGATGGATACACCTGGGCCGGGTTGGTTTCATAGCCCGTTGAGTTCCTAGCCTGTCGCGCTTGCTGGGTAGGGCTGGATGGGTCAGGCTGGTGGTACTGAGGGCGTTCTCGTGGTACGGACTCTGCCGTATTCCGTTCCTTGGCGAATGGCTATGCGGTGCCCCGGTGGATCGGGTTGCCGGGTGAGGTCGCCGCGCAATGTCACAACCGGTATCCGTCGGGGTGGGTGCTGCCTTGTCGGAGTTGGCGGGTTTGTTGTTGTCCACGGAGTCCTTCGAGGAGTTGCTGCAGGGAGTGGCTGAGCTTTCGGTGCGGGCGATCGGGCCGGTGGCGACGTGTGGGATCACCCTGGCTCAGGACGATCGGGTGATCACAGCCGCCTCGTCCGATGCGTTGGCTCGCCAACTCGACGAGCAGCAGTACGAACACGACACGGGGCCGTGTCTGCAATCCTTGACCAGCGGGGAGGTGGTGGAGTCGGTGGACCTGGCTGCGGAGAACCGCTGGGCCTCCTATCCGAGCATCGCGATGGCGCACGGGATCTTGTCGATTTTGTCCACCCCGTTGATCGTGGACGGTAAACCGGTCGGCGTGCTCAACCTCTACGCCCGCACCCCGAGGGCCTTCCGCGCCCTGGATCGGCAGCTGGCCGAGCTGCTGGCCGGTCAAGCCGCGATCGCGATCACTGCTGCGTTGCGGCACTACGATGAAATCACCCTCTCGGATCATCTGCGCATCGCGTTGTCGTCCCGCTCGGTCATCGATCAGGCGATCGGGATCGTGATGGCTCAGCGACGCTGCGACCCCGAGGATGCCTTCGCGACCTTGCGGACGATCTCGCAGCGGCGCAACATCAAACTCCGTGACGTCGCCGCTGAGCTGGTCGAGGCCACCCGCCGCCCCGCGCAGGCCAACCCGCCATCAGCCTGACCGGCGCCGCGAACGCTCCGCTTTCCCACCAGCACCGTGTGTCCGTGAGGAACCTACCGCCGCCCTGGCCACGTACCGTGCCAGGTGCGTAGTGCTTTCGGGTCATGACCTCTCGTATCGTTGCCGCTCTTGGCGCGACTGCCTTATTCTCGAAGTCAGGTTGGATCACTAGCCGCTTCTGGCGCATGCCTGCGGGATGGTCCACCTCAGGCCCCCGGTGGCACGGATACACGTGACGGGGGTGTCGACAATGGGCGAGGTTATGGGAACCGGTTCCGGCCGGGTCGGCCCAACGGTGTTCGCAATAGAAGTCGGCTCAGATGCCGAGCGCACTCGGGTGACTCTGAGCGGAGACCTCGACCTGGCCAGCGCCCCCTGGCTGCAGCAGGTACTCGATCAACTCTGCCGGGAGGACCACCGGGAAATCGTGCTCGACCTGTCCGGGCTGGAGTTCCTGAGCGCCGTCGGGTTGACGGTGTTCCTCCGCGCTGATGACCAACTCCGCGCCGACGGTAGTCGACTGATCCTCACCCACCCCGGGCGGCGGGTCCGCCGGGTGCTGGCCATCACCGAACTGGACACCGTGCTGACCATCCAGGAGGAGGCCGCGCGAGACCTCGACCAGGCGAGCACCAACGGGATCGGAGAGCTGTCCTCACCCACGAACACCGCCACCAACAAACGTCGGCAATGGCAAACCAGCGTGCCAATCATGCACCGGGTGCTCACGCCATAACGACCGCCTGGCAACCAGGATGACAACCACGACACCGTGACGACGAGCCACGCCACCGGGCACCGAAGCTCGGGTGTGCCTATCTCACAACCGGAGCCCCCGAGGCACTGGACCGCGACCTACTCGCCTAACGCGGGCTGCACCTAATTCCGCGATCCGCTCACCGGCCCGTGCGCCGATAGTCGGCGCGGCATTGGATACGCGGCCGGAAACGCTGAGCTCATCACCCGCGCACTCATCCACGTCGAGGCCATCCAGATCGGGCTCCATCCCGTGATGCTGGCCGCGCACTGGGTCGCCGCCGGATTTCCTGCCGACGCCGCCGCGAGATGGATACGCCAGGGAGTCCATTCACCACCAGCAGCACCCCTCACAACGCACCATCCCGGCCTCGTGCCGCCACCATCAGTCAGGGCGCCCTCACCCGATCACATCGGGATCGACCATAGACTGTGAGTCGCATCCACCCCGCTACCGGTACAAGGTCCAGGTGACCAGCTCCAGTTGATGTCATCGAAGATCACCATTACCGTCTGCGTTATAGAGGTCGGGCGAGAAACCTCCAGTCGTAAAAGGCGTACCCTTCGCCAGCTCATTGGCGCCAGGGTGCCATCTGGATAATCGGCACAAACGCGGAAAGCTCGCCTAATTCCAGACCGGGGTCGGCGAACTCAATGCGGCGAATCAGGTCACAGACGTGAACGGTATTCGGCCGTCCTATGCCGACCCAAATGGCCACCAGCCACGTTCCCTCGGCCGCTCAGTATCCACGTCGTGGTAACGGCCGCAAGGGCGCCTACCGGCGTCGCGATGCGATGGCGCCAGCCCACCCTTGCCCCCGTCACCACGACGAGCAAAGCGGCCAGGACCGGGGGAACGGAGACGCGGCCGCGAACGTTGCTGCAAGTTCTTCCATACTGATTGTCGCATCTCATACCCAGCAGGTTATGTCCTGACAGCGGAGGTTTATTCGTTTGCCACCCCGCCCGTGACCGCGACACGTTTTCGACTTCCTTAGCGCGCGCGCCGACAACAATGATCTGAGCAGCTGCGTGGCCACGCCGAACTCTATGCCAGTTACCAGATCACCTCAACGACGTTCGTTTTTCTGATTGCCCTGTCTGCCGTCACCAGAGGTAGCTCTAACTGTGCCGCTGTGGCCAAAATGAATCGATCAAACGGGTCGGCAAGGTCGGCCAGCGGAACACGATCAAAGTGCTTCATTGTGTCAACCACGATCGGCACAACTTCAAGGTTTGTAGAAGGATCGAGCACTGTTCGACGAAGCAACTCAAAAGCACCAGGCGCCAGGGAGTTCGGCCCACTCTTGTGCGAGGCATACCAAAGATCGCCAATAGTCGCGACCGACACCACCACTCCGTCGGCGTCCTCCGCTTCCAGCAATGCCACTAACGCCTGATCGGTCAGCTTCTCAGGCTGGAGCAAGTAGAAGATCAAAACATGGGAGTCGGCAACAACTCTCACGCCTACGACTGTTCGGTGTAGTAGGCGATGCGTTCAGCCTTCGCCGCATCAAGCCCGCGCAGCAGGTCTTCAACTGCCTCAGGCGGCACTGCCTCCTTGAGTGCACCCAGCATGCTTCTACGCTCACCGCCACGCTGCTCAGGGATGATCCACAAGCGAGCTCCGGGACGCACGCCATGCCGAGCTAGCTCTCCGGCGGGCACAGTCAAGTTGCCGTCCTCACCTACGACGACCTTGAAGCCGCTCGACGAGGAGTTCGACGCAGTACCCATGGTACTGAGCTTACCCACCCGACATATGACTATCCGTGGGGTCTCGGTTACAGCCTTGACACCTTGCCACCTTCACGACAACTGGCTCGCATCAGCCCTGCTCAGTCCAAGCGACACATGCACGAGCGCAGCGGTATAAACGATCTCATCTTGATCTTACCCGTCTACGTTGCCCACCTTCGTTAGTGCGCGAAATTAATGCGGCAACACAGGTCCCGGACGTTAAAAGTGTTAGCGAACTACTACGCGAGCCCTGAGAATCGGAAGGTAACGGTTGAACCATTACCGGGCACCATCGCGCACTAACGGCACATTCCTAGTGTCGATGCGGTTGCTCACAACTCGTACGACGGCGAGAACAGGCCCACTGTCGTGCCACACGCGTGCCACAAGCCGGGGTCAGTAGTGGTCAACAACGGTCACTCCTGACCAAGGCCGGCCACAGATCAAGCCATGCACCTGGGCATCATTTGAGGGTTCCCAAGCTCTAGACGCGGGTTCGATTCCCGTCACCCGCTCCATTCCTACTCGTCTGCCCGCCGGCCGATCCCGCACGCTGCGCGCGGCCTGTCGGCCGTGCTCGCGCGGGCCAGCCCGGCGGGCGGTAGTCGACGCACGCGAGGTGCCGCGCAGGCGATGCGGATCGCATCTAGGGAGCCTAGAGCAGGCGTAACACGTCTACCGCAAAGCCATCGCTTACGAGACACCATCCCCTGCCGACACCGGCCGTCTGGGCGAACATTGGTTACGCCGTGGCATGCCACGAGGCGGGAATCGTGGCGATTGTGGAGCCCGAGATGCTCATGATCGGCTCACAGCCGATGCACCGTTGCGCGCAGGTCACCGTTGACGTGCACGTAACCGTCGTCGCCGAGCTCGTAAGCTGTCGGGTGGACCTACCGGGGATCGTGCTTAAACCGATGATGGTGGCGGAGGGTGCCGGGCATCCGAAGCGCTCAACGCCGAGGCAAAGCGCCGCCGCGACCGGTCGACGTGATGCGGCACTGCCCCCGCAGCAGGCGGGCGTCGACACCGCTACGTCCTGGCAGCTTGGCGGCTAATTCGGACCGGATCTCACCCTCGCCGGGCGGAGTTGTTTTTCAGTCCTGTTGTATCACCAACCTTGGCGTCACTCTCCTTTAAGTGCAGCCAGACACTTTACGTAGTTAAGAGCTGCTCTATACCTCCAGGAGAGAGGACCTACCGACATGAGTCATGTGAGAGAGTTGGCGTTCTTCAACGGCGGCTGGCACACCCGTGACGTGACCGCAGACACCGGGGCCGTACCAGCCGGGGCCGGAGCACCGTTGGCCGCCTTCACGGCCGGCGGAGCGGATTCTCGTGTCTACTACATCGAGGACTTCGGGCGTGGTGTGCGGGAGTTGGCGTTCTTCAACAGCGGCTGGCACCCCCGTGACGTGGGTGCAGAGACCGGAGCCGAGCCAATCGCAAACTTCAGGGCGATGACCGCCTTCACGGCCAGCGGCGCGGATTCCCGGGTCTACTATCTGGACTCTGCGAGTGATGTGCGGGAATTGGCGTTCTTCAACGGCGGCTGGCACACCCGTGACGTGACCGCAGACACCGGAGCCGAGCCAGCCGTGCCCGGATCGGCGTTGGCCGGCTTCACGGCCGGCGGCGCGGATTCCCGGGTCTACTATCTGGACTTCGCGAATCATGTGCGGGAATTGGCGTTCTTCAACGGCGGCTGGCACACCCGTGACGTGAGTGCAGACACCGGCGCCAAGCCAGCCATGAGCCAATCACCGTTGGCCGGCTTCACGGCCGGCGGCGCGGATTCCCGAGTCTACTACCTGGACTCCGCGCATCATGTGCGGGAATTGGCGTTCTTCAACGGCGGCTGGCACACCCGTGACGTGACCGCAGACACCGGAGCCGTACCAGCCGTGCCCGGATCGACGTTGGCCGGCTTCACGGCCGGCGGCGCGGATTCCCGAGTCTATTACCTGGACACTAACCCGTAATCACCTCCTCGCTAGCGGCGCAGGTCCGTTCGAGGACGACGCACCTCAACGATCGCTAACTACCTGAACGGATCCATTTCCGTCGGCGGCTCAGGTCGGTTGGTCGGAGATTGGAAACGAAGCGCTAACGCCCCACCGCGCCAGTCTCCGACCCAACCATCCTTCGGCGATCGCGGCTGTTTGTCCGTCCGTCAGCACCGTAAGTGTGGGCATATTACGTGTCTCCTCACCCCTGCCAATCTCCGGCGCAGGTACGTACCGTCGAAAAATGTCTGCATATCACAAGCCGTTTGCCATGACCGGAACTATCCGGCCGCGAGCTCTGGTAATCGCTAGCTAGCAGGTTGGTCTCGTGTGCTAACCCGAACCCAGGTTCAGTGGAACCAACTGCGGGCGCTCGCCGCCCCGCACCCCGGGCAGGCCTCCGGGATAGCTGACGCGAGCGTCAAGCCCGGCAGGTGGCAGTTGTGCTGATTTGTTCGCCGATCGTCAGGACCAGAACTCGTCCTCGGTCTGCTGATCACCTTGGAACTGCCACCACACGCTCGCCTTCCCCCCTCGGATGGTCCAGGCGTGAACCTGTGGTGAGGACCAGCTTCTGCCGTTGCGGCTGGCGCTTTCGGTACAGAGCACGATCACCCTGTCCCCCTTCGCCAGCACCTCGTCGATCCGGATGGAGAAGCTGCACTGCCGACGCGACGGGATACCCGCTTACGCACCTTGATGTCCTGCGGCAGGCCGCCACCCCAGTATGTCCGGTGATCTTGTTTCGTGGCCTCGCGTACCCGTTCACCCGGGGACTCAGGGGGAACCCCGGACATTAACGGTCAGACGCTCACTGACCGTGCAGCAGAGTACTTCCCTGCTCACAGATCGTTATGGGCCGCACCTTTGCAAGGCGGTACTCGCCCTCTCCTAGAGCCTGCATGACTCCGACAGTGCGCCAACGAGGATGTCTCCAGGGCGTGCCCAACCTCACGTGGCCCGGCACACATCGCCTCGCCCCACACCAGGCCACCGTCACCCACGTCCTCGCGCGGCGCGGATGCGGTCGGTGAGACGCTGGCGGTCGGCCTGAACTAGACAGAGGGTGTCATCCGAAAGTTAGGGTATGAAGATGAACTTCCGACCACCGCAGTCGCCGCCCAATATCGACGTGACAAATGCAGAAGTGTACCGGTTTCAATGTGGACATGAACAATGCGGCAGCCAGATCATCGCGCCTACCAGGGATGACCTTAGGCTCCTGATAGCACAACACTTGAAGGAGACGCACTCGGTCGACAAGGTCACCAATACCTTAATGATCTACCTCGAGTCGACGTGCGTCACAGTATTGTCCTCTTGAAGACGCCACTTGCCGAGGGTACGCGCCCCGCCGGTTGATCCTGTCCCGACCACCTGTCCGGAAAGTGGACCGTTCCCGATCTGTCAGGGTTCAGTCTTTTCGAGCAGGGTGGGACCACCGCTAGGGCCGGTGGGCAGAGGGTAGTAAGTGTGGCCGGTGGTGGGGTCAACGGCGACAACGTGGGCATCGTCGCCGACGTGTTCGCGGGCGACCACTGTCAGCTGCCGATTGTGGTTGTCCAGGGTGGTGACGTCGCCGCTTTCGGCGGCGACGTACAGGCGGTGCGCGACGGGGTCGTAGGCCAGCACGTCGGGGTTGGCCCCGACCGCTTGGGACCCGGTGACTTGCCAGGTGTTCAGGTCGAGGGTGAGCAGCGTGGCGTTGCCGTCGCAGGCGACAAACGCCAGCCGATCGACCGGGTCGAGGGCCAGCCCGTGGTCGTGCTGGCAGCCGGGTAACGGCACCTGGCGCACGATGGTCAATGTGGCTGGGTCGATGACAGCCAGGCTGTTGTGGGATTGCACGTCGACGAGCATGGTGCGGCTGGCGGGGTCGTAGGCGACGTTGCCGGCCTCCCCGCTCAATGCCATGGTGCCGCGCACCTGGTAGGTGGCGGCGTCGATGATGGTTTCGGAGCCGCCGGATTCGTTGGTGGTCCACACGGTGGCCTGTTGCGGGTCGTAGGCCAGCCCGTCGGGGTAGTTCCCCGTGGGCGCACGCCCGAGTTCGGCTCCGGTGTCCTCATCCAGGGCGACCATCTGATTAGTGCCGGTGGCGGTGGCGTACACCCGGTGACGCTCCGGAACGACCAGGACGCCGTGGACCTGCGACAGGTGGTTGATGATGCGCACCACCCGGTGAGCGTGCACATCGACTTCGATCACCTGGCTGGCACCCAGATGCGCGATAAACAACAGCCCCCGGCCGGCGTCGAGGCTGGCGTAGTCAAAGCGGGAGCTATCGCCGGGAAGCGGGATCTGCCCCACCTGGTGCAGCGGGGACCCAGCAGGTGGTGATGCGCGACCACAAGCGGTGCCCACCCCGGAGATGATGACCACGACGAGCACGGTGATTGCGGTGACCGCCCACCGCAACCGCCGCAGCGCGGGGACCGCGACTGCCGCCGCGCTGGAGCATGGGGTGGGCACCATGTCGTGATCCTCCTGATCCCCGGGGCCAGGGCCGTGCACGTGGTCGGCGCTGGATCAGATGGTGATGACGTTGACGGCCAGCGCCGCCAGGGTGGCCAGCGCGCGGGCCTGGCGGTAGCGGTCGGGATCGGTGGGGATCCGCAGATCGGCATACAGGCTCAAAAACACAAAGGTCAAGATCGGCGCTGCCCAGTCGTTGGCGGAAAAGCCGGGCAGTCCGTCGTCGTTGAGCGCGGGCATGTTCGCTGACAGTCGCCATAACAACACCGCAGCCCCGGACAGCGCGGTGACGGCGACGACATCCGGCCAGGCGCTGCGCGGCAGCTGCCACAGCGCGACGAGCAACACGAGCGCGCTGGTGATCGCCGCGGTCAGCAGGATGTGCACACCACTGAAGATCATCGAGCCTTCTTGTGCGGACGGTATCCGACAGATCAGGGGGTCGACTGCGGGGGTGTCTGATTGGCCGTGCCGCGGTCGGGCTGCGCACTGTCAGCTGGCGGGTTTGACGTTGGTGGCATCCAGTGCCGGGCGTAGCGCCTTGGCCAGGGTCACGGCGTCATCGACGGCCCAGAAGTGCAGGTAAAACAGGCGGGGTTGCTCGTCGAGGCTGTGGTTGTGGATCTCGACAATGGCGATGCCACCCTTGCGCAGGGCGGCGATGACTGGGTTGATTTCCTCGCCGGTCAGGGCGAAGTCGCCGTTGATCGCGGCCTTGCCCGCGCCGACGGGTTGGAAGTTGATGCTGGTGGTCAGCCCCAGTCCGGCGGGCAGGACGTGGTCGCTGGCGGTGATGGCCTGGTTGCGGGCCACGGTGAATTTGTAGATACCGCCATCGGCGGTGCCTTTCCGACCCAACGCAGCGTCGATGCCCGCGGTATCCACCTCGACCGGCGGCTGCACCGCGGGCGCTGATGCGGGGGCGGGGAGGGCGGTGGCATCCAGTGCGGCCTTAAGGCCCTGGCCCAACTGCACCGGATCGCCCATGGCGTGGACGTGAATCCACCACACCGGCGGGGACTGCTCCAGCAGGTGCTTGTGTACCGCGGTCAGCTCGATGCCGTGGGCTTGTAAGGCGTCGATAACCTTCGGGACTTCGGTCTCGGTGACCACCAGATCACCCATCATCAGCCCGCTATCGGCGTAGCGGGTGAACGTGGCATAGCCGCCCAGCGACAGCCCAGGCTTGACGGCCACACCCTGGGAGCTCACGGCCAGATCGCTGCGCACCAAGGGCACCCGATAGACGGTGTCCGTCAGCTTGCCCGGCCGGCCCAAGGCCTGAGACACCCCGGCCCAGTCGGCATCTTTCGTGGCCACCGGCTGTCGCTGACCCTGAGACGTGTGCTGAGCCCCACTGGCGGACGGCTGGGACGGGGTCTGCGCGGTGCTGCTGGTGCAGCCGGCCACCGCGGCCAGCAGCACTGCCACGGTGGACAGGGCCGCTCGGTGGCGAAACCCGCTGTTGCTGGTCACCTGTTCCTCCTGCCTTATGGGGTTGATCAGGTGGATATCACTGGCCATGGGTAGTGCACGCAGATGAAGAAGGCATGAAGACACCACTGTGCTGCCCGGCTGAGGCTGGCAGCATTCGCAGCAGGGGTGGCAGGAGGGTCAGCGATGCGCGTGCTGGTGGTCGAAGACGAGCCGAAGATGGCCGGGCTGTTGCAGCGCGGGCTGGTGGAGGAGGGCTACGCGGTGGACGTCGCCGTCGACGGGACAGACGGTTACGCCGCGGCGGTCAGCTGCGACTATGACGCTGTCGTGCTGGATGCCATGTTGCCGGGGCTGTCCGGGTTTGACCTCTGCCGACGGCTGCGCCAGGACAAGGTATGGGTTCCGGTGCTGATGCTGACTGCCCGAGCCGCGGTGTCCGATCGGATCTGCGGGCTTGATGGCGGGGCCGATGACTATCTGACCAAGCCGTTTCACCTGCCGGAGCTGTTCGCGCGGCTGCGCGCGTTGACCCGGCGGGGTCCAGTGGCCCACCCGACCGTGCTCACCGCGGGCAATCTGCGGCTGGACCCGGCCAGTCGGCGCTGCTGGCGCGGCGCGGTCGACATCGTGCTCACCGGCAAGGAGTACGCGCTGCTGGAGACTTTTCTGCGGCACCCGGGCGTGGTGCTGTCCCGGGACGCGCTCGTCGAGCACTGCTGGGACTTCGCCCACGAACCCCGCTCCAACATCATCGACGCGCACATCCACTCGCTGCGCGACAAAATCGACCGCCAGTTCCAGATCAGCTCGCTGGAAACGGTGCGCGGTGTGGGTTATCGCATCCGGGCCGACGGCGGCCACCCGGGATGATCAGCCGCTGGCCGATCCGGATCCGGCTCACCGCTGCGTTCACCGCGATGATGGCCCTGGTCCTGACCGGGGTCGCGATCGGCACGCTGCTCACCTTCGGTGCCGCCTTCGACGAATCCCTCGACCACACTCTGACCAGCCGTCTCCAGGAGCTGCAGGCCACCGACTCGGCCAGCGAGCCGCAGAGTGCCGACACCGCAGCCCAGGTGCTCGATGCGGGCACCGGCGCGATCTTGTCGGGTTCCGCCACCCTGGAAGCTCGACCACTGTTGTCCCCGGCCGAGATCGCTGGCGCGGCGGCCGGGGAGTTCAGCGTCGACCGCAACACAGCCACCGGGTTACTCGGCCCGGTCCGCATCCTTGCCGGACCGATCCGCCGCCCCAGCGCACCCGCCGCGGTGGCAGTGGTAGCCGCTAGCCTGGCTGGTCGTGACGCCGCGGTAGCCGACCTCGGTGAGGAACTCGCCGTGGCATTACCCCTGGTCCTGCTCACCGCTGCCGGCGGGGCCTACCTGCTCACCGCAGCGGCGTTGCGCCCCGTGGAGCGGATGCGCGCCCAGGCCGCCGCGATCACTCCGACCGACCCCGACCCCCGGCTTCCGGTCCCGCCAGCTCATGATGAGATCGCCCGCCTCGGCGCCACCCTCAACGCCCTGCTGGGTCGCTTGCACGCCGCGCTGGCCCGCGAACGGCAATTCACCGCCGATGCCAGCCACGAACTGCGCACCCCACTCAGCATGCTCACCACCGAGCTAGAACTTGCCCTGCGCCGACCCCGCCAACCCGCCGAGCTCACCGCTGCCCTGCGCTCAGCACTAGAGGAAACCGACAGGCTCTCGCGCCTGGCCCACGACCTGCTGCTGACCACCATCGACGATCCCGAACCGGGCCGCCCGCAAGCCATACCACTACGCCCGGTCCTGGAATCCACCCTCGCGCGCTACCACCACACCGCGAAAGGCACCATGGTGCTGAACTGCCCCGACAAACTCGCCGTCTGCGCCGAGACCGACGACCTGGCCCGCGCGGTGGCCAATCTGATCGACAATGCCCTGCACCACGGCACCGCCCCGATCACCCTCACCGCCCACCTCGACCACGAAAACACCGGCCAGCCCGTGGTTCACCTGGAGGTCCGCGATCACGGGCCGGGCATCGACCCACAATTTCTGCCTCGCGCCCTAGACCGCTTCACCCGCGCCGACCCCGCCCGCACCGGCGCCGGCGCCGGCCTCGGCCTAGCCATCACCGCCGCACTCGCCCGCCGCAACGGCGGAACACTCACCGCCACCAATCACCCCCACGGCGGCGCCATGCTCACCCTCACCCTGCCAACAACCCAGCCTCACAACCCTGGAGCAGAACTAGGGCCGAGTGCCCAGGGCCACCCCTGTGGTCGGGCCGTGAAGCACGACGGGATGAGCCCAAACGCAGGGTCATCGCGTGATCTCTCTACCTCTGTCGGAGAGTCGGGTCGAGAAGCACCTGACCACGAATCAGATGTTTGACGGCAGACAGACCGCTGGTCGGAGCGTGTGACCGAAGATCCTCCTCGTCTACATCAGTTGGTACAGCAACGACTACGGACGACAATGGACATCCTCGGACCCAAATCCGAAGAAAGGCAGGTCGTCGTCAGTCCGGCGTCCATGAACGGCTGCGATCGTTGCGCGTCTGTTTTCCACTGCGGCCAACATTCGCGCGCTTGGGCGACCGTGGCGATCGGTTGACATGAACCGTGCTCAACCGTCGAAGTAAACCTCGAGCTCGCTGATCGAGGTGAAGTGCGCGCTGCCACCCGGGCTGCCGACGATGCGGACGCCATCGCCCGAGGTGTTGGCGAAGGTCAGGGT